>JAFYCS010000120.1 GCA_017539565.1 Lachnospiraceae bacterium
AAGAAAGTAAGCGAAATATCTCCGTATAAAAACCTGGCGGAGTGGAATGCAGCTAATGGGTGATAGGGAAAAGTGGCATGAATTATCAGACAACAAGATTTATGCGGGTGATGTAAGTCGCCCGTTTTTTTGTGCCACGCCAACATTTTCCTCACTTGAATGCGGAATTTAGTTCCGCATACGCTGAATCCTTCAAACGTGCGGTACTAAATGAAATGAAACTACCCTTGAAAGAGCCTTGCTTTTATGGTACAATCCTCGGGTTGTACCTGGGCTCACTTTCAGGGTAGTCAGAAAGGAGCTCATATGGGAAGAAAGTGCTGATGGATATGGATGGAGATTATGCAGGTTCGACCATCAAGCAGACTTATACTACTATGGGAACTCTGTTTAAATCGGCCGTGATGAACGGTGTGATAAAGAAGCATCCTATGGATGGCGTAAGGTGTACGCGTAAGCCTAAGGCCAAATCGGATATCAAAGCTATGACGGTTAAAGAGCAGGAACTTTTTACCGAAACAGCTGAAAGGTCACATAATTATGATCAGTATCAGCTGATACTGCAGACCGGTATCCGTACAGGGGAACTTGTGGGCCTGACATGGGACGCGATAGATTTCAAAAATAAGACCCTGACTGTGAATAAGTCTCTTGAATATCGATACGAAAGAGGAACGTGGGAAGCCGGTCCGCCTAAGACAGAAGCAGCATATAGGACCATTCCGCTTACGTCATGTGCATTTGGCATACTCAGTAAGCTGTATGATGCGCGGAAAACAAGGTATGAGTCAGAAGAACTTGACCAGGCGCTTATATACAGAGATAAACTGACCGGTGAAGACAAGGTACTTAATATGAAAGATCTTGTTTTTGTCAATTATCGTACCGGGATGCCGACCAAAAACAGTTCATACGATACGCATATGTATAAACTCTGTGAGGAAGCCAGGATCCAGCATTTTTCCATGCATTCGCTCCGCCATACATTTGCTACCAGAGCGATTGAGAAGGGCGTACCTCCGAAAGCATTGCAGAAATTACTGGGGCATGAATCTGTTCAGACAACCATGGATACCTATGTACATGTGACAGATGATTCCAAGCTGCTTGCTGTTAAGATTTTTGAGGGCAGTGTCGGTGGGGATACAACGGAAAATGGCGTAGGAAATGGCGTAAAATGAAACTACTTTGGCGTAAAAATGGCGTAAACACAAAAATGGCGTAAAATCGGAGAAAAAAATGGCGTAAAAATGGCGTAAAACGCCGGAAACGTTCCTGAAAAACATTGAAAACACTGTATTTTAAAGGAGGTTTTAGATAGATATGAAACTAGGAATCGTGGGTCTGCCCAACGTGGGCAAGTCAACCCTTTTTAATTCACTGACCAAGGCGGGGGCACAGGCGGCAAACTTTCCGTTCTGTACCATCGATCCGAATGTCGGTATAGTACCGGTACCGGATGAGCGTATCGAGAAGCTTGGCGAGATGTACCATACAAAAAAGGTTACTCATGCTGCTATAGAATTTGTTGATATTGCAGGTCTTGTAAAGGGTGCGTCCAAGGGTGAAGGCCTGGGCAACCAGTTCCTGGCAAATATCCGTGAAGTGGACGCTATCGTGCATGTGGTGCGCTGCTTTGAGGATGCAAATGTTATTCACGTAGACGGTTCGGTGGATCCGGCACGTGATATCGACACTATAAATATGGAGCTTATCTTTTCGGATATAGAGATCCTGGAGAGAAGATATGCCAAGGTGGTAAAACAGGCCAAGATGGACAAGACGCTTCAGAAGGAAGTAGACATGATCGAAGCCTTAAAGAAGCATCTGGATGAAGGCAATACTGCAAGAACCTTTGAAGTGCCGGATGATGAGGATGTACAGAAGGCGTTTGCAGAGTACAATCTGCTCACTGCCAAGAAAACGATCTATGCGGCAAATGTGGCCGAGGATGATCTGGCTGATGACGGAGCAGGCAATCAGTATGTGCAGAAAGTGCGCGAGATGGCAGAGGCCGAAGGTAACGGCGTGTTTGTTATTTCGGCTAAACTGGAAGAGGAATTATCAGAGCTGTCAGATGAGGAGAAGAAAGAATTCCTGGCAGATCTGGGCGTGGAGTCTTCCGGACTGGATAAGCTTATCGCAGCAAGCTATAAGCTCCTGGGTCTTATCAGTTTCCTGACTGCGGGTGAGGATGAGTGCCGTGCATGGACCATTAAGGAAGGGACCAAGGCACCCCAGGCAGCAGGCAAGATCCATACGGATTTTGAGCGCGGCTTTATCAAGGCTGAGGTAGTAAATTATCAGGATCTTCTGGATAACGGATCCCTGGCAGCGGCAAGGGAGAAGGGGATCGTCGGAATGGAAGGTAAGGATTACGTCGTTAAGGACGGCGATGTTATACTCTTCAGATTCAACGTATAAAGGGAGTATAAGATGTCTGACTGGATGAACGGGGGCGATATAGCCTTTCCCAATTTGGGCATATATCTTAAGGATGTACCGCGCAGCTTTTCGATATTCGGATTTGAGATCATGCTCTACGGCCTGATCATAGGCATTGGTGTGGTGCTGGCCTTTATGCTCATTTCCAAAGTGGCGGTACGTGACGGCCAGAATCCCGACGATTTTTATGAGATGGGGATCTATACCCTTATCTTCGGTATCCTGGGCGCCAGGATATACTATGTCATATTTGCCTGGGAGTTTTATAAAGACGACCTGCTGAGCATATTGAATATCCGTCAGGGCGGACTGGCGATATACGGAGGCGTTATCGCCGGAACAGCTACTGTTATCATCTGGTCAAAGATCAAGAAAAAGAATATGTTTGAGATGCTGGATACCGCTTTTACCGGCGTATTGGTGGGGCAGATCCTGGGAAGATGGGGAAATTTCACCAACAGGGAGGTGTTCGGCGGATATACAGACTCACTCTTTGCGATGCGTATACCCATTGAGGCGGTACGCTCAAGGGATGTTACTACGGAGATCTATAACAATATCCCTGCAGGGGCCAATTATATACAGGTGCATCCTACTTTTCTGTACGAGAGCTTCTGTAATCTGATCCTGCTGATCATCATACTGCTCTACGGAAAGAAGAAGGCGTTCAAGGGTGAATGTACCCTTATGTATCTGGGAGGCTACGGCATCATCCGTTTCATAATAGAGGGCATCAGGGTGGACCAGCTGCTCATACCCGGTACCAATATCCCGGTATCACAGATGCTTGGTATGCTGCTTTTCATATTTGCGGTGGTCACTGATGTGGCAGTCAGGGTGAAGATGAAGAAAAAAGAGCCTGTGACGGAGGAAAAGACCGAAAAAACAGAAGAAAAAGAGGACTAAATGTAGTACACGGAACCATGCCCGGTACCATATAGCGCAGATCTTATAAAATAAGGCTTTCAGCCTTATTTTTTTTGATTTTTCTTGTAAAAATCCCTTGATTTTTGAAGTGATATAGCATAAAATTGGGTTTGTGGGGAAAATTTAGGAATTTTGTGGAGAATATACCCAATTGAAAGAATCCGGAAACAAAAAAGAAAAGGCAAATGGAGAGGTCTGTCACAGTATTGATGACAAGGGCCGTCTTTCCATACCCAATCGTTTCCGGGAACTCTTAAGCGACAGTTTTGTGATGACAAGAGGTCTGGATCACTGCCTCTGGATGATGACTAAAGAACGCTGGAACCGTATGGAGGCAGGCATCAGGAAACTGGACCATAATAAACGCGAGGTCCGTGCATATGCCAGATTCCTTATGGGCGGCATGTGTGAGGTGGAGCTGGATAAGCAGGGGAGAATGGTACTGCCCCAGAGCCTCAGGGATTATGCAAGACTGGAGAAGGAAGTGCTCTTCTCACGCGGAGTTGATTATGTGGAAGTCTGGCCTAAGGATAACTACTATGAGGAGATAGAAGGGATTGATATGGCGGACTGCGCGGAGAATATCTCACTTATCCTGCCGCCGGAAGATGAAGAGTGAGGCGGACGATGGAGTTTTCTCACAAACCCGTACTTTTAAATGAGGTCCTCGAAGGACTGGATATAAAGCCCGATGGTGTATATGTGGATGGCACCGTAGGCGGCGCCGGACACAGCAGTGAGATAGCAGGAAGACTTGGCGAAAACGGAAAGCTCTACTGCTTCGACCAGGATGAAGAAGCATTGGCCGCAGCCACAAAAAGGCTTGAGAAATACGGCGATAAAGTAACACTTATAAAAAACAACTTTGAAAATGCAGTTGTCGACCTCTATCAAAGGGGCGTGAAAGGAGCGGATGGCATTCTGCTTGATCTGGGGGTCTCCTCCTACCAGCTGGACAATGCAGAAAGAGGTTTTTCCTACCGCTACGATGCGCCCCTTGATATGAGGATGGATAAAGATAATCCGGTCAGCGCTTATACGATAGTTAACGGATACAGCGAAGCGGATATCTTTCACATAATAAGGGATTACGGCGAAGAAAAGTTCGCAAAGAACATTGCAAAGAAGATAGTACAGGCAAGAGCGGAAAAGCCCATAGAAACGACCTTTGAACTCAACGAGATAATAAAGGCCGCGATACCTGCAAAGATGAGGCAGGACGGGCATCCTTCCAAGAGAAGCTTTCAGGCCATAAGGATAGCCTGCAACAGGGAACTGGATGTACTGAAGGCGGCAATAGAGCCGATGATAGATTTCCTGAATCCGGGAGGAAGGCTCTGCATAATAAGTTTCCATTCGCTAGAGGACAGGATGGTGAAGGAAACATTCAGAACGGCAGAAAAGCCCTGCACCTGTCCGCCGAACTTTCCGCAGTGCGTATGCGGTAAAGTATCAAAAGGAAAAGTAATAAGCCGTAAGGCGATAACGGCCACGGAAGAAGAACTGGCCGGCAATAACAGATCAAAACCCGCAAAACTCAGGATATTCGAAAAAGCTTAAAAGGAGTCATAAAAAATGGCAGCAGCAGCAAGACTGAATACGGCAAAAAGAGAAGAAAGAATAGCTGATATCCATCCTATAAGGGAACAGCGCCGCAGACAGAAGGGAAGCATAAGACTTACCGTTTCTACGCTTATGCTCTTATTTGCAGGATTTGCGATGGTCATCGCTTCAGTACTCCTTTTTATAAGAACCCAGAACACACTGACCATGAGCAGAAGACAGTATGCATCCATGTCCTCGAAGTATGAGGAGCTCAAGAGATCCAATGACCTGTATGAAGAACGCATAATAAGCAGGGTGGATATGGAAGAGGTGGTCAGGATCGCAGAGGAAGATTTAGGGATGCAGCGTGCCACCGAAGGACAGATTATATCCTATTCAGGTGAGATTGATGATTATGTAAAACAATACTCCGACGTACCTGCTTATGACTGACGGAAAAAGAAAAAAAAGGCGTCGGTCTCCCGAAGCCTCAATGATGACGACTATTACACGCAAGATCATTATCATGGCAGTTCTCATGGTAATGTTTTTTGCTTTTCTGATATTCAGAACCTGGACGATAATGAGGGACAACGGCGAACGTTATAAAAAGCGCGTGCTGGAGCAGCAGAAGTACGATTCCAGGGCTATCCCTTATCAGCGCGGAGCCATCCTCGACCGTAACGGAACACTGCTCGCATATTCCGAGCGTGTATACAATGTCATCCTCGACAGTGCAATGGCAATGAACTACGAGGATGAGATAGAGACCACGCTGAATGCGATCAATGCGTCCATGGGATTCGATAAGGATGAGGTGCGCACATATATCAAGGAGCATCCCGAAAGCCAGTACCACATCATGGGTACTGTTACTTATGAGCAGAAAGAAGAGTACGAAGCTTATCTGAAGAACTACAATGCTACGGTCACGGAGGAGAATAAGACCCGCGAGACCAAGCTCCCGAAGATAAACGAGAAGACGATATGGTTCGAAGACCAGTTCAGGCGTACATATCCCGGCGGCAGTCTTGCCAGTGATGTGATAGGTTTTACCACAGCCGACGGAAGAGGCCAGTACGGACTCGAAGAGTATTATGATGACATGCTCACCGGAAGGAACGGCCGTGAATACGGATATCTGACTGCGGAAAATGCACTGGAGCGTACAGTAGTTCCTGCAGAGAACGGATATACCCTGGTCACCACACTGGATTCCTATATCCAGCGTGTATGCGAAGAAAAGCTCAGGGAATACGATATAGCGCACACCGGTGAATTCCGTGAAAATGAAATGGGTGCCGATAATACGGGCGTCATAGTGATGGATATTCACAGCGGTGAGCTCCTGGCCATGGCCAGCTATCCGTATTATGATCTTAACAATCCCAAAGATCTTTCCATGTACAACGATATGCAGGTTGACCAGCTGGCCAAAATGGGAGGCTGGAAAGATGAGTTTCTTGAAGGGGAAACGAAGGAGGAAAGGGAAGAGAAAGAAGCGATGCGGCTGGAAAAGGCCAGCCAGTCCCTTTGGAAGAATTTCTGCATTGCCCAGTCTTATGAGCCGGGATCGGTCTGCAAGACCTTTACCGTTGCAGCGGCCCTTGATGCGGGCGTGATCCATGACGGAGACTCCTTTGACTGCCGCGGTTATCTTACTTTCGGTGAAGGAAGCAAGGCGACTACCATCAGATGCCATCAGAGATACGGCGACGGTGTCATCACTTTAAAGCAGGCGGTCGAAAAATCATGTAACGTAGCCCTGATGCTTATAGGACAGAAGCTGGGCAAGGATCAGTTCCTTAAATACCAGAGAAATTTCAACTTCGGCCTGCGTACCAATATCGATCTGGCCGGCGAGATGAGAACTTCTTCACTGGTATTCAACAAGAACAACATGGGTATAACGGAGCTTATGACCTCTACTTTCGGACAGGGCTTCAATGTGACCATGATACAGAATATCAGCGCTTATGCCAGCCTGGTGAACGGCGGATATTATTATCAGCCTCATGTGGTAAAGCAGATAAAGGATTCCAGCGGAGCTGTTGTCCAGAACATCGAGCCTACGATAGTAAGACAGGTGGTATCCGAGAGCGTATCAAGGCTTATGATAGATTACTGTATAGGCGTTGTAGATGAAGGAACCGGTACCAGGGCACGCCCTGCAGGTTATCGTATAGGCGGAAAGACCGGTACCGCAGAGCGTTCAGGTCAGGGTAAGAGGGACTATACGGTTTCCTTTATGGGATTTGCGCCTGCAGACGACCCCCAGATAGCGATATATGTAGTCATAGACAGACCCAATACCGCGTCACAGGAGAACGGTACCCGTAACGCCTGCATACTCTGCAAGGATATACTTACCGAGATACTTCCGTATCTGCACATCTTCATGACTGAGCCGCTTACGGCTGCAGAGCGTAAGGAACTTGAGGAGAAAGGCTTAAAGGATACCCTTTCCATGAACAGCATATCAGGCGAAAGCATATCGGAGAATGAAGCATCCGCACCTGTGCCCATGGAAGACAAGCCCGAGATCAAGGTGCTCATAGACGATAAAACCGGCTACGCCATAGATCCTCTTAACGGGGAATATCTGGATCCGGAGACAGGTGCGCCTATCGACGATGATTCAAGTATCTTCCAGGATGAGAACGGTCATCCTATAGAGATAGAAGTACTTACAGACGAAGAGAGCGAAAAGCTCGATCCCAGAGAATAGGGGACGGATAATGAAGGATACACTTATAGCCATAATAATATCATTTGCGGTCAGTGCAGCTTTGGGGCCTTTTGTCATACCCATGCTGCTCAGGTTAAAGATAGGGCAGACTGTCCGTAAAGACGGCCCGGAAACCCATCTTGCAAAGAACGGTACCCCCACCATAGGAGGACTGATCTTCCTGGCCGGGATAGCAGTGGTATCTGTGGTGTTCTGGAAGAAGTATCCGGAAATGACTCCGCTGATCTTCCTTACATTCTGTTTCGGGATAATAGGTTTTATAGATGATTTCATAAAGGTGGTACTTAAGAGGTCAAAGGGCCTGGCTGCCTGGCAGAAGTTTTCACTGCAGTTTATTGTAACGGCTGCTTTTGCATGGTTCCTTGTAAAATACGAGGGACTGAATCTTGACATGATAATACCTTTTGGCGGAGGGAAGACGATAGATCCTGCTTACCTTGGGCTGCCCCTTCTGTTCTTTGTTGTACTGGGAACAGATACCGGATCGAACTTTACCGACGGCCTGGACGGCCTGGCTTCTTCCGTTACTGCTGCCATAGCGCTGTTCTTTATGGTTGCGGCTTCCGTACTGGGAGGTGCGCATGCGGAGGCAGTATCCGTGATATCCGGAGCCGTGTTTGGCGGGCTTCTGGGCTTTCTCCTTTTTAACGCGTATAAAGCAAAGGTGTTCATGGGAGACACCGGTGCACTGGCACTTGGCGGTTATGTTGCGGCTGCGGCATATATGATGCATGTACAGCTGCTCCTGCCCATTGTTGCCATAATATATGTGATAGAAGTGGTATCGGTAATGATGCAGGTATCTTACTTCAAACTGACACACGGAAAGCGCATATTCAAGATGGCACCCATCCATCATCACTTTGAAAAATGCGGCTGGAGTGAGACACAGGTGATGACACGCTTTACCGTCGTTACCATCATCGCAGCAGCGATCTGCATTTTAGCGATCCTCTGATAATCTTAAAACGGAGTAAACTTATGGAACTGAAGAACAAAAAAGTAATAATAATCGGCGCAGGAAAGAGCGGCATCGCAGCTTCCGAGATGCTTGATGAGCTTGGGGCATCTACCCTGCTTTTCGACCAGAATGAAAAGCTGGATACCGATGCATTGAAACAGAAACTTCCGGCAAATACCCGTGTTATCAAAGGGGAACTCCCGGAAGAAGAAAAGAAGGATACGGACCTTCTGGTAATGAGTCCCGGGGTTCCCGTGGACACACCACTCGTTGACAGCTTCCGGGCCCTTAACATACCTGTATGGGGAGAGATAGAACTGGCATACCGTTTCTCAAAGGGCAGGCTCATAGCTATCACCGGTACCAACGGAAAGACCACTACTACGGCTCTTACCGGTCACATCATGAAGGACTGGTATGAAGAGAACGGTATAGACGGAAAAGTATATGTTGTTGGAAATATCGGCGATCCATACACCGGTGTCGCATTAAAGACCCGGGAAAACGATACTGTGGTATTGGAGGTATCAAGTTTCCAGCTTGAGACTATCGATAAGTTCCATCCTCAGGTTTCGGCAATACTCAACATCACGCCCGATCATCTTAACAGGCATCATACCATGGAGGCTTATACAGCCTGCAAGGAAGCTATAGCAAAGAACCAGACCAAGGATGAGCACTGCATTTTAAATCTCCAGGATGAGCGGCTCAGGGATTTTGCAAAGAAGCGCTGTACTGCACAGGTATCTTACTTTTCATCAGCCGGACAGACCGAAGCTGCTGATGAGCCGGCGATGAATCTTTATTATGAAGATGACGATAAGATCTATGCGGCATCACGCAATCCCCGTGAACTTAATGCGGGGGATATAGAACCGCTTATGGATATACATGACATGAAGCTTCTGGGTACCCACAATGTGGAGAATGTGATGGCGGCTATCGCCATGTGTTCGGCAGCAGGCGTACCCATGGAGAGGATAATACCCTCTGTATGTTCCTTTGAGGCGGTAGAGCACAGGATCGAATATACAGCCACCGTGAACGGTGTAGACTACTACAATGATTCAAAGGGTACCAATCCCGATGCCGCTATCAAGGGCATACAGGCGATGGTAAAGAAGACCGTGCTGATAGGCGGCGGATATGATAAACAGAGTGAATACGATGAATGGATAGAGAGCTTTGACGGTAAAGTGACCTATCTGATACTTTTGGGACAGACTGCCGAAAAGATAGAGAAGTGTGCACATGCACACGGCTTCATGAATACTGTTATGGCAACGGATATGGAAGATGCTGTTAAAAAGGCACACGAACTGGCCCGTCCCGGGGAGGCAGTGCTGCTCTCACCTGCATGCGCAAGCTGGGGCATGTTTGATAATTATGAGCAGCGCGGGCGGATATTTAAGGAATTGGTCAGGAGCCTGTAAGGAATGGAAGAAGAGGTAAGAAGAAAAAAAGCCGGAAGAAGGAAGCGTGCGCGGGACCGCATAGTCCTGCCCGATCTTTTCATACTCGGGGCTCTTTTTGCGCTTATGATAATCGGAGCGGTGATGATCTATTCCACTACATCCTACACCACCGATCTGAACAACCAGTCACAGTTCCTGAAAAAGCAGCTTATAGCAGAGCTGCTGGGACTTGGCATAATAGGTTTTATCTATCTGATGCCCTATGAGTTTATCAGGTGGTTCGGTTCAAAGCGTATCAGGGTGGTCATGCTGGCCGGGGCGCTTTCTACGGTTTTCCTCCTTATGACACCATTGGGCAAATCTGTTAACGGTGCTACACGCTGGATAGTTCTGGGCCCCTTACAGGTGCAGCCGGCAGAGATAGTAAAGATAGCCATACTGGTCTATATAGCAGGATTTATTGCCGAGAAAAAAGATTATATCAATACAAAGAAGGGATTCTTTCATGCCCTGGCCGTAACAGGACTGTCAGCAGGTCTGGTGTATAAGATATCGAACAACCTCTCCAGTGCATTGATCATCGGTGGCATAGGAGTGCTTATGATCTTTTCCGCCACAAAGGACTGGGCAAGACAGATCATAGGTTATTCGATCATACTGGTGGCCGGTGTCTGGTTTATGATGGCAAAGGCGCACAGCGCCCAGGCTGCCGGAGAGGTGGAAAATCTTAAGTTCCGTTATAAGCGTATACTTATCTGGGAGGATCCTACCAACCCGGATTTCTATTACGAAGGTGCATTCCAGACGCTCCAGGGACTGTATGCCATAGGAAGCGGCGGTGTTTTCGGAAAAGGCATAGGCAAGGGGATACAGAAGCTTGATAAGATCCCTGAGGTTCATAACGACATGATATATTCGGCCATATGCGAAGAGATGGGACTGGTGGGGGCCGCCGTGGTCCTTCTGCTGCTGGGAACTATGGTCTTAAGATGCTTCTATCTGGCGCTTCGGGCCCGGGATACATATGGGATGCTGCTATGTACGGGTGTCATGCTGCACATAGCCATACAAACGATACTGAACGTGATGGTCGTAACGAATACCATGCCCAATACCGGTGTCAGTCTGCCGTTTATAAGCTACGGCGGATCTTCGGTGCTCTTCCTTATGGCTGAGGTGGGACTGGTGCTCAGAGTGGCCAGAAACAGCAGCCGGTGACAGCTATGGATGATGCTGTAAAGAACAAGATCAAAGTCCTGGTGATCGAACTGATCATTTGCGGGCTGCTGACCGGATTTCTGGTTATCCTGAACGAGTTTACGATCACCAGTATAATAGTCCAGGGAAATGAGCATTATACCTCATCACAGATAAAAGAGATAATCGAGAACGGATGGTTCGGGGACAACTCTCTGATACTGTCACTCAAGTACAGGCATAAGGCATTTAAAAACCTCCCGTTTGTGGAGACTATGGAAGTCAAAATCGAAAACAGGCACAGTGTCAGGGTCATAGTGTATGAAAAAGCACTTGCCGGATATATCCGTTATCTTGACCGTTACATGTATTTTGATAAGGACGGGATAATAGTCGAGAATGCGGATGTACCTACAGAAGGGCTGCCGCTGGTAACAGGGCTTGAATTTGATCATATCACAATGTTTGAGCCCCTTCCGGTGGGAGACAAGAGTGTGTTCCAGACCATACTGGATGTGACCAAGATACTGGCAAAGCATGATATGAGTGCCGATAAGATATACTTTAACGAGAAGCTGGAGATGACTCTGTATTTCGGTGAGATGCGTATCATGCTGGGCAGCAGCGACATGCTGGAAGAGAAGCTGCAGCAGGTCGAAGCCATTATGGCAAGCCTCAAAGGCAAGGAATACAGCGGGGTTCTGGACCTGAGCACATACGACAGCAACACCAGTCAATTCAGCTTCCAGATCGATGAATAAATTGACTATCGCAGTCAACGTGCTGAAATTGCACGACATTTTGGGGGCTAAAGCTGTTGCGCAATAAAAAAAAATTATATATTATAAACAAGGCGTTATGAAACAGGCGTTACATGATGTAGTCATAGCAGAGGGATAATACACAATATCCTGTGCGCAGATCACCATGAGGAGGTTAAAAAATTGTTTGAATTATCTGATGTAAAAGCAAGTGAGATCGTAAAGATCAAGGTAGTAGGTGTAGGCGGTGCAGGAAATAACGCTGTTAATCGCATGATGGATGAAGGCATAGCCGGTGTAGAGTATTACGCTGTCAACTGCGACAAGCAGGCTCTGCTGAATACCAAGGCAAGACCGATACAGATAGGTGAGAAGACAACCCAGGGATTCGGCGCAGGTGCAGATCCCGAGGTCGGATGTGCGGCAGCCGAGGAAAGTATAGATGAGATAAAGGAAGCCCTTGAGGGATCAGATATGGTATTCATCACCTGTGGTATGGGTGGCGGTACCGGTACCGGAGCTGCTCCTGTTGTTGCAAAGGTGGCAAAGGAGATGGGGGCCCTGGTGGTAGCGGTTGTTACCAAGCCCTTCAGCTATGAAGGCGATGTCCGTATGCAGAACGCATATATCGGTATTGACAACCTCAGAAATAACGTTGATACGATGGTTGTTATACCCAACGATAAGATCATTGAGATAGCTGACCGCAGCATGACCAAGAAGGAAGGCTTTAAGAAGGCCGATGAGATACTTCAGCAGGTAGTACAGAGCATTACCGAACTGATCAACAACGTGCTGGATGTTAATATCGATTTCGCCGATGTCAAGAAGGTTATGTGCAATGCAGGTATCGCTCATGTCGGTGTAGGTCTTGGTGCCGGTGATGAGAAGGCTATGGATGCAGTTAAGCAGGCAGTTGAGAGCAAGCTCCTTGAGACCAACATCAACAATGCAAGAGCAGTCCTGCTCAATATAACAGCCGGCAATTATACCATGTACGATGAGCAGACCATTTCCGAGTATATCGTATCCCAGACCGGAAGGGGCGTTAACCTTATAATCGGTTCCAATGATGTTGAGGATGCCGACATGCAGGAGAAGTGCAAGGTCGTTCTTATCGCAACAGGTATCGATGAGCCTTTAAGCCATTCCGCAGGAAGAATGGTTAATCCCAACAATTACCGTCCTAATGTGAGACCCGGACAGAACATGGGTATGCCCCAGATCAACAGGGTTTCCTATAATCAGAACATGAATCAGAATATGCAGCAGATGGGCGGCATGACCGGTCCCATGAGAGGAACTGTTGCGCAGTTCCCCGGAACCGTGGCAGATATGCAGGAGCAGCAGGGTATGCAGATGCAGCCCATGCAGCAGCCTATGCAGCAGTATGATGATCCCAATGCGGTTCCTTCACAGGGAGTTCCCATGGGGACCAACAACCTGCCCCGTTTTAACAACGGTGTAGCAGGCGGCGGATTCAATGCTTCGGCAGGTACGGGCCGTATCCCTACAAAGCCCCGTGAGCAGTTTGACATCCCCAGCTTTATCAGCAAGAGCAAGAGCAAAAAGCGTGATAACAACGATTAAGAGATAAATAAACATTCTGAGTCCCCCTGAAGAAGGGGGATTCTTATTATATGAACCTTCTTTATGAAGGAAGAAAAGGAGACCGATCATGAAAAGCGGATCATTCAGCTTAGACCCTGCCCGTACATATGTAGCCGGGATCTTAAACCTTACCCCCGATTCTTTCAGTGACGGGGGAGTATATGAGAAGGAAGGACCCTTAAAGATAGTCGGCAAGATGATAGAGGATGGCGCCGATATGATAGATATCGGCGCGGAATCCACGCGCCCCGGTGCGGAAAAAGTCAGTGCAGATGAGGAAATAAGGCGCCTGATCCCTGTTCTTGAAGATATACGCAGGCATTTTGATATTTATATATCAGTGGATACATATAAGCCGGAGGTGGCAAGGGTGGCCCTGGGAGCCGGAGCCGATATGATAAACGACATAAGCGGCCTTGGCTTTGGCGGGGATGATATGGCGGCTGTTGCCGCAGAATGTAAGGCCCCCATTATACTTATGTATAATAAGGCATATCACGGCGGACCGGAAAAAGGCGTGGATCTTACGGGATACATCAATAATGTCTTGTTTGACGTGGCCGGGAAGGCGGTAAAGGCAGGAGTGCCGGAGGATATGATCGTCATCGATCCCGGTGTGGGATTTGCCGGCAGTACGGAAAACGACCTGACCATATTAAGAGATCTTGAGGATATATGCAGCTGGGGCTGGCCTGTGATGCTGGGATGTTCCAGAAAATCGGTGATAGGTAATACTTTGAAGCTCCCTGTAGATCAGAGGGAGGAGGCTACCATAGTGACCAGTATAATCGGTGCACAGGCGGGATGCTCTATCGTGCGTGTGCATGATGTCAGAGCAAACCGCCGGGCACTTGATATGCTGTCAGTTATTCAGAATACAGCTTCATGAATGAATACTACTTCCCCGTCCGTATTAAAGTAGAGATACATAAGACCGCCGTCGGGATCATCTGCCAGACGATCGGCGAATTCATCTTTGCTTAAGCAGGTGTCGAACAGATTATCGGTGAATGTCACATAAATGGGGCAGTCATCGGAAATGGTATATTTTGTATAATCCTGGTCAAAGCCTGCGTAGGTCCATCCGTAGTTTTCGAAATCCTTCTTGCTTAAGCCGTATTCGGCAATTTTTTCATCATCGGTCTCATACACCAGCTCTACCAGATCGGCTTCGAGGTGATCAGAATCGCTGCTCACTGTTACATATGCGTAAGAAGAAGCAAGGGCATCCAGATCATCATAGGATGCGGATGAGAGCCGGTCAGGTGTGCCGGAAAAATCCAGCGTTGAGAGATAGTTCTGTAAAGCCAGCGTGCCGTAAGGACAGTAATCCGCATGGTAATTTATCACATATGCATAGGCATATCCGGGTTCGTAGGAATCTGTCTTTTCGTTCCAGAGCCCGGGCATCTGGGTGAAAACAGCCAGATTGTACCTCGTATCTTCGTTGCTGCCTTCTATCCAGAAAGCGAGCAGGCTGCTTTTTCCGTTTATATAGGTGTATCTTGCATAATTGCCGTCATCATTGAAGTCTTTTCCGAAAACGCTTAAGCTCTTATCCTCCGGATTGGCACCTATCCTGTTTAAGCACATATCAACAAATTCATCTTCATTCCAATAGATATCCGAATTCAGATCGGCCTTGAAACTGCAGTTCTTGATGTTTATCAGGCCGTCATCGCTGGCATCTATATAAAAGTATGAATTATCCCGTTCTATCTGTGCCTGTACATTTTTAAGGCCGGGAAGATGCTGGGTGTTAATGAGATAGCACGTGTTGTCTCCGCTGCGGTTTGCTGAGCCGAAGCCGCAGTCATCGGCCTCATTATAGATACCGCAGAAATACAGATATTCGGGATAATCCCTGTAATATTCTCCTGCGGCGTATGCTCCGAAGTTAAGGTAATTCATCCAGGAGACATAACCGTCCGGCAGGTTTTTGAAAGGACAGCCGGGCAGATAAACGGTGAGTTCCGTCTGTGTTCCTATGCCGTAGGGATCGGTATAGATATACAGGATATCGTTCAGGATCTCCTGGGTGCCGGACGGGTTTTCATAATCTATGTTACCGATAGTGACATTATAGATATAATCATCCACTCTTTCAAAGCCGGTGAAACGGCCGCTGAAAGCACATTTGTAAACAGTGCCTTTGGAATATCCCGGACCGGTGGAGCCCATTTCGGAATCGGAATAATAGCCCTGGAAGCTGCCGTCGCGATTTACCGTAAGAGTGGTTCCCCATCCGCCGGCTCCGCTGGAGAATTCAAACTGCCAGTCGGACATGATACCGTAGAGATCGATCGCGGGTTCTGCCGGAGCTTCCGTAGGGGTGGGAGCTTCCGTCGGAGCCTCCGTGGGTTCGGGGGCAGCTGTGGGGTCTTCGATCTCGCCTATCGGACCGCGTCCCGCGGGTTTGTCGGTTGTGCATCCGCAGATCATCACCGCAGACAGTGTGCTTGCAAGCAATACTCTTTTAAATCTCATAATCTCTCCCTCCCTTGTATCAAAGATGACACCTTGATGGTTTAAAAGTATAAATAATAAGAAGATAAAAATCAAGCAGACTGCACCGATACTTGACATAATACAGGATAAAAGCTAAAATCTTACGGGATTTGAGGAGAGTGGCATATGGGGAACAGAAATAAAAACTGTAAGCATATTGCAATAGTTCTGGGCCTGATGGCTCTTATTGCCATGCTCTTTTCTGTTTTCCTGGCAAGTGTGGAGACTGATCATCACTGCCACGGAGATGACTGCCCTATCTGCGAATGCATACACCAGTGCCGTGAAAGCGTAAAGCAGCTGGTGGGCGGGGGCCTGCCTCAGATCATATATGTCTTTGTGCTGTCGGCAGCGGTACTGATGATCTCAGTCTGCCTTATTGATGCACACAGGGACACTCCGGTTGGACTTAAGGTAAGACTTAATGATTGAAACACTCCGATAACTGTTGGCTATAATTATATTTTATCGGAGGTATGATATGAGAAACAAAATTTCAATTATAACAGCCGTTCTCTTTTTGACGGCAGGTCTTTGCGCATGCGGGGCGTCTGCGGCCGCCGCAGGAAACGACAGCGGAAACACTGACGGAAAGCTGAGCATCGTTACTACCATTTTCCCTGAATATGACTGGGTAAAAAATATACTTGGGGATAACCCCGCGGGTGCGGAGCTGACCCTGCTTCTTGATAACGGTGTTGATCTTCACAGTTATCAGCCCACTGCCACGGATATCATGAAGATATCCAATTGTGACATCTTTATTTATGTGGGTGGTGAATCTGACAAATGGGTGGATGATGCCCTTGCGGAAGCGGTCAATAAGGATATGATAGTCATCGACCTGTTAGATGAACTGGGTGATGCAGTCAAGGAAGAAGAACTGGTGGAAGGTATGGAAGGCGAGGAAGAAGAGGAAGAGGGCGAAGAAGAGGAAGGTCCTGAAATGGATGAGCATGTATGGCTTTCACTCCGTAATGCACAGACACTCTGCACTTCCATAGAAAAGGCACTGGAGAAGGAAGACCCCTCCAATGCAGCTTTATATAAGAGCAATTGTGATGCATATAATGCCAGACTTGATGCACTTGATAAGGAATATGCGGCAGCAGTTGCAGCCGGTGATAAGGATACCCTGCTTTTTGCCGACCGTTTTCCTTTCCGCTATATGGTCGATGATTACGGACTTAAGTATTATGCGGCATTTGTGGGATGTTCGGCAGAAAGCGAAGCAAGCTTCGAGACCGTTGTTTTCCTGGCTCAGAAGGTTGATGAGCTGGGACTTAACAATGTCTGCGTGATAGAGAGTTCTGACGGACGTATCGCGGAAACCGTTATAGCCAATACAGCGGCTAAAAATGCAGGTATACTTATGATGGATTCACTGCAGGCTGAAGTACCCGAGAATACAGGGTATTATGAGATAATGCAGAAGAATCTCGATGCGCTTAAGGAGGCACTCAGGTAAAAATGGCTTTACTGGTTGTGAAGGATCTGTCGCTTGGATACGATTCACATACAATAATAGAAGGCCTTAATTTCTCCGTTAACGCCGGCGATTATCTTTGTATCGTCGGCGAAAACGGAGCCGGTAAGAGTACGCTCATGAAGACCCTGCTTCATTTACGTCAGCCTGTCGGCGGAGAGATAATCTACGGTGAAGGGCTCAAACGTAACGAGGTGGGGTATCTTCCCCAGCAGACTGTTGTTCAGAAGGATTTCCCGGCATCGGTCTATGAGATAATACTTTCAGGTAATCAGGGACATTGCGGCTGGCGTCCTTTTTATAACGATGATGATAAGAAGCGGACTAAGGAAGCCATGGAGCGCCTTGGTATAGAGGGGCTTAAGGACAGATGCTACCGTGAGCTTTCGGGAGGACAGCAGCAGAGAGTACTTTTAGCCCGCGCTTTGTGCGCTACCAAAAGGATACTGCTTCTGGATGAACCGGTATCGGGGCTGGATCCCAAAGTGACGATCGAGATGTACGAACTGATCGCAGAGCTTAACAGGGACGGCATCACCATGATAATGGTGACACATGATATACATGCCGCACTGCGCTATGCGGATCATATATTACATATAGGCAGCGAATTGTTCTTCGGCACCCGTGAAGAATATGCAGAGAGTGAAGAGGGACAGTTCTTTTTAAGAAAACGGGGGAATGACAGGTAATGGACAGACTGATAGAATATCTGGGTATTCCCTTTGTACAGAAGGCGTTGATAGTCGGCGTCCTGATAGCCATGTGCTCATCATTGCTGGGAGTCACACTGGTACTCAAACGCTTTTCATACATAGGGGACGGACTTTCGCACGTTGCATTCGGCACAATGGCGATAGCTGCGGTACTTAAGACCCAGAGCGAATTGCTGGATAACATACTGCAGAACGATATGGTGCTGGTTATGCCGCTGACCATGCTGTGTGCTGTATTGCTCCTGAAGACAGGCCAGAACACGGCACTGAAAGGTGATGCGGCCATCGCCATGCTTTCGGTAGGAGCATTAAGTTTCGGATATCTGCTGATGAATCTTTTTAATACTTCTACTAACTTAAGCGGTGACGTATGCTCTACCCTTTTCGGGTCCACATCGATACTTACGCTTCGTGTATCGGAGGTATGGATGTGTGTCATATGCTCTGTGCTTGTAGTGGCTATATTTGTGTTCTTTTATAATAAGATATTTGCTGTGACTTTTGATGAGGATTTTGCAACTGCCAGCGGCACGCAGACAGGGATCTATAATCTGATAATAGCGATAGTCACGGCTGTCATCATAGTACTGGCGATGAACCTTGTGGGAACACTGCTGATATCGGCTCTGGTGATCTTCCCGGCGGTATCCGCAATGAGGCTGTTTAAGAGTTTTAAGGCGGTTACCATATGCGCGGTCGTACTGTCGGTATTCTGCGCGGCTGCAGGCATCATCGTATCGATACTGGCAGGAACACCGGTAGGTTCCACCATAGTTGCAGTCGATGCCGTCGCATTCGGCATCTGCTGGATAGTCGGTAAATTGGCATCTTAAGGAGTGCCTTGATGTGTCATCCTGAGCGAAAAAGTGAGGCAGGAAATCTATGATTTCCGTAGCCGAACTTTCCTACTTGGGGATCTTGAAGGAGTAAATTATGAAAAAAAAGTATATTATTATCACTATATTATCGGCAGCTTTACTTTCAGCCTGTGCGGACAGCAGTACCGCAGCATCACGTAAAGCTTCCACCACACAGACTGTGAACGATATACTGCAGCAGGGGCTTGAGGATCAGGCTGATGAAAAGGTTTCTATCTCCACACCCGATCCTACTTCCACACCGACCCCTACACCGGCGCCTGTATCAGAGGTGGCGGAAGAAACGGAAGAGGAGCCTGTTGTATTAAGTACTACCGAAGGTATAGATATCGACCTGACTTCGTTATCATCGACACTTGTGTATTCCGAGGTGTATAATATGATGTATATGCCGGAGGAATATATCGGCAAAACCATAAAGATGGAAGGATCTTATTCCTTCTATCGCGATGAGACCAGCGGCGCGGAATACTATTCCTGCATAATCAAGGATGCCACCGCCTGCTGCGCCCAGGGAATAGAGTTCATACCCGGCAATCCGGAGGCCGTACCGGCGGAAGGAGAAGATGTGACCGTAGTAGGAGTGTTTGATACCTACATGGAGGGGGATTACCTGTACGCCACACTGCGTGACGCAACGATACTGTAATAAATGATCACCTGTCCTTCGGCGCACATGATATTCTTTATCTGATCCTGTCAGCTGCGCCGGAGGGTTTTTTTGACAATCGTCTTACTATAGTTCAGCCCACATGGATCATATTGTTTTTAAGATACCTTTTACGGTATTATTATGCATATACCTGCCCCCGGGCACGGAGGAAACATGAAAGAACACAAACTGTCAAAATACATAATAAACGAACTTGCCCTTAACAATGTTAAGGAAGAGGAAATACTCTGTGTAAGTCCCATAGATCTTTCGTACGAATGTGAGTATATTAACGGTACGGTTTTTCTGACGGAAAAACTGCTGGGGGTATATTCCCATAAGCTTCCGCAGGATCACATCAGTTACTTCAGGGGGACAAAGATACAGAATAAGCTTAAGGAAGAGGAACCTGTTGATGCTGCGGTAAAGCTGTACGATCTTAAGAAGCTTGAAAATATCCGGCTTGAGCGTCACTTCGGATCAAATGTCGTCAGCGCCGAATTTGACGGCGAAAAGATAGAGATCGCGGCACTCACCAATACATTTCTTGAACCCATGCTGTTTCTGATACGGCAGGTAAAGAATGTAAAGATCGGAAACAGTGTTGATGAAGATGCAGTGCAGAAGGAAGAAGAGGAGGAAGAGTCTCTCTATTGTCCTATCTGCGGTACCATGTATCCGGATCCGGTCAAAAAGACCTGTCCAAAGTGCACCAACAAACGCACGATATTCGGAAGGACTTTACGATACTTTTTTAAATACAAGATCTCATTGCTGCTTTTGTTTCTCTGCTATGTTGTGTCTGCGGTGATAAGCATAGCATGGCCGTATCTGAGCGGTAAGATGCTTTATGACCAGGTGCTGGCTAAGGATGAGGAGTTCCTTGCAAAGTACGGACTTACGGGGAAGTTTGTCCTGGCCCTTACCCTGCTCGTTATCATGATGCTGGGCTGCAGGATAATACAGCATCTGACCAGTGCGGTACAGATGACGGTAATGGCTAAGGTCGCGACTTCCACCGTACGCGATATAAAGACCGATATATTTACTGCTATGAGCCGTCTGTCGCTGAATTTCTTTACAAGCAAACAGACAGGCGGACTGATGACACGCGTTGTCAGCGATGCGGACCGCGTGACGGAATTCTTTATAGACGGTCTTCCTTCCATCTTTATCCAGGGTATGACTATAATCGTAACCTTTGTGGTTATGTATCGCCTTAACTGGCAGATGGCGCTTATAGCCTGCATATTGCTGCCGCTTCTGGTATTCATGACGGTCAAGCTGCGTCCCGGACTCTGGACTCTTTCGGGAAAGAGACACCGTGCGGAAAAGGCAGTTACCGGCAAGGCGAACGATAACCTTACCGGAGCGCGTGTTGTTAAGGCTTTCGGACAGCAGGATGCAGAGATAGAGAAATTCGAAAAGCCCAATAAAAAGCTGCGTGAAGCAGAGGTCAATATAGTTAAACTCAGAAACCGTTTTACCATTCTGTACAATCTTGTGCAGGAGGTATCGAGCATCTGGATATGGATCATAGGCGTGTTCTTTGTGCTGAAGACACGGCAGATAGAGCTTGGTGTGCTGCTGACCTTTGTAGGTTATGTGGGACAGCTCAACGGACCTATGAACTTCTTCTCCAGAGTGTTCCGTATGTGGTCGGACAGTATCAATGCCGCCCAGAGATTATTCGAGATAATAGACTCCATACCCGATGTGCAGGAGAGTGAGCATCCCGTTCATATGAAAGCACCTGAAGGTGTGATAGAACTGGACAATGTCACCTTCGGTTATTCGGTCAGCAAGCCCGTACTTAAGAACATAAACCTTAAGGTTAAGGCGGGTGAGCTGCTGGGAATAGTGGGGCGTTCCGGTGCGGGCAAGTCTACTTTAGTAAATGTCATCTCGCGCCTTTATGACGTGCAGGAAGGAAGCATCAGGATAGACGGAGTGAATGTTAAGGATCTGGCTCTTGCGGATCTGAGACGTAATGTTGCCATGGTCTCCCAGGATACATATATATTCATGGGAAGCGTTGCCATGAACATATCCTACGGCAGGGAGGAAGCCGGAAGGGACGAGATAATACGTGCGGCAAAGCTGGCAAGTGCTCACGAATTCATTTCCAAGATGCCTGACGGATACGATACGATGATAGGGGCTTCGGGCAAGGATCTGTCCGGAGGTGAGAAACAAAGGATATCAATAGCCCGGGCAATATTGGCTGATCCCAAGATACTGATACTTGATGAGGCTACAGCCAGTGTCGATACGGAGACGGAGAAAGCGATACAGAGATCGCTGAAACTCCTGGTAAAAGGAAGGACGACGCTTTCCATTGCCCACAGGCTTTCGACGCTGCGTGATGCGGACCGGCTGATAGTCATAGAGAAAGGGCGGATCGTTGAAGAAGGAACCCATGAAGAACTGGACCGCATAGAAGACGGTATCTATCACAAACTGTCAAGACTGCAGGTAAACAAGAACATTAACATTGAGGAGAAAGCCATGGAACAGAATACAAACGAAACGGAGATGAACTACTACGAAAAAGAAGCTGAGGAGATGACTGAACTTTACATCATCACCAAAGAGGATAAGTTTGAACGTACGGAGGGCGGTTTTGTCGATCTGTTCTGCAAAGGCTCATTACATAAAAGCGTTAAGGTGGTGAGACTCTTCCCTTTCACTGATGCGGATAAGTATCTGTCCATACGTGAGGGTGATGAGCGTGCCAAAGAGATAGGCATCATCGAAGACCTGAATGCAATGCCTGAGGAAACACAGAAGATATTAAGAGAGCAGCTGGCACTCAATTATTTTACTCCGGTCATCAAAAAGATTTACAGCATAAAAGACGAGTACGGTTATGCGTACTTCCATGTCCTGACCGATAAGGGCGAGTGCAAGTTTGCCATCAACATGGCTTCCAACGCGGTTACCAAGCTTTCCGATGACCGCCTTATCATTTCGGATCTTGACGAGAACCGTTTCGAGATCCGCGATGTCAACGAACTGACCATGAAGGAACGCAAGAGACTGGATCTGTTCCTGTAAGCAGTGTCATCGGTTCCGTGTCATCCTGAGGGCTTTAGCCCGAAGGATCCTGAAAGAGCAGAGGTTTTATATAAATGATATTATATTACAACATACCTGATAAGATAAAAAACTCCATACATTACGAGGGTGATGAGCGCATCTATTATGCCGTTCCCTTTGATATCGATCAGAATGCCGACTGGGTCAGTGATTCCTATCTGGTGGTCACCACGAAAAAAATCTGTGTCTTCTTAAATGGCGAAGAGCAGAAGAGTTATGATATCGCAGACTGCACGGCAGCAAAGGCTGATCCCAGGGTGGGCGGCGGTATACTCACGCTTACGCATAAGGGAGTGGAGAAGATAGTTGTCCACTATTCTGCGAAGCATCTCTCACGCTATGCATATATCGCGCGTGGTATCAACATACTGATATCCGGGCGTTTTGAAGAGGTGGAGAGTAAAGAATATGAGAAGACCTGTCCAAAGTGCGGGCGCGCCATACCCGGGACAAAGACCTGCCCCAAGTGTTCCAAAGAGGGCGGCTTCCTTAAAGGTTTTATCCGGATGGCTAAGCCTTACAGGAAGAGCTTCTTCGGGATCTTTGTACTGATGATACTGGCTGCTGTTACCACGCTCTTAAATCCCGAGATACAGAAGCATCTGATCAATGATGTGCTCAAGGGCGACGGCGGCATGAAGCGTGCACTGGTCTTCCTGGCGCTGATGTTCAGCTTAAGTATCGGTATAGTTATCGTGAATATATTAAAGAGCAATGCTTCTGCAAGACTGGGGGCAAAGATATCTTCAGACTTAAGGTCCCAATTGTTCAGGAAATATCAGGAGCTTCCCATAAGCTTTATCAATGACAGACGCCCCGGAGAACTTTTAAACAGGATAACCGGTGATACCATGTATATCAGGATGTTCATGGAAGATGTATTCTGCAATCTTTTTGCGGTCCTGTTCATCTTTATCTGGGATGTGATCTTTATGTTGATACTGAATGCAAAGCTGGCATTGATCGCATTCATCTTTCTGCCTGTGGCCCTGGGGATCACCGTGGCATTCAGGAAAACGGTGGACCGTATATTCCGTCTGCAGTTCAGGAGACAGGATGATGTGTCCAGCGACCTGCAGGACGTGCTTTCCGGTATGCGTGTGGTAAAGACATACGGCAAGGAGAAGGCCGAGTCGGAAAAGTTTAAGAACCTGAGTTTCGAATTCGCACGTATACAGCGCAGGAATGAGACCTTCTGGGCGATCTTTTCGCCCCTGCTGCAGCTGATCATGGGACTGGGAGTGCTGGCGGTTGTATACTTCGGCGGTATTGATGTCCTGGGAGATAAGATGTCACCCGGAGAGCTTTACCAGTTCGTTACCTACACATCGCTGCTGTTCCAGTATATTTCCTGGATGAACCGTCTGCCACTTCAGCTGGCACAGCTGGCAGCCTGCATGGACCGTGTTAACGATATCCTCACCCAGGAAGTGGAGAAGGAAGATGAGAGCGTTGTCAGTGACGTCAGGATCAACGGTGAGATAACCTTCGATCATGCAACCTTCGGATATAAATCATATCAGCCCATACTTGAAGACTTAAGTGTAACGGTCAGACCCGGTGAGATGATAGGTATAGTAGGCGCTTCCGGTGCAGGTAAGTCCACATTGATAAATCTGCTGATGGGACTCTATGAGGTGGATGACGGACGCCTTCTGATAGACGGGCGTGATGCAAAGACAATAAGAAAGAAGTGTTATCATTCACAGATCGGTGTTGTGCTGCAGGAGACTTTTCTTTTCTCAGGGACCATACTTGAAAACATACGCTTTTCAAAGCCTGATGCTACTTATGAGGAAGTGATAATGGCGGCCAAGAGGGCGAATGCACATGATTTCATCAGTGATACCCCTAACGGTTACAACACCTATGTGGGGGAAAAAGGGTATTCACTCTCCGGCGGTGAGCGGCAGCGTATAGCCATCGCAAGAGCCATACTTACAGACCCCAGACTGCTGATACTTGATGAAGCTACAGCCAGTCTGGATACGGAAAGCGAGTTCATGATACAGAAGGCGCTGAACCGTCTGACCGACGGCAAGACCACTTTTGCGATAGCCCACAGGCTTTCCACACTTAAGAACGCCGACAGGATAATGGTCATAGATAAGAGGCATGTTGCAGAGATCGGTTCACATGAAGAGCTTATGGCCAAAAGAGGGATATACTATAATCTGCAGATGGCCCAGAACAGCTGAACATCAAAAATCAATAGGTATCAGGTCAAATTATAATAGGTAAGGTGCTGCGGAAGATGATATAATGTCAGGAGTAATGTTGGTTTTCACTCTTAAGGAGGGAGCATTGAATGGAAAAGAGAAGGTTTGAGAAACTGGGGATCGATGTTTCACTGCTTGGCTTTGGCTGTATGCGTTTTCCGACTGCGGAGGACGGGAAGATCGACAGGGAGCTGGCGCAGAAGATGCTGGATAAGGCGATAGCTTCGGGGGTTAACTATATTGATACCGCATATCCTTATCACGGCGGAGAGAGCGAGCTGTTCGTGGGCGAAGCTCTCAAAAAATATCCGAGGGATTCCTTCTATCTGGCTACCAAGCTGCCCGTATGGTTTGTGAATACCGTTGAAGACGTTGATAAATATTTTAATGAGCAGCTTGAAAAACTTCAGACAGATCATTTCGATTTCTACCTGATGCACGCAATGAACAAGGACAGCTGGAAGAAGCAGCGTGATCTGGGTACGGTAAAGAGGCTTGAGGAATTAAAGGCTGAAGGAAAGATACGTTTCCTTGGTTTTTCCTTCCACGATGATTACGATACATTTGAAGAGATCATAAGATACAGGGACTGGGATTTCTGCCAGATACAGCTTAACTATATGGATATAGACGAGCAGGCAGGTATGAAGGGCTACAAGCTTGCGGAAGAGCTGGGCATACCCTTAACCATCATGGAACCTATAAAAGGAGGTTCGCTGGCAAGTTTTTCCGATGATATCATGGATGTGTTTAGCGCAGCCAGACCCGGAAAGAGCGCGGCATCTTTTGCACTGCGTTATGTGGCAACACTGCCTAATATCCTGACCGTCTTAAGCGGTATGTCATCCATGGAGCAGGTGGAGGATAATCTGGCCACCTTTACGGATTTCGTTCCCATGGAGGAGAAGGAATATCAGGCTATCGATAAGATAAAGGAGATAATGAACAGCAGGATACAAAACGGCTGTACAGGCTGCAGGTACTGTATGCCTTGTCCTTTCGGGGTGGATATCCCCGGAAACTTCAGTGTATGGAACCGTTACCACATGTATCAGAATTACGGTGTGGTCAAGTGGCAGTGGGAAGGTATGGAGAAGGACGGAAAGACAGCAGCAAACTGTAAAGAGTGCGGCAAGTGTGAAAAAGCCTGCCCCCAGCATCTGAGCATAAGGGAAGATCTGAAAAAAGTCAGGGCGGATCTGGAAAAAGCCGCAGCAGAATAAAATACCCAAGGGGCAGCCGTAAAGCTGCCCTTTTTTATGCGCGTAATAAAAGGTTTACATTTGAGGGCAGGTGGGGTATCCTTGTTTAAGGAGCATACGGGAGGTAGGGAGCGGATGGCTTCACAACGACAAAAAGCAGCGGGAAGAGACGGAAGTTTTGCCCTTATAACAGGTATAGCGATACTGGCTTTATTGTTTGTTGCCGTTTTTGTAGTGCTCTTCGGAAAGTATGGACATAAAAGCCGCGGTATCACAGGCGGGAGCGAAGTGAAAGCAGCCTCGGAGCAGGAAAACACGGATAATGTCCATCTCCACAGGTTCAGTTCTTTCGTTAATTCAAGATATTCAAATATGGCCGATCCCGGGAAGCTTATAGGAATGACTCCCGGAGATATCATGGCGCAGCTTCCGCTTAAGATGGATCTTGATCCCGATGCCCCGGTAGAAGCGGGGGGTATAACCGATGAATTCAGTCTTTATTCTGACGAAGGCGAATTGTATGTCAGGGTCATTAATGTCTATGTGGATCCTGTATGCTTAAAGGACTGCTGTGTATGCTCCGTGAGATTTACGAAAAAAGCCGGTGCCTATGCACTTGCAAAAGAGATGGAATGCGGAGTCAGCAGCTATCAGGATGTATACGACCATTATATAAAGCGCAGTCTGTATCTCGGGACGGAGGATACCCTTGTATATAAGACCAATAATGAGAATATCCGCTTCCACGACGGAAAGTCCGCAGGCGGACGCAGCACGCATCCCGTGATCCGGAAAGTGAATGAAGTGGACGGCATATTCAGGTTTGAAGGGGAGGATCTGGTATCTTACCGTCTGGAGGCGCCGGAACTGCTTTACTATGAGCTGCGTAATAATGTAGATCTTTATGAACTGCAGATGCTTAATGCCGAAGAGCTTGCGGCGCTGCGCCGTCAGAGGGATCATTATCTTCAGGAATTAAAAGAAGCTTTTGCGGCTGCGGGAGTTGATGTTACCATAGATGAAACTACCGGGACAGTTGCGATGAGAAGTGATCTTCTCTTTGATTTCGATTCTTATGCTATAAAGGATGCTGCGAAGAAGTATATCGATGATTTCTTCAGCGTTTATATGTCGGTACTGATGCGTGAGGATATCATCTCATCCATTCATTCGGTCCGTTTCGAAGGACACACGGATACCAAAGGCACATATGATTATAATAAGACCCTTTCACTTAAGAGGGCGCAGAGCGTGCTGGATTACTGCCTGAACAGGAGCAGTTTGAACAGCGACCAGAAGACTGAGCTGTCAAAGCTTGCGGAGACCTTCGGATATTCCTATGACGATCCAGTTTATGATGAGGCAGGCAATGTGGATATGGCTGCATCAAGAAGGGTGGAAGTAAATTTCGTTATAGGTACAAGATACAGGCTGTCGGATGAAGAACTGGCGCAAAAGGAAGAAGAACTGAATATTGCGGCTGCATCTTATTCTGCGTCAGGCAGCAGCAGCTATACACCTGATCAGTGGAAGGTTGCAAGCCTGACAGACACTTATTCCGCGGATCAGGACAGGAAGGTATATGAGATGCTGTATGCGGATACGATGTGTATACTTTCAGGGGACAGCACCAGGGTCAGCGCCATATATAATCCCCCCCTAGGTAATTTTGTGCGCTCCAATCCGGCTGCGGGACGGATAGTTACCGACGGAGATCTTTATTTCTTTGAAGCGTTACGCGCAGGTACCTGCCGCATAGATGCCCTCAGCCGCGGTGCGGGATATAACGGGGAAGACCTTAAATGTCATGTGACACTGCATGTACTGGAACCGGCGGATGAGCTGCCCCTCAGTCTGGAGCCGGATAAGGAGATTATTAAAAAGGGTGATACAGTTAAGTTCAGCTTAAAGGGTGAAGCCGACGATGATATCTGGGCTTTTGCTTATTATGACGGCGTGCAGAACGGCAGTCTTTACGGAAGGGCGGAGTGGCTGGATGCCACGACATTATCTCTGGATATCAGAATGCCTGAAGCTTCCGACAGTTCGGCAACGCTTACCATTCTTCTTACGCCTGCCGGAGATCCCGATACCCTCCTGGGTTATTACAGGGGAACGGTCTTAAGATAGGGCGGTAAAGGTTACATAATTTGTCAAAACGGCCTGAATATGTTATAATCGCGGCTATGAATGCTTTGGTTTTTTTGATCATAATACTGGCGTACATTGTATGCATCGGTACGCTCAATGAAAGGCTTTTTCATCTTCAGAGTGATATAGCCCTTATCTTTTTTTCACTTTTATTATCTCTG
>JAFYCS010000014.1 GCA_017539565.1 Lachnospiraceae bacterium
AAGGCATCTAAGCGTGAAGCCCCCCTCAAGATGAGATATCCCATCGTAAGAGTAAGACCCCTGAGAGACGATCAGGTAGATAGGGCATAAGTGTAAGTGTGGTAACACACTCAGCGGAGTGTCACTAATCGGTCGAGGGCTTGTTCTGATAAGGTCTGTTTGGTTTGAGAGTTCTGTATTCAATTTTCAAGGTAGTTGACACTTTGATAGTATAGTGTATAATAGTGGAGGTTCCATTTATATGGTTCCTCTATTTATATATAATCCTCGATAGCTCAATGGTAGAGCACGCGGCTGTTAACCGCGGGGTTGTAGGTTCGAGCCCTACTCGGGGAGCTGAAGGAACTTCTGAAAAGAAGTTCTTTTTTTGCGCCATTCTAAGCAAGATACTCTGTGATCGTTATTCTGATCGAAGTATACCGGGCCTGTCATTCTGAGCGAAGCGAAGAATCTTATTGTCTTTCAATAGACCTGAGTATATAATAATCTTCGTAACTCTTTAACCACTACACACAGGAGGTATTATAATGGCTACAGACAGAAGACCGGATGATATGGTGCGCATCACAACACCCGAGCTTGCTGATGCGTTTATTGAAGAGCAGATAGCAGCTCTACGTGCACAGATCGGAGATAAGAAAGTACTGCTGGCATTGTCCGGCGGTGTTGATTCATCAGTAGTTGCAGCTATGCTGATCAAGGCTGTGGGTGATCAGCTTGTTTGCGTTCATGTAAATCATGGCCTGCTCCGTAAGGGAGAACCCGAACAGGTTATCAAGGTTTTTCGTGATGAACTTAAAGCTAATCTTATATATGTAGATGCTACAGACCGTTTTCTTGATAAGCTTGCCGGTGTTACCGATCCCGAGACAAAGCGCAAGATAATAGGCGGTGAGTTCATCGAGGTGTTTGCTGAAGAGGCAAGAAAACTTGACGGTATCGAATTCCTTGCACAGGGTACGATCTGGCCCGATATACTTGAGAGTGAAGCGGGTATAAAGGCACATCATAATGCAGGCGGCCTTCCTGAAGATATGAAGTTTGAACTGGTTGAGCCGGTTAAGATACTCTTTAAGGATGAAGTACGTGTTGTAGGTGAAAGACTTGGTCTTCCTGCAAACATGGTATACCGCCAGCCCTTCCCCGGCCCCGGACTTGGTGTCCGCTGCCCCGGAGCTATTACCAGAGACAGACTGGAAGCTGTCCGTGAATCCGATGCGATCCTTCGTGAGGAATTTGCAAAGAACGGACTTGAAGGTAAAGTATGGCAGTACTTTACTGTAGTTCCCGATTTCAAATCCACCGGTGTTAAGGACGGAAAGAGAACATTTGACTGGCCCTGCATCATCCGTGCCATCAATACCACAGATGTTATGGAAGTAACAGTAGAGCATCTTTCAAATGAACTTATCGATCATCTTGTAGAACGTATCATTAAGGAAGTTCCCGGTATTAACCGTGTACTCTTTGATTATACACCGAAGCCCCCCGCCACGGTCGAATACGAGTAATGATCAGGTCCCGCAAGTCTTGAAAAATAAGGATTTGCGGGATTTTTGTGAATCGGAGAAATATATGAAGTATGATAATATAGTACGGGGGGTATTCCTGAAAAGGCCTAACCGCTTTATAGCTGATGTAGAGATCAATGGTCATAAAGAGACAGTTCATGTAAAGAATACCGGTCGGTGCAGGGAACTCCTGATACCGGGATGCGAAGTCTGGCTTACTGAACCCGGGACAGAGGGGAGAAAGACTAGGTATGATCTGATAGCGGTCCGGAAGAGTACAGGGGTATTATTTAATATAGACAGCCAGGCACCTAATAAGGTGGTTAAGGAGTGGCTTTCCGGGCAGGATTATGACAGGATAATACCGGAATATACTTATGGTGATTCACGCATCGACTTCTATATGGAACGCGGCAGTGAAAAGTATCTGATGGAGGTAAAGGGCTGCACGCTGGAGATAGACGGAGTGGGATATTTTCCGGATGCACCTACGGAGCGTGGTGTAAAGCATATACATGAGCTGATCAGGGCAAAGAAGGAAGGATACCGGGCGATACTTGCTTTTGTGATACAGATGGACGGCGTTCAGGAGGTAAGGGCGAATGTGGCTACGCATCCTGAGTTTGGGGAGGCGCTTTCGGAGGCTGAGAAGAGCGGTGCGGAGATCCTGTTCCTGCAGTGTCATGTTGAACCGGATGAACTGGTGATAAGATGACTATTAAGAAGGGTGAAACTGCCAGACTTCAGTTCAGTCACCCAATGATGCAGACAATTATTTTTTAGAGGCAGCAGGCTGGGGAGCAATCCCCGGCCTGTTTGTGTAATTACCTACTTTTGGAGGTAGTCACCTGAAAAAAAATAGGGTATAGTATATGAATAACACTGATTATCAGACTGGAGGAAGATCATATGAAACGAATCAAAAGGTTACTGGCACTGTTGCTGACTTTCATGCTGTGCATGGGGGAATTTGCTTCTACGGGCTTAACAGTATCAGCTGAAGGAGAGGATTATCCGGATACAGAAGAGGATAATTCTATATCGGAAGAAGCAGATATCGATGCGGAGGATGATATATCGCTTGACGGAGCTTCCGGCCGAAGAGGAGGCAGCATCATCAAAAATCAGAACAATACGATGCTGGGAACCGCAGGCATGGCTAAGGCAAAAATACCTATGTATGACAGTGACCCCTGGCACGGGAGCTATGTTTATTACGGAAGATATGATGGCTCTCCCGTAAAGTACCGTGTATTGGACCGGTCGACTACGGAATATGATTTCTTTGGTCATTCCACGATCCTTTTGACTTCCGACAGTGTATTATATAAAACCCGTTTTGATTCCGGAAGTAAGTCCTGGAGTAAAAGCAATATCATGAAAGGACTTAACGGGGAAGATTTCCTTGATAATGATGTCTTTTCAACTGTAGAGAAAGCAGCATTAACCGATAGCTATAAAAGTAAAAAGAGTTCTTATGACGGTAACGGAGAGTCTATTCTGGATTTCGCAGGATTAAACGGCGAAAAGATATTCCTTCTGGATGCGGCGGAAGCTACAAGGACTGCTTACGGCTTTTCGGGGCTTACAAATAAAACATCAACCCGATCAAATACCGATACCTGGTGGTTAAGATCTTCAAGCAGAAGCCTGGATTCAGCCGGGAGGGTAAGGGCAGACGGATCGATATTTGATGATTTTGTATACAACGAAAACGGTGTGCGCCCTGCATGTAATATTGCTCTTTCGAAGGTGATGTTTTCAACTGTTATAAACGGTACCAAGGGTGCGACAGATGCGGAGTATAAGCTTACGCTGAATACGGATAGGCTATTGACAAATATCTCATCAGGTCAAAAGGTTACTGTAATGTCAGGAAAGGTTACTGTGCCTTATATGGTTGGCAGGGACAGCAGCAGTCCTGTAGTGCCGGATGCATTATCAGTGATGATACTTGATAAGGCGTATAACTATGATGCAGGTAACAGTAATACCGCAAATATCCTTTACCTTGGCAGGCTCAGCATTTCCGGAGGATATTCTGATACCGGAACAGCAACTTTTTATCTTCCGGAAGGTCTTGATGTTAACAAATGGGGAAGTGCATACAAAGTATATATCTTTGCTGAACAGACCAACGATGATAAATATACGGATTATGCAGGCACACCCTGCCAGATAACGAAAAGCGATCTGGATATAATTGAAGGTGTGACAGTTACCTTTAACGTCAATGGTCACGGAAAGGCACCTGAAGCCCAGATAATCGCAAAAGGAAGCAGGGCGGTAAAACCTTCCGATCCTTATGAAAAAGGCTGGAAATTCAAGGGATGGTATACCGGTTATAATGAAAGGGGAAAACAATATGATTTTAATACTCCGGTTACGGAGGATCTGACACTTATCGCACACTGGTCAAGTGAAAAGGTGACAGTGACTTTTGATAATAACGGTGGCGGTACGGACACGGAAGCGCAGTCGGTATTTATAGGAAGCTGTGCCACAGAGCCAGAAGAGCCGGTCCGTGACGGCTATGCTTTCGGAGGATGGTATAAAGATGAGGAGTGTACGGAATCATTAAAATATGATTTCAGCACCCCGGTAAATGCAAATATCACTTTATATGCGAAGTGGTTAAAAAAGTATACTGTTACATTTGATGCCAACGGCGGAAGCGGCAGTATGGCATCTATTCAGGTTGCATATGGGAATGGGATCACGCTGCCGGCATGTGAGTTTACAGCACCGGAAGATGAGATGGTATTCAGTACCTGGGAGGCTGCCGGAACTCATTATCCGGCAGGAACCATAAAGAAGATTTATCAGGATACGGTATTTAAGGCAACCTGGTATAAGATGAATCTCCGGACAGTAAACTTCTACAATAATTATGAAACATATAAAAGCGTAAGGGTGAAATACGGTGAGAAGGTTGAGGAGCCGGCAGCTCCTAAGCGGGAGAATGCTACTTTCATTGGATGGTATACATACCGTGCAGAGGATAATAGAGCTAATGATGCATACCGCTATGATTTTGAAAAACCTGTGAACAGCAACCTGGATCTTTATGCTGCCTGGACAGATGATACAACTTATCATATATCTGTAAAAGAAAGTGAATTCGCGCCCGGTGGCAGTATTACGGTAGATAAGGAATATGTAAAGATTAATGATGAGGTTACCATTACCTTATCACCGGAAGAGGGGTTTGAGCCGGATCATCTCAGCGGAATACCATATTATGAAAATAAATTTGGCTGGGTACAGGATGCATGGGAAGTTCCCGTTGAAGGAAATACATACACATTCACGATACCTGATATGACGAAGGTAAGTGATAATGAGTATAAGAATATACGGATAGAAGCATATTTTAAGGTAAGCGACACGCATGAACATGATTTTGAGTATTATGACGGCATCCCCACAACATGTCATTCAAACGGGACTATGGATTATGTAGAATGTAAACTGTGTCATCATCAATATGAATGGATAAAAAAGACAGATACAATCGGAAATGATATAACAAACTGGCCGGAATCATGGAGGCAGCAATACGGATATCACGGGCATGATAAAGGAAAAGAAGGTATTGAAGAAAAGGCTCCCACATGTACAGTTTCAGGTAACGTAGCTTATACACATTGTCTTGATTGTGATGCGTGCCTGATAGGTCCTAATTACGCACATGAAGGAACGATTGAGGATACTGTCATTCCCATAGATGTTAATGCTCATGAATGGGATACATCTGCGATAACATACACCTGGGCGGATGATAATATGAGTGTTTCTGCCTCATGTATATGTAAGCATAACAGTACGCATTTACTGACGGAAGAAGTGGCTGTCACAAAAACGTATACTAAGGAACCCACTTGTGAAGAAGACGGTATAGTTAATTATATATCGGAGGCATTCACTAATCCTGAGTTCAGTATTCAATCAAAAATGGATGTGACGGTTGAGAAATACGGGCATGACTGGAATGAACCTGAATATGTGTGGAGCGAGGATCTTTTAAGTGTTACCGCCAGCATTAGCTGCAACAGGGATCCTTCACACACGATCACGGAGACTGCCCCGGTAAGTATTAAGAACATGGACGGTTACAGGATCTGTTCCGCTGAGTTTACCAATGAGGCATTTGAGGATCAGGTTAGGGAAATAGCTGAGGTGAGGTTTGATACGAATAAAACGACGGCCTCGGATATGCCCAAAACGATGCTCGTTAATGTGGGTGATAAATTGGACAGACCGGAAAAAGATCCGAAAGCGGACGGACTTAAATTTGCAGGATGGTATTGCGAAGAGGAGTGCATAAGAAAGTATGATTTCGATGCACTGGTCAAGAAGGATACAGTGCTTTATGCAAGGTTTATAGATGAAAAAGCCGTGCTCTTTACTGTGAGCTTTAATATGCTGGGGCATGGAGATGCTGTCGCACCCCAGGAAGTGGAAGCCGGAAAGAGTGCTGTAAAGCCTGCGGATCCTTCAGAATACAGCTGGATATTTAAAGGCTGGTATACTGATGCAGGCTGTAAAGCTTCATATGATTTCAGTACTGCAGTAAGTTCGGATATAACCCTTTATGCAGGTTGGGAAAAGGATCCGATGATCATAGAAGGAGGACGGTCTGCGCTTGATTCTGTTCCGGAACTTAACAGTTCAACTACAGAACTTAATCTGGTAAAAGGACAAAAATTCAATATACCTCAGGGCTGGTATCTTGATAAAGGAAATAAGGCTGACAAAAAGATCATAAGCATCAGCAAATCAGGAGTGTTTAAGGCTAAGAAGGATGGCAGGGCCACCATATACTGCGGAGCTGATAAAGCTGTATCGGTAAACGTGATAGTACACAAGCCGGCGATAACAAAGGATACAAAAAAGCTTAAGCTGGATGCGGGAAAAACAGGGGTCATAAAAATTGAGGGATATGATGCTGATAAAATGCCTGTTCTTTTCTACAGTGCAAGTCCTGATGTGGCAACCGTAGATGAGTCAGGTGTGGTTACTGCCGTTGCCAAAGGAACCGCAAAGATATCAGTATTTATCAACGGTAAGGAATTTAAGGCGTCTGTTCTGGTCAGTGAGCCTGAAACAGCCAAAAACAGAACTATGCATGTAGCAGTTGGTTCACAAAAAACTATAAAAGTTAAGGGGGTAAAGAACTGGAGCAGCGCTTCATCCGACATTGCGGAAATGAACAAAAAGGGGAGCAAGGTTAAAGCCGTGAATGCAGGAAGGACGGTGCTCAGTGCCAGTGCAAACGGTGTGGTTTATACCATGGATTTCTATTCCGAAGACCTGACCCTCACCAATACAGAGGGAACACTTAAAAAGGCCAAAGGAACAAATAAATATACGCTTGAACTTAAGAAGGGAACCGAAACAAATATATGCTTCAGTGATTCTGTGGATCAGGATATGATCTTTAAGAGCAGCAAAGCTGATATAGCATTTATTGATGAGTATGGCCGGGTGACGGCAAGGAGCAAAGGAAAGTGCAAGTTTACTGCAAAAGCAGACGGAAAGACCATTACGATAACGGTTAACGTAATGTGACAAAAGTCATATAAAAGATATTTCTTTTTTCACTACAAAACAGACTGTTGCATTTATATAATGAGTGTGTCAGATGGATCTGGCGCACTCATTATTTTTTATAGAGATACTCAGGTAAAGGAGAAATTAATGGAAGCAATCTTAAAAACCGTCGACCTTACAAAGAAGTATGATAACAGGGTCGTAGTGGATAATTTAAATCTTACTATCGAAAAGGGTGAAGTATTCGGACTTTTAGGCCCCAACGGAGCAGGAAAGTCCACCACCATGAACATGATCTGCGGGATAGTAAAGCCGACACTGGGAAAGGTCGAGTTTAACGGAAAGGATTTTGACAAACACCGCAAGGAACTGATCGGTGAACTGGGCTATATCCCGCAGGAACTTGCCATTCACGGAAATCTTAAGGCATGGGAGAATGTGGAACTCTTTACTTCACTGTACGGTATCAGGGGAGCCGAGCTTAAGAAGCGTATAGATGAATCGCTTGAATATGTAGGACTGCTGGAGAAAAAGAATGATTATGCAAAGACATTTTCCGGTGGTATGAAGAGAAGGCTTAACATAGCCTGCGCGATAGGGCATCACCCGGATCTGCTGATCTTTGACGAGCCTACAGTCGGTAT
>JAFYCS010000015.1 GCA_017539565.1 Lachnospiraceae bacterium
AAGGTGTAAAAAAAGGTGTAAATCGATTGGCCTTACACCTCGGTTTTTTACACTACTTTCAGCCTTTTGAGCTCATCCTGTGCATCTTCGAAACCTATGTGGGTGTAAACATTCATCGTGGTTCCGATATCGGAGTGCCCCATCAGATACTGCAGAGTCTTCGGATTCATCCCAGACTTTGCCATGTTAGAGCAGTAGGTATGCCTGCATATATGAGGTGTAATATGAGGCATCTGCACACGATAGATCGAATTATACTTCTGTACAATGTGCTTTAAATAATGGTCCCAGTGAAGAGAATAAACAATGCTGCCGTTCTTATCAAAATACAGAAATCCGGCATATCCGTCCACCATAGGCTCAACTTTCGGCGGCTTACGGTTGGCGATGATCTTTCTAAAGCATTCCTCTACCTCGGGCGTCATGGGAAGTATCCTGTTTCCGCAAACCGTCTTGGTCTTTTCGATGTAGTATCCGCTTTTCCCGTGCTTCTGAAGCTGATGATCCACCCTGATCTTATGCTCTTCGAAGTCTATATCCCCGATAGTAAGGCCGCAGAATTCCGATATGCGAAGGCCTGTATGAAAAAGAATATAGAGTCCTTCATAATACCTTGAAAAATGACGGTCTTCCTCAACAAACTTTAGGAACTTACGGAGTTCATCCTTCGTGAGAGCTTCCCTCATCTGGCTGTCATTATATAACACCGAAGCCAGTTCGAAATCAAAGGGATTTTTACGGATCAGATCATCATCCAGGGCAAGCCTGAATGCAGGTCTTAAAACGCCCCTGATAGAATGGATAGAGCTGAAGCTTTTTCCGCTTTTCTGCAGACCGATCAGCCAGCATTTTGCGTCCGATATACGAACAGTGTCGATCCTCTTTTTGCCCATCGGATCTTTTTTAAGGAAATTAATGACAGTTTCATATCCTTTCCTGGTGGTCGGCCTGACTCCGGTCTTTGTCTCTATATACTTTTCAACAAGACCAAGAACCGTAAGATTACCACCGTTAGGTGCGATATGATCAAACAGATCTGCCTGTATCTGCTTTTCCAACTCGCGAAGAGAAAGCGTCCACGGCTTACCCATCGGAGTAGCATCACTATGATTCAGTCTCCAACTGTACACATATCTTTCAACACCTTCCGGATCGACATACTTAAACCGATACCGTCCGTCTTTTAACTGCATCTCTCCCTGATGTAAAACCCTTCCCTTATTATCCTTTCTTTTTTCACTCATATTAGCAATTCTCCTTTTCATATCAAAGCAAAAGGTGAACTGCCCGACTGTATGATTATATCACCCGGACAGTTCATCTGCCATCTTTATTTTGTACATTTATACTGAGGCCATCCCGTCCAGATATTCCTCAAACAACCTGCGTTTTATCTTTACATGTGTCCCTATCTCAAGAACAAAAGGTTCATTCCAATGCCGGGCAAGAAAGCTTCTGAGCCTTTTTTCACCTATGCCGTAATAAGCTGCCGCTTCCTGGATAGAAAGAGAGTATTTCTCTGCTACGGAAACAGGCTTTTTTGCTTCTGCCAGATCTTTTGCTTCTGCGATCTTTTTATTCAGTTCACAGATAAGTCCGTATGCAAGCGGCGCCATAGTGGGACACTTTTCCGGCCTGTAGGTTATCTCCTGTATAAGTTCTATATTATTCATGTTTTGTACCTCCGTTTTTAATATTTTTAGGTTTCCATCCGGGATCAAACGGGCTGAGTATATCGTTAACATAGATCCTGTTAGGTCTGCCAAGTCCCATGTGCTCTCTGAAAATGAGGTCATGATCCTCCAGCTCTTTTAAGGTCTCGTTGATCTTCTTATTTCCGTAATGCAAAAGCTTCATCATCTCTTCGATCGTGAAGTAGACGTAAACACCGCCATGATCACCGATCCAGTCTTTTCCATTTTTAACCGAAAGACATCTGCGATCAAGCAGGATCATGTATAACGCCTTTGCCCCGACGGACATTTCACAAAGCCCCGGATCCTCAAAAAGGCTCTTGGGTAATCTGTAAAACGATCCTGCTTCATTATCATTTTTGGAATATTCTGTCATTGCCATTTTCTTTTTCCTTTCTTTTTTCTTTTGTAAATAATTGTGTTATAAAAGATTGCAAGCAATGATATCCGCTAGCGGATATCTTCATTTGCTTGTTGGGGAGCTTTCCCCAATCCCCGTACTTCGACTACGTCTCAGAGCTGCGCGTGCAGAAACTGCACACTTACAAAACCTGATCATCTCTCTTTTTATTTTTTACGTCTGTCTCCATGTCGTTTAAATGTAATTCATGATCGATATTGTATTTGGCAGTATGTAATTCCTTCATCTCATTTCTGGCCTCACGATACTGAGGATATAACTCTTTCTTTTCAGCCAGGATACGGGCATACTCTTCATTGAGATCCTTAACCTTGGGAATAGGACCGCCCAGTTTTGAAAAATGATCCTTTGCCGCTTTGTGAAGAGTGATCGCTTCGCGGTTTTCCTCAAAAAACTTTTTGCTGTATCCGTGCTTTTTATATTCCGCATAAACATCATGGGTCTTTGAATAATTGAAGATATGGTTTTTAAGTTCTGATATTTCTGCCATTCTTTTTTCCTTATCCTTTATCGTTGTTCCCAGATCATTGAAGCGTTTTGATGCAGCAGCAGCCATTTCATTCAACATATCAATATCTCTTATATTGTGTTCATCCAGATACACGAGCGATTTGGCGAATTTCTTGATATTGAATACCTGCGCCCAGTTTTCATATCCGGCTCCCTTTCCTTTTGCTATGACCTCCTGCATATCAAGGACGATATCCTGCTTGTTCACGACAAGATCTTCCGAAGATAACGGCTGAACGTTTTCATCATCTTCATGTTTTTCCGTTTCAGGTTCACCTGTAAAAACTCTTTCAAGATCTTTTTCCCTGTATCCGTCACCAAGCGATCCAAGCCTTATATATCTCTTACAGCCTTCTCCTTTAAGCGATATGTTTTTTCTGCGTTTTACCGCGTATCCCTCTTCTTCAAGAAGCCTTAAGAGTTCATCCATGTCTTTCGATTCCTTTTTCATACAGGAATCGATAACTTCACGTATCTCATCACGTATGCTTTTTCTTTTCGGATAGACCGTACGTTTCTGCCATTCGCTGGGTTTTCTGCGTTCAATAACGGACAAACCGTTTTCCAGGCAGATGATATCGCTGAGCCTTCTTACGGCTATTGACGAAAACAGAAAGTTCTTAAACTTATGCCGGGCGTCAAGCGTTGTTGAATTGTAAATGATATGGTTGTGGATATGAGCTTTATCCGTATGCGTTGCCACGATAAAAGCGTGCTTTCCCTTAGTCCAGCGCATGGCCGTTTCATATCCGATCCTGTTAGCCTCTTCAGCAGTTACCTCTCCGGGTTTAAAGGACTGCCTAAGCTGGTATGCGATCACATCATTGCTTTTAAGCCTCCTGCCGGTAATCAGTTCGTATTCTTTTTTCGTGGCTGCAAAATCCAGATCCACACTCTCCGGAGTACACTCATAACTGGAGATATATTTACCTTCCTCAGTCTTTTCGCCGTTCTCTGCATAATCAGTTCTGTCCTTTAGACACTGCTTTATTGTCTTTCCCTTCTGCATATGCATCGGGATCAGCCTCGTTGCCGCCATAAAGTCCTCCTTTCATTTGATCGCTGATAATAATCTCTCATAGATATTGCGGAGCAGCTTAAGGATCTCCTGCTGACTGTTCTTAAGGTCCTCAATATCTGCGGCATAGATGCTGCCGGTTTCATTTGCTTTCTTTGCGTACTGGTTTAAGTTATTTGAATTGATATGCACGAGTCTTAATATCTCTTTAAGGTCGGACAGATCCAGTCTGAGCACATATCCGTACATAGCCATCCTGCGCAGGTAAGCTCCGGGCTTTTCGATCCCTGTAAGCTCCATCCTTTTGCGAATAGTCCGGTATTCGCTTTCCGTCACGCGAAAGTTCATCTGCTTATTTCTGTATTCCATTTTTCTCCTCCTTTTCAGGGCATAAAAACAGGCACCCTTTCGGATGCCTTTGTTTACCGTTACCTGTATTCCATTTTATGAGCCTCTCAGATCCATCACCTCCAAATCCTTATAAAATGCAGCTTTCAGTGCGTTCTGCAAGCTGAAAATGAGTACAAAAAAAGCCCAAACATTTAATATGTCTGAGCTTTATCCATACCTTTCGCTAGTATAATAATATTACGCTTTTTTTAGCCTGTAAATAGACAAATGGTGTTCTTTATGTGTTGTCTTTGTGTTGCCCGGGTGGTTATCCCTATCCTTATCCCTATCCGATTTCCACAGTCCCGTTTTTAACACACTACGGATAGGATAGGATAAGTCTTATTAAATTCAGTATTGTTTATATCAGTCTTATTACATTGTCCTTACGACATTTCTGCAGGTTTCCTATGGACATCTCTGTAATTCCGATTTTGAAACATGCCGTGTGTCGAAATCAGAACAGTATATTCCGTTTTGGACACACGGGGAAAAGTTATCCACAATCCACAATGCCGGCCTCTGTTATGAAGCCTCACGCATATAATACAGTGTTTTTTCTTTAAGAAGTTTCTTAAGATCGCGGATCTTGCCCTTGGCCGTTTCATAAGATATGATCCTTTCTGCTGCGATACCATTCAGATCCACCTCTTCTTTGATATATCTCCGCAGCAGTTCCGCATCCTTACCGCCAATGCTTTCAAGCGCATTTACAAAGATACGATAATCGATCCTCATGGCAACGTAATTCCTGTAACAATACAGCACTTTTTCAGGCAGTTTATCTTCTTTAACCAGAAAATCGATCACTTCTCCTCTGTCCATGCACTCTGATATCCGCCTGATGACAGCTTTCCTGTTTTGAGTATTATACTTTTTACAGTACTCCTCCCAAAATGAATACATCATCATAGATTCCAGCATATACAGAAAACAGCGTTTCTCACATCTCATATATTCCTCGAAATTCCCATAATGCTCATAAAGGAATTCAAACCTGTCTAAACAGCTTTCTGAGGAGTAAGTATCCCCTATATATTTTGTTCGTCTCATTTTTATCCCCCCTGCAATCGAATGTATGTTCGGTTAATAATATACCATATTCCCGGTGAAAATGGAAGTATGTTTTTTTCCGGCCTCAAAAAGTTCAAAAAATGGTTCTTGCGGGTGATGCGGAAAGGATTTCAAATGTATTATCATTAAGCCGGAATGCCGGAAAGGAGGTGAAAACAGTCGTGGGCGATAAGAAAAGAGTCGTTATAGCAGACGATCAGTATGTGGCCAGGGGCTTTTTTGAGATGTACGTGAAGATGTCTGTGGATTTCGAGCTGGCCGCTTCCCTTGCAACGGCAGAACAGGCTGTGGAGTATTGCCGTAAGAACCCTGTGGAGCTTGTGATCATGGACGTTGTGATGAAACAGGGTCTGGACGGGCTGACCTGTGCGCAGACGATAAAGAACAATAACCGAAACATAAAGATAATACTTGCTACTTCTACCGCTGAATACCGTTGGATAGAGAAGGCAAAGAAAGCCGGTATCGAAAGCTTCTGGTTTAAGGAATATGATGAAAGCTCTCTCCTGGAAGTGATGGATAAGACCATAAAGGGCATATCGGTCTATCCCGGCAGGGAACCTGATCCTGAACTGGGGGAGGCTCGAAAATCAGAGTTCAGCAAACTTGAGCTGGATATACTGCGGGAGCTGACCGCTAACCGATCCAATGAAGAGATTGCAGAGAAATACCATATCCACATCAACACGCTACAGGGACATATCCGGACCATGCTATTAAAGACGGGCTATTCGAACAGGCTGGAGCTGGCCGTAAATGCCAGGGACCTGGGGCTTGTGGTTCACGATGATAACATGAAAAAATAATGAAAAATGGTTCTCGCGGGTGATGCGGGACCGGAGACATTTATTCTAAAATATGTGATGATCCGGGGAAACCCGGCAAATAATAAAAGGAGGAGATGGATTTATGAAGAGAAGATGGTACAGGATCCTGAGCGTGCTGCTGACGGTTACTATGGTAGCGGGGCTCTTCCCTGCGGAAGTGTCGGCAAAGGAACCGGAAACAGAGATCGTGGAGGAAGTATCGGAAAACGATGCCGAAGATCCGTATGCGGATACGGTATCGGAGAATGAGGACACAGTATCGGAAAACGATGCTGAGGAAAATGATGCAGACACAGTATCAGATAATGATGCTGGGGAGCCGGATGAGCTTGTGTCCGGATCGGATGATGAGACTCCGGATGAGCAGGAGACCGAAGATGCCGAAGCACCGGATGAATCTGATGACGAAGAAGTGATCGACTACGGAACAGATGAAGAAGATGAAGAGCCTGTTTTTGATGCTGAGCCTGAAGGTGAGGTAGTAGAGGTTTCCAGCTGGGAGGAGCTCAGTGCAGCGTTTGATCAATCAGAAGAGGGGAAGATCATGACCATTAAGTTGATGGTGGATCTTAATCTTGATGGAAAGGATCTGGCGAGAGGCGCTACTTGTTTCAGGAGCTTTGATGTTAGGGGGCAAGTCACATTGGATTTCAATGGGCACATATTATCCGGAAACTTATATGCACCTAATGATGATCAAATGAAGACATATGCTTTCCTCAGATTTTATGTAGGGACTGATATCAGTGCTACGCTGATCTTTGATGATACGGCAGGCGGAGGCGGTGTTACCTATGAAGCAAGCACATATATAGATTATCCCTGTATGGCCGTTGATACTAAGCCTAAAAGCGGTTCCTTAACAGACCATGGTGTTTTTAGTAATAAGAGCAAAGTAATTGTTAATGGGGGAAACTTTTTTCTGACTTCGAGTATAAGGAAATTTGGTAGAGGATCGGTTGGAGGCTACCCGTGTGAAGATGAGTATAATGCACACAATAATCCATATAGCGCAATATTTATGAGGAGTGCATTTGCATCAAGATGTAATTACACAGAAATAAATGGTGGTGTATTCACAGCAGTGGGTATTGGTACTTTTGGCGGTGAAAATGTAGCAGCCCGTGAAATGTCAGCACTGGGGCTGCTGAGCCAGTATGTCAGAGGGTTGAGGATCAATGGGGGAACATTCCGATCAAGTGGGTATGCTATAAAATCTGCTCATATTTCTAGTTGCCCTATCACGCCTGTATATACAGGAGATGATCCGGAGGAAAAAGAGAAATGCAGATGGCAGCTTTATACTGAGCATGCCTCTTATAAAAGTATGGATAAAGATCTCCCTAAGATAAGAGGTGGCGTTTTCAAAGGCGGGATATGTCTTACCGGAAAAGATTTTTATTATATGGATGATAATAAAGATGAGATAAGAGATTTTAGCGTTAACCGTGGTAACACTGCTGCAAAACTATTTGATACGTATTCCGGATTGATTATAGATGAAAAAGAAAAAAAGGCCGGAGATTTAACGTGGCGTGACCTGGAGACAAAGGATTTAATCGAAGTATATACCGGTTATAATATAGCAACAATAGAAAATGTATTTATAAATGGAGTAAAGCAGGAATCTTATAATAACAGCTTACAATATTTAACAGGAACAAAGCTGGATATAAAATGCAGCACCAACAGGCTGCATCAATGGTATATTGAAGCATTTCCCGGGCAGATCACTTTAAAAAATGAGTATCAGATAATCAAAGATGGTGAGAGTGACCCTGTATGGAGCTCGGAAGGACTGGGCTACAATTATGCTGCTTCTTATACTGCTGATACCCCGGGTGATTATAAGCTCATCCTTAAGCATAAGGTACTGGTAGGAGAACGCGTTATAGCAGAGGATACCGTAGAGAAGCAGCTGACTATTGGCGATAAGATCGCGATAAAGCATATTGACGTTGATCTTACTGTACCTGTAGCCGGAGATACGCCAAAGAATGCAGTACCTGTTACAGAACACATTACTTCAACGAAAACATCCTGGAATCATGTGGTTGGCGGTAAAGAAGTAATAATGTCTGCAACGGAACAGTTTGTTGCGGGCGAAAAATATACTGTAGAGGTATGGCTAAAGGCGGAAGAAGGATATACCATTCCGGATGATACGGTTGTTTTGATCAATGGAAACGTGACAGCTGAATTTTCATCCAGATTTTCTGAAGTAAAAGGAATATGGGTTGCCAGCTATGAGGTACCCGAAAACAGCAGAATAGACAGTGTTAATGTGAGCCTGACTGAGCCTGTAGCTGGAGCTAAACCTGCTGAAGCAGTTTCAACAACGGATCACGTTACGGTTACCGCAACCTATTGGAAGGTCAATAATACAGATGAGATATTGTCCGACGATGAAGTTTTTGAAGCTGGGCGGACTTATAAAGTGAGCGTGCTATTAGAAGCTGAAGCCGGCTATAAGTTTTCAGATGAGGTCATTCTTAATTTTAATACAAAAAAAGGGACTATGCATAGCTGGAGTGGCCATTCTGTTAATTTTTATACGACATATACAATACCGGAAGAGAAAACGACAAGCATTGATACCATTCATGCGGTTGTGATTGTACCTGAAGCCGGAGCTTGTCCCCAGGCGCCTGCCTGCAAAACTCCGTATATTACTTTCTTGGCATATAGTTGGATATGCATGGATGATGAGCTTAAACTGATGAATGCTACAGATAAATTTGAAGCAGGAAAAACGTATAAACTTTTGATCCGCGTTGAAGCAGCATCCGGGTACAGCCTGGCAGATAATGTTACATTTATGATCAATAATAGTATAACCGGGGACAAGGATTTTCTGGATAAGAAACAGGGACAGTGGAGCGCAGATTTTACTGTCGAAGGAGCTGCTCTTGAAAGCATATCAATTACTACAGCTCCCACCAAGACTACATATATAGAAGATGATTTCTTTGATCCTGCCGGCATGGTGGTAACAGCAAATTACACCGATAATACGACTGCAGAGGTAACCGCTTATACATATACACCGGATGGTCCGCTTAAGACTACAGATAAAGAGATAACCATAAGCTATACTGCCGGAGGTATCACCAAAACAGCTACACAGACTATCTCTGTTAATAAGAAAACTATCACGATTGATACAATTGAAGCAGAGATTACTGTGCCAGTGGCCGGAGCTAATCCCCGGGATGCTGTAAGTAAAACTCCAAATGTATCCGTTACATCTACTGTATGGAAGTGCAATGGCATAGAATTGAAGAAAACTGATACATTTGAGATTGGAAAGACCTATTCAGCATGGATAACTGTTGAAGCAGATTTGGGTTATTCTCTGCCTAATAATGCTACTTTAACGCTGAATAATAACATAGCCACTATGATGTCTTTCTGGCAGGCGGATGGAACCCGGGCAGGCTTTATTGCAGATTTCACAGTTGGCAAGACCCTTGACAGCATATCTGTCACTACGCCTCCGACAAAGACGACATATATTGAGGGAGAGACATTTGATCCTGCCGGCATGGTAGTTACCGCAAAATATGATGATAATACAACCCAGGAAGTGATAGCATACACTTATACTCCGAACGGAGCACTCTCACTCTCTGATAAGGAGATAACAGTAAGCTATACTGCGGGAGGTATTACAAAGACAGCCAAGCAGGCTATCACGGTAAAAGAATCGGGTGTTAAGATGCTTAGCAGCATAGCTGTCACAACAGCGCCTGCAAAGACTGCATATTCGGCAGGCGAGAGCTTTGATCCCGCAGGCATGGTAGTAACTGCTACGTACAATGACAAGAGTACTGCAGAGGTGAATATGTACACTTATCAGCCTATAGGAGCACTTAAGGCATCCGATACCGAAATCACTATAAGCTATACCGAGGGCAGCATTACCAAGACCACTTCCCAGCCCATCACCGTGATCGACGTAAACGAGAGCCTCTATGTAACCTTTACCGAAGGCGACAGCTTTGTTTATACCGGAACAAAGATCACTCCTGCAGTAGCAGTTATGTACCGTGGCAAAGCGCTGGTTGAAGGCGTGGATTATACCGTTAAGTACAAGAATAACGTTAAGACTTCTGTAGGCGCAACCAAACTGCCGACCGTTATCGTAACAGGAAAGACCGTAGCGGCAAGCGGAAGCAGGACCTTCACCATCACAAGAAAGGATATCGATGATCCTGATGTGACTGCAGCAGGCATCACAGTTGCAAAAGGCAAGACTGCATCACCTGTATTATTCTATGCAGGCAGGAAGCTGGGCAAGAATGATATCAACAATCCTGACGCAAAGGTGAAATTTGAAACAGACGGAAGCATCACCATCGAAGGCAAAGGCAACTATACAGGCAAGCGTACTATTGACGTAAAGGTGGTTGATGAGAAGAAGATACAGGTGACTGCATTCAATCCTGTAGAGCGCATCTATAACGGACTTGAACAGCCCCTTGCTGCAAGCGAACTGACTGTAGTGAGCGGCGGTACCACACTTGAGCTTGGCAAGGATTTTGAGATCAACTATCCTGCTGACATAGCAAGCGCAGGAACTGTTAAGATCACGATCGTAGGTATCGGTGAATACAGCGGAAGCGTAAGTAAGAGCTATAAGATAAGCCCCTGCACTACAGGCATTAACGTAGATGTAGCAGCAAGCGTTCAGTACAAGGCCGGCGGAGCAACACCGGAAGTCACGGTAACTGACGGAACATCTAAGCTCATAGCAGGACGTGACTATACACTTAAGTACAGCAATAATAAGACAGCAAACGGTAAGAAGCCTGCAAGCGTAAAGGTAACGTTTAAGGGTAGCTATAAGGGCGCTGCAGCTGTAACAAAAGATTTCTCTATAACAGCGTTGGATATAAGCACAGCCATGCCTAAGATCAACGGAGATGAGAAGGCATACATCAAATCCGGCAAGTACCTCAAGGCTCCTTATGTGGAAGTAAACGGAACCATGCTCACTGCCAAGGATATGGATGTGGCTTATAAGATCGACGGCAAGGATGCAAAGGCAGGCGATAAGATCACTGACGATATGATGTCAGCCGGTAAGATAACCGTAGAAGTGACCGTTAGCGGTAAGGGTAATTATACCGGCACCATAACCGGAAGCTACACTATCAGCAAGGCCGAAAAGAACCAAGACATCTCGAAGGCAGGCGTTAAGCTTGATAAGAAGAGCTACGCATTTACCGGCGAGAATCTTAAGCCTGTCGTCACCGTGCAGATCGGTAAGGGAGCAAATGCCGTAACCCTTAAGGAAGGTGTTGATTACAAGGTGGAATACTTCGCAAACGTTAATAAGGGCAAGGCTACTATCGTCATCACCGGACTTGGCGATAACGGCACAGGCACCACCAAATACTACGGCAGCAAGAAGATCAGCTTCAAGATCGGTAAGGGTGAGTTCAACTGGCTGTAAGTATATAAGCTGTATCGGTTTATTGACGTAAAAATGTTTATGCGGGTGATGAGAGTCACCCGCATAATACATTTAAAGTGAGAAAACTCTATATGTTGTCACACCTTCGTTCTGTCATCATCATGGACCACCAGCCCCAGAGCTTTGGCGTTGACCGCCAGCTCAAGGCGATTGGTGTAGCCCGTTTTGGCCAGCATGTTCTGGATATGCCGCTTTACTGTATTTACCGATATGCAGTAACGCTCGGCTATCTCCTCGTTTGAACGGTTGGTGGTCAGCTCACGCAGTATCTCAAGTTCGCGTTCGCTTAGTTCGGATTTCTTTGCATCTCCAATTTCCGGATCCGGGCGCACTCCAGGATAGACATGTTCGCCCTTCATGGTGCGATCCATCACCTCCAGCAGTGAACGCTCATCATACTCCTTAAACCAGAAACTTTCTATGCCGGCATGCTTTGCCTTCTCTATCCATTGATACTCGGCCGTGGAAGTGGCGAGTATCACCTTTATCTTGGAGTTATTATTCTTGATGGTTTCTGCACAGGTAAGGCCGTCCAGCCCGTGTTTCATCATCACATCCAGTATCACCAGATCCACACTGTTTTTCCTGCAGTATTCGACTGCCTGTTCCGCTGCAGATAAGGATGCCACCAGTTCATAATCCGCAGCCATCTTCACATGCATCTCAAAAAAGCCCCTGGCCACATACTGATCATCCGCTATAACTACCTTTATCTTTTCGCTCAATTTTCTTCCCCTTTCACAGGTATCCTGATATCTATGCAAAACTTCGGCTGTATCTTTATCTTCATGGTACCGCCGGCATTTTCAACAACCGTGCGCAGCGTAAGAAGGCCGCCCGTCTCGTTAACGCTTTTCTTCGGACTCTCCCCGTTACTGCTCACACTAAAGCTTATAAAACCGTTCTCTTCCCGTGCATCCACCGTAAGTGTATCTCCATTGGCATGCTTCCTGGTGTTGGTAGCACATTCATTTATGGCTACGGAAAGAATATTTCTGGGTGATCCCTCTGCGGGTATCATTCCGGTAAAACTAACATTAACACCGATCGCCTTTGCCATCTCTAAGGCCTCACTCAGAGGATCCCTCTGGGTATCATCTTCCTCATATTCACGCAGAAGATAAGTATTGGTTATCTTTAAAGTATTTAACAGTGCCTCCTCATCTACGGAACCCGGCTGCTCCATGAATCTGCGGCTTGCCAGCAGCACATGCCCTGTCTCGTTATGCACCTGCATCCTGGCATTTAACAGCTCTTTAGAGATGATTATCTGCTCTGCTTTGCGGTTATAGATTTCCAGACGGGCCTTGATCTGTTTAAGCCTGCTGTTTTTGTCCTTAAGTTCCTCATTGATCGCTGCCTGGGCGCTTATATCCGTTGCAGTCAGCTGTGTGTATTCTGTGCCGGTTTCTTCTATATTTTGTTTGGTCAGCTGCCATACGGATGATCCTAACCTGTATACGCCCTTAAGCTTATCATCATCCTCTTCCTCTGCCCTGTCTGCTATCTCCACAAGCTTTCCTATATCCCGCAGGTTCTTTTCACTCATCTGCCTGTACAGCTCGTTCATTGTCAGGTTTGCCAGCACTACTTTACCGTCTTTCCGGGCAAAGGCAACACCCGCAGGTAGCAGGTCAATGGTCTCCTTAACAGCCCACCGGGTCAGGTTATCCTTGCGGTAACGTCTCAATCTGTAAAATCCCACTGCCAGGTAAACCGCAGATATTATCTCAAAGGCTACGATAAGAGCTACCGGCAGGCTTACAAAAGTAGTAACAAATACCGGCCAGGTCCTTGGCTTTGAAGGATCCTCATAATGGAATATCCCATCCAGCATCAGAAAGAACATAAGAAAGAGCAGTATAAACTGTGCAAATGCCAGAGCCGCAAATAAGCCTTTGCGTTTAAGGCGATGCAATGCAAGCAGTATGAATGCCTGCAGCATAAGAAGGATCATTACGCTCACCAGCAGCGCTTCTTTTCCTGAAGAGCACAGTGCCTGCATCACACTCATCACAGCTCACCCCCTTTCCGGGGAAGGATACTGATATACATTATACCTTCGCTATTGTTGATCCGCACCTTTAAAGGACAGCCGGAGATGTCCGGATCTGTCTTCATATCCGTTGCCAGCTTAAGCTCCTCATCTGCATAAGATATCATCAGAAGCGTGGCATTTCCTATCAGTTGCTCCGCTATCAGTTCAAAGCTGTCATACAATGCTATAACGCTGTCTGCATCCTTAAGCGAAGTTACGTCATCTCCGGCAAATCCGCTTTCATCCACGGAAGTCTTTACACCTACATATGATAGATATCTCCCGGATTCGGATACGGCCAGCTGCAGCTCATTCAGATCAGTCTTGTCTGATCCCGATGCCAACAGCAGGAAATTGGTCTTACGCTTTACATAGGCGTTGAGCACTGAGATATATGCTATACGTTCCTTAAAGTCTTCTTCGCCGGGACGCGTATCATCAAGCAGTTGTTTTATCCTGGTCTGATAGGGATACATCTTCTCCGCTATATCATGATAGATGTGGTGGCGCGAACTCAGATAAGCATTCTCTTCCTTTTGCTTATTCTCGTATTCTATCAGGGTATTTTCACTCTCCAGCAGTTCATTGGCTTCCTTCAGCCTTTCGTTGGCGCTGTGCACCCCGCTCTCGTCTTCAATCCAGAATGCGAAGCCGCCGCGTATCTTTCTGACCATGAGTTTCTTATCCGGCTGTAAATAGACAGGCTCATCAATGGCAGCTTTCAGTTGATCAGCTGAAGCCTCTATCATGTTTGCGGAATGATGCACGGGTGTAAGTCCTGAATCTGTTATCATAACCGGCATGGGAAGCTTTGAGAAGAATCCGGCGTAATTCTCATTATGGGGGATAAGATGTTCACGGATACAGATCTCGAAGATCGCCACGATGGCAAAGATATTTATCTCGGGATTCTCATAAGGCGGTATGAATTCAAAGAGACGCTTAAGATTATGAAGCTGTAGCAGCGTCATCCAGACCACAAGGACTATGATAACAGGCAGCATCTTCTTAAAACCTTCGCCGCGCCTGCTTTCCTTAAGCAAAATGATCACACCTGCGATGACCGTAAGTATTATCCAGGCATAGATCAGATAAAAAAGCGGTGTATAAGTATAGGTACCGCCGCTTCCGATAAAGTGTACGGTTTCGGGCTTAGGAACAAAGACAAAATGATGCAGGTCATTGGTCATTACGATCGTTGCCAGCAATGTCCCTGGGATCAGCAAAAGCCTTTCATCCCCGCGCTTCTTACTTCCCCTGCCCATACGTATGCAGACACATAAGAAAAGTGTGGGCATCAGGGTCATTGGAACATAATAAGCGTACCAGCCGTATCTTAAACCAATATCGCTTTCCGTAAAACGGTATCTGAAGGCACGCAGGCAGAGATACAATATCATCAGCACAGCTGTGGTTATCATATATCTCCTGGATGCGGAGGGCAGCAGCCTGGCATGAACAGACTGTATCCAGAATATAAGCAATACGGGATATATGATGAATACCAGACAGAAGAAGAGTGTTACCAGCGTGTAGCTGGGATTGGGGATGTTATGACTTGCCACTTCGAGCACATGTATAAAGCCGGCAGACACAAATGCCAGTATAAAGAGCTGTGTGTATTTTTTCTGCCGCGTCTCAGTCATGCAAGATACTCCGTATATTGAACATTGCGGTCCCTCACCCAAACAATTCTTCACCTGTGATCGTATTCATTGCAATTCCGGCATATTTGTTTTTCTTTAATCCATTGACTGCTACTAAAGTAATATGTATTGATTTTTTTGTGCCAGTTTCATTTTGAAAGGCGGTTGATCTTCTTTGCAGGTTTTTAAATTCTTCTGCCGTAATTTCGTATGGATCATTGGAATATTTTATCTCACACAGATTTACAACCCCATCACTTCGATCTATCAGAAGATCGATCTGTGATCCGGGTTTTATATTTTCGCTTTTCCAGGCATATTCTTCACTTTCAACCCCACTGACCCCCAGGGCTTTTTTTATTTCAATAACATGATTCAGCACAACCATCTCGAAAGCGTTACCTCTCCAGGCATTATATCCCGGAGTATTTATATACTTCAGCCAGGAAGACAGCGCCTTATTATCAGGACCAAAATTGTGATGAAAAGCTACAAATGGATCTATCAGCTGGTAGATCGCATCATTTTTCGCTTTGGTAAAATTCCTGTATTTTCTGATAAAGCCGCATTCACACAATTCTCTTAGTCTTTTAGTCAGTCCATCTCCGCCACCTATCTCATTTACGGAAGCCAGCTCATTTCGTGTCATACCGCACTTTCGCGAAGACAGTTCTTTCAGTATAGCTGTATATTTTTCGGGATTTTTATATAATGAATTGAAAAGGATATGGTATTCATTATGAAGATCACCATACTCTTTAAAATACAATTCATCAATATTCTGTGAAACACTCAGTCTGGGATCCAACATATTCAGATAGAAAGGGATACCGCCAAAGGCCATATAGCAGTCTATGATCTGCGACTCTGGCAGAGAGACCCCGTTATGTTCTAACAGCTCTTTGCATTCCTTTAAGCAAAACGGAAGCAATCGTATCCGTCTGGTGACCCGGTTATGAAATCCTTTTTTCCCTTCTAAAAGATTATCAATGATCCAGGATGTTGCCGATCCGCATACGATCAGCAGTAGATCTTCACAGCTTGATCCCCAGGTATTCCAAAAGTAATCCAATGCGCTCTTAAAATCAGACCTGGCCGTATCCATCCATGGTAACTCATCCAGAAAAACTACAATTTTATTGTTTACGGGCTCGCGGCGCACAGCAGGATCACACAGCAGTTTCTTCAACCTGCCAAAAGCTTCGTACCAGTCTTTGGGTATCGTCTTCTCCGTATCCCCATACTCTTTGAGACTGGTGTGAAACGCCCGTAACTGCCCGGCTGTTTTCTCATCTGTCACACCCGTCGCATAAAAGGCAAATTGACGTTTAAAGAATTCCTTTATAAGGTATGTTTTCCCGACACGCCTCCGCCCGTAAACCACAACGAATTCCGGTCGTTTTGAAAGAACACACCTCTCAATTTCATTGCATTCCCTTTTTCGGCCAATAATCTTCATATTGCCTCCTAATATTGCTATAATCTGCCAAAATACATCCAAAAGCATAAATTCTGGCAGAATATAGACGTTTTTATATCTATATTCTGCCAGAATTGTATCATTCGTGTCATATGATGTCAAGAATACTAAAAAAGATGTTTCTTCAACCAAAAAAACGGCAAATGTTATTTGGGCTTCAAAAATATGTCACGGCGAGTGTTCACTTACACCTTTGTCGGGCAGTCACCAAAATAACGGTGTAAACGAGGTGTAAACGCGATTTCAAAATCCCCCCAATGCCTGTAAATATTGGATTTCAGTATTTGCCACAAATATTGCCATGACAGATAAACAGTATCTTAATCATAAGTTTAGCTCCCCTTTTTGTTCATAAACGGTTTCCGCTTTCACAAACCGGCAAAAGAAAACCGCCAAGATGATCAGAATTGTATCATAAAGGCGGTCATTTTGCCATATTGAAGCATTTTCATCTGTATAGGATCCTTCTGATGGTATCACGTGAAAGCCCGTACTCCTCAGCCAGTTGCATTATTGTTTTTCCTTCCCGGTGTTTTCGTCGGATCTCTGCATTTCTTTCAACATAATAATCTCTGGCGCCGGATTTTTCACCCCATTGTTTCTTTTCGGCTCTTTCCGGAATATAGACCAATTCCCCTGCGGAATATTTCTGGATCTCCTTAAGCAGTTCATCCGGAAAGATATCTGAAGCATTTCGATATCTCATACGCTATTCCACCTTTTATGATCTTGCACGGAGAAACTCGTCTACGGATGCATAGGATGCTACTTTCGTCTTATGATCGGCAAGTATATCAAGGATCTTCTTCTCTAAAGCATCCGCACGTTCTTTAAGCTTTGACAGATCATCCGCATCATAATGATCCATAAGGTTCATTTCCTCTACGCCAAATTCCTGTGCTATATAGAGAAGTTCCTGCTGCAGATAACCTGCATCGCAATATGCTTCTTCTGCCATATTGTTCTTAACGAAGTATCTGATCCTCTTCCAGGTAAGGCTGATCTCCTGATACCACCCGGCAAGATCATCATAATTCACTGCTTTTGATCCCTGTGTATCTACTGCAGGTTCTCTCTTAAGTATAAACTCTCTTACAGATTTAAGAAGCTTCAGGATCACTTCTTTTACTTTTTCCGGATCCATTGTACGGATCAGGGTCTCTGCGTTTTTGAAGAAATCTTCCGGTACTTCCTTCATCTCAGGGCAGTGATAGATGCGGCTGCCAGGATCATCACATAAAGCCTGCTTCCTGCTGACTATAGGCTCTTCCGTATATGTATGATTCAGGACCGCGACTGCCTTCGAAAGGAAAAGCTGTATATAACCCGCCTCCGTTACAACGCGGTACGGCTTATCCTCAAAAATGAGAGAGCGGTAGATCTCCAAAGCCTTATCCATATACTCAAGTGCTTTTCCGTAGATAAACCCGGGATTATTAAGATTGTCCTTCAGTCTTCTCTTCATATCCAGAAATCTTACTTCATCTTCTTTGGACCGCGCATACAGGATCTCTGCACCATCGAGAACTATAGGCATATCGTTCAGTTCAACTGAATCCTCCAGTCTCTCCCATGATCGGGGATAGAGGTCGTGACCTACGCCGTCGATGATAAAAGTTTCGGCCAGCCCACATCCTTTTTCTGTAGCCGGAACGAAGTAATCAAAACATATACCATGCTGATCATCGTCCGTGTTATGTCCGTGTACCGCAAGCAGTAATGCCACATCATCCGGATATTCGTTTTCTATCTTACGGATCACCCAGTCCGTTAATCTGTTTATGTCTTTCATATATGTCACCTCACTTTTGCATATCGTATTTTCAAAACTCATAAGATATCTTATGGTCCTATCTTAATACCTGTCTTGTAAAAACAAAAGTGGCAAAAATGATTTGAACCATTCTTACCGGTCTTAAAAGCACTTACGCAAGATGACGATGCGGAACTTGCACGATTTGTTACCGTGAGATAAAATGTACTGGTTTAACAGGAAAGGTATTAATTAAGGTGGGGATATCATGGAAATGCTTCTTTGGGTTATTGTAGCTATTGTAGATATTGTGATACCGGGAACACTGACTATATGGAATGTTTATAACTGCATAGCTGAGAAACCTAAGCTGGAGAAGCTTATATCAAGCTTGACGATTTTTATCGGAGGTTTCTTTTATTTTTGTTTATTTACGATCAATTATGAAGAAGCGGGGGACTGGTATGAGCAGGTAAACACGATACAGTATCATAACACCCTTTCGTCTGAATACTGGATCGGCTGGATAGCCTTTTTAGGCCTTGTCGGATATTTCATCCTGCTGCTTGTAAGAGCGGACAGGTTACCGCCATTGATATCTGCGGTTTCTATCAGTTTTCTGATACTTATGAATGTGTTTCAGATCGTATATGCGATGCAGATCAGCAAAAACGTGGACGGTGTAGATTGCCTTCTGTATGTATATCATGCCAATATCCTGCTTCTGTCAGCGAGAGTGATCCACAGACATATGAAGGAAGAGGCAGAGTTATTCAGGGACAGATTATCACCTGACGGGGATCACAAAAACATCAGCCGTATATACAATATAGTAGACAGTCTGTCAAAGTATTCGATACTGATCTTTATTGTCCTGTTTTTTGTGATCGCAATTATTGAACTTGTCTTTGTGCTATTGGGACAGGGACTGGACGCACCGGTCAAAGCTTTTACGGATACTGCGGATTGGACCTTTTCCCAACAGATCCCGCCGCCGCCACTGGAATATGACGGACACTATCTCTGCACTGTAGCTGCCGGCGGACATAAAAATGTGGTAAAACCCTTAAGACTGGGTACAAGAAGAAATGAAACAATAGTCGTTAACCGTCAGTTATGTATTGCAAATGCCTTTGAAGAACTAATACAGGAGAGAATGCCGCGGTTTCACAAAAAGATCAGAGGTATGTATGATACATACGGTTATCCTTTATCACGAAAGATCACAACTCCGATAAGAGCAGATATTATATATTTTTTGATGAAGCCGTTAGAATGGATATTTATTATAGTTCTCTACACATTTGATCTGCGGCCGGAGCAGAGGATAGCAAGACAGTATACTTATATCGAACCGGAAAAGAGAGGATAATTCAGATCGAAGCAGAAGGTATTAAAATGAAGATAGTAGACTTATCCGAAGAACAGATCGGCATCATAGAGAATAAACTGGAGGATTATGATGAGGATCATATCAGATTTAAGCTAAATGGTCGGAAGCTATGATAATAAAGAAGACGGCTATTCGGAATACTTTTTCATAAAAAGGATCGGACCCGGTGGACCTGGGTAGCGGTTCTTTCACAAACCGTTCAATTGTGGTAAAATCAAGCCCGCATATTGTAAAACTATGGGAGGAATAAAAAATGAAGAGAAAGTTTGTCTGTAAAATGATCGCGCCGCTGGCAATGGCATCAATGCTTTTGACAGCGCTTGGCGGCTGCACAAAGAATGCTGAACCTGCCGGAACCGATAAACCGGTGGTAACTATCGATCCTGTTGATACTGACGAACCTGTTGTGAACGTGGATGATACTGTAGAGGACAATCCGGTCAAGGAAACTGAAACTGAAGCTGAAGTGACGCCTGAGGCGGAAGCGGAAACGACACCCGAAGCTACACCGGAAGATGAGCCTGCAGGTAAAACCGGGCTTAAGGACGGCGAGCGATATGAGACCGTCATCATGCTGGAGGGCATGGAGGAACCGGTTAAGTATGAGCATGTCATTAACGAAACCATCGGCATGGAGATGGACTACGACTACGAGTCCCTTGTACGTCAGAAGGAGGGAGACAGGGAAAAGTTTATCTCAATCTATGATAACATCGATGCTCCGGAGAACTATCTCGAGATCGAGCGCAGCGAGCAGGATGCCGAGACTGCAGCAGCAGCTATAAGTGAAGAGCTTTCTAAGACCTACGATATAGGAAAATCAGTCTATCTGCTGGATAATGCGGGTGACTGCATACGTTTAGATGCCTCTGCGAACGTCGGCGGCAAGACGATGCCTGACCAGCTGCAGATGGTGTATATCATTCCCGCCGGGGACGGCAGCATTATCGCAACCGCTCATTATGCTATTGAAGCAGCCGAAGGTTTCGGACACCGTTTCGCATATTTAATGCACACGATGGTAGTGAAGTGAGGACTTTCACTGCAACCTCAGGTGAGTGAGGACAAAAGGACCATCCCCGTGTCCTCATTGGTGAACAGATGATAAACGCAGATTCGATAAAGTTTATAAATTACGATCATAATAAGGATAACGAATACAGCTTAAACGCACTGATAGAAAAGATCGATGCCTCCGGAGCGGAAGCGGATGTCACCAAGTGGCTGGGACCACACAACTATACCGGGAAAAAGCACAGCGGTGTTATATCCATGGATGCGGATAAGGTCTGCGAACTTGCAGGGATCCTTGACCGCTATGATCTTGAAGGCTGGTCCAAGCTTCCTGCGGTGTCAAGCGTTTCCGGCATGAACCGTTCGCTGATGATACATCTTAATGACGGTACAAAGTATTATATAGCCTGGAATGCAAAGTTCCCTAAGGTCTTTCCGCCGCCTGAAGATGTGATGTATTTTGAGCTGTTCAACTTTTTTAACGGCCTGATACGTGAAGCAGGCTGGGATGACGTGGCGGGGGAAGATATCAAAGACCCGCGCTTAAATCCCGCATACGCACCGCGCACCGTTAAGTGGTTTGGTCATGAGGTTAAGCTTAAGATCGGCACCGGAACTTATTATGAAGACGGTACGAATGCGGAGATAGACTACGAAGGAAAGGACTGGTGGGTCGAAGAAGGATTCGTGGGCCGTTACACCGGAGATTACGGGGCCGATATGACTGTGGCCGGGGATGGCGGCATCAGGCTCTTCATGGATGGTGAAGAATGGCACGGCTATGTCGGGAAAAAGAGGATATACAGACGCCACGCGGAAATCGGGATAAGCTGCGGCGACAGATCAAGGTGGTGCGAGCTTCATACGTTAAGCGGGGAAAACTTTGATAAGATCCAGGTCTTGTGTCTGCCGGGGCCTGTTCCCTGTGAGCGGTTCACGCCTATAAGCGTAGTCCTGTACAGGTGCAAAGAAAGCTCTTGCCAAACCGGCGTGCAGGAGAAGCAGACTGCCGACAGATACTGCAGAAACTGCGGACAGAAACGGAAGCCTGCGGACATATATTGCAGAAATTGCGGGGAGAGATTATGAAACACGATTCTATCAAATATAAGAAGATTGCGCGCGGGGCAGCGGGAGTGCTGCTCAGTGCTGCAATGTTATTTACGGCGCAGCCCTTTTCGCTGCCGGTGCAGGCAGGCGAACAGCTGGGCGCGACAGACTTTGACGATGGCGTAGGATTACCCTGGCACATCGTTGAATCAGAGCCGGCAAAGATGGACTTCGAATTAAAGGACGGAAAGTATTTCATCACGATCATCAACCCAGGCGGGGCGTCACAGGGCGGTGAAGACCGCTGGGACTGCCAGTTCCGTCACAGGGGACTCACCATCGTATCGGGACATCAGTACCGGGTTCAGTACGAGATCACTGCATCAAACAGCGGAAAATACTACACAAAGATAGGTAATCTGGCCGGCGATGTGGAGATCTGGCACAACATGAGCAACGGCTACGATCTGGACGCGACCTGGGATCCCATATATATAAATGCAAATGAGACAAATAAAGTGGACCTGACCTTCACGGCGTCGCAGTCCATGGATGTGGCGGAATGGGCCTTCCATCTGGGCGGCGACGGACAGTACACACCGGGCGGCTGTTTCCCTGCCGGCACTGTCATCAGCTTTGATAACATGTCGCTGACGGATCTGACATCTGACGAAAACGATTACGTAAAGCCTCAGCCTTGGGAACGCGCGGGCGTGCTGGTGAACCAGCTGGGCTACATGAGTGAGGGCGCAAAGAAGGCAACACTTTTATGCGATGATGATAAGGCAGTCAGCTTCAATGTTTTTGATAACAGCGGCAAGGACGTCTACAGCGGAAAGTCACAGCCTTTCGGTCTTGATGCGGACTCCGGAGATAAAGTGCATGTGCTGGATTTCAGCGACTTAAAGACGCCCGGACGTTATTATATAGAAGCGAGCAATGGCGCAGGTTCCTGGGAATTTTCAATTGGCAACACCCAGGATTACTCCGCATTGTTATATGATTCATTAAATTATTTCTATCAGAATAGGGCGGGCATCGACATACTGGGCGAATATATTTCATCCGGCGATAAGACGTCACTTGCCCGTGTGGCAGGCCACACAAGCGAGACGGCCACCATCGAGCAGACCTGGGGCTACAGCGCATCATCCGGAACTCAGGAAGTGAGCGGCGGCTGGTACGATGCAGGCGATCACGGCAAGTACGTTGTCAACGGCGGCATATCGCTGTGGCTCTTACAGGACCAGTACGAAGCTGCAGTCATCGCAGGCACGGAATCTGCCTATGCGGACGGCACCATGAACATTCCGGAAAACAATAACGGCTGCCCTGATCTTTTGGACGAGGCACGTTACGAACTTGAGTGGATGTTTAAGATGATGGTGCAGGACGGCGACTGTGCGGACATGGTCTATCACAAGGTCCACGATATCAAGTGGACGGGGCTTGCGGTAGCGCCTGCAGAGGACGACATGGAGCGTATCATCAAACCGCCCACGACTGCGGCAACCCTCAACCTATCCGCATGCGCAGCGCAGGCGGCAAGGCTCTGGGGAGACATCGATCCCACATTTGCAGAGCAGTGTCTTGATGTTGCAAAGCGCACCTATGCTGCGGCACTTAAGCATCCCAACATGTACGCACCTCTTGACGAATCCGTCGGCGGCGGTGCTTACGGTGACGATGATGCCACGGACGAATTCTACTGGGCTGCAACGGAGCTCTACATCACAACGGGCAGCGACGAATATCTGAAAGCCATGAAGGACAGCAAGTTCTACGCTTCTGTGCCCTTAAGTTTAAACGGCGGTGAGAGCGTAGATACCTGCGGCTGCTTTGACTGGGGTCATGTGGCGGCACTCGGTACAATCAGCCTGTGCTTAAACAGCAGCGCGGAAGGTCATAAGGAAGCGGTCAGCGCGGTGACAAAAGCCGCAGATGAATTAATTAAGAAGGAAGCGCAGCAGGGCTACGGCCAGCCTTACGGC
>JAFYCS010000016.1 GCA_017539565.1 Lachnospiraceae bacterium
ACATGCCATTGTATTGATAAGCCAGTAGTCCGCGAGTTCCGCTACTGTCATGGTCATCAGACCGCCTTTTGTAAAAATGCATGCCAGAATGACCGATTCGATAAAAGCTGCTGCACAGAGCAGCACTGCCTGTGTCCCACCGGTTATCACCGCCGATAAGAACACTGCAGGCCTTCCCGCACCGGAAATAAGCTTATTTCGTATACACCCGTCGTCATAATCACTGACTGTAGAGACCAGTGTACACCCGCTTATCAAAAACACGGCCAATCCGGAATATGCGGTATACACATCATCCGCATACAGTTCGCCACCCACAAAAAACAGCACCAGCTTTATCAGCGCAACATAAGCTGTTATATAAAGTAAAACAGCTGCCAGACATTCACGCAATCCTCTCTGGAAAAAAAGTTTTCTTGTATCTGCATAAAGCACCTTAAACATTTTCGTTTCCTCCAAGCAATGACAGGTAGAATGCTTCCAGACTCTCATCGTGTTCTTCCATATTGATGATAGTGCACCCGGCCTTATCACACTCTTTGGCGATCTCCGAGAATACAAGCTCCGCATATACATCTGCCGTATTGCTGTCCAGTATTTTATACTCTATACCTTTTTCCTCCAGAACCTTTGCAAGGATCACCGTATCATCAACTTTCATTCTCACTGACTTGCGGCATTCCTTCTGCAGTTCTTCACTGCTCATCTGACGTACTAAATGGCCTTTATCAATGAAACCGTAATGTGTTGCCATACGTGCAAGCTCATCAAGTATATGGCTGGAGATCAGAAAAGTGATGCCGCGCTCATGGTTAAGCTTTAAGATCAGCTCCCTGATCTCAATGATACCCTGGGGATCAAGTCCGTTTGTAGGCTCATCCAGGATGATAAAATCCGGATCCCCGCAAAGTGCTATGGCTATGCCCAGGCGCTGGCGCATACCCAGCGAAAACTTCCCGGCTTTCTTTTTGCCGGTATCTGAAAGCCCCACCAGTTTAAGCAGCTCATCAACACATTTAAAGTCCGGAAGGCCCAGAAGCAGGCATTGCTGGATCAGATTATCCCTTGCCGTCATATCTTTGTATATCGCCGGCGCTTCCACAACCGCGCCCATTTTCTGCCTCGACTTTATGATATTCTTATCCTCCCAGGATATCCCCATAAGCTCATAGGATCCAGTCGTGGGTTTCTGCAGACCGCAAAGACAGCGGATCAGCGTTGTCTTTCCTGCTCCGTTTTTTCCTACAAAACCATATATGGCTCCTTTAGGTATCTCCATATTCAGGTCTTTAAGCGCGGTAAACCCGCCATATTTTTTGCAGAGATTTTCGCTTTTAAATACAAATTCCATTTTTCATATCCTCCGTATGTAAGATCCTTTTCTTTATGTCTCTATATTAAACCGTACAGGTCAAGAAACCGGCCAAGGAATCGTCAAAATATCGTCAAGATTTATATAAAAGAGCCGCATTTCTGCAGCTCTTTAACAGATTTATAATAAATTTACACTGCCTATAATTCCTGTCAGGAAAACTTAAACCCTATCCCATATACAGCCTCGATATGGTCCGTACCGTCGGCGTTCTGAAGCTTTTTACGGATATTGCTTATATGCTGCTTAAGAGAACGCTCCGTGCAGTCCGGTGTATTTACACTGATACGCTCTAATATGGTACTACGGCCTATAGGACGGTCCGGATTAAGCATAAGGATCTTTAGTATAGCCGCCTCTGTACGGGTTAAGGATATTTCCCCACCTCCGGCATAAGCGGTGAGCAGCTCCATATTAAGACTTACGGTTCCCGCTTTTATCAGCTCGTCAGTATCTTCCGATGCAGCTTTAGCGCGGTTTTCAGACAGACGCAGATGTGCCGCGATCCTGGCTAAAAGCTCAGCTATAACAAACGGCTTGGTGATATAATCACTCGCACCTTCATATAAGAGCTTCACTTTATTGTCGATATCGGTCTTTGCGCTCATAATGATGGTAAGTATACCCTCAAGCTTCGGAAGCAGTTCTTCACCCGGCAGTCCCGGAAGCATAAGGTCCAGGAGTACCAGATCCGGCTTTTCCTTTTCCAGAAGCATTAACGCCTCCGTTCCGGAATACGCACGTGAAACCTCATATCCCTCTGCCTCCAGAGCCTCATTAAGGAGCTCACTTATAGAGACATCATCTTCAACTATCATAATCTTATATGCTTTATTCATCTGTATTCCTTTCTATACCCATCAATGTTTTGGATGCATCATGTATCTCAAATACAGCTTTAAAGGTCTACAGTGTCTTTCATATCGTAAGCCGAATCTCAAACTCTTCACCCTCCTGGGATACGGCGATGTCTCCGCCCATCTGCTCCGCAAAACATTTGCAGATATATAATCCCAGCCCGGCGCCACCGCCGGTCCTTGACGAATCTTCTTTATAAAACCTGTCAAAAACACGGTCCGTATCTATTTTCTTGTCGGTACTGCTGATCATATAAAGCACCGTTTTATCATCACTTTTCTCTATCTTAAACTCCAGTTTTCCGGTTGAATACTTTACTGCATTGGACGTAAGGTTCTGCACTATCCTGCCAAGCATTTTCCTGTCAGCCGTAACAAATATATCCGAATCCGCCTGTTCAAAAACAGGCTCTATTCCTTTTCTGTCTATCTCCGGACTCTCTGCCAGTATCTCTTCACAGATGATCTCACTTAAGTTGATCTTTTCCTCTTTAATGGAAACATTGCCGGATTCTATCAGGGATATCTCAAAGAAATCATTAATGAGCCTGTTAAGATACTTTGCTCTCTCAAGGGCTATCTCCACATTCTGCAGCACTTCTTCTTTATCTTCCGAGCGTTCCGCGATCTGCAGATATCCGATGATCGATGTGAGCGGAGTCCTCATATCATGAGATATCATCGAGATGGATTCCCTTATGGTCTTTTCTTCTTCCTTTCCCTCAAAACGTATGCGGCCTATCTCAGCATAAAGACGGTTGACCTCCACGATCATCTCCTGAAGGTCACCGTCAACAAAATCCACATTTATATTTGCGTTTTCCTTATTCTCCGACATCAGCTTAGTGACGCGGCGCAGTTCTTTTTTTACTGCGATCAGCCTGATCAGCAGGAAGAGGATCAGCACCACCATTACTGATACTGCTATGATAAAAGGCATATGCAATTCCTCCTTCCTGCTGTCATTATCATTCTACGTCTTTTTTCTTAAATATAATTATTGATGCTATGGTCAGTGCCGGAATAGCTATTATCGCACATATTGCGCAGGGAATCAAATCCGCAGCTGCACCGCTCTTTGCCAGGCAGAAGAAGGAGTGCTCATAGATGAAATTTCCGTTCAGGAAATTCCTGAGTACGTTACCTCCGATAGTCGCGATCAGAACTGATGTCACAAGTGCCGAATACACATTTCCGCATATGTATGTGATCAGTACAAAGAATGCATTAAAGGCGATCAGCTGGAGAAATACTACCAGGATCCACAGAATGTCTCCTGCATTGAAACCATCAAAGGATACACCATACTGGAATCCATACATTACGGTCTCTCCGATAAAAGTCACGATATGAAACAGTATTGTCATCACGCTTGTTACGATCAGTCTTGATACTACTATGGCCGCCCTGCTGCTTCCGGTAACTATGGATCTGTGGATCGTCCTGTTTGCGAAATCGATACCCACATACCAGGCAATAAGCATTCCCCACATGAATGCGAAAGAGCAATCCTGAACCCCTTCCTTAAAACCATCGTACATGCAGTGATAGTACGAAGCTGCCAAAGGCGTCATGCCCCCGCGTAATATCATAATGACAGCCGTAAATATGTAAAACAGAGTACACGCATATAACGGAGTAAATCTCCACAATTTATAGTTTTCTATCTTTAACTGATTATACATTTGCCGCACCTCCCGTAAGTGTCATAAAGTATTCTTCCAGTGACTGCTCTTTCTCTGAGAGCTCCGATATAACTATTCCTGCTTCCATCAGATACTTTGACAGCTCAGCTTTCATTCCGGGCTTGCCGTATATCTTTATAGTATCATCGGCAGTTACTTTATAGTTTACATCTGCGAAGTGTTTTTCAAGGATCGTCACAGTCTCCGGTATGTTATCATTCCTTACGATAATGTACTGACTGCATTTCTCTTCAAGTTCTTCGTGAGTCGTGGTCTCAATGATCCTTCCTCTGTGTATAAAGATAAAATCACTTGCCAGAAGATACAGTTCACTCAGTATGTGGCTTGATACGAATATCGTACACTCATTCTCCTCATTGATCTTTTTAAGCATCTCCCTTAGTGCGACTATATTCTTGGGATCCAGTCCGTTGATAGGCTCGTCTAAAATGAGCAGCTGCGGATTTCCGACCATTGCTATCGCGATACCAAGCCTCTGCTTCATTCCCATTGAAAGTGTTTTTGCCTTCTTATCCTTAGCCTCTGTCAGGCCTACCATCTCTATCACTTTATCCGTAACTGACTTATCGGGATTGCCTACGATCATTCTCTGGATCTCTACATTACGCCATACCGAATACTTGGGATATAAAGCCGGTTCCTCGATTATGGTTCCCACATTCCTGCGTTTCCTTTCGATGGCCTTCGGATCACTTTCGCCCATCAGTGAATAATCACCGGAGGTGGGAAAGATAAGTCCGCTGACTATCTTCATGAAGGTACTCTTGCCTGCGCCGTTTTCACCTATGAAGCCGTAGATATGGTTTTTCTTTAAGCTTATGCTCACGTTATCAAGCGCACACACATTCTTATACTTCTTTGTAAGATTTCTTGTTTCAAGTATTATGTCGCTCATCTCGACTCTCCTTTCGTTCTGATAGCGTGAGTATAAAAAATGATATTAAGAAAATGATTCACCAATCCTAAAGAAAAACTAAAGATTCTAAAGCTGCCTGTTCAGAGAAAAACCGCCCTCATTTCGAAAGGCGGTATCCCATGCCGTATACCGTATCTATATATGGCTCATCGGTTACGGCTGCTATTTTTTTCCTTAAATTGCTCATATGAACGTTCATGGTATTATCTTCGCTCATATATTCTTCGCCGGTTATGCTTTCAAAGAGATTACGTTTTGAGAATACCTTATTGGGATTGGCTGTCATCATTTCAAGTATCTTATATTCCATCTGTGTACAGCTTATTTCCTGCCCGTCGATAAAGACCCGCTTTGCCTCCGTATCAAGCTTCATCTTCTTATATCCAAATGCTTCTTCCTTTTTAGCTCCTCCGGTTCTTCTGAGCAGTGCAGCTATACGCAGTATCACCTCATCCACGTCAAAAGGCTTACAGATATAGTCATCTGCGCCTATCCTGAGCAGCTCTATCCTGTCCATTACATCGGTCTTTGCTGAAAGGACTATCGCCGGGGTATTCTTAACCGCCCTTACGGCAGAAAGTATCTCTTCTCCGCTTTTCTTTGGCAGCATCAGATCCAGTATTATAAGCTCAGGATCATTATCAAGGGATTTTTTCAGCCCCTCTTCCCCGTCATATGCGCTGTCAGTTTCATAACCGCTGTCATTAAGGACCTTGCAGAGCAGTTTATTTATCATTTTATCATCTTCTATAATAAGTACCATTTCCCCACCTCATGTTTATGATACCATATACCGTCAAGTTGAAGGTAAAAAGGGCTTTTTCCCGTGTCCTCACCCTATCATTGCCACCAGTTCGGCGATAGCCCTGTTAATGTGTTTATCCTTATGCACAAACACCTGTGAATATACAGGAAAGTCCGCCCCTGCCCATTTGAGCTTTACAAGCTTATTCTTTTTAACTTCTTCTTCAGCTACCATATCCGGCATGAATGCGACCCCTAATCCGTTTGCCGCAAACTGTTTAAGTATCTCTTTGCTGCTTGTTTCCAATATGATATCCGTACTCACTCCCGCCTGCTCCAGATCTGTAAGCAGCATATGTCTGAAGCTGCAGTTATGTGAAGTCAGCAGTAATTCTTTCCCTTCAAGATCAGCCTCTTTGATCCTCTTTTTATCTGCAAGCTCGTGATGCGGGCTCACATATAATCCCAGAGTTTCTTTTCTTTTATACAGCTGCAGCAGGTTTTCATCCTCAATATACGGATTGATGGTATATACCAGATCGAGTTCCCCCTTTTTTAATAATTCGGGAAACGTATCGTGCATTATAAACTGAAGGCGTATCTCTACATCCGGATATTTCTTCTTATACTTCATCAGTATCTGTGGAAGACGGTTATAGCATAATGATTCAGATACTCCAAGCTTCAGTATCCCTGCAGGCTCCCGGGTATCCGGCACTTCAAGATGTATCTCGCGCTCTATCTGCAGAAGCTTCTCGGCATATCCTGTCAGTCTTTCTCCTGCATCCGTCAGGACCACCGTTTTCCCCAGCCTGTCAAACAGCACAGCCCCCAGCTCGTCTTCCAGCTGTTTTATCTGCATGGTCACGGTAGACTGGGCATAACCCAGTGCAGCTGCGGCCGATGTAAAATTCTTTGTCTCAGCTATCTTTATGAAAGTATCAAGCTGGGTTATCGTCATCACATTACTCCTTTAAAGCGGATCACCGCTCGTATCATCATATATTTTGAACGTTATTATCATTTATTTCAATTTTACTGATACATGATCCTGAGTTATTATACGATATGTAAACAGCTAATGCAAGATACCTGTTACAGAACACATCAAAAGGAGGAAAAAACAATGAACGAACTGATAGCTGTTATAAAAGATACCGTTATGCCTAATTTCTTAAACATCAAAACATCCCTGCAGACTTATGACAGAGACGCTCTCTGCTGCGGTGCCCCCTGCTGGAGATGGGCATATCATGCGCTGCATTCAGCTGACAAATGGTTTATCAATCCGTTTGTGTATGAAGAACCTTCATTTCATCAGGAAGGTATGGATAATCCCGATAATCCTACGGATGTAGTCTTATCTGATGAACAATTACTTGCTTATCTTGAACAGATCATAGAGAAAACCATGGCTTATCTTGACAGCCTTACCGATGAGATGCTTTATGAGAAACCTGAAAAATGTATTTATACCCGAATGGAACTGGTATTGCGGCAATACCGCCATCTTTCTTTTCATACCGGCATGCTAAACGGCCAGACAGCTGTCGCTACCGGCCGTTTCCCCATGTGGGTCTCAGATACAGATAAATATATTGATGATGGTATATTCTTCGGGCGATACAGAAAGCGGTCCTAAGTTTATTCCGCACTTATCGCACCGGTCTTGTAGATGAAACGTACGCTGTCTTCTTCATCCTCAAGTGCTCCGGTAAAACTCCTGTATCCCTCACCTGCTTTCTTTACTGCCTTTATGCGGTTCAATACGTCTGCTGCATTGTCACCGAGAAGACTGCTGATCTTCTGCACGCCTTCCTCATCAAGACGTATCATTCCGTCACGGAGCTCTGCCGCTCCTTCATCCAGACGCTTTGCGCCGTCGTTTAAGCGGTATACACCGTCATTCAGTTTTGCAGTTCCGTCGTACAGGCTCGCAGCTCCGTCTCTTAATCTGACTGCACCGTCATTTAACTCAGCTGCGCCTGTACTGAACTTTGCCATTCCCTCATACAGCTCTCCTGCTCCGCTGTTAAGACGTGATGCGCCGTCACTTAACCTGACGCTTCCGTCATACAGACTTATCGTTCCGTCCTTAAGAGCTGCTGCACCGTTCACCAGCGTATTGTTATTAGCCGTCAGAGTTTTTGCACCTGCAGAAAGCTTTGATGCACCGTCAGACAATTCCACAAGACCGCTGTCCAGTTTATCTACACCATCACTTATTGCACTTATACCACCGGAAAATGCATTCATTCCGTCAGAAAGCTGATCTGCCCCCTGCTTAAGTGATGCTATTCCGGTAGCAGCGTTCTCTGCCAGGCCTCCCACGCTCTCTATCATGGCTGCATATACTTTGGCTTCACCGCTGCATGTACCGACTATCTCCTTACACTTACTGTATTTACCGGCCAGGTCAGCAGCGTCCGCTGATGCAGGTGCAGAAACCAGGATATAATGGGCGGTATTATATGCGCTTAATGCTTCAAGGCACTCCCCGGCACTGTATCCGCATATGCCCTTAAGTGCCTCGTCGTAAGGTGCAAGAGCCTCAGGGATCACCAGCATCTCTGCCGGCACTGCCCCATATGCTTCTATTCCGTCAAGCGTCTGTCCCATCCATTCACATACGCCGTTTAACAGTGTTTCGGCCTGCTGCATCTTTGAACTGCTGTCGTTTAATGCCGATGTCAGACCGGTATCCAGCTGCGCAAGCCCTTCACTCAATTCTGCTGCCCCTGCCGAGAGCTTTGCCGCATTTCCGCTTATATCACTGTTCTTTATTGCTGCATTTAACTTATCAGCACCTTCCTTCGCACTTGCCGCTCCTGCGCTGAGCTTTTCCGCACCGTCACTTACATTTTTTGCACCGTCGGTATAGCTTATAACGCCTTCATATAAGGATTCCGCACCTCCTGCAAGCTTTCCGCTTCCATCCTTAAGATCATTTGTTCCGTTGTATAGTTCCGTAGTTCCCTCTTTTAAGCTGCCGGCTCCGCCCAACAGAGTATCCGAACCGTTCTTCAGTTCACCGATACCGTCACACAGACTGCTGCTTCCGTCTTTTAATGCACCGGCTCCATCCTTAAGTTCCGTACTGCCGCTGTATAACTCTTCAGTGCCGCTGTAAAGCTCATGCGTTCCGTTCTTCAGTTCACAGCTTCCGTCTGCCAGCGCTGCGGCACCTTCGGATAATTCATCCATCTTAGCCTGCACTTCTGAAAGATCTATACCATCCTCCACGTCGGCCTGCTGAAGCAGATCACAGCCCGCCAGTGTAACTGTCATTCCAAGTTCAAAACCGGTAACATCAGCTTCTATCCTTATGGATTCGGGGAAGCTCACTTCTTCCAGCGCCTCTTTTGCCTCCTCATTGGCGCTATGTTCTATTACACTGTCCCAGTCAAGGCTTTCCTTAAGTCCCGGATATGCGAGTCCAACTACTATCTGATTATTCCCTTCGTTGATGACGCGGCCATTCTCAGCTTCAACATTGGTAAAATGATCGTTGGAAAGCATCATTCCGCTCATTACGGCAAAGGGAACGCTTACTTCATACTCCGTCCCGTCTACCTCCACCGTCTCTTTTGTATTATTCTTATAATCTAGGCAGATCGCTACATGTCCGCTCTTTCCTGCCAGTTCCTCCGCAGATACAGGCACACCGTCAAGCTCATAAGATATCATTACATCAAGCGGAAGCTCCTTATCCGTTGTGCCCTGGTAAAATATATCACTTCCCTGGGCATCCCAGGTAATGGTCCCGTCATCATTTTGAGTATAACTGCCGTAGCCGTTCACATTTATGATATCCGTAAGCTCCGTACTGTCATTAAGGCTCTGCACACCGTCCTTATTCTTCAGCTGATCGGATACTATGACCTGTGATGCATCGCCATCGGCATTCATAAGAACATATACCGTTTCATTCTTTCCGGATGTCGATGAATGGGAAGGTATCACCTGCTCCATTGCTTCCATCAATACATCTTCCTCGCTCACATCCATCTGCGTATCCTGCTTTGTTATCATCGGAAGAGCTGTTCCCACACTGCTGCAGCCCATGAGGCATACCGACAGGCTTATTCCGGTTAAAAGTTTCATTATCTGTTTTCTTTTCATGATCTTACCTCCTGTTATACCAAAGCCCCTGAAGGGGAAGTTGTCTGTTTATTGTTTTTATTGTTGCCTTCTCTCATGGTAGTCTTTAATACAATGCCATCAAATATCATCAGAAAGCTGGGCAGTACAAATATTACACAGAACATGCTGACCATAGCGCCTCTTGCCATCAGTATGCATAGTGCACTGATCATATCGATCTTTGAATAAAGTCCCACACCAATGGTCGCCGCAAAGAATGAGAGGGCACTTACAAGTATCGACTTGGCTGAAGTCTTAACTGCTATACCTATAGCTTCCTTCTTTTCCAGTCCCGCACGGCGTTCCCTTAAATACCTGGTGGTCATCAGTATCGCATAATCAACAGTTGATCCAAGCTGTATCGTACCGATGACTATGCTTGCCACAAACGGAAGCGAAGTTCCCGTATAAAACGGTACGCTCATGTTGAAAAGTATACCGCCTTCTATCACAGCCACCAGGATCACAGGTATCGAAACAGAACGGAATACCAGCAGGATGATGGCGAACACTATGCCTATTGAAGCAGAGCTTACTGTCGTAAAATCCCTGTCAGTAGTCTTGATCAGATCTTCCGTACCGGGCGCTTCTCCTACCAGCATGGAATCCTTATCATATCTCTTGGCTATAGCAGCGATCTCATTACACTGCCGGCCTGATTCCTTGCTTGCCACTTCAAATTCCGAACCTATCAGCATGATCTGCCATTTGTCATTACAGAAAGCTTTTTTATATTCATCCGGTATGATGTCTTCAGGTATCCCGGCTCCCTTGACGGTGTCCATACCCAATGCATATTTAACACCGTCCGTCTTCTTTATCTCCTTAGCCAGACTGCGTACTTCCTTTTCCGGAAGATCGGCACTCAGCATCAGCATATGCGTTGTGCTCATCTCGAATTCATCCTTGAGCCTGGTATTTGCAACTATACTCGGAAGCTCTCTGGGCAGTGTGGAATCCAGATTGTAATAAACCCCTACATGATTATTACCGTATACAGACGGGATCAGCAGTATCAGGTAGATCGCCAGTAACAGTTTGTAATGCTTAAGTACAAAGTCGCCCAGTCTGTTAAGCTCAGGTATCAGCGGTTTGTGCTTCGTCTTTTCAAGTGCCTTATCGAAAACAAGTATCATTGAAGGCAGAACTGTGACGCAGCATATAACACCGATGAGCACACCTTTTGACATTACCAGTCCGATATCCAGCCCCAGTGTAAAACTCATGAAGCACAGCGCCACGAAACCTGCGATGGTAGTAACGGAACTGCCCAGCACCGAAGTAAAGGTTGATGATATGGCATTTGCCATGGCAGTCTGTTTATCACTGCATTTTTCTTTTTCTTCCTCGTAGCTGTGCCAGAGGAAGATCGAATAATCCATCGTAACACCCAGCTGAAGGACCGCCGCCAGAGCTTTGGTCACGTATGATACCTGTCCAAGGAAATAATTGCTTCCCATATTAAAGACTATCGCCATTCCTATGCTTGCCAGAAAAAGGAACGGTACCAGGAAAGAATCCATCGATATAGACAGGACTATTACCGAACAGAGCACCGCAAGTCCTACATATATCGGTGTTTCCGAATCAGACAGATCCTGTGTATCCGCCAGTACACCGCTCATTCCGGATACGAAGCATTGTGTTCCGCAAAGCTTTCTTATCTCACGTACTGCTCCGATCACCGGATCGGAACTTGATGTATCGTCGAATAACACGAAGATCATCGTTGCATTTCCCCTGCTGAAGATTTCCTGCATCTCATCAGGGAGCATTTCCACCGGCACCGACAGATCCATAAGATCATCACGCCATATTACTTTACTTACATGTTCAACTGCTGCTATCTTATCTTTCAGTACCGACACTTCCTTATCGGACATACCTTCCACGATAACCATGGAGAAAGCCCCTGTACCGAATTCATCCACCAGGATATCCTGTCCCTTCATGGTATCGATATCCCCGGGCAGGTAGCTCAGCATATCATAGTTGACCTTCGTTTTCGCATACAGCAGTACAGAAGGTACCATCATAAGGATTGCCGCTATCAGGATAAGATAACGTGCTTTTACGATCGTTTTTGAGATCTTGTTCATCTTTACTCACTTCCTTTTTGCAATCTTGACCAATGGTCATTTCTGTGATATAAATATAAATAATTCAAAAATGACCAATGGTCAATAGGCAGATTTTCAAAAGTGTTCGAAAAAGGAGTAATACATGGAAAAAGATAACAGCAGCAAAACAGAATTAAAAAAGAAAAAGAAAAAACACTCCCTGATGGATGCCGCCTTTGAACTCTTCACAGAACAGGGCTTCGGCAATACTTCCATCTCGGATATAGTTGAAAGGGCTAAAGTAGCCAAAGGAACCTTCTACCTCTATTTTAAGGATAAATATGATCTGCGCACCATCATTACCGTACATAAAGCAGAGCATGTATTCCTTAAGGCCTGGGAAGAAGCCGGCATAAAAAAAGAAATGGAATTTGAGGATGTTGTCATTGCCCTGTCCTCTTCCATTATAGATATCCTGGCAAAGGATAAGACCCTTACTTTCTTTCTGGTAAAAAACTTAAGCTTTGGCGTATTCCAGCGTGATGACGGTAACCGTGAAGGACTGGATTTTCATGCAATGGTACATGAGATACTTGAGCACTCAGAAAAAAAATACCGGGATCCGGAGATCCTTCTGTTCTTTATATTTGAATTTCTTGGAAGTGCGAGCTACAGCTCGATCATAGAAGGTGTACCTGTACCCATTGCAGAATTAAAACCGAAGCTTTTAGATACACTGCAGGGAATACTTAAAATGTATGAATGCTGACAGACAGGAGAAAAGATATGGCTAAGATAACGAAAGACTCGATACTCGACTGCGTATGGCAGCTTCTGGAGAAAAAAACTCCCGATAAGATAACAGTAACCGAAATATGTGAAGACTGTGGCATCAACCGCAATACCTTTTATTATCATTTTACCGATCTCATAGATGTGCTGGATGCACTATTGGAACGGGAACACGACCGCTTTACGGAAAGCGAAAAAGCCAAAGACATACTTACGGATTATAACGCAAGGGTAGCTTTTCTTATACAACATAAAAAAGCGGCGGAAAACATATATCATTCCGACATGCGCGATCACTTTACCCGCTATATGAACCGTTTATCATCGGAATTCATAAGACCTTATGTAGAAGAAGCCGCAAAAGGAAAAAGCCTGAAAAAAGAGGATATCGACTATATCTGCGGCTTTTATCAATGCGCCCTGGAAGGGCTTATCTATCGCTGGATGGAGCGTGACATGCCTGTAGTATCAGGCGATGTACACGAGCGCTTTGCCAAAAGCTTTTATGCTACCATAGACGGGATGATAAACAGCATCAGCTGATGTGATGCTGTCTCACTCCTCTTCCACATGCTCACGGCCCTGCGCGATGATAGAATGTACATGGTCATCGGCAAGGGAATAGTATATGCGCTTACCGTCACGACGGCCCTTCACAAGGCGGCTGCCCTTTAATATACGCAGCTGATGTGAAACCGCAGACTGGCTCATACCCACGACTTCGGACAGCTCATCTACACACAGTTCGCCATCTCCTAATACAAACAATATCTTTAAGCGGCTCTCATCACCGAATATCTTAAACAGTTCCGCAAGGTCATACAGCTTGTCCGTTTCAGGAAGATTAATACTTTTGCTATTCATAATGATCTACCTCTATAATGATCCTTTACTTCGCCCGGAATAACGATCCGTCAGACTCTCTTTACAAACAATGCCCTTATGGCATTAATTACTGCAAGCACCATCACTCCCACGTCGGCAAAGATGGCCATCCACATATTTGCAAACCCAAATGCTCCCAGCAAAAGACACAGCAGTTTTATGCCTATGGCAAAATATATGTTCTCATATACTATGCGCATGCACTTTCTGGCTATCCTTATTGCCTTCGCTATCTTTGCCGGATCATCATCCATCAGCACGATGTCCGCAGCTTCTATAGCAGCATCACTTCCCAGCGCTCCCATTGCCACGCCTATATCGGCACGTGAAAGCACGGGAGCATCATTTATACCATCACCTACAAAAGCCAGTACCTCTTTATCCCTCTTATCATTGAGCAGTTGTTCCACGGCATCGACTTTATCCGCAGGGAGCAGTTCCGACCTTACCTCATCTATTGCCAGATCGGCAGCAACACTTTCCGCCACCTGCTTCGAATCACCTGTAAGCATTACCGTACGGCGCACGCCTGCCTTCTTAAGTCCGGAAACAGCTTCCTTTGCGGTAGGTTTGACAACATCCGATATCAGTATATGTCCGGCATATTCCCCGTCAATTGCCACATGTACCACCGTTCCCACATAATGGCATTCCTTAAAATCAATGCTGCGGTTTTTCATAAGCTTGCTGTTACCTATGAGAATATCCCTGCCGTCTACAACCGCAGCTATTCCGTTGCCGCCTATCTCTTCGACACTGCTGACCCTCTCACGCAGTATCCTGTGGTCGCCGTGGCCCATCTTTTTCTTCTCACAGGGAACAGGTACTGCTTCACCTGTTTCTTCGTTGGTCTTCCAGACCAGACCTTCCTGATAAGTCTTGATGATGCTCCTGGCTATGGGATGGGTAGAAAAGCATTCCGCATGTGCTGCATATTCCAGCAGCTTATCATTCTCAATGCTGGAATGGTGTATACCGTTTACTTCAAAGACACCCTTGGTCATGGTACCTGTTTTATCAAAAGCAACTATACGTGTCTTCGATAATGCCTCAAGATAATTGGAGCCTTTTACAAGTATACCTGCATTGCCCGCTCCGCCTATACCTGCGAAAAAAGTTAAAGGTATGCTTATGACAAGCGCGCAGGGGCAGCTTATGACAAGGAATGTAAGTGCACGGTAGATCCAGCTTCCTAAGGCCGGATCCCTGCCCATGATCATCAGAACCAGAGGCGGAAGCAGCGCCAGTGCAAGAGCCCCGCCACAAACCGCAGGTGTATAATACCTGGCAAACTTTGAGATAAAATCCTCCGACTTCGATTTCCTTGAAGAAGAATTCTCCACCAGGTCCAGTATCTTTGAAACCGTAGATTCCCCGAATTCTTTAGTGGTCTTTACCTTGATAACGCCTGTCATATTAATGCAGCCGCTTATTACCTCGTCACCCTCAGAAGCCTCCCTGGGTATACTCTCACCGGTAAGTGCACTGGTATTCAGTGTGGTACGGCCTTCCGTGACAATTCCGTCGATTGGAACTTTTTCTCCGGGCTGTACAACTATGATACTGCCGGTTTCCACTTCATCGGGATCTACTTTCTCAAGAGCACCGTCCTTTTCAATATTTGCATAATCAGGACGTATATCCATAAGGGCGCTGATATTCCTGCGGCTCTTGCCTACCGCATAACTCTGGAAGAGTTCTCCTGTCTGATAGAACAGCATAACAGCTATGGCTTCGGTATAATCGCCGTTCTTTTCCACCAGGGCAACTGCAATGGCACCTATGGTGGCAACTGCCATAAGAAAGTTCTCATCAAAGATCTGGCGGTTTAAGATACCCTTAAGGGCTTTTTTTAAGATATCATACCCTACAACCAGATAAGGGATCATATACAGGAAAAACCATACAGGTTCCCGTACCGCAGCCGCTTTGACCAGGTTTCCGCTTTCATCCGTCACATCTTCCCCAAGAAATTCATAGGCAAAATGCAGGATGACCATAAGTACCGCTGCTATTATTATGCGTATAAGCATTTTCTTTTGTTTCTTGTTCATATTAAAACTCTTCCCGTAATACTGCTGATGTTATTGTCGTTGCAGAATATCAGAACCGCCTGCGGATCCTGCTCCTTTCCTTAAAGGAATATCTCGCACTCATCCTCTACCTTCTTGCAATTCTTAAGTACATCCTGCATAACAGACTTGGGATCTGCTCCCTCCTCAAACTCAACGTTCATCTTAAGTGCCATAAAATTAACAACGCATTCCTTTACGCCTGCTGTCTTCTTTGCGGCCTCTTCCATCTTGTTTGCACAGTTAGCACAGTCAACCTCGATCTTATAAGATTTCTTCATTTTTTATTCCCTCCGTAATATTTTATGCATTTACATATGAACACTTATTCATATGTCGATATGTATAATACCTCGCTCCCGGGAAGCTGTCAATACCTGATAAAAAAAAGATACAGCAAAACACTGTTTAGGCTTACTGTATCCTTTTACACTTTCGTGAGTATTCTTTTTTATATACAGATCACCGGCAACAGTTTTTTCTCAATAAACTCAACCCTGTCAAATATCCTGGGCTTGAATGTACCGGTCATCCCGACAGATACGTTTATCTCTTTATTAACATAGATGATATTTCCGCTGTCACCGATCGCCGCATACACTTCTCTCTCATCATAGGGCTTGTACCATAAATACCCGTAGTTCATGAAACCGAATCTTTCTCCGAGTTTAAGATAAGGCGCGAGCATATCCTTTATGTATTCTTCGGAGATGATCCTTTTTCCTTTATACAGACCGCCATCAAGCACAAGCTTTCCGATCACAGCCATATCTTTTGCCGACATACATAAGCCCCAGCCCGCAGTGACAGTTTCACAGGGGTCGGAATACCACTCATATTTTCTGGGATTCTTATTCATGAAGAAATCAAACTGGTCTTCTTTAGAGCTGTCTCCATGATTAATCCTCTCAGGAAGTCCCAGAGGCTTAAAAAGATCCTCGTTGGCAAGATCTATACACTTCTCACCCGAAGCATTCTCTATTACTCCGGCAAGTATCTGTATCCCTAAAGTGGCATACTTAAACTCACCCGTTATCCCATTACGGCCTCCAAGGAAATCTAATACCGCCAGGGTCCAGTTCTCTGAAGTACAGACCTTAGTCCAGGGTTCGGACCTGTACTTATACGGAGCTGTCATGGTAAGCAGATGCCTGACCGTTACATCATAAATAGTTTTCTCCCCCCGCTTCACGGTATAGTCCGGAAAAAAATCCATAACCTTCTGATCCACGCTCTTAATATATCCCTTGTCCAGCGCTATCCCTGCAAGCAACGCCATAACACCCTTGGTCACGGAATTGACATTCATTGCATCTTCCG
>JAFYCS010000017.1 GCA_017539565.1 Lachnospiraceae bacterium
CGCGTACCTTTTCCGCTTTTGTCTGTCCGCACCCGGACAATAACAACATGCTGCTTAACAGAACTACTACAGCTCTTTTCATACATACCTCCATTGATCTCTATACATGATACTCTGTCTTGCTGCTTATAGAGATACGGAAGGAGGAAGGGATTTTTATGGGGGGATTTTAATTTTCATGTAAATCCCTGCTGTTCTGCTGAGATTTCTATGACCCGGAGCACCTCCGGAGATGGCTTTAGATTATGGGGAATAATAAGAAACGGGGGTTGCACGAATGGGGATTTGCGTTATACTCTCTTTAGAATTGAATTACACGGAAGAGAGAAAATATGGGATTCCAAAGGAGAAAAAACATAATAAAAAAGGCGGCATTTCCGGCGGTGATGCTTGCCTTTTCATTGCCTTCATGCAATATGACGTTTTATAAAACGGATGTCACAGCGGATGATAAAACGGATATCACAGCGGACGATGAAACAGATAATACCACAGACCCCACTGTAGAGGGCTGGATCGATTCCGTTACGGATGAGCGGGGAGTGTATATCGGGCAGGAAAAAGAAGTGGTCGGATACTATAAGCGCGTCGGGATTGTCGAGATCGGCGGTACGTACGACGATATTCTGAAATACCGCGAGATAGAAAAGCGGGGATATCTTGTTGCCTTTGATGACGGTACGGCTTTCTTTGACCTGGACGGAGAGAAAACGGAGTATGTTTTTGACGGAGGGCATTTTTATCTGAGTGATGATAGGGAAAGGGCCAATGGATTCAGCTATACCTGTATAAACGGAAGGCTGATCATTAATGACGGGATAACTATAACGCAGTATTTAAGGCTTACGGATGAGGAACTTGCATCATATTTGGAAAACAATTAGGTGCTCAGGCCCGAATAATATGTTACAATGTCAGCAATACAGGCTTTATACATCTGAGGGAAAGGAGATAATAAAGTGAAAAGAAGAAAAGTACTGCAAAGAGCCATTGCAATGGCCAGTACCCTGTTTATGCTGGGCGGTACTGTCCTGCAGGAAAGCGGTATCAGCTTTGCTGCGGACCGTGTCTATGCGGCAGACGGGGAAGAGGAAGATGTTAGCGGAAATGAAGCGTCTTTGGTGGTAAGTGAAGATGCGGTCAGTGAAGACACTGCAGAAGAACCTAAAGAGGATGAGGCTGTCATCAGCGAAAACACCGCAGAAGAACCCGAAGAGGAAGAAGCTGTAAGTGAAAACGTCGCAGAAGCCCCCGATAGTGAAAACGCCGCAGAAGAAGAGGATAACGGGGAACCTGCAGAAAGCTCCGGCACTCCGGTAAGCGGTGAGGGAAAAATTGTTTACATGCAGGCGGAAGACGGCTCTCTTGTTACCTGGGATCTGTCTGATGATGCGGCAGGGCCTTCCCTCAGCAAGACGCAGCTGGAGGAATTCTATGCATATGACGAAGATGAGAACGCCACGGACGGAGTGAAGCTTGCCCTGACGGAAAAATTCCGTGAGGCTTTGAATAATGGGGGCAGCATTACGGCAGGGGATTATACCTGGAATTCGGGAGATCCCGTACCGGATCCCGGTGTGGAATATGCCGCAAAAGATAAAACCTATAAGATAACAAGTATCGAAGGATTGTTCAGGGATCTGAGAAATGTGACGATGATCGACCTGTCCGGCTGGGATTCGGAAATAGAACGTCCTTACAGGGATATGAGCAGCCTTTTTGAAGACTGTGAATCGCTGGAATATATCGATAAAAGTGGTCTGAGTAATCCTTACACCAACGGACTGAATCTGAATACACCTGAATGTACGGATATGGCAGCCATGTTTGATGGCTGCAGCCATATAAAGCATCTGGCACTCTATCTTACGACATCCAAAGTTAAAAAAATGAACTGCATGTTCGAATACTGTTCACGTTTAAAGACTGTGACGATGTACACTTTTGAGACACCGGCACTTGAAGAAATGGCTTTCATGTTTGCACACTGCAGTTCCCTGGAATATCTCAATCTTGAAAATTTCGATGAATGCCAGGTTAAAGAGATGTGGGGCGCCTTTGCGGACTGCCGTTCCTTAAAAAAGCTCAATCTGTCGAATTTTGATTTTTCTTATGTTGAGCCTGCGAACGGGGCTCATGTAGAAGGCGGCGACGACCTCTTCAGGAGTGCAGGAGTAAACGGGCTTGATATTTATGTACGTGATGAAGAGGCAATTGCATATATCACGGATGAATACAATAAAACATCTTTCAATGCAGACTATCAGAACCTGGTGATCTTTGACCTGAATGCCCTGGATGATGATCTGCTGGGCCTGGTATATGAATATAAGCCTTTAAGTGACGGAACCTATCAGCTTGCTCTGACTGAAAATGTCAGTTATTGCTATGGCAATAATACTATATTATACACGTCACTGATGAGTATCAAAGACGGTTCCACACTGCCTAATCCGGATTCCGTCAACAGCAGTTATCACGGAAAGATCAGCAGTTACCGCCAGCTTTTCTGGGGATTGAAGGCATATTATATCGACGCTTCCCTGTTTACCGGTGAAAATGTTACGGACATGACCCAGATGTTCCAGGGATGCAATTATCTTAGAACCCTGTGGATCAATAATCTTAAGCCGGGTAAAAACACCGATATCAGAGATATGTTTGGTGACACCGGCTGCGGTGCTTACAGAATACAAAGGGGACACCAGCGTCCGATAGAGGGTTATGCGGAAGCACGTGCGTATGATACAGATACCGTAAACCTCTTTAAGGATCCCAAGACCCTGTGGAGTGAGGATAACATTAAGTTTACGGTAAGGAAAACCGTAACACTTGACCGCTGCGGGAAGTATAAATACTGGTATGGAGAACAGAATATCGTTACATTTTCTGTAGAAGAAGGGAAATGCATGTCGGAGGCAATGGCCGCAATGACCTACCCCGGCTTTACGCTTCAGGGATGGTATCTGGATAAAGAATATACCAAGCCGTTTGATACCGCTAATACTCCGATAACAAAAGATATCACACTTTATGCCAAGTGGAAATATGACCTTACCCTCAGTGAAAAGGAACTGGAATATTTTTACGATTACGTCTATGGAACAAGCGGCTATAGGCTGCAGTTAACAGAAGATTTTAAGAATGCGCTGAATGAAAAGAACGGACAGTTCACGATCAAAAGAGACGACGGAGTAAATGAGTATGTATGGAGCGCAGGTGATCCCCTGCCCAATCCCGGAGCCACACACAGGTATGGGGATGAGCAGCTGCCGGTGGACAGTTACAATGCCATGTTCCTCTATTGTAATGCCGCCATCCTGGATCTGAGTACCTGGGATACTTCAAATGCTGTCAACATGTCAAAGATGTTTGAGCGCATGTTTCATATCAAAAAGCTGGATGTCAGCTCTTTTGATACCTCAAAGGTTACGACCATGCGTGACATGTTCGTTTATTTAGGCGACGATGCCGGTTACGAAAATCTGGATCTGAGGAATTTCGATGTATCCAGAGTAACTGATTTTACGGATATGTTTGAATTCTCCGATATTAAAACGGTCAATATCGACAGCTGGAAAACGCCTGCTGCTACATCGATGGAGGGCATGTTCTGGTGCTGCAGGACCAACGAGATCTATATGAGAAAGCTGGATATACCGGAGGATTGCAGTTTTGCGAAGTTCTTCCATGGCAACCATGGCTTCAGGGATGAGCCCACCAATGTATATCTGAAAAACTCCGATATGCGGACCCGCCTTATGAACAGGTCAAGTGAATATGGAGAGGCTGATCTCCGTTATATCGTGGACGATGAATACGGACAGCTCTCCGATTCCGATCTGGAAAAATTCTATGTGTATACTAAATATGAAATTAGTTATTACAAAGTGTCGCTGACGGATGAGTTTAAAGCAGAGCTGGATAAGAGTAACGGAAAGATGACCGTAGGCGCCTATACCTGGCAGACCGGGGATCCTCTTCCTGATCCTACTCCAGCTGCTTCTGTAAAATATAAGGACAAGGTGATCAGCTATGCAGGCATGTTCGCAGGCAGTAATGCCGGAAGCCTTGATCTGTCGGAGTTCAGTACAAAGGATATCGACAGCTTCGCGGACATGTTCAAAAACTGCAAGAACATAAAGAAGCTGGATCTGAGCGGTTTCCGTATCGATGCATCCGATGATGTGACGGATATGCTGAAAGGAACCTGTGCTTCCAACAGCGGAACACCCGTGATGGGCGTCATCGATGATGAGGCTTCTGCTTCGATCCTTAACGACAGCTCAAAGACCGGGATAGATCTTACAAAGCTTACTTTCAAGAAGATGTACGTCATCCGATTCGATGCCGGCGGCGGAAGCGGCACGATGCCGGATATGGCTGTAGACGAAGGCGGATCCATTACCCTGCCGGAGTGCAGCTTTACTCCTCCCGAGGGTGCGTCCTTTGAAAAATGGGATGCGGGTAAACCCGGAGATAAATTTACACCGGAAAAATCCTGCACCGTAAAAGCATTATGGACACATATCCACAGCGGCGTAAAAACGGATGCAAAGGAGCCTGATTGTACAACCAAGGGTAATATCGAATACTGGACCTGCAAGGTGTGCGGTGCATACTTCCGTGATCAGGCCTGCAGGGAAGAGATCAGTTTAGCGGATACGGAGCGGGCAGCCCTTGGCCACGAATGGGGCGAATGGGTGGTAACGGATCCTGCGACAGAAGGACATGACGGCATGGAAGAGCGTACCTGCTATCGTAATGCCGCCCATAAGGAGCAGAGGACCATATCTGCCCATGCCGTTACACCGGAATGGGAGATCTGTTTTGACGACGATTGCCTCAGTTTGGTCGGAGAGAACCGTTACGAAGCTGAGTATACGGGACAGCGTATCAAGCCGTATGTAAGGGTGGTCCATGAAGGCAGGCTCTGCGCTCTTGGTGTTGATTATACTTTGAAATACGGCAAAAACACTGCAGCCGGTAATGAAGCAGGTACTGTAACGGTAAAAGGAAAGGGAAGCATAAAGGGACAGAAGACCCTGACCTTCTCCATCGCAAAGAAGGATCTGTCTGATACGGATGTGGCAGTAGGCGAAACTGTCTGCGAGCCCGGGAAAGATCCTGATCCGGTAGTTGCTTATCACGGTATGCTCCTTAAGAAAGGAAAGGATTACACGATCGAGCTCACAGGCGGAAGCACGATCATCATCAAGGCAGCCGAAGGCTCAAATTACACGGGGAATAAGGATGTGATCACAAGCTCCGTTGAGAAGGATTACCTGAAGAGCCATAAGATCAAGGCAGAACTTAAGAATGCGGATATGGAATATAACGGTGAGCGCAAGGTTCCGGCTGAAGCGCTTACGGTAAAGAATGCGGCCGGGGAAACTCTGGTGCGCAACGTGGATTATTACATAAGCTGCTCTGATAATATCCATGCCGGAAAGGTAAAAATGGTGATAGTCGGTATCGGAGCTTATGCAGGCAGCGTTAAAAAGAGCTTTAAGATAAAGCCCGCCTCCGGAGCAGCCATAAACATGATGATGGACAAGAGCGCATATGAGTACTCCAAGACCGGGGTTAAACCCCAGATAGTCGTAAAGGCCACTGTGGACGGCCTGACTAAGGTACTGAAGGAAGGCGTAGATTACAGCTGCAAGATCAAGAATAATAAGAAACCCGGTACCGGATCAGTAAAGCTCAGCTTTAAGGGAGATTACAAAGGCGCCGTATACGGCGGGGCCACGGATTTCAAGATCAATGCGGCGGATGCGGATTATTCGAACATGATGATATGTGCATCTGACATGGTATTCACTAAAGCCGGTGTTTATAAGCCGAAGGTGAGCATAACGATCAATGGCGAGCTGCTGAAAAAAACAGATTATGAAGTGACATATCAGAATGGCGGAAAGATGGATGCCCCGGGCCTTATGAACATAGGGGTCAAGCTGAAAGGAAAGAATTACACGACTTTCCTCAGCGATATCAACGTCACGGCACGGATCGTCAGCGGAAAGACCGACATCAGCAAGGCAAAGCCTGTAGTGCTGGTTGGAGGAAAGCCTGTGAAGAGTGTTGTGTGGAAGAATGATTCCGGAGCAGAGATTGGCATAAAGATCAAGGATAAGATCATCAGCGGCGATGAGTTTAAGTCAAACTTTGAAGTGACTGTTGCCGACTACGCTGC
>JAFYCS010000018.1 GCA_017539565.1 Lachnospiraceae bacterium
TATCTCTTCATCAGAAGCATCCAGGCGGCCGTAACGGATATTATCGGCTATGGTTCCGGAGAAGATAAAGGAATCCTGCAGCATTATGCCCATCTGGGATCTCAGGGATTTTAATGTCACCTTCGATATATCCTGCCCGTCGATCAGTATCTGCCCCTTATCCAGATTATAGAACCTGGAGATAAGGCTCACGATGGTGCTCTTTCCCGCGCCGGTAGGACCTACCAGAGCCACGCTCTCTCCGGGGTTTACGCTAAAGGATACGTTATGCAGCACTTCCTTGCCCTTCTCATAGGAGAAGGATACGTTCTTAAATTCCACCTTACCGCTGTTCTTATCTGCGCGCATATCCTTCATCTCTATGGCGTCCGGAGCATCGTCAACGGTAACGGGCTCATCCATGGTCTCAAAGATACGCTCAAGATATGCGATGTTGTTGATAAAGTTATTGAATATATTTCCAAGGTTCATGATGGGCTGCCAGAATCGTGAAGCATATCCGGATATGGCCACTATGGTTCCCAGGCTTTCATGGCCCTGTCCGAAGATCAGAAGGCCAAACAGGAAGATGGCTGCACGTACCAGAACCGATATGGTATCGATGCCGGGCCATACAAGCGTGATATAGCTGACGGCCTTGAACCATGCACTCCTGCAGCGCTCGGAGAGTTCACGGAAGATCTCCGCATTCTCATCCTCACGGGCGAATATCTGGGTGATACGCGCACCTACTATATTCTCCTGAAGGTAAGCATTCAGGTTGGAGTTTTTATTTGACACATCCTGCCATGCCTTACGCTGCTTGTTCTTTATCCAGAACATGAACACCATAAGTATGGGCACACCTGCCAGCACTACAAGTGAGAGTTTCACATCCACCAGGAACATGAACACCACGATGAACACCAGGTTTAATATCTCAAGGATAACGTTGATCAGACCGTTGCTCAGCATATCCGATACAGAGTTCACGTAGTTTACCACGCGGATCAGTATCTTTCCGTGGGGCCTGTCATCATAATACTGGAACGGCAGCTTCTGCAGATGCGAAAAAATGTCACCGCGGATATTATAGATGATGTTCTGGCTCACCCTGGTCATCACACGGGAACGGACCGTGGTAAAGATAACACTTAACAGATACGCGCCGAACAATAGTCCCGCCAGCATATACAGCTGGTTCATATCCTTATTGGGTACGGCAACATCCAGCGCCTGCTTTGTGATCATGGGCGCCAGCAGCATGGTTATACCGCCAAGGGCCGAAAGGATCAGCGCAACTATCATCTGGGCCGCATACTTTTTGATATATACGAATGCCCTGAGGAGATGCTTTATATTAAAGGGTGTTTCAAGTACTTCGTCTTCCCTGTACGTATTTCTTCTCATCACGCCACCTCGCTTCCCATCTGCAGATTAACAAGCTCTGCATAATATCCGCCTTTGGCGATCAGTTCCTCATGGGTACCCTGCTCGGCTATCTCACCGTTTTTAAGGATCAGGATATTATCCGCATCCTTTGTGGTGGATATTCTCTGGGCGATGATTATCTTGGTACAGTCAAAGTCAAGCTCTTTTAAGCTGTGCTGTATCTGCTTCTCGGTCTCAAGATCCACTGCCGAGGTGGTATCATCAAGTATAAGTATCGAAGGCTTTACAGCCAGTGCCCTGGCCAGGGATATGCGCTGCTTCTGTCCGCCGGACAAGCCTACACCACGCTCACCCACTATGGTCTCATACCCTTCGGGCATCCTTGCGATGAACTCATCCGCTGCAGAATATCTTGCAAAACGCACTACTTCTTCCCTGCTTATATTGCCGTCACCATACGCGATGTTACCGTCTATGGTATCGGAATAGAGCAATACGTCCTGGGTGGCAAGGCCGATGCTTCCTCGCAGATCTTTAAGATGCAGATCCTTTACATTGATATCATCCACCAGCACTTCACCTTCCGTAGGCTCATAAAAACGGGGGATCAGATGGATAAGCGAAGTCTTGCCGCAGCCGGTCTCGCCCATTATAGCTATGGTCTGCCCCGGCTCAGCGGTAAATGAAATATTTTTAAGAACCGGCAGGTTTCCGTCTTCGTACTGGAAGCTTACGTTCTTAAATTCCACTTTACCCTTGAAACGTTCCGGATGATCGATGGCATCCTCACTGTCCATTATCTCTGCCTTCGCATAATAGATATCCATGACCTTTGCCGAAGCTGCTGCAAAACGCTGGAATTCGTTCATGATATTACCAAGCTGTCTCATGGGATTGGCAATGGCCCAGGTAAGGCCTGAGAAAGCTACATACTGGCCCATGGTGATCTCCCCTGCGATAAGGAAGCCGCCGCCCATTACCAGCAGGATCAGGCCCAGTAAGTTTGCAAATGATTCAATATAGGGATAATATCGCAGCCAGGTAAAGGCAGTCTGTATATTGGTCTCGCGGTAATCGGAATTGCTCTTGTCGAACTGCTCTATCTCATAGTCTTCCCTTGCGAATGCCTTGACCACACGGTTACCGGAGATATTCTCCTGGGCGATGGTGTTCATGTTCGCCAGCTTTTCACGAAGCAGTCTGTGCTGGGGCGCAACTTTATTCTTAAAGAGTATGATGATACCGAAGATAAAGGGTGCCACAGCCAAAAGCGCAAGTGCAAGCCGCCAGTCCATCATAAAGAAATATATGGATACAGAACCCACCAGGACAAATGCTTCCACTATCATCCTTATGACCCATGCCAGCATATGACGCACGGCATCAAGGTCGCCGGTGACCCTGGTCATCAGATCGCCGGTACGGTAGGTGTTGTAGAACTTCATATCCTGACGCTGTATCTTGTCAAAAAGGATATTACGTACACGGTAGAGCACCTTCTGTGAAACATACTCATAGGTCATGCAGTCGCAATAGACGATCACGACACGTATGATAGTAAGGGCAACCATGGCTATCAGCAGGTTGATAAAAACATCCCTGTGGTTTGCCAGATTCTCCGCCGCATTCTCACCCGTCAAGAAATCATCAACTATCTTCTGTGAAAAATGAGGAACCACGAGCTGCATGGCGTTATATATCATAGTCCCTATGATGGCTACGATATATATGCCTCTTACGCCCTTCATATTCATCCAGAGCCAGGCAATACGGCCCGGTCTTTCGGTCGATTCCTGTGCTTCCTTACGAAGCTCTGCTTCTATACGCTGCTCTTTTGCTACGTTCAAAGCGGTATCCTCCATGTGTGATATGTAACTGAACTATACTCTATCATCGTATGGTATTCAATACTTCTCATATTATGTAAGACAGTATATCAGTTTTTGACCTGATAAAAAAAGATCCTTTGTTACGCTCAGGATGATATCCCGAAGCCGCTCACGAAGGATCTTTAAATATTCTGTTCAGTTATGGTTTATTTCTTCTTTTTGGACTTGGATGATGAAGCCGGAGCTTCTTCACCGCTCTCAAGCCACTTGTAAAGACCTGCGCCTACAGCTGCACCGATCAAAGGACCGACGATAAATGCAAGAACATTTGAAATGCCCCTTACATCTCCGCTGATAGCTGCTACGATAGCGGGTCCCAAAGATCTGGCGGGGTTAACGGAGGTACCGGTGATACCGATGGATACGATATGCAGGCCTACAAGTGTAAGACCTATGATAAGTCCTCCGAAAGATCCGTGATTCTGCTTCTTTGATGTAACTCCCAGGATAGTAATAACAAATATGCAGGTAGTTACGATCTCGACCAGTATAGCTGCCAGCATCGGTGATGCCGCATCCGCAGGCAGACCGTTACATGCCATACCGCCGGTCATATCGGTGATCCCGCCTGATGCAAAGATAGCTGCCAGTATGCCCGAACCGAAAGTTGCGCCAAGTATCTGGGCTATCACATAACCAAAGAAATCGTTAGTAGTCATCCCACCGTTGATAAGCACTGCCAGTGATACCGCAGGGTTCACATGGCCGCCGGAGATATTACCGAAGCCGTAAGCCATTGCAACGATAGCAAGCCCGAATGCTAACGCAGTCAGAAGATAACCGCTGCCGTTCTTTGCATCGCACCCGACAAGCATTGCCGTACCGCATCCCATGAACACAAGGACGAAAGTACCGAAAAATTCCGCTACATACTTCTTCATTGTAAAACCCCTCCTCTTTAAATAGTGTATCCCCCAAAACCGGGACGATTTCATTCTACTCCATTTAAACAGGATTTACAATAAATAATTTACGGTCAACCGTTCTCCATATCTGCCAATGCTTTTTCCAGAGCCTTGGATAACTGGTCGGCACAGGAAGTGCCCCTGCCGCCACACTGGTTTCCGCGCAGGATATCGGCGATCTCAGATGCAGACTTGCCTTCCGTAAGCCTGCCTATGGCCTTGAGGTTGCCGTTGCAGCCGCCTTCAAAGACAAGCTCATGAATGCGCTTCTCATCATCAAGCTTAAAATAGATCTTTTTTGAACAGACCCCCTGGGGGGAGTATACATAGCCTTTCATTGTTTTTACCTCCTTTTAATCATCCTCTTTAATTCAGCCGGTGTCACGGCCTTTAATACTATCAGCATTACTATATACACAGCCATGGCGACCAGCATGGATGCTGCCATTGCGATCAGCATCCCGACGAATCCCTTAAGCAGAGTATACACCAGATACGCTGCCATGCCCATAACAAAAGCCGCCTCCAAAGGTTTAATAAACGAATCTTTCACTCTGAACTTATATCCCGTAAGCTTTACGATGCTTCTGCAGTTGAGTATGCATACAAGCAGCGGGAAGCTCACGTTTCCGATTATCAGGGCATATACCCCAAGGTCGGTGAAATACAGACAGCCTGCTACGACAGCCACATGTATCGCCAGCGATATACCCGAATGAACAACCGGAAGACGCATGTGATCACAGCCCTGGAGGATCGAAGTGCTGAGTGTTGACAATGCATAAAAGATTACCGCTGTTGAGCCGGTACGCAGAAGCATCACCGCTACTTCCATCTTATCCCCCAGTTTCGGGAAAAGCACTCCCATTATAGGCTCCGCCAGGACCGCAAGCCCTATGGCAGACGGTATGGCGACAAGCATGTTTATTTTTATCACACTGTCTGTCTTTGCCCTTACCTTATCCTGTTCCCCTCTGGTAAAGGATGCCACTATACTGGGAAGCGTGGCGCTGGCCATGGCCGTAGCTATAGCCGTAGGGAGATTTATCATCTGGTTATACTGGGTATTGAAAACACCCTGGATCTGGGTAGCCGTGTTCTGATCCACGCCCTTAAAGACCATCAGGTTTCCGTAGATAAAATCATCCAGGGTATAACCAAGCTGGTAAATGCTCTGGCTGATGATAACGGGAAGCACCGTCAGAAATATCGCCTTCACGAGGAGCTTATGATCCTCCGCAGGCATATCCCCAAGATCCGGTCCGCCTTCTTTTTTCTTTATCAGCAGCTGCCTTGCGATAAATATAAAGCCAAATAACACAAGAGCCGTTCCTGCACCGGCCAGGGTCCCAAAGGTTCCTCCCATCGCTCCGTATGCAGCCGCATTTTCACCTGTGGCTATCCCGACAAAATAAGCTGTTGCTGATACACTTACCACAGCATTGACTATCTGCTCGATAACCTGCGAGATTGCCGTGGGCACCATGTTCCTGTGTCCCTGGAAAAAGCCCCTGCAGCATCCCAGGACAGCCACCACAAATACAGTAGGTGCCAGTACACGCAGCGGCATCTCAAGTCCCTGCTTCTTATAGAAAACCGCCAGCTTTTCTGCCCCAAGATAAAGCGCAACCGATGCGATAAGTCCTGTACATATCGCAAAAACAAGCGCGTCGTGAAAAAGCCTGTGGGCATTCTTTTTATCGCCTTTGGTCAGGCGTGCACTCATAAGCTTTGATATTGCAAGAGGCATACTGTAGGACGAAAGAGTAAGAGCTATGTTATAAAGACCGAAGGCAACAGAATAAAGCCCGTTACCCGTATTTCCCATGATATTGGCCATGGGGATACGGTAAATGAATCCTATCACTTTACTGATAAGACCGGCTACAGCCAGTATACTGCCCTGAAGGACAAGGTTTTTCTTCAGACGTTCATTCATTTATCCGCTATACAAAAACAGGGCAGGATGATGCCTGCCCCATAAAACATCACATTCTTTTGGATTCAGCCAAGTGCCTTTTTCTTGTATTCAAGGCACTCCTCGGGTGTACCTATCTCACGGTATGCCTGCAATTCCTGTAACAGGCTTACGAGATAATCCACATCCTTCTGTCTCATCACGGAATTGGCCGACTGAACCACACCGGCGCCTTCATCTCCTATGGCAAGTGAATCCATTAATATTTTCAGTTCATCTTTAGTATCAGCCATAATAACCTCCCGTGAAGAAAAATCTTTGCAAATTATACCATGACAGGACCGCTTTTGTCCATAAGTAAATTACTTATCAGGTATACAGATTGGCTTTTGCCGCTGCGGTAAGACCTGCTCTCTGGTCATAGAAAAGCGCACTTGCCACGGAACCCTTTGTCACATACCAGCGGTCACTGCCGTCAAATCTGGATAATTCGATGTTTACCTGATTGCCTGCCGCATTGCTCTTTACCCAGTATACGATATTGAGACGTCCCAGCTGCTGCAGACTCTGCTGGTTAAGCGTATCCGTATTAGGCTGGTTAAAATGCAGATCAACTGCCAGGGGCTGTGCGGGATGGAAACCGTTATCTGCTACCGCTCCGTTAAAATATGCCCTGGGAAGCCAGCGGTAATCATCATCTTTAAGACGGTCGTTCATATAGGTATCCCAGCCGCCGCGTCCGCTTCCGCCGCCCTCTGTAAATCCGCGTCCGAAGGGCTCAAGGTCTGCAAAAAGATATTTCATCATGCTGATGCCCGTATCATAATCAGCTGTAAGTGCCATTACCGCATATACATAATATGCCGCAACACTGCCGGGATCTGATACATTCACGGCAGCCTTAAGCTCCTCGAGATTCTCTACAGGCTTAACTTCCATACGCCTGTCACCCTTCCATGATGCATCGAGTGCCAATCCCCCTGCTGCTCCCGCAACTGCTGAAGCAACATCATTTACAGAACTCATCATTTTGTCAAAAAGTCCCATTTTTTTACCTCCTCTTTTTATAAGATCCTTCGCTGCGCTCAGGATGACATACAATTAAAGATCAGTCATCAAGTTCATTCTTCCCTGCCAGCTTAAGACGCACCAGCTCGCGTTTGAGCTGAAGCTCCGCCAGGCGGTATTCACGCAGGGATTTCTTCTCCCTCATCGCTTCACGCGCCGCCTGTTCCCTGCTTCTGGCTCTGTCTACATCTATCTCTTCCGGACGTTCCGCAGTCTCCACGAGCACCAGCACATCTCCGTCATCCACACGGAACATGCCGTTGGAAACGGACGCGAAATGAGTCTTCTCTTCAAAATCCGTATATCGCAGTATCCCGGGGACCACAGCCATTACCACGTTCTCATGGTCAGCCCAGATACCGTATTCACCATCATAAGCGGGGATGGTGACTTTTATCGCTTCACCCTCATAAAACACCCCGTCCGATTCGTAGATCTTTAAGTTAAAGTGGTTCATAGATCCTCAGCTTTCCTGACTGCGCTCTCGATATTACCCACGTTATAGAATGCTGCCTCGGGCAGGTCGTCATGCTTGCCCGCAAGTATCTCCTTAAAGCCTTTTATCGTCTCGTTAAGAGGCACATATACGCCCTTGATACCGGTAAACTTCTCAGCCACGAACATGGGCTGTGAAAGGAAACGTATCATCTTTCTGGCACGGTTTACGACCAGTTTATCTTCATCGGAAAGCTCATCCACACCCAGGATGGCAATGATATCCTGCAGTTCATTGTACTTCTGCAGATATTCCTGTACCGCACGTGCGGTCTCATAATGCTCCTTGCCGACTATATCTTCCTCAAGTATACGTGACGTGGAATCCAGGGGATCCACTGCCGGATAGATACCCTGCTCCGCAATGCTTCTTGAAAGCACCGTGGTGGCATCCAGATGGGTAAAGGTTGTTGCAGGTGCAGGGTCTGTCAGGTCATCGGCAGGCACATATACCGCCTGCACGGAGGTAACGCTGCCTTCCTCTGTTGAAGTTATACGTTCCTGCAGCTGTCCCATTTCCTGGGCCAGAGTAGGCTGGTAGCCTACGGCCGAAGGCATACGTCCCAGAAGTGTTGACACCTCGGAACCCGCCTGCACGAAACGGAATATATTGTCTATGAACAGGAGCACATCCCTGTGCTGTATATCACGGAAGTACTCTGCCATGGTCAGACCCGTAAGCGCGACTCTCATACGCACGCCGGGGCTTTCGTTCATCTGCCCGAATACCATGGCGGTCTTGTCTATGGTACCGCTCTCCTTCATCTCATTCCACAGATCGTTACCTTCACGGCTGCGCTCTCCGACGCCGGTAAATATGGAATACCCGCCGTGCTCCATGGCCACATTATGGATAAGCTCCTGGATAAGAACGGTCTTTCCTACGCCGGCACCTCCAAACAGCGCTATCTTACCGCCGCGCGCATAAGGTGCAAGAAGGTCTATGACCTTGATCCCCGTCTCCAGTACTTCTATCGAAACATTCTGTCTTGCAAAAGAAGGTGCCGGACGGTGTATCTCCCAGCGCAGCTCCTCCTCCGGTATGGGGTCTCCGCCATCTATGGGCTTGCCCAATACGTTGAACATCCTGCCTATGGTTGCATCTCCCACCGGAACCCTGATACAGCTGCCGGTAGACTCAACATCCATTCCGCGGTATAAGCCTTCGCTTTCGGATAGCATTATGCACCTTACGGTATGGTCCTCCAGAAGCTGTGCCACCTCCATGGTGAGCTCCTTTCCGTTTAATACGGTTATCAGGGCTTCACGCAGCCTGGGCATAGTTCCCTTATCGAATTCCACATCTATGACAGGTCCCGAAACCTGTACTATCTTTCCTTTGGCCAACTATTTTTCCTCCATACGCTGCCCGGCTTTCTTAAGCCTGCGCATCCTCTGCGCCTTGGCTCCGGCAGATACCTCAGTGATCTGCTGGGTTATGGCAGCCTGTCTTACCCTGTTATATTCCTTCTTAAGCTTTGTGAGCAGTTCCTCCGCATTACGGTTTGCATTGCTCATGGCATTCATACGTGAGTTCTGTTCGGCGGAAAAAGAATCCACCAGTGCGCCGTATACAAATCCCGCTACATAGGACGGTATCATCGAATCCAGCACCGCTGTAGGTGAAGGATCAAAACGGTATTCCTTATCGGAGCGCTCTGCCCCCCGCAGGAAATCCTTACGCGAAAACGGCAGGATCCTCGTCATGCGGACAGCGCAGTTTAATTCACTCTCCATATCGCTGTATATGACCGTGATCTCATCAGCCCTTCCGCTGTCATACTCCTCCAGAAGCAGTGAGGAAATCTCCCTTGCCCTCTGAAACGTGGGATCCTGTGCCGAATAGTAAAAGGTCTCTTCGATGGGCCCCTTATGTTTCCTGAAATATCTGCGTCCGTAATCTCCCACTACATACAGGCGGACATTCCTGTGTTTCTTCATCTCCTCCTCGGCTGCACGTATCACATTGTGATTGTAGCCTCCGGCCAGTCCCCTGTCGGCAGTAATGACTAAAAAAGCATGTTTTCTGATCTCTCTGGTACGGTCCTTCGGATAAAAATAATGGGAATCCACATCCGTGGTGCTCTGGAAAATGCGTTTGATCTCGTTGTCAGTGGCATCAAAATAAGGTCTTGTCTTAGCCAGCCCTTCTTTCGCCTTCCTGAGCTTTGCGGAAGATATCAGATACATGGCATTGGTGATCTTTTTTGTATTACGTACACTGTCTATACGTCCTTTTATCTCTCTTGCATTTGCCATACTTCCAAAAACTCCCTGGCTGCGGTCTTTATATCTTCCCTGACCTCGTCACTGAGCTTACCGCTCTTATCGATATCGTTGCATATGCCTGCGTGCATGCTCTCAAAATGCTTGAGCAGGTCTTCTATGAACGGTCTTATCTGCTTTATCTCCAGCTCCATCAGCAGCTGTGCGGTAGCGGTGACCAGTATGATTACCATGCTGTGCAGCGAATAAGGTCTGCCTGTAGGCTGGCGCAGTATCTGCATCAGTCCCTGTCCGTATTTGAGCTGCTTCTTGGTGGATTCGTCCAGGTCGCTGGAAAACTGTGTGAACACTTCCATCTCACGGTACTGTGCCAGATCCAGACGCAGGCTTCCGGCAGCCACCTTCATGGCCTTTGTCTGCGCCGCACCACCGACACGGGATACGGAAAGTCCGACATTAACGGCAGGCCTCTGACCTGAGAAAAACAGGCTGCTCTCCAAAAAGATCTGGCCGTCGGTAATGGATATGATATTTGTAGGGATATAAGCGGAAACATCGCCTTCCTGCGTCTCAACGATAGGAAGCGCGGTGATACTGCCTCCGCCAAGCTCATCGGAAAGCCTTGCCGAACGCTCCAAAAGCCTGGAATGCAGATAGAATACATCACCGGGATAAGCCTCACGTCCGGGCGAACGTTCAAGCAAAAGAGACAGTGCCCTGTATGCCACCGCATGCTTCGAAAGATCATCATATACGATCAGCACGTCTTTTCCCTGATACATGAAATACTCTGCCAGGGCGGTGCCTGCATAAGGCGCTATATACTGAATGGGAGCAGTCTCACTGGCTGAAGCGCTTACCACTACGGTATGCTTCATTGCTCCCTTTTTCTTAAGCATCTCAACAAGACGGGACACGCTGCTGGCCTTCTGTCCTATAGCCACGTAAATACAGATAACGTCATCCTGGTTAAGGATGGCATCGATGGCTATGGACGTCTTGCCTGTCTGGCGGTCGCCGATTATCAGCTCTCTCTGGCCCCTGCCTATGGGGAACATGGAATCTATGGAAAGTATGCCCGTATACATGGGCGTATTGACTGCCTGACGCTCGACTATACCGGGTGCCGGAGATTCGACAGCCCTGTAATCTACAGACTGGATAGGGCCGCCGTCATCTATGGCTTCGCCCAAGGCATTTACGACCCTGCCCAGGTATCCGTCACCGACGGGTATGCCGGCGGTCTTCTTGGTACGTCTCACACGGCTGCCTTCACAAACACCGGTATCGTCACCGAAGAGTATAACGCCCAGGCTGTCCCTGCGGATATCCTGGACCATACCTTTTACGCCGGATTCAAATACAACTATCTCACCGTAAACAGCCTTATCAAGACCTTTGATAATGGCAATGCCGTCACCTATGGTGAGCACCTCACCCTCTTCCTGGGATACGGTCTCAACATTCCAGCTGTCTATTGCGGTCTTAAAAAGACCTATGACATCGGATGAGTCGTCATCACGTCTGACAACCCCTTCCAGTATTTCCTTTAACTGCGCAAAACGCCCCTGTCTGCTGCGGTCGTAAACATCGTCCCCGACTACCAGCTTGAAGCCGTTGCCCAGGTCTTCATCCTCTACCCAGACCAGCTCGTATTCCTTGGCGTAACGCCTTCCGATAAACTCCTTGAGGCGTTCTTCCTGCTGGATATCAGGTTTTTTAGCCGCATACAGATATGCACGGGAGGCCTTCTTTTCAGCCATTTGCCTTCGTCCTTTCTGCTTCTTTGATGAACTCCTCATAAGGATCTGCTGCATCCTCGCCCTGCATGAGCTTCTTTGCAGCCTGCTCTATCATCTCGGATATATCCTGTTTTGCTCCGCCGATGATGGCCTTCTTTTCACGCTCAGCCTGAGCACGTGCATCGGAAAGTATCTGTCTTGCTTCTTCCTTTGCCGCTGCTATCTGTTCCTTCTTGAGTTCCTCAAGCTCCTCTGCCGCTGCTTTTTTACTTTCAGCCAGCTCGGCGTTGGCTTCCTTTATCTTATCTTCATATTCGGCAAGCTTTTTCTTGGCTGCCATCTCAGCGTTAACCGCACCTTCGGTAAGGTCCCTTATCTGATCCGCACGCTTGTCCATGAATTTGACCACGGGCGCATAGAGCAGTATATAAAGACCTGCGAAAAGTATTACCGCATTAAAAAGATGCAGCAGTATCTGTACAAAATCTATTCCCAAAGGCATAACGTGTGCCCTCCCTTTTTTACAGAACGAATACTATCAATATAGCTACGATCAGTGCGTAAATAACGACGGTCTCTATGAACACGAGGCCCAGCATCAGCTGTGTCTGTATCTTGCCGGCTGCCTCAGGCTGACGTGCAACGCCCTCGTTTGACTTGGCGATCGCGATACCCATTGCCATCGCACCTGAAAGAGCTGCCAGACCGATAGCTATGGCTGCTGCTATCGCCTTGCTGCCGGTAGCGGAATCCCCGGCTGCCGCTACTGCGGATGCTGCCGCATCTTCTCCCGCCATGACTGTAACCGGTGCTTCGGGTGCAGCTGCTTTTGCTTTAATGGCTCCGGCAAAGGTAAAACCGGTAAGCAGTACTATCACTGCCGCCAACAGGATGGATAAGGATTTAAGCTTCTTCATTTTTAACTTCCTCCGCTTTATTATTTTCGTTTTTATTTGCCGTGTTGTGGACCTCACTCACCTCTCCGTAATAGAAGCTGGTCAGCATGGTAAGCACATAAGCCTGTATCAGTGCGTGGAGCACCGTGAAAAGAACTCCCACTACCACCGGAAGGCCAAAGCTCAATGTTATATAATAATATACCAGTTCCGTCGTGAGCATACCCGACATGAGAGCTCCGAAAAGACGGAATGTCATGGAAATCGGCAATGAGAATTCCTTAAGGGTCTTAAGGATACCCTTACCGCCGTTAGCGGCAATACCTCCGCTCATGATAAAGAAGAAGGAAAGAAATCCCATGCAGATCGCACCGTTGATATTTGCAAGCGGTGCCGGCAGGGTTATGGAATGCCCCTCCGTGGTAATGGCCTGAAGGCCGAAAAGTTCAAACATCGTACCCGCAAAGATATAGGATCCCGCGCCGAAGATATAACCTCCCAGCGCCTTGTATCTGTGCGGTGAATTGGTCTTTCCCAGATCATGGAAAAAGCCGACCCAGGTCTCAATGATAAGCTGGAATTTTCCCGGTATATCCTTAAAACGGGGTATGGCAAAAATCCTTACGAACAGTGCAAATACAAGTAAGATACCCGTTACTATATATGCTGAAATAAGTGAAGGGTCAACCTGAAATCCGAAGAAATCGATCTTGTTGATATCATGAAGGACCGCATCCTTCATGGTCTCCTTGATGGTCTCGTGTTTTTCCGGTAAAGGCAGCATTATTATCCCGGCGATACAGATGCCGATAAGTATCAATGCTATGATGATCGTACTTGTTTTTTTCTTTTTAGGCAAAGCTATCATCTCCTTTCGGTCATCCGTAATATTATATAGCTATCGGCCTGAAACTGCAAGCGCCGAATACCTATATGAGCCCCACAATAAGCTGGGCGATAAAGACCACGCAGCACGAAACAAAAGCCACCACCGGAAGACTCTGCTTTTTCCAGGCAAGGATCAGGGCACACACTATGCCGGCACAGGCCGTACGTATATCTCCCGTGGCTGTAAGTATTGCCGGGAAGGTCATTACCGTAAGTGTTACATAGGGCACGTAGTAGAGAAACGAACGCAGTGTCCTGTTCTTTATCTCCTTACGCAGAAGCGTTAAAGGCAGCATACGGATAAGGTAGGTCACTGCCGCCATTACTGCTATGTATATCCAGGTGTTTCCGCTCATGTCTCTTCCTCCTTTACGGGGGCTATGACTGCTGCTGCCAGCGAGATCAGCACAGTCAGGATTATTATCCTGCTGCCGCTTAAAATGTCTTTTATCACAGGCGCGTAGGTATATATGCTGCTCATTATCACCGCAGCGATACAGCTTATTGCAATACGCTTATCTTCCTTTGCCTTGGGCACCACGATGGCGATGAACATTCCGTAGAGCGCCAGGCTCAATGCACTGACAATATTGCCCGGCAGCACATCTCCCATTATCACTCCCAGTGCCGTGCCTATAGTCCATCCGGGTATCGCCACGGCCATGGCTCCGTAGGAATAAGCAGGTTCAAGCCTGCCCTTGCGGCCTATCGAGATACCGAAGATCTCATCGGTCACACCAAAGGCTATACCCAGACGGTGTCCTACGCCCAGCGAAGGATCAGCCTTCTGTGAAAGCGCAAAGCTCATCAGCATATATCTTAAATTTATTATCAGCTGGGAAACAGCCATCTCCAGATACGAAGATGACGCTTTTATTATGGCCAGGCCAGCGAATTCTCCGGCGCTGGTCACGTTTACCAGGGACATGACGGTCGCCTCCACGGCGTTCATCCCGGCGTCGACGCATTGTATGCCAAGGGTAAAAGCCACCGCCAGATAGCCCAGTCCTATGGGCAGTCCGTCGCGCAGGCCTTGTATAAATGCATTTGTCGTTTTCTTCTCTGTCATGATCGTCAACTGCCGTCAAACGGCAACGCGGGATATTATAGCAAATAGCCCCGCGAAAAACAAGGGGCTGTGCTTTCGCACAGCCCGCATATATCCTGCCATTGTCAGGCTTTATAACTCATAGTTTTTCTTTCTCCTGGATAGAGCAAAACCACCGGCCGCTCCCAGCAGTATCACCGCTATTATACACCAGCCCCAGACCGGCATTTTCCTGATATTGTAGCAGCGCACATTGATCCACATACGGTTTATACGTGCATTGGCTTCAGTATCAAAATACTGCATGATGGAACTGCGGTCCATCACTTCTTCCGGCGGGTACTGTGCAAAGAGCTGGCGGCTGAGCTGCTCTGTAGGTGCCTCCAGCACGGCCTCTTCATCACCGAAGAACCAGCCCAGGTCATATTCACTGATATCTTCCTCATCATCTTCCGCGCCGTAGGTCCATTCCACATATTCATACACTTCATCACCGTCGGTACCGCCGGCAATGGTTGAAGTATAGCCGATATAATACATATTCCGGACAGCATTATCAGGCCGCGACATGAAGTTCACAAACGCCTCTGCGGCAGCCTGCTTGCCGGGATCACCGTTGATACCGCGCTTAAGCATGACCCAGCCGTCAAACCACAGGTTGGTGCATTCCTCCGGTACGGAATATGCCAGATACATATCATCCTCTTCCGCCTGATCCATAGCATATACCGCATCACCGGACCACTGCAGATTGGCCACTACCTTTCCCGTTACCATATCAGCTTTTCCGCTGTCAGTCTCAAAGGAATATGCCACATCCTTTGTATCCTGCAGGAACTCAAGCGCCGCCTCCACAGTCTCTTCGGAAGTATCGTTCATCTCAGCTTCAAGCTGCTGCGCGTAATCATCCCCGGAAGTAAACGCGGCATCCGTAAGTTTGTCCCTCTTGATAGCAGCCACTGCGGGGAAATAAGCGTCACGTACATTATCCTTGATCGTGATCCGGCGGTAAAATGCCGGATCCCTCAGGCAGTCCCAGCTGTTAACCTGCTCCTCGTCCACTTCATCCGGATTATAGAGCATTCCCGTCACACCCCACATATAACCTGCGGCGTACTCGCTCCAGCTCTCACCGTTTATCTCATGCCCGTCAAATTTCTCTTTTATGAAGGGCGATACATTACGGACATAGTAATTATTCTCTGCCTCTTCATCATGGAAGCCGTCAGAATAGGGCACCAGCCAGTCTTCCGTCATGAGCTTCATGATCATATATTCCGAAGGGCAGACCAGATCGAACTCATCGCCCAGGGTAAGCATGTTATACAATTCCTCGTTGGTACCGAAACAGCTGTATTCCACCTTAACCTTAACACCGTAGTTTTCGTAATACCATTCCTCAAAATCTTCATATAAGGGATTTACGCCGAGGATATCACCGCTTTCAAGATCTATGGTCTCTTCTTCGTCCCAGTCCCCCAGGTCCATGTATTCTTCCCAGTTGCAGACCCTGAGGACTATTGCATCGTTATCTTCTTCCTCCCGGCCGCAGGATGATAATAAGACACTTCCGGTAAGGAGCATTAAGGTCATGATAAGTCTTTTCTTCAATCCTCCTCACCTGCCTTTCTCTCACCCTTTTTGCTCACGTTGCCGATCACGGCTATCAGCAGCACTATCAGAAAGATAATGGTCGACAGCGCCCATAATGCTGTCTTGATGCTGGTCTGTGAGCCTCTTGTGGCATTGACCACATAGGTGCTTATGGTATCAAAGGTGGCAGGCTTGGTATAGGTCGCCACGAAATAATCATCAAGTGAAAGTGTTATCGCCATTGCAAAGCCCGATAATATACCCGGCATTATCTGCGGTATCACTACTTTGCGCAGTGCATATGCCGGAGAAGCCCCCAGATCCAGCGCCGCTTCATATATGCTGGGATCCATCTGCGACAGCTTGGGCAGTACTGAAAGGAATACGAAGGGTGCGCACAGTGTCACCTGTCCGGCTACAAGGGGGAAGAAGGTATCCTTACTCATACCGAATACTGCCACTAGAAGTATGCAAACGGAAAAACCTGTTACAACATCGGCATTTACCACAGGCACCTGATTCACTACCGAGATAAGTGCCTGCGCACGCTTCCTGGAATAGAATGCGCCTATGGCTCCGCAGGTTCCAAGCAGTGTAGATATCGCAGCAACCGCAAACGCCAGTATCACAGTGCCCCAGATCATATCCGAAAGCTCGGGCGTGGTAAACAGGGTTATATAATTCTGCAGTGAAAAACTGCCGGAAAAGCCTATGGAAGTGGCATCGGTAAAACTGTATACCGCCAGTATCAGTATAGGCAGGTATATCAGAAGCAGTGCTACCCCAAGTATCAAAAGCAGAAATCCTCTCTTTTTCATACCAGGCTGCCTCCTCTCGTCTTCTGTCCTTCATCACTCTTCGTCAAAAGGGTGAAGATACAAATGAGAGCCAGCAGTATCAGGCTTATCATAGATCCGCCGTGCCAGTCGTAAGCCGCGAAATAGCTGCCTATCAGACTGCCCATGATATAGGTGCTGTTATACAGCATATCAAGTACAACGTAGTTGGTCATGGCAGGCAGGAATACCATTGCGATACCGCTCACAACACCGGGCATCGATAAGGGTAAGGTCACCTTTATAAAGCTCTGGGCATCTCCCGCACCAAGGTCTTTAGCCGCTTCAAGCAGGCTCTTATCAAGTCTCTCGAGCTGGTTATAGATCGGCAGGATCATAAAAGGCAGGAAATCATAGGTCATGCCTATGACCGAATTAAGAAACGGATGAAAAGCCAGATTACCTTCTATCAGAGTCAGTATCTCCTTAAGCGCGGTAAGCCTTAATGTAAAGTTGATCCACATGGGCATGATAAAGAGCATGACCAGTACCGAAGAAGCCTTAAGCCTGCTGAACGCCAGAGCATAAGCCACCGGATATGCTATCAGAAGGCATACACAGGTGGTGACCAGTGCCAGTATCAGGCTGTAAAGAAGTGTTCCCAGGGTATTGGGATCGCTGAAAAAGCGTATGAAATTATCTGCAGTGGGAGTCCCGTCACTGCCGGTCAGTGCATAATAAACTATCACCACCAGCGGTGCCGCAACAAATACCAGTAAAAACAGGGCATAAGGTATGGCCAGCTGCTTTCTGCTGAAACGATACTTCAAGACCTGCCCCTCCCTATTTTTTCAGAGCAAAGCTCATCTTATCCTCAGGCAGGACAAGCCCCACCTGATCCCCCATGTTCCAGAGGTATTCATCATCCACTATAAGGTCATGACCGTGTGCGGTACGCACAACGTAACAGTAATGATCGCCCTTATAGATAAGATTTATGATATGTCCGTGGGTAAGTCCCGCTTCCACATCATCGCTCATCTCTATATCACCGGGCTCGATCGAAACATTTATCTTTATCTTGTCTGTATCTATAGCCTGCCCCGAAGAATCGGTAAGGACTCCGTCTTTCATCTTACTTCCCGGGATCACTTTCAGCAGGTCGCAATTGATCGTCTTACCGTTATAATCAAGCTTGTAATCGGATGTAACGCTGGCCTCGAAACGAGTGATATGATCCTCGGCTATCATGATATGGATGCCGTCGGGTTCCAGGCTCATGCCGACTTTGTCGCCGACCTTCTGCGCCTTTGTCGAAACGATGACCATTTCGTATTTTCCACTCTCAACGGTTATCTCATAATGCATTCCTTTGAAGGTTACAGCGGTAACCGTACCGGTCACCGTACCGTCCCCGGGCTCACTTAAGATAACATCCTCGGGACGTACGACCACATCCACCAGGGTACCTTCATCCACATCGTCCATACATTCAAACTCGCCGCCGCAGAAACGCACCTTGAGCTTGCCTGTCATAATACCCTTGAAGATATTGCTCTCACCGATAAAGTCGGCTACGAAAGCATTCTTCGGCTCATTATATATATCCTCCGGTGTACCTATCTGCTGGATAGAACCGCGGTTCATTACCACGATCTTATCCGACATGGTAAGGGCCTCTTCCTGATCATGGGTAACGTATATAAATGTAATACCAAGCTGCTGGTGCATAGCCTTAAGCTCGATCTGCATCTCCTTACGCATCTTAAGATCCAGGGCGCCCAGAGGCTCATCCAGAAGCAGGATCTCCGGTTCATTTACCAGCGCCCTTGCTATGGCTATACGCTGCTGCTGGCCGCCTGACAAAGTCGCTACGCTGCGCTCTTCAAAGCCTTCCAGATCCACCAGGTCCAGAACATGCTTCACCTTTTTGATCACCTCTTCCCTGGGCAGCTTTTTAAGCTTAAGGCCAAAGGCGATGTTTTCAAAAATATCCATGTGGGGAAAAAGCGCGTAACGCTGGAAAACGGTATTGATAGGCCGTTTATTGGGAGGCAGAACGGTAATATCTTTACCGTTCAAAAGTATCTCACCCTCCGTAGGCGTGTCGAAACCCGCGATCATACGAAGGGTGGTAGTCTTGCCGCAGCCGGAGGGGCCTAAAAATGTTACAAATTCCCCCCGGCCTACGTTCAGATTAAAATCTTTTACTGCTATATAGCCGTCATCATCAAAACGTCTGGTGATGTTTTTAAGCTCTATTATGTTTTCTGCCATCAGAACAGATCCTTTGTCAGACGGGTCGTCTTGGTATTGAAACGGTTATAAATGAACTCCACCGTCATCTCCGCCTTTGTAACACGGGATACCCTTATGTCCATTGTACCTGCTTCCTGCTCTGACTTTCTTACACCTGTGGGAACGACTCTGATAATGGGATGAGTCTTTCCCTCCTCAGGGGGCTCAAGAGTATAGGTATAGTTTTTCTCATCTTCCCTGGTCTTTGTCTTGTTATTGATCACATAATAACTTGCCAGACCGTCCGGAGTAAATACCCAATGCTCCGTTCTGTTCTCACCGACTTCCTTTGTCTGATGCCAGTCGCCTGAGATATTCTGCATATTAACCTCACGTGCAATGACGAGCATATCAGCAACATAATAAATAACTGCCGCGAGCATCATAAAGAACAAAATACCTATTATGATACCTGCCACATCCCTCTTTTCTGTTTTCTTTTGCTTGACCTTTACAGTTTTCATAATACCCTCCCTGTGGTTTATTTTACTACTCCCCTATCTCCTCAAGGCGCTGTCTGGCTTTGTCACCCAGTGCACTCTCAGGGTACTCATTAAGCAGCCTGTGGAATGTATCGGATGCCCGGCTTACATCCCCGCTGTCCAAAAGCGCTACGCCCAGATAGTATACAGCCTCTGCATTTGAGCTGTCGTACAGACAGGCCTTCTCAAGTGCCGCTATGGCCACCGCATAATCCTGCTGCCTGTATGCCTCCAATCCGGAATCGTAGTATGTCTGTGCTACCGTTCCCCCTATCGCTCCCTGAAGGAAGTGATAAAGATCCAGGTATTCCTGCGAAGCATTACTCTCTACATATTCCTGTGGTATCAGCGAAAGATACTGTTCCACAGTCATATCGTTCTGGCTGTCATCCAGATAGGCAAAAGCCGCCGCCTGCAGGTTGTCATTTGCGCTCAATATACCGTTTGTGCCGCTGTACGCCTCCAGCTGGCCGGTCTTGTCATTTAAGTTTTCTTCCAGTTCTTTTATCCTGGCATTAAGGTCATTTATCTCGCTGTTTTTCGAATCCAGCTCCTCACCGTAGGCTATAAGCTTGTCATTCTCCTCACTGCGGACCTTTGCTTCCCTGGCCGGCATCAACAGGAAATATGATGCAAATACACCTACCAGTATGCCAAGACCTATCTGTAAAAACACATGTATACCCAACGGCTCCTTCGAAGTGACAGGCTGGATGACAACCTCATTACCGCTCCACGAATAAGTAGCCGCAGGTTCTTCTTTTTTCTTTTTACGTCTTCCGCCCTGGGCTTCTTCCCCGCCGCGTATCTGCTCTTCGCACTCTTTAAGATAACGCAGGGCGTCAACATCTCCCACATCAATACGGCGGCAGCGCTCAAGCTCCTTCTTTGCCTTATCCCATTCCGCCGTCTGCATGTACAGCAGCGCCAGCAGCCTGTGGGCTTTGACAAACCTGGGATTTAAGCTCAGCACCTTCTTTAGCTGTATAACCGCCAGATCCGGGCTGTCCTGATGACACTGGGCCAACGCCGAATTAAACTTCTTTAATGTTGTATTTATTGTTTCTAATCGGCCCTTGTCCGACTGGATCATGTTGATATATTCTTCAGCAACATTCTTTTCGGCGCGTATGTTCTTACTGATGACCCACTCCGCAAAAGCGGCCACCGCCTCACCGGTCTCATAATATACGAGGCCAAGAAGATTTCGTGCATCAACATGGTTCTTATTGCATTTCAGGCAGTCGCGCAATGCCCTGACCGCCCCTGACAGATCACGCACCCCGGCGCGGTCAAGTCCTTCATTATATAGTCTGTTTGCGGTGTACATGATCTTTTTGTACTTCTTAACATCAGCACCGCAGTTGGTACAATAATCCAGTTCGGATAAGGGGCATCCGCAGTTATAACACTCCACGGTCCCAGTCCCCTGTCATTGATTGTTGTCGTTACCCATTCCCATTGCCATCATCGGATCGGCGTCAAAACTGTTGGCCACACCCAGCACGATATCGAGTACGTCAGTCAGGTTTTCCTTGAATATGGCCTCTTCTGTATCCTCAAGCTCCGGACTCCTGTGAAATTTCTTTAATTCTTCCTCGAAACTTATCACTCCAATGCCACTCCTTATCTACCACTCTACATCATACATAAAGCAACAGGAAAAATCAACATCTCTTTTTCACTTTGACAGATTTTTGATCTGCTCCTTAACCTGCTCCATCATCTTGCTGTACTTTTCGAGTTTGGCCTTCTCCTCGGCGATCTTCGCTTCGGGAGCTTTGGATACAAACTTCTCATTAGAGAGCATACCGTTGACACGCTTGAGCTCTCCCTCCAGACGCTCTTCCTCTTTCTTAAGGCGCTCCAACTCTTTAGCGATATCAACCAATTCTCCAAGAGGCATGTAGATATTGACATGGGCGATCACAACGGATACCGCATCATCTGCTACGCCGCTCTTATCTTCCTGAACATGCACTTCCGAGGCATACGCCAGGGTCTTAAAGAAGTCGATATTGTTATTGAAGATCTCCCTCTTTTCAGCCATATCGCTGACAACTATTACCTGTGCCTTCTTTGAAGGAGGAACGTTCATTCCGGTACGCGCATTTCTTATACCGCGGATTGCTTCCTTGATGGTCTCAATGGCATTCTCCTCTGCAGGGAAGCTGCGCGCCTCATCATATACAGGCCATGAGCTTATCATGATGGATTCTTCCTCATCCTGAAGGTTGCAGAAGATCTCTTCGGTAACAAACGGCATATAAGGATGAAGCAGCTTGAGCGCATCGATAAGCACGGTCTTTAAGGTATACAGCGCCGCATTCCTGTCCTTATCGTCATCCTTCTGATACAGTCTGGGCTTAACCATTTCGATATACCAGTCGCAGAACTCATCCCAGATAAAGTCGTAAACTTTCTGTACTGCAACGCCCAGCTCGTACTTCTCCATATTATCGGTAACATCCTTTATAAGGCTGTTTGCCTTGGAGATGATCCACTTATCAGCCGGCTTAAGATCTGCATCATCAGGCTTAACCGGAGCCTTTTCCATGTTCATCATGATGAAACGTGATGCATTCCAGATCTTGTTTGCAAAATTGCGGTTTGCCTCTACCTTTTCATAGTAGAAACGCATATCGTTTCCGGGCGCATTGCCGGTAACCAGAGTAAGACGCAGGGCATCTGCGCCATACTGGGCGATTATCTCAAGAGGATCGATGCCGTTGCCCAGGGATTTACTCATCTTCCTGCCCTGTGCATCACGTACCAGGCCGTGGAAAAGCACAGTATGGAAAGGCTTCTCTCCCATCTGCTCATATCCGGAGAAGATCATACGGATAACCCAGAAGAAGATGATATCATAACCGGTCACCAGTACGTCTGTAGGATAGAAGTATTTAAGCTCGGGTGTCTGCTCCGGCCAGCCCAGGGTTGAGAAAGGCCAGAGCGCCGATGAGAACCAGGTATCCAGGGTATCGGGATCCTGATCCATCTTTTCACAGCCGCACTTCGGGCACTTATCGGGAGCAGTCTTTGACACAACGGTCTCGCCGCATTTTGCACAGTAATATGCAGGGATACGGTGTCCCCACCACAGCTGGCGTGAGATACACCAGTCGCGGATATTGTCAGTCCAGTTAAAGTAGGTCTTCTGAAGGCTTTCGGGTACCAGACGGATATCGCCGTTCTTTACAGCCTCCCTTGCAGGCTTGATGAGCTCGTCCATCTTAACAAACCACTGTGCTTTTACAAGAGGCTCGACCGTAGTACCGCAGCGGTCGTGGGTACCTACATTATGTACATGGTCTTCTATCTTGACCAGAAGCCCCATCTCCTCAAGTTCCTTGACGATAGCCTTTCTGGCTTCGTAACGATCCATGCCCTCATACTTGCCGCCGTTGGCGTTGATGGTAGCATCATCATTCAGGATATTTACTATGGGCAGGTCATGTCTCTTGCCCACTTCAAAGTCGTTAGGATCATGGCCCGGGGTGATCTTAACAACACCGGTACCAAATTCACGGTCTACATATTCATCTGCCACTACGGGGATCTTCCTGTTCATAAGAGGCAGCATCAGGTTCTTTCCGACAAGATGCTTGTAACGTTCATCCTCAGGATGTACTGCCACAGCGGTATCACCCAGCATAGTCTCGGGACGGGTGGTTGCAAATATCAGGTATTCGCCGCTCTCGGTATCATCATCATTTAAGATGGGATACTTGATATGCCAGAAATGTCCTGCCTGCTCCTCGTATTCAACCTCCGCATCGGAGATGGAAGTGTTACATACAGGGCACCAGTTGATGATACGTGAACCTTTATAGATATAGCCTTTTTCATGCATCTTGACAAAGACTTCGTTAACTGCTTTATTGCAGCCTTCGTCCATGGTGAATCTCTCACGATCCCAGTCGCAGGAGGATCCAAGCTTTTTGAGCTGGGATACGATACGTCCGCCGTACTCTTTTCTCCAGGCCCATGCACGCTCCAGGAAGCCTTCACGTCCCAGGTCTTCCTTGCTGATGCCTTCCTCTTTGAGTTTCTCTATTATCTTTACTTCCGTAGCAATGGAAGCATGATCCGTACCGGGCTGCCAGAGAGCGTTATAGCCCTGCATCCTCTTAAAGCGGATCAGGATATCCTGCATGGTATTGTCCAGCGCATGTCCCATGTGAAGCTGCCCCGTGATGTTCGGGGGCGGGATCACTATGGTAAAGGGCTTTTTGCTCTCGTCTACTTCGGCATGGAAATACTTCTTATCCAGCCATTTCTGATACAGTCTGTCTTCTATGCCGCTGGGGTCATAGGTTTTTGCTAATTCTTTCATCTTTGGTTCTCCTTGATCGTTTCATGTAAGATCCCCGAGTAGGAAAGTTCGGCTACGGAAATCACAGATTTCCTGCCTCACTTTTTTGCTCCGCTCAGGATGACACTGTATTTATTATCTCTCCATCAGCCAGAAAGCCGCACTGTAGGGAGGCAGTTCGGAACCGCCGCCGAAATCATGCAGATTTCCCGTTATAAGATCCGTAGCCTGTCCGCAGCCCGCATCAAAATGGGCGGTAAAAGGCGCAGAATCCATATTTATAGCCACAAGCACACGCTCATCATCGCACTTGCGCTCATATATGCACTGTTTATTCTGAAGCAGGACACTCCTGAAGCCGCCGTAATTCAGTGCCTTGCTTTTGATCTTTGCCGCAGCCAGCTTTGAGATGAATTCCGTAAGCTCATTCCACTCCGGAGCATCGAAAGACGGCCTCAGCGCGGGATCCCCCTGGGATTTGTCGGCTTTCACGCCCCATTCACTGCCGTAATATACGCAGGGGATACCCGGCATGCCGAATACCATCGCATATACCAGGGGAAGGCATGCAGGATCATTGATTATAGAAGCGATACGGCTCACATCATGATTATCCGCGAAGGACAAAAGATGTGCACCGCGGCACACAGCCCACGGCTGATCCTCAAACTGCCTGAGCAGTGAGTGGATTATTTCAAACATGTTCGCCGAATTAAAACCGGAATGCAGTCCCTTATATACCTGGTAGTTAGTAAGTGAATGAATGCTCATATCATTAAGCATCCTGCCGTATTCACCGTGAAGCACTTCTCCAAGAAGGAAGAAATCCGCCTTCTTTGAATCGGTAAACTCACGCAGGCGGCGCAGGAATCCGTGATCCAGGCAATAAGCAACATCCAGACGGATACCGTCTATATCAAATTCATTGATCCAGCCCTCTACCGCATGGAAGATGTGCTGTATAACATCTTCATTATGAAGATTGAGTTTTACAAGATCGTAGTTTCCTTCCCAGCCTTCATACCACAGGCCGTCGTTGTAATTCGAATTTCCGCCGAAATCTATACGGTTGAACCAGCCGACATATGCCGAAGATTCGCGGTTCTTAAGCACATCCTGAAATGCCCAGAATCCGCGTCCCACATGATTGAAAACACCGTCAAGCACAACCTTGATCCCTTCTTTATGCAGGGCATCACATACTTCCTTAAAATCGGCATTGCTTCCCAGACGGGTATCTATCTTCGTGTAATCCCTGGTATTATAGCCATGCGTATCCGATTCAAAAACCGGTGAAAAATAAATGGCATTGCATCCCAGTTTTTTAATATGCGGTATCCAATCCTTCACCTTAAGTATACGTGACCGGGCAACTCCGTCATTTTCAAACGGGGCTCCGCAAAAGCCCAGTGGGTAGATCTGGTAAAAAACACTCTCGTAAGCCCACATATCATCATCCTCTCCGGGGAACATCTGCATCCCCTTCATTTATTATCGCGGTAAAAAACGCAAAAAATATTCTACCACATACGCTCTGATATTTCCACAATTTCCCTCACAAAAAATTGTGAAATATCACACCATCCTTCTGCCCCGTCACACAGCGCCCGCGCCGGCTCATTCATCTTCCCAGAATATCTCCAGCGCTTCTCCTATGCGTCTTATGTCCGTAACGGAAAACCCTGTCCACTCACGGGGGAACATTCGCTGATATGACCTGTCCGTAAACCGTTCATCCAGAAGCGCAACAACCCCTTTGTCCTTTTCGGTACGTATTACCCTTCCCGCTGCCTGGAGCACTTTATTCATCCCCGGGAAACGATAGGCATAATCATATCCGTTCTCTTCAAAATACTCTTTTATTATCTCCCTCTCATTACATATCTGCGGGAATCCAACTCCGATTATTATACTTCCTATGAGGGCATCCTCCTTAAGGTCTATACCTTCGGAAAAGATCCCTCCAAGCACGCAAAAACCGATCAGGCTCTTCCCTTCGCCTTCTGCTGTCTCATCATACCGGGTAAGGCCTCCCGAAGCAAAACGTGAAAGAAAAACTTCACGTTCCTCCTCGCTCATCCTTTCTGCCTGTCTAATGCATTCCATCCCTCCCAGCGGCAAAAAGTGCCGTTCGAAGTTCCCCGCCACCTCCGACATAAAACTGTATGAAGGAAAAAATACCAGGTAATTGCCTCTTCGTGATTCAGTCACTTCATATATATATCTGGCCATTTTAAAGAATGTTTCCACATTGCGTTGTTTATATCTGCTTGTAACATCGCGGCAGACAAACACCCCGAGCTTCTCTTTGTTAAATGCTGATTCAGCATATACCGCAAGATCCTTTTCTTCTGCGCCCAGCAGCTTTTTGTAGTAATTGATCGGTAACAGTGTGGCCGAGAAGAGAATACTGGCTCTTCCTTTAGACATGCACTCGGCAAGGCGCTTTGCAGGGTTTACGCAAAGTAGTTTTAACCAAAATCCACATTCCGCCCTGTGTTCCGTATATATCCTGTATTTATCATCCAGCCATTCAAATATCAGGAGAAAATGCGCTATCTTAAAATAGAATTCAAGAACTTCTTCACGTACTCCCGTATTTTCTTCTTCATCCAGGAACTGGCTTACTGAAGTGTATAATCCCTGAAGCATACCGGCGAACTTATCGATCTCCTCCAGGACCTTTACACTCTCACATTCGCGTTTCATCGCCAGGAGTTCCCTGTTGCAGCGTTCCAGCCCCCTCACTATCTTGAAGATCAGCGGTATCCCCTTCACTTTCTTTCTGCCTTTAGGCGCCGTCTCCCCATCGGCATACTTTTCGGTAACACTGTTCATAACACGTTTCAGCGCCAGGAAATCTTCCTTGTTCAATTCCGCACTGTACATATCCCTGCCGCGTTCCACAAGGTTATGTGCCTCATCTATAAGAAAAACATATTCCCCGCCGCTGCCGCCGTCTGCAAAATACCTTTTTAACGATGCATGAGGATCAAACACATAGTTATAATCGCAGATTATCATGTCACAGAACAGGCTGACATCCAGCCCCAACTCAAACGGGCATACCCTGTATGTCTCAGCCTCTTCAAGAAGTATTCCCCTGTCTATACTGTCATATTCGTTGATGCAGTGAAAGATCGCTTCATTCACCCTGTCAAAATGCCCCCTGGCATACGGGCAGCTTTCCGGGTTGCATTCCGCCTTTTCCATGGGGCATATCTTTTCCTTAGCCGTAAGGATTATGCTCTTCAGCCTGAGATGCTGTTGTCTTAAAAGATCCACAGTGTCTGCCGCGACAGTACGTGTGATGGTCCTGGCCGTGAGATAAAAGATCTTTGTGACCATCCCGTCCCCCATTGCTTTCAGTGACGGAAACACGGTACTGAGTGTCTTCCCGGTCCCGGTAGGCGCTTCCATAAAGAGTTTCCGTTTTTCCGCTATTGTCCGGAACACCTGGGCCGCCAGCTGCTTCTGGCCTTTTCTGTATTCATAAGGAAACTCAAGCCCTTTTAATGATTCCTGACGGAGCACGTTCCATCTCCACTCAAAATCGGCCCACTTCAGGTATTCTGCCATCAACTCTTCAAACCAATCCCTTATTTCAGGCCATGTATACTCATGAAAGAAATATTTCAGGTCCTCGGTTTCGATGTTGCAGTATGTCATTCTCACCCTTATGAGTGGCAATCCGTTTTGTTTCGCATATATATATGCATATACTTTAGCCTGGGCCAGATGCACCGGTACAGGCTCCGTAAGCCTCTCCAGCCTGCGGGCTACGCACTTGATCTCATCTATTGTTATCTGTGGGAATTCCTCATTTATTAAATACTGATTTAACGATATCTGATTTCCGCCTATCCGGTCACCTTCCCAGCCTTCAACGCTTTCATCTATCACCCCGTCGGCACGCCCGTCAAGGATCACCCTGTAATGGTCAGCCTCATGTACGTAATGCAGCGGCACCTCGGCACTGTACCCCTCTCCCATACTGCGCTGTATCATCCGGTGGAGCCTGCTTCCCTCCTGCATCGCTTTCTCCGGCGATATGCCCCTCCGGTTGTCTATATCACCGCTGCGCAATATAAATTCAACCAGTTCCCTTACGGAAAGCCTGATCTCATACTTGTCAGGGCTTTCCTTCGGGTCCGGCCCCGTCTTTTTATTATTCTCCTGTATCCTGCCCTCAGGCATCAGCTCATCTGCCATTTATCTCTCCGCACAGTCCCATCCCTCACAGGATGAGCCGTGTACTTTTATCAGCTGATAATATACCACAATAGAACATATGTTTCAAGACTCTGCGGCGCAGGCCACCGGTATAATATTATGTCAACTTACAAGAGCATCTCCCCCACGCATATCCGCGACAATATATTTATGTAAACTCTTCTGAGTTATGTAATCTTAATTTTTGTGTTAAATCACGATTTATCCGACTGTGTTTTCTGTGTTATGTAAACCTATAATCGAATTTCTTTATATTTTATGTTTACCAACCTGTTTGGTCAAATTTGCGATATATGCTCTCATTTTGCATGCGCCTTTTCATATGTCTATTCTATTATAAACAATATAGTTCGTTTATATATTATGTTAACTGCTCTTATGAAATATCCCCGTATATGTTTTTCAACCTTATGTAACCTGAAATGTTGCCGGTTCCGCCTCATACATAATGTTATGTATACCAAAAAGCACTAAAAAAAGCCCTCCCCCATAAGGGGAAGGGCTTAGTTTCATCATATTACCCGTTTTAGTCTCTGCGTTTCCTTTAATAATTTTACCGCCATGGAGCCGAAGCAGATCGCAAACGGCAGCTGTATGACTATGACCAGTATATACTTGGCTAATCTGGTCGCCTCAGGCGGGGTTATAAGGTACTCTCTGTATAAAGAGTAACAAAGCGCTCCGAACAGCCCCAGAAAAACCAATGCTGCCAGAAGTGACACCAGACCAAGTCTCAGGCAGTGGCTTATCTTCCCTATCCTGTCCGAAAAATCTGCCGGTCTGTTACCTTCCTCATAGTGCTTCCGCCATACATAACTGTTAAGGCACTGTCCCATGTATTCCCAGCCCTCATCTGTGAGCTTCTGCATATACAGCGCCTTCGGCATAGTCGGGCAGTCAACGACATATTTAAGCTTTTCAGGTTTTTCCTCAGAGAATAATAAAGAGAAAAAAGCTCCCTGTCCAAGCGGCAGCAACTTCAAGCCTTCCGAGTTCTTTTCCTCCAGATAGTACTCCATATCCACAGGAACCACATGCTTCAGCGCTGCGAACAGACTTCTCTGTACACCCATGGCAACCTCCAAACGTGCTCATGTTGTTCTACATACTACATTATTATAAACTATTTTTTACATAAGCTCAAGAAATTGTTTGAAAAATACTGACATAAGTATCATCAGGCTGATATAATACAGATAAATCTATCTAAGGAGGCTCACTATGATCGACGCAAAGAACCTCAGCATGATCTATGGCAAAGACCACAAGGCAGTGGACGATCTGTCCTTTCATATCGGCCGCGGCGAGATAGCCGGTTTCGCCGGTCCCAACGGTGCAGGAAAGACCACAGTCATCAAAATGCTCACCGGAATCCTCAAACCCGCAACCGGTTCAGCCACCATCAATGGGCACGACATCGTAAAAGATCCTCTTGCCGCTAAATCTTCTTTCGCTTATGTGGCCGACAATCCCGATGTTCTTCTGCAATTAACAGGCCTTGAATATATAAACTTTATCGCAGACATTTATAAAGTCAGCGAAGAAGCTCGCCGCAGCCGTGTTCCGGAGCTGGCGGAACGCTTCGGGATCCTGGACGCTCTCACCACTCCCATGCGGGAATACTCACACGGCATGCGCCAGAAACTCATGGTCATAGCCGCACTGGTACACAATCCCCCTGCATGGATACTTGATGAGCCCATGACCGGTCTTGATCCACAGGCTGCTTACGAACTAAAGCAGATGATGCGTGAACATGCCGCAAAAGGAAACTGTGTGCTTTTCTCCACTCATGTGCTGGAGGTGGCTGAAAAGCTCTGTGACCATATCATGATAATCAACCACGGAAAGTCTCTTTACCAGGGCACCGTGGAAGACTTATCCTCCGCACATCCCGGTATGGATCTGGAAGAGATATTCCTGGAAATGATAGATTATAAGAGCTCTGCTCAGGAGGATAATGCATGAATCCTGTAAAGCGGCTGACAGGTATATACAGAAAAAATTTTGAAATGCCCATGCCTGAAGAAGGGGTAAAAATGAGCATCTACACCTCTCTCGGCATAATAGCAGTGGTCTGCATAATGCTGCCCTGCTGTTTTGTCATGGGATATCTAAGCTATGTAATGACCCTGGCCATGATGGTCGAGGGCAACCGCATAAACGGCCTGATATCAGAGATGCATATACTCTCCGCTTTTGCCATGGTCCTCGGCATGCCGGTAGTCTTTAACGTGATCTTCTTCTCATCCGACCGTGAGCATATGGTCACCCTGCCGATAAAAAGCCATCAGCTTCTTGCCGCAAAATTCTTCCACACTTTCTTTGCAGAGAGTGTAATGGAATTTCTTATATTCATATCCATATTCATAGGTTTTTTCATTGCCGCCGTAAGCAGCTACGGCCTCTGGCCTGCTCTTCATCCCGTGAGTATAATAGCCGCTGTCACGGGCATAGTACTCACACCGCTCCTTCCTCTGGTATATTGCTGTATCATCAGCCTTATCCTCATGGCGGTTCTGAAAAACGTTCGCAGTATCAAGACCTTCTACCGCAGTTCAACAGTACTCATGTTTATCTTTATAGGCCTCTTCATCTATTCATTTAAGGACATGGGTACCATAAGCTTTGATAATTATATGGACTCACTGGCAGCAGATAACAATTTCTTCCTGCGGGTCTGCAACATACTTTTTTTCACAACCCCCCAGCTCTGTAAAGCCATGGCATGGCAGAGTCTCCCCCAGCTTTTGCTCTATTATCTGAGCAATGCTGCGGCAACGGCTTCCATACTGCTCCTGGGTGCCTGGCTGTATCAGCCCGGTTTATATACGGCCGCCGCTCTTGGCAGCCGTAAAAAGAAAGCCGACAGGAACAGTTTAAATCTCGCTCCGTCCAATCTTTTCTTTTCCTATTTTATGAAAGAACTGCGCGTCCTCACACGCACCCGCGCCTACGCATCCAACTGCGTATACATTAATATAATCTGGCCCGTCGGCATAGCCATATTCTTTTTCATAACCAAAGACAACGAAAGTATCGTTCAGTTTCTGCAATACTACCGTGACGGTTATGAACGCGCCGTGCTCATAGTATTACTGGCCGTGATCTTTATGTCCTTTGTCGCTTCGGCGATGAACAGTCTGTCTTCCACTGCCTTTACACGTGAAGGCGCCCATGTAGATATCATCAAATATATACCGGTGGATTATAAAACCCAGATGCATGTGAAGGCTGCTGTAGCCATACTCATCACTGCCCCGTTTTTATTACTCTCCGTCGCAGTGGCTGCCTTTTTCCTTGATTTTTCGCTGCTCACCGCACTGTATTACTGCCTGATAACCATGGAAGCCCTTGTCTTCTGCGTTATCATCGGTCTGGCTCTTGACAGCGCATCTCCCTATACCCTATGGAGCGACGAATATTCAGCCCTGCGCGGCAATCTGAACAGCTTCTTCAACATGGCGGTAATGATAGTGCTCAGCCTGCTCATATGCGGCCTGTTCTTCCTTTTGTATGAGCTTGCCCACTTACCGCTGAAAGCAGTATATATATCACTGCCTGTTTTCCTGGGCATAATAAATGCGGCAGCCATTGTTTACGGCCGCCGCAGGATAATCGCAAATATGAAAGAACTGTATTAATGATGGAATAAACGTATTCCCGTAAATGCCATCACCATGCCAAGCTTATCGCAGGCCTCGATGACCGCGTCATCCCTCTTGGAACCGCCGGGCTGTGCCACATATTTAACACCGGAGCGCGCAGCCCTCTCAATGTTATCACTGAAGGGGAAGAACGCATCGGATCCCAGTGCCACATCCGTAGCCTGTGAGAGCCATATCTGCTTCTCCTCTTTTGTAAAGATCTCAGGTTTCTCGGTAAAGATGTTCTGCCACTTCCCGTCAGCCAGTACATCCATGTAATCCTCACCGATATACAGATCGATGGAATTGTCACGGTCCGCACGGCTTATACCTTCTACAAACTTAAGATCCAGTACCTTGGGTGACTGGCGAAGCAGCCAGTTATCTGCCTTTGAGCCCGCAAGCCTCGTGCAGTGGATACGTGACTGCTGACCTGCGCCTATACCTATCGCCTGTCCGCCCTTTGCATAGCATACCGAATTGGACTGGGTATACTTAAGCGTGATGAGTGCTATAAGCAGGTCGATCTGTGCCTGGTCGGGTAACTCTTTATTCTTTGTAACTACATTCTCAAGCAGGCTTCCCACTATGGGCAGCTCGTTGCGTCCCTGCTCAAATGTAATACCGAAAACATCCTTATGCTCTATGGGCTGGGGCTTGTATTCGGGATCGATCTTAATGATGTTGTAGGTACCGCGCTTTTTGCTCTTTAATATCTCAAGAGCCTCATCTTCATATCCGGGTGCTATGATACCGTCGGATACTTCAGGCTTGATCAGCTTTGCGGTCGCAACATCACAAACATCGGAAAGAGCAATGAAATCACCGAAGGATGACATACGGTCCGCTCCTCTCGCCCTTGCATATGCACAGGCAAGCGGCGAAAGCTGTACGCTGCTGTCAACAAAATATATTTTCTTAAGTGTATCATCCAGCTCGATACCCACTGCCGCACCTGCAGGTGACACATGCTTGAAGCTGGTCGCAGCAGGAAGACCGCAGGCCTTCTTAAGCTCTCTTACGAGCTGCCAGCCATTAAGGGCATCCATGAAATTGATGTAACCGGGGCGTCCGTTGAGAACCTCTATAGGAAGTTCACGTCCGTCGTTCACAAAGATCTTGGCAGGCACCTGATTGGGGTTACAGCCGTATTTGAGTTCCAGTTCTTTCATTTCTTTCTCCTTATTAAATCCTTATTTAACATTCTTATTAACTATTCTGCTCTCATACTTTCCACTCTCTATATCTATCATTCTGACAAAGAGTGAAACCTTATTATCTTCGTTAAGTGCATCCCACAGAAGCTTTGTGAAAGCATCTATGTCATCCATATCGATACCGATGAATTCCGGTTCTCCTTCAAATGAAGGAAGCGGATTTCCGTCTTTCATATAAGTATGGATAAAACGTCCGTCGCCTGCCTTGGGATTCTCATAAGCGAACATATATCTGTCGCATCCGGCAGGATCCCCGTTATCGCTCTTTAAGATGCTGAATGCATAGTTGTACTTTCCGTTCTCGATATGCATTATACCTGAGATACGTGGTGTAAAATTAGGTGCATCGGGTTCAAACTCACGGCTGCGCAGACTCTGTTCGAAAGTAAGCTGTCTGTCCATGCCGTCATAGATCGTATCTGTCTGATCGCCGTTTGTAACGATGGTCTTGTTTCCCAGAACACGTACGGGCGCATAGATGATAAGACTGGGGTCGGAAAGCTTCGCAGGATCAAAAGCCTGTGTTCTTATGCCCTCACCGTCTTCAACAAAAACACGGTTACGGCTGTTCTCACTGCGGCCCATGATAAAGTACGCTGTAACAGCCTTTTTCCCGTCAGGCGTACGTCCCAGTATAATGCCTCTTCCGGGATATGCGTTACTGCTCAAAAGCCCTGCTATGTCTCTTTTCTCCATATTTAACCTCCTGAATCTCAGAATACGCATAAGATGATACCACATATTGGTATACGCGTCAATCATAGCCACTATATATATTGTGATTTAGGGGTATTTTACTGAAAAAAAGCCTGCATGAGCCTACATCTTGCGCAGTTCTGACAGTGCCATGGGCAGAGAAAGACATAGAGCCAGCACATCCGCGATACTCTGGGTGATCTCCACCCCCAGTATTCCCATGAAGTGCGGCAGTATCAGGATGAGAGGTATAAAGAATATGCCGTTTCTTGCTGATGAAGATACAGAAGCCTTGACTCCCTTTCCGATGGATTGCAACATCATATTGCTCAAGACCGTAGTGGCTGAAAGCGGCAGGGCACATGCCTGGAAACGGAGGGCCACCTTTCCCACCTCAACCACGGCATCATCGTCCCTGAAAAACCTGATTATCTCCGGAGCAAAAATAAAGCAGAGGACTCCGGCAGCCAGCATAAATACCGTTCCCCATTTTACACAGAACCAGTACCCTTTCTTAACCCTCTCTTTAAGTCCGGCTCCGTAATTAAAAGAGCATACCGGCTGATAGCCCTGACCGAAACCAATAAGTGCGGAACTTAAACTCATCACCACCGTATTGACATTTGACATGGCCGCTATGGCAGCGGCGCCGCCCAGATCCCTCGCTGCATTATTGAGCAGCATCGATGATATTGCAGCCAGCCCCTGTCTGAAGAGCGAAGGGCTTCCTCCGTTGGTTATCTCTTTCAGATAGAAGAAATTCAATCTGATGTTTTCAAACTTGATACGTATATTCTCCCCACGCCTGCTGCCGGCAAACAGCACGAAAAAGCTGGTGATCTGGCCGCATATCGTAGCTATCGCCGCCCCGGATACTCCCATATTAAATCCAAGTATCAGCAGCGGATCCAGGACCAGGTTCATAAGGGCACCGCACATAAGTCCTGCCATAGCATACATGGCGCTGCCCTGAAAGCGCAGCTGGTTATTGATCACAAACTGCCCCATCATAAAAGGCGCGCCTATCATTATTATACGCATATACGCAACGGAATCAGCCATGCCTTCCGGTGTCGCTCCCATAACTTCCACAAGTGACCGCGTGAAGATATTGCCCAGCACTGCCGCCAGTGTTCCCATGATAAGAGCCATGGCAAAGCCTGTAGACGCCATCTCCGACGCCTCCTTATGTTTTCCCGCTCCCATCATACGTGAAATATAATTTCCGGAACCGTGCCCGAAAAAGAAGCCGAAAGCCTGTATCACCGCCATAGCGGGGAACGCCACTCCGACCGCCGCAGATGCTTCCGTAGATATCTGTCCCACAAAAAACTTATCAGCCGCATTGTATATAGCGGTGACCATCATACTTATTATAGTGGGAACGGATAATTCAAGGATAAGCTGCGGAACAGGAGTCTGTGTAAGTCTTGTTCTTCTGTCGATGTTCTGACCATTCTTTTGCATGGGTCTTATGATAACATAATATTATTACAGTATCAATTTTAATTTGCATTTTGTATCAAAAGATGCTACACTTTGTCTAATATCAGTTAGCTGCTTATAACAGATGTTTGACTACAGGGAATCATCAGTTTTACCCTGTATCGCATCAAAAAGAGGGGGGGGAACAAATGGCGATCAAAGAATCAACCGAATCATCCGAAAACTATCTGAAAACAATACTCATCTTAAGCAAACGTCTTCCCGTTGTCCGCGGCGTGGATATTGCAAACGAGATGGGTTTCAAAAAATCCAGCGTATCCATAGGCATGAAGAATCTCCGTGAGAAAGGCCAGATCACCGTTACCGACGCCGGTTATATCTACCTTACGGACAGTGGGAAAAGGATAGCCGAAGCCATCTACGAGCGCAACCGCTTCATGATCGAGATGCTGATGTCCTGGGGGATATCCAAAGAGATCGCCGAGCGCGACGCCTGCCGCATAGAGCATGTCATCAGCCCCGAGACCTTCGAAGCCTTCAAAAAACACTATCATTCATAAGATAACAAAAGCGGAGTCCTGAAGACTCCGCTTAATTTATGCTTCTTAAGCTCTGTGTCCGCCGCCGGAGTGTCCGCCGCCACCGGAGTGTCCGCCGCCGCCACGTCCGCCACCTCCCGAAGATGAAGGCGGATCATAAACCTTGGTGGTATTAGTAAGTATCATATTAGCTCCCAGAAGCTGGAAGTGCTGGTACAGACCGCTTAATACTTCCGCATCCTTGGGCTTGCGTGCACGTATCGTATAGCTTACCATCGCAAAGCTTATCATAAAGGCAAGGATCATTGAAAGAAAGATATTAGTGATCCATTTCATAGGCTCCGAAATCTTACCGGATTCCAGATAATCCAGAACCTGCTGGAATGAATACTCGGTATATGCATACCAGTTGTACCGGTCACTGCCGTAATAATACTTATTAACTGAATTATCTATCATGGAGTTGATCTGTGAAGAAGCGATCTTCTTTTTCAGAGTACCATACGTATTCAGCCATAACATACCTTCGCCTTCGGGATCCTGATGATAGTTATCCAGATCTACAACAAATATCATACCGTTCGCATAGGAACTGTATAATGACTCATAATAATAGCTTGCAGCCCTGTCAGCTTCGCCTTCATCAACTATCCCGCTCTCACTGGTAGAATAAAACACCACATTACCATACTCTGCCAGTTCCTGCATAAGCTTTGCAAGTTTTTTCTCCTCGCTGTCGCTTAATATATCTTCTTTATCATCAATAACTACTTCATAACCTTCATCACTTTCGTACCACACCTCCCCATCAGCTTTCACCGGAAGGGTAAAGACGTAGAGAGCGGCAAAGATCATGCATATTGCAGAAAGACATTTAGTACGCACTGTCGTTACCTCCTTTCCTGTTAAGCTGTGGCAGCGGACGTGTGGTGAGCATGTTGTACTCACTAAGCACCAGCAGCTGGGTGTATATGGTTCCGATCATCAATGCAAGAGTACCGCTGTAATACCACAGATCTGAAGGAGGTTTTACCATGCTCAGGATAAGTGCATAAACCGAAACCACCATCATGAAAATAAAGCCCACGGCAAAAGCCCCTTTATTTTCCGAATGCTGGGCGCTCACCTTACTGAATCCGAAAATCGTAAGTCCGAACATAGCCACCACTGCACCGAACACCATAAGCTTCATACCAAACATCATAATAAGTGTGCCTATCAGACTGAATCCTATCTGCGCTCCGAAAATAATGAGTATCGGTATCAGGGCAACCATGTTCTTGGCAGTCTTCCCGCCCTCAGTATGCTTCTTGACCTGTTTCTTTCTGTATTCGGCAGCATTATATTTGCTCAGGAATCCCTTATCATCAAGTCTCTGGTCACGCTTTCTTACCTTTCCCAGCGTGATGTTAAGCATTAATACGCTTATCAGCGATATGATCATCGCGATCGTAAGTGCATTTGTCGGAGTCATCGCAGGCATAAATGCCAGCACCACATAGATTATCACCGAAAATACCGCAGCGGATAAAAGGAATTTCCTGTTATCTACCGGCAGGTCACTTACTATCTTACCGGTCTGTCCGTTTACCACTGCATATGCCACACGGTCCTTCTTCCTGTAGGATAAAAACCAGACCGGCATGAATGCCAGATAAGGTGACCCGGGATCCAGACGCGGGCTTATACCTGCCTGCTGGTTGCTGTCTACGGAAACACCCGGAAAACACCGTCCGCTCTTCACATTATCAAATACCTGCTTTTGTACAAAGCCGTTGGCATCGGACACATAAACCTGATAAGATACGTCCTGCATATCGGCATAATATCCTGCCATATAGTTCGCATTGAAATCCACCAGGGCATGGGCATCAAAGGGTGCGATACCTTCGCTGAAATAATCATCAAAGGAAGACGAAGCGTCGTATGACAGTCCTCTGTAATAACTGTCTACATTCGCCAGGCACTTATAATGCTCCGTATATACATAATTACCGCGGCGATAGCTCTTGGTACCCTTAAGGTTAACCTCACCCTTTAAGCTCATATCATATACCCAGTAAGGCATATATATGCCCCTGAACTTTTCAAGAGCCTTTTCGTCCTTGAATTCCTCGGGTACATAAAATGATTTGCCCACAAATTTCTTATATGCTTCCTTGCAGGCGTTCTTATCTATACGGAACGGCAGTATCTTTTTAGGCTGGGGCATCTTAGCCATACGTGACTGCAGCATGAGGCTTGACCCGCAGTAACTGCAGAAACCGTTTACCGATTCCTCTGTGGAATAAATGCTGCCGCCGCACTGGGGACAGGTATATGCGATAACATCAAAGCTCTCCGGCACAGGCTGCTGTTCAAAAGCCCCCTGGAAAGCCGCCTGTACTCCTGCCTGAGCCTGAGGCTGGGCCGCATAAGCCCCCTGCTGCATCTGCTGCTGGGGCTGCCCCTGCTGCACAGCGCTCTGGGGCTGCATCTGGGGCTGCTGGCCGTAAACGGCCGTTGCATCACCCGCATAGCCCTCCTCTACCGGCGGAGCTGTCTGTGCATTATAATGAGCTTCTTCGGCTGCCTTACCCTGTGCCATCTGCATCGGCGAAAACACGCCTTCACAGAACGGGCACTTCAGCATCTGTGTCGCTATATCAAATGTAAGTTCTCCTCCGCAACTGGGACACGGATTCATTCACTTTTCCCCCTTTCATAGATACTGTCATTCTGAGGGCGTCAGCCCGAAGAATCTTTAGAGTAAATGACCTCTCAATTCCTCTGCACTCTTTGCCGACAGATAAGCCGGCGCGATATCGAATACGGTCTTGCAGCCTGCCGCGCCTTCTTTGGAAAGACGGTATGCCGCTCTTGCATATGCTGCGAGCACCGATCCCGTAAATTCCGGATTTGAATCCAGCTTGAGATTATACTCAATGATATGCTTATGCTCTTTATCATTGCCGGTAACACCGCTGCGGATGACAAAACCACCGTGAGGCAGTCCCGCATGATCACGCTTAAGTTCTTCTTCGCTTATAAAATGTACGGTGGTATCATAATCGGCAAAGTAATTGGGCATTTCTTTTATCTCTTTTTCGATCCTTGCCTTGTCTGCGCCTTCCTCAGCCACAACATAGCAGTCACGCAGATGCATCTGTCTTGCAGTGAATTCGGGGTTTGATCCGCTGCGTACTTCTTCTACTGCACTCTCGATGGGAACGGTATACTGGCGTGCATCCTTTACTCCCTCTATGCGGCGGATAGCATCCGAATGTCCCTGGCTTACACCGCGTCCCCAGAAGGTATAATGCTTTCCTTCAGGCAGTACCGCATCGCTTACCATACGCAGCAATGAGAACATTCCCGGATCCCAGCCTACGGAGATCACCGCAACCTTGCCGCCCTTCTTTGCGGCAGCATCAACATTTGCAAAATGCTCAGCTATACGCGCATGTGTATCAAAACTGTCGATCACGTTAAAATGCTCTGCATATTTAGGAGTCTGCACCGGAAGATCGGTAGCGGAACCTCCGCCCATTACCAGCACGTCTATCTTGTCTTTCCAGTCAAGCAGTTCGCTCTCTGCCATTACCGGCACACCTTCAGTCTTTATCTTTACTCCGGCAGGATCCCTGCGGGTAAATACTGCTGCCAGCTCAAGGTCTTCGTTCTGCCTGATGGCACTCTCCACACCTCTTGAAAGATTTCCGTATCCAAGTATTCCTATCCTGATACTCATGATATATATCTCCTTTGTTGATTATTGATTTATTTACTTCTTAATATCACTAAACTTCAGTCTTGCGCATACAGCGGTTTTCCCGTCAGGTCTGATTATCAATACCCTGCCTGTCTTCGGATCCTCATCCTGACGGCATATCCTGAGTTCGTCGTCATAGAAGCACTGCTCCCTGTAGTTGATCTCAATGTCGGTAAGCTGATAAGATTCATATTGATCAAGACCGTATGCATCTATCAGCAGCGGTACATATCGCAGGTTATTCATGTGCCTGTTGTTATCAAGGTCGGAATACCTTACCCTGTGCCGGTAGATCTCTTCGCTTCCTTCAGCCTGATAAGCCACCTTACCGAAAGGCTCCGTAACATTCAAACGCTGCATGGCAAGTACGGGATCATAACCGATGCGGTCCAGTCTGCATATGCGCCCGCTCTTTAAGTCCACCAGGCAGCTTTCAAGCCTGCCCCGTGCCATAAGTATCCCGCGCTTTCTGATCTCTATCGCATGATAGATGGTAAATGAATGTCTGGTATCTTCGATCCAGCATTCTATATCAAGCGGTGCGTCATATACAGCCTTTTCAAAGAGCTGCATACGGTACTTTGTATAGATCCATGCCGCACCGTATTTCTCGTGTATCAGGTAATTATCCCATTCAAAGCGGTGCATATAGCTTGCAGCGGCATCCTGGAAATAGCTCAGATATCCGTACATCCCTATGCGGCCGTCGGCATCCGCCTCACGGAATTCCTGTATCTTACACTCCTTATAGAGGTAACGTTCCTCCATCAATCCATACCCAGCAGTTCGGTATAGAACTGGCTGTAATCCTTACGTTTTTCCTTGGTGAACGCTATAGCCGAACGGGGATGCTGGTTAAGGAGTCCCGTAAAAAAATACTGCATGTCATACCCCCATACAGCTCCTGCCTCACGTACTTCCGGCATATACTTATCTATGAACTGGATCACGGGATACAGATTGTACTTAGGATTGCGCAGGAAGCCTAAAAGATGCTCCATAAAGCAGTTACCTGCACCTCTTCCCATACCGTTATAAGTAGCATCCAGCCAGTTGACTCCGTCGCCTACAGCCTCGATGGTATTTGCGAATGCAAGCTGCTGGTTATTATGTGCATGCATACCCAGCTGTTTATTGTACTTGGCAGCAAACTCTCCGTAGAGGTCGGCGATACGCGCTATCTGCTCGGGGAAGAGAGATCCGAAACTGTCAACGATGTAGATAACATCCACAGGTGACTGTCCAAGCATATCAAGAGCCACCTTGATATCTCCCTCCTGTGCATTGGAGATGGCCATTATGTTGGCACTGACTTCATATCCCTTGCGCTTTGCATCTTCTATCATATCCACAGCCGTAGGTATCTGATGGATGTATGTAGCCACACGTATCAGATCCAGGGGGCTGTTTGCTTTGGAAACTATGTCTGTCTTGTAATCGCAGCGGCCCACATCCGCCATGGCAGCCAGCTTAAGACCTGTATCTTTGTTCTCGCCTATAACGTTAAAGATGTCCTCATCATTGGTGAACTTCCATTTGCCGAATTTGTTTACATCAAACATTTCTTTGGAGCATTTATAGCCAAGCTCCATATAATCAACGCCGGCCTTAATATTAGTTAAATACAGAGCTTTTACGAATTCGTCGGTAAAATAAAAATCATTTACCAGACCACCGTCACGCAGTGTAGCATCGACCACGCGTATTGCTTCCCTGTAACCTAAAAGTTTCGATAACTCTTTCATAAAACAAAACCTCCGTTCCGATATTTTACCGAAGTATAGTCTAGCATAAATATTCACTATATACAATAAAAAACAGGTGGAATAAATGCACCTAAACAGTGCACCGGCTGTTACTCCGGCATCGCCCCTTCCGCCTGTTATGTATCGCTCAGTTCTTTTTCCTTGCCAGGGTAGCCCAGAAACACGGTACGCCATGCTCCCTCAGCGGCCCGTCCCCGTTTGTATCTTCATATACATCAAGCAATTCAAATCCGGCCCGGATCTGCCCGCCTATCTGCTCCTCTATAGAGTGCGAAAACTGTATACCGCAATCCTCTTCCTTCAGTATCCTCATCTGTTTGGGATTGGCCAGGGGATCGAAGGGCAGGAATTCGGTAACCCTCGTTTCATCCTTCCAGAACAGATAATTGATCCCGTTTTCAAGCCCCGCCATCATTATCCCGCCGGGCCTTAACACCCTTGCGCACTCCCGCCACAGCGGAGCCACATCCTTAATATAATGATTGGATACGGGATGAAAGATCATATCAAAGGATCCATCGTCAAAAGGCAGCGGCTTCGTCATGTCGGCGTGTACCGTCTCTATCTCATAACCTTCCCGCCTTGATACCATACGTTCGCTTTCAAGCTGCTTAAGGGAATAATCCAGCACAGTACATTTTGCCCCTAACGCCGCCAGAACAGGCATCTGCTGGCCACCCCCGCTGGCAAGTCCCAGGACCCTGCATTCTTTCAGATCCGGAAACCATTCCTTCGGGACGCACTTTGCAGGGGTCAGCGATACGTTCCATTCCCCTTTCAATGCATCTTCATACTCTTCATGTGAGATCGGTCTCCCCCATTCCCAGCCTTCATCTATCCATCTGTCGATGGTCTGTGAATTTATATCCGTATAATCCATAATAAATAACCTCAGCAGGATCTTATCATTCGGGGAATTTGCCCATATCCATATAATACAGGCTCCAGAACTGCTTTCCATCCTGTTCTTTCCACTTTATGACAATATCATGTTCTATTCCTTTAAGACCTGCCGAGCTGTCATTATTGGAATAATAATCCCAGGCATCATACTCTGAATACCTGACATAATAAAATACCCCGTCATATGCGATCTCATCTATTTCACGTTCGGGTTCCAGGCGCGACACCCTGCCCTGCGCGCACGCAGCATCTGCCCACGAGTCTATATCGTAGAAATAATACCTGCCGTCATCACAATACGGATCTCTCCGCATGGATATTTCATACAGCGAACCGCTTTCTTCATCATAGCGCTGGGTTGTATCAAGAACTGTACTGCTGTCCCATCTTTTATTGATCTTCTCTATATCCTCCTCAGAGCAGCTGTAAAACGCCGCAAACCACCGGTCAGTGTTTTCTTTGTCCATACTGAAATAATATCCGTAGTCGGTATATCCTCCGCGGGGATCTTCCTTATCCCCGGAAACAAAGCGTTCCCTGTCGATCTTAAGATCATCAAGCTGATACATCTCAAATCCCAGATCGATAAAGCCCTTAAGCCTGCGCTCCAGATCATCGGTATCTGTATGGTCAAAGGTCAAAGAATAATCAAAATCCGTAAAAACCCCCAGACACATGCCGATATCTCCGGGGAGTTCCGATTCATCAAGTTTTTGCCGGCTGCGTTCGGCCTTACATTCCCCGTAAATAAGTTCATCATCTTCCGGCCCCGGCACCTCAGTGTCAACGTTGTCCGGATCATCCGTGCTGCCCGGAACATCAGTCACATCGATAACAGGATCCCCGGGGGTGTCCGGGTTATTGCTGTCTGTATTATCTGTCTGCCCGCCGTCCTCAGTCTGCGCAGGGATGGCCCCCCTGGGTTCTTCCTTGCCGCACGCAGTCAATGCCGCTATCATTAATATAGCAATTACCGTCTTCTTTTTCATTATTCCCCCCTGTTTATATGCTGTTACCATTCTATCGTCAGCCTGCCGTCAAGTCAATGTATCTGATGTTTGCAGCTTATACGTGACACTTGCAGAAAACTTCAACGGATACTACAATAAAAATATCCTCCGGGCCCGGGCCCGGGGACCACTCAGGATTTCAGGGGGAACTCATATGCCCGGCAAGATATATGAACAACTGACCATAGCCTTTTTCAGCCTGTTTTCCGGCAGGCTCAAAAAAAAGCTTACAGACGAACAATATGAACATAACATACGTGCCTGGCAGGAACTCGGTGGCGACAGGCACTACTTTGAAGACCAGCCCAGACTCACCGGCATGCTGTATGGCCACGCCGGCCCCATAGGCCGCAAGCTCTTCTTCCACGGAAAAAAACTGACCGCAGCAAACAATACCTGCGAAGTCATAGCTGTATACAACGCGCTTCACTCCTTCGGCAAAGACAAGAGCCTTCCTGAACTTATAAGGGAGTTTTCCAATAAAGGAATATGTGCGAACGGCTGCTTCGGTACCTCTCCCAAAGCTCTTAAGCGCTATTTCGAAAAAGAAGGCTATGAAACCCGGCTCCTCGTAGGCGGAGACTTAAACGATGAAAACTTAAAGGAGATGTCGGAAAAATATGAAGCATTCCTGCTGACATCTTTTAACATAGGTTACAATCCTTTCCATATGGTACATACCATGTGTATAAGCCATGAAAAAGACGGTTTCATCCGCCATAATGATTACCGCCCCCGCACTCCGCTGAAAAGCCTTAAAGAAGGCGTATACGGCTATAATGACGGCAGATCACGCCCCATCTGCGTGCTGGGGATAAAAAGGGCCTGAGATCACTTTTCGAAACTTTTTCAATATCGGTTTCTGTGCAATGTTCATAATTTATTCATATTTGATACATACTCTTTTCACAAATCGTTAATATTTCATCAAAAAAGCCATAAAAAGGATATGGCCATACCGTATCTTCCCCAGATACAAACAAAAGCGGTCCGGATCCCGGATCCGGCCGTCAGATATTTAGGGAGGAAAAAGATATGAAGAACAGAAAAATGAGTACAATAGCAGGAATATCCATGGCGATGATACTGGCCTTATCGGGATGCAGAGGTTCGGATCGCGGTGCCGCCACTGTTGCAACCAACGGCAATTACGCTGCTACCGGAGGAGCCTGTACCACAGACGCAGCCTGTGAGGCATACGTTGATTCTTACTATGATCCATACTATGATATGTATGGCGATTCGGAAGAATTCAACACCGAGGAATACGATGCAGTAAAAGAAAGCGGTTTTGCTTCCGTTATCAAGAGCCCTCTTTCTACTTTCGGTGCAGATGTCGATACCGCATCCTATGCAAATATCCGCCGTATGATCAGTAACGGATACAGGCCGGAAGATATTCCCGACGGAGCGGTACGTGCAGAGGAAATGGTCAATTACTTCAGTTACAGCTATAACGGCCCCAAGGACGATGAACCTTTCGGCGTAAATGCCGTTATCGCCAAATGCCCCTGGAATGAGGAAAACCTGCTTCTCCACCTGGGATTGCAGACTCAGGCAATAGACTTTTCGGATGCAGGAGACAGCAATATCGTCTTCCTTATCGATGTCAGCGGATCCATGTCAGACCAGAACAAACTGCCCCTGCTGCAGCAGGCCTTCGGCTTACTGGTAGACGAACTTGGAGCTAAAGACCGCGTTTCTATCGTAACTTATGCCAGCGGTAACAGGATCGTGATCGACGGTGTCCCCGGCGATGATAAAGAAACCATCATGAACGCCTTAAACGGTTTGGTAGCCGGCGGTTCCACAAACGGCGGTTCCGCTATTCAAATGGCGTATGAGCTGGCAGAAGATAATTTCATCGCTAACGGAAACAACCGTGTGATCCTTGCCTCCGACGGTGACTGGAACGTAGGCATTACCAGCCAGAGCGAAATGAGTGAACTGATCAAAAAAGAAAAGGAAAGCGGCATCTACCTTTCAGTATTAGGTTTCGGTATGGGCAATTACAGCGATTCCCGCATGCAGACACTGGCCGATGACGGAAACGGAAACTATGCTTACATCGATTCACTGCGCGAAGCAAAAAAAGTGCTGGTAGAAGAGCTTGGTGCCAATATGGTGGCTGTAGCGGATGACGTAAAGCTGCAGATAGAATTCAATCCCACTTATGTTTCAGAATACAGGCTGATAGGATACGAAAACAGGCGCTTAAATGCCGAAGACTTTGAAGACGATACAAAGGACGCCGGTGAAGTCGGTGCCGGACACAGCGTAACCGTACTGTACGAGCTGGTTCCCGCAGGTGAGGAGACCGAAGAATCCGATCTTAAATACCAGGAGTCTGCTCTTACAGATCTGGCACAGAACAGCAACGAATGGCTTACTTTAGCGATCCGTTATAAGGCCCCCGGAGAAAGCGAATCACAGCTTCTGGAGTACCCCATCGGCGCTGACTGCCTGACCGATGATCCCAACAATGATTACCTTTTCTCCGCAGCAGTTGCAGAATTCTCAATGCTCTTAAGTGACAGTTCCTATAAGGGCAATGCAAGTTACGAACATGTACTGGATACCTTATCAGCTATCAGATTAAACGATGAATACCGCGAAGAGTTTAAAGACCTGGTAGCAATGGCTTACGGTAACGCAAACAATACACAGTGGTAAATACAGAATAATACCGGGGGGCGGGTTTGTGGTGCACCAAGGCCATGGGCCCGTTTTCCGGGTACTGATATTTAAGGGAGAATATTATGAAAAACAAAAAAAGATTCATACCGGTGCTTGTCATATCGATTCTTTGTATAAGTCTTCTTTACTTTTTGTCTGATGGACTGATCAATAAAATCTCAGATAAAGATACATATGTGGAAGATGAGTTCGGACATCCGTGTTTCAGAAATACTTTATCTGTTACTACATTAAATGTCAGTTCCCCGGTAATGAAATTGAGAGCTTTTTTATCACATGCCAGAATTGTTCAGGAAGGCATCATAAACGAAGATGCAAACATAAGATATTATATAATAGAGTTTAAAATTGATAAAACAGCTGAAGAATTACAGAAAATCAGAGATAAATTATCAAAAAAGTATTGGGTCGGAGATGTATCTTTCTACAGACAGCCGACAGGAAGTCCGAATTCATGAGGACACGTGGATGGTCCTTTTTCCCCATGTCCTCACGAAATTGCACATTATCAGTTTCTTGCCTTCTCCTGTGCATCCCATAAAGTTCTCAGCTCCGGATCATAGACAACATAACGATCGATCTTTTCTCCATGTATCTTACCGCTTATGCGGAAATATACATCAGCTTCCGACTGCGGCGTATCTTCATACTTATCCATATCAGTATTCATATATACAACAAAATCCGTGTCTCCGTCACTGTGCTTAAAACTCAGCCTTGAGACCGGTGTCCACCTCTTAAACTCACTGCCTACCGTGATCTCCGGCGCATCCGCAAGTGCATCTATCGCATTCATTATTTCGGAATAATAAGGACTGTCATCCTTGATCAGCAGTTCATCCGCAGTGATAAAATAGCTTCCCTTCACTTCCGGATCAGGCTCCCATTCAACTGTTCCGTCATCCTGACTGCCGTCCCGGACTGCATCATATTTTTCCGTATCCTGCCCATCTGCCGGGTAATCTTCCGGAATTTTCATTTCTATATCATGCCCCGGGTCCTTCTCCAACGCCATATAAACCCCCGGCGTATCTGTAGGTATTGAAGGCGTATCACCAAAAGGCGTTTCTATCACATCAGTGACCTCCAGGATATTACTTACACGTCTGTAATGGCGATTATATACTGCAGTCAGATAAGCCGAATTATTACGGCCGTCAAAAAACAGCGGATCATCAACGTTCCTACCTTCAGCATTACGGGACAGCCTGAGTTCCCCGTCCATGTAATAGTTCATTCCCAGGTTATAAAGCTCTACGTCTGCCGAAGGGCCTTCCCAGCGGATATAGCCATCATTATCATAAGTGATAGTGTATATCGAAGCCAGGATCTCATCCTCAGTAAGGAGTTCCGCGCCCCCGTTAATATCATACAAAAGCCCTGAATTGGGATAGCATCTGACTGTATATCCGGCAAGACTGTTTATTACCGGCTTCAACTCCTGATATTCCCCGGCAGTAACCTGGCATATAGTACTGCCTCCTCTTTTGATCAGCTCATATTCCCATATAGAAGAAGGTCTTCCCTTGCTCGTCGCGTAAGAATGACTATGTTGAAGTTTTAAAAGGTATATCTCCTCATCTTCACAGACAACCACCGGTTCTGCATCCATATCCTTATTTACCGCATCAAGCAAACGGATGACCTGCAGCAGATTATCTCCCTTAAACCGCCTGCTCTGCGCCTCAACGCCGCTTAATCTGATTGGCACTACAGTTAAAGAAAAAAGCAGCCCTGCCACTATGTACCCGACGACATATAAAGGCCTTAGCGGTATGTGCCTGATCTTATGATAAACGACGCCGAAGATCACATATAAAGCAGGCAGTCCCACAAGCACAAGTGCCTGACAAAGCAGCAGAAAATGCAGATACTTCCGTATCTCCTGCAGTCCCTCTTCTCCTATCATGACCGCAGGCTTATAATGAAACGGCACACCATAAACAGCTATCATCGCAGTGAACGTCACGATTATCCCGACTCCGACCAAAGCTGCTAACAGCGGATCATTTTTAGGATCATTCTTATCTATTTTGATCATCCTTACATTTCCTCTTTCCGAACGATGTGTTTATCCACGTCATCGTTACTGCGGTTATAATATACCACATAGATCAATATCATTACCAGCAACAGCTATTTGCAAAAATGTAAACCGGAATAGAGGACACGGTCCTTTCCTCATATTCTCATAAAAAAGGACCGCAGGGAACACTCCCCGCAGTCCTTGAAAGATCCTTCAGTATGACAGATAATTTACATCATCGGATAAACCGGCTTAAGTGTAGGATACAGCTTCTTGAACACTTCGTATCTTTCCTGATACTTAGCTACCAGTTCGGGCTCGGGCTCAACAGTTCCGGTAACCTTAACTATAGCCTTAGCTGCATCTTCAACTGATGCGAATGCACCGCAGCCTACTGCTGCCAGCATAGCGCCGCCAAGCGCAGGGCCTTCCTCACTCTCGATGGTATCAACTGCAAGGCCGGTAACGTTAGCCATGATCTTTCTCCACAGAGGGCTCTTTGCACCGCCGCCGCAGATCTTGGTACGCTTGATATCGATGCCGGAAGCCTTAGCCACTTCAAGTGAATCCTTAAGACCGAATGCAACGCCTTCGAATACGGCCTGTACCATATCCTCACGTGTGGTATCCATACGCATGCCAAGGAATGCGCCCTTAGCTTCGGGATCGTTGTGAGGTGAACGCTCGCCCATCAGATAAGGCAGGAAAAATACATGATTCTCGCCAAGCTTTGTGATGCCTGCCTGAGCGCCTGCAAAATCCTTATCCTTAAGGATATCGCTCATCCACCACTGGTTGCAGCTTGCTGCTGACAGCATGCAGCCCATCAGATGCCACTTTCCGTTTGCATGTGCAAAGGAATGAAGAGCGTTATGATCATCTACGGAATACTTATTTGAAGAGATAAATACGGTACCGCTGGTTCCCAGTGAGATGTTGCAGTCGCCATCGCCTACGGTTCCGGTTCCGATAGCTGCTGCAGCATTGTCGCCTGCACCTGCGATAACCTTAACATCAGCAGATACGCCAAGCTTCTCTGCCAGATCTGCCTTAAGGTTTCCGATCACTTCATAGCTCTCAAAGATCTTTGCCAGCCACTCAGGCTTAACTGCACAGATCTCACACATCTTATCGGACCACTTTCTGTTAGCAACATCAAAAAGGAGCATACCTGAAGCATCGGATACATCGGTAGCATGAACGCCGCTCAGACGATATGCCAGGTAGTCCTTAGGCAGCATTATCTTTGCGATCTTTGCAAAATTCTCAGGCTCGTTCTCTTTGATCCACAGAACCTTGGGAGCGGTAAAACCGGCAAATGCGATGTTTCCTGTCTCTTTGGAAAGCACATCCTTGCCGATAGTATTGTTGAGGTAATCGCACTCTTTCATAGTACGTCCGTCATTCCAGAGTATTGCCGGGCGGATAACATTATCTGCAGCATCCAGAGCTACCAGACCGTGCATCTGTCCGCCGAAGCTTATGCCCTTAAGCTGATCCTTGTAGCCCTCAGTCAGCTCATCAAGGCCTGCAAAAGACTGCTCAAACCAGTCTTCGGGATTCTGCTCACTCCAGCCGGGCTTGGGGAAGCTGATGAGGTACTCTTTGGATACGGTCCTTATTATCTTACCGTCCTCTCCCATCAGAAGGAGCTTTACTGCTGAAGTTCCAAGATCGATTCCTGCATAAACACTCATTTATATAACCTCCGTTTTTTTATTTTCATTTTTAATAAGATCCTTCGTCGCTGCGCTCCTCAGGATGACATGGAGCAGCCTGCGCTTAGGATAAAAACCACAACAAAAATATTTTACTGAATTACACCCGTTCGGGCAAGGGGTAAAAATCATCATATTTACCCGAAAAAACTGTCTATTCGTTCAGTTTCCTGTAATAGGCAAACATGTACTGCTGATATATACCGTTGTACGGCGCATAATCATCCATTGGATACCCTGAAGGATATTCGTTTTCAAGTATACGCTTAACCCAGACATCTACAGGAAACGCGTTGATGAAATGCAGGCCAAAGAGCATAACACAGCTGGCCACCTTCTTTCCCACACCGTGAAGGGAAATAAGCCTGTCAAAGGCCTCTTCTTCACTGCATTCGGTAAGAGCCTTTATATCCAGACTGCTGTCACATACCGCGGCCGCCGTCCTTTTAATATATTCATCCCTGTATCCCAGCCGGCATCCTGCCAGGTCTTCGTCTGACATCGCCCTCACTGCCTCCGGCCCGGGAAAGCTGTAATAAGCTCTTCCCAGGGGATCCTTACGCTTCTTTCCGGCCTTCTCACATAAAAGCTCTATGGATCTTTTGATAGCAGGGATATTGCGGTTCTGGGAGATTATAAAGCTTATAAGCGCCTCCCAGGGGTCCTGTTTAAGTATCCTTATCCCCTGCTGGTCAGCAGCTGCCGCATACAGAAAGGGATCTTTCTTTTTGCTTATCCTGCCCCTTATGCTGCGGTAATCGGTGTCTGCATCAAGATAATCCTTCCAGATGCGCTGATATCCGCCTTCATCGCACGAAAGCTCATATGTATCATCTGTAAGCTTCCTTATGATGAGGCAGCTGTCCTTATGAGGCACGCGAAAACTTCCGTCCTCAAGCTCTTCCCAGCGGAAACACTGCCCACTGTCCGCTATCTTTTTCAAGTTAAGATCGTCATTAAACTCTAATATCATGATTATCTGCTAAACTTCACTATCTTCACTATCCTGCTGGTACCCAGGCGGGATGCCCCCAGCTCCATAAACTTCTCCGCATCCTCCAGTGATGAGATACCGCCGGCAGCCTTTATCTTAACATCCTTACCCACGTGTTCCGCCATAAGCGCCACATCATCAAAGGTAGCTCCTGCAGTGGAGAAGCCCGTCGATGTCTTTATATAATCCGCTCCGGAACGCGTCACTATATCGCACATCCTTATCTTCTCCTCCGTACTCAGAAGACAGGTTTCGATAATGACCTTAAGCACATGTTCCCCACAGGCAGCCTTTATCTGCTTTATCTCCGACAAAACATACTCATCATCACCGGCTTTGAGTCTTCCGACATTGATGACCATATCTATCTCATCGGCACCATTCTCTATAGCTTCCTTTGTTTCAAATACTTTGGCTCCCATCGTCATATTTCCGTTGGGGAACCCGATCACGGTACAGATCTTAAGCTCCGGCCCCGCATACTCATGTGCTTCCTTTACATAGCAGGGAGGTATGCACACCGATGCCGTCTTATATTTCAGCGCATCATCACAGAGTGCCTTTATCTCGTCCATAGTAGCCGTCTGCAGCAGTAAGGTATGATCACAGGCAGCAAGTATCTTCTGAATATCCATATATTATTCTCCTTCCGTATATATCCTTTTCGTCACCCATTTATACTATCACATACCGCACGCATTATAAAGCTTTTACCCATGAAAAAAGCGGCCCCCTCATCAGCCGCTTTCTTCCGCCGTGATAAACACGGCAAATATATTCTGACTCCCCCCTGGATCAGCCCTTTACTGCACCTGCGGTAAGACCTTCTACTATCTGGTTAGCGAAGATACAGTATACAATGATCGTAGGAATGACAGCGATAACTATACCTGCAAACATCTGCGTATAGTTCGTGCTGTGAGGTCCGACGAATTTCGTAAGTGAAACCGGCAGAGTCTTTTTCATGTCGTCTGAAATGAACACCATTGCGAAGAGCAGCTCATTCCAGTTATTAACGAATGACATAAGACCTGTAACCATGAAACCGGTCTTTGCCATGGGAAGACCAACCGTCACGAACAGTCTGGGAACGGAACAGCCGTCGATGACAGCAGCTTCGAAGAGCTCATTAGGTATGCTCTCGAAGAATCCGGCCATGATATATATCGTGATAGGCAGTGAAAATGCCGTGTACGGAATGATCAGACCTATCAGTGAATCCGTCAGATGCCAGGATGCGAACTGCGTATACAATGAGAAAAGCACGCAGTGGATAGGTATCATCATACCGATCATGAAGTAGGTAAGCACCAGCTTGGAAAACTTCCAGCGAAGCTTTGCGATGGAAAATGCAGCCATCGAACCTACTATCAGTGAAATGATCAGGGTAACCGTAGATACTATGAATGAGTTCAGGGTAGCCCTTCCCAGACGTCCCTTGGTCCATGCAAAGATGAAGTTATCTGCCAAAGACGAAAAATCACTAGGCAGCGCCCAGGGACTGCTCTTAAAATCTGCATTGGGCTTCATTGCGGACATGATTATCCACAGAAGCGGCAGGATATAAACGAGAACCAGGAAGCACAGTATCGCATAGATCACGATCCTGACGATCTTGGTCGTTTTTTTGTTTTTTTCTGTTAAACTGTTATCAACATCAATCTGCATTTCTCGATCCTCCCTTAGATATCACTTTCTGTCTTGACGAACTTATTGATCAGGAATGTCACGAGCAAGCACATGATCAGAAGTACAACACCGATAGCACATGCATATCCGTACTTACTGTATCTGAGACCCTGATCGTAAAGTACGGTTGCGAGCACGTGTGCCTTACCGCCCTTTCCTCTCATTGCCTCGGGGATCATACTGAATATAAGATCGAAAAACTTCAATGAACCGATAGCATTCAGACTCATTGCCGTAGCGACCATGGGTTTGATCAGCGGCAGCGTTATCTTGAAGAACGCCTGGGTCTTGGTGCAGCCGTCAATAGCCGCAGCTTCATAAATATCACTGCTGATACCGGAAATCTGTGCCATATACAACATCATTGACTGTCCTACATACTGCCACAAAGCCACGAACGAGATGACGATAATAGGCAGGATGATAAATCCGCTGGTATCAGCCAGCCACAGAACACCTTTATCGGCTTTCTCTATCAGGCCCAGAGATTCGGCTATCTTATTGATACCGTACTTGGGACTGAAAATGAAATACCACATAAGACCTAATGCTGCGGAACTGAGTACGCAGGGCAGATAGTAAACATTCTTAAAGAAGTCACGGCCTTTCTTGATATTTGTCAGCAGTGCTGCAAGTACCAGACCGAAAAGCAGCTGAGTCACACAGGAGAATATCATGAAGAACAGTGAGTTCTTAAACGCCGTCTTCATATCATCATCTGCAGTGAACATCGTTATATAGTTCTTTAACCCGACAAATTCGGGAGTGAGTCCTATCTTATAATCACACAGTGAATAATATATTGCTGTAATGATCGGCACGATCAAAACGGCCGTAAATAAAATAAAGGCCGGAGCCAAAAACAATATGATATTGCTTTTTTTCCTTAAAAGCTTATCCATAATTCCCCCTTATCAGAGATGTCAGCACCCGTATACGCGGGTGCTGACACAAGATAACTGTTATTACTTTTTAAAACTTACCAAACGTTCTGCTCATAGTACTCCTGGATAGGCTTAAGTGCCTCTGCAGGATCGGTACCCTTGAAGATCTCTACGAAGCAGCTATCGAAGGTAGCACCTGCCTCTGTATCAGCCAGAGACTCGTTGTAGAAACCGAAGGTAGCATTTGCATTCTTGAATACGTCCATAACGTATGACAGCTCGGGGGGAGCATTGTTCTCGTCATACTGAACCTTGGTTACAGGGATCTTACCACCTTTTTCAGCGGTGTACTTCTGAGCGGTATCGTCTACGAAGTACTTGATAAGCTGAATAGCTGCATCCTTGTGCTGGCTGCTTGAGCTCATAGCCAGTGAGTCGGATTTAGCGATTACACGGTTAGGATCTGCTGAAGAACCGTCAACTGCAGGGAAAGCGAATACGCCAACCTTGTCAGCGAAACCTTCTGCACAGTTACCATTGATCTGGCCGATAGCCCATGAACCCTGGATCAGGATTGCAGCTTCGCCATCATAGAATGCTGCGGTAGCGATATCGTTGTCATCAGAAACAGCGGTAGGCTGGAAGTACTGTGACAGCTCCTGGATCTGCTTGCCGGCGTTGATAACCTTAGCATCCATCCAGTCGGTCTTGTGATCCTTAACATCCTGAAGGTTCAGGCCGTTACGATCGCAAAGATAACCGGCTACCATTGACAGACACCATGCAGTACCTGCGGAAATGGTTATAGGGGTGTAGCCTGCAGCCTGAAGCTTCTGGCAAGCATCAAGCAGCTCGCTGTAAGTTGTAGGAACCTTTGCGCCTGCATCAGCAAACATCTCGGTATTGTAGAATACACAAGCTGCTGCGATGTTCAGAGGAACAGCATAGATACCTGCGCCGTCCTTAGCTTCTGCACCATAGGTGCCGCCTGCGAATACAGCGTCAGATGTGAAGGTCTGCTTCCATCCGTCAGCATTCAGATAATCATCAAGCTTAGCTGCGGTACCGGGAAGAACATAGTCGTTCAGGTTAGGACCGGGAGATACGATGAATACATCGGGAGTGTTGCCTGCAGCAACCTCTGCATTCAGCTTGGTGTAGTACTCTTCAAGGTTGGTAGATACAACCCTGCAGTGATACTTTCCTTCGAAATCCTTGTTGAAACGGTCAACAGAATCCTTGTAGCCCTGAGTGATGAGGTCTGATGAAGCCTCAAGATCATCCCATACCATGAAGGTGATCTCTTCTACACCGTCGGATGAACCGCCACCGGTGCCTGAGCCGCTTCCGGTAGAAGCTGCGCCGCCGCCATTACAGCCGGCAAGCATGCTGATTGACATAACAGCTGTCAATGCAAGTGATAAAAGCTTTTTCTTTTTCATTTTTTCCCTCCTTGATAAAATTGAAAAATTGTTTTGGCATAAGGGTAACTCACCACTTATGACTATAGCACTATTTTAATCAATGGGGGAATAATAAAACACCGAAAAACTATAATTGAATACCCGAGAAATTTGTAATAAGCAAAGCGAAAATCAGCCGTCAGTTTTTGTGCACTTTTTACAATAAATACCTGCAGCCACATATGAACCCACGCAGAACAGAAGCCCGAAAAGACTTAATACCAGTCCCCCGGTTACTCCCGTTTTTCTGATGCTTATCAGGGTTTCACCGCTGTTAACGAAAATGAGATTATTTGCCTCGTTTACATCCATACCCTCCAGGGCAGCCAGCGCGGTATTTACACCATCACTTGTGGAGCTTATCTTAATGCTCTTTCCGTCAGATTCTATATCCAGCGGGACCACACTGCGCTCCGGCAGCCTTCCCGCATCTATGCCGAAGCATTCTTCCATAATACCTTCCACAGACTTGTCTCTTGTCAGCGCATAATGATAGGAAAGGTTTATACCCAGAAACAGTATATTATCATTATAAGTACTTCCGTAAAAATCCAGTATTATATCGTCTTCCTGTACCTGTCCGTATACCTTGTCCATGCCGGTAAGGAATACGGTTTCCCACTTGGCATAACCCTGTGCAAACAGATCGGTGTTTATATATTTTCCATGCACCAGCAGCTCGGGATAGCCGTTGCTGAACTTGATGCTGCTGCAGTATACCCCAAGAAAGCTCTTTTGTCTGTTGGAAGGATCCTCAGGCATGCCGTCGGCAAGTATGACCACTCTCACGCCCGAATCAGCCAGACGTTTTACCAGATCCTCCGCTTCCTTATAATCACTGCAGGTAAAGCCGTTAAGATACACTGTCCTGTACTTTGACAGATCCTCAAAGCTGTACTTGCACAGATCGTCTTCTGTTGTTTCCTCTACATCAGGGAATGACAGGGAGATATCTCCCGCGCCGCTTCCTATACCTATAGCCCCGTATCTGTTAACGGTACCGTAACCGCCGCCCGTTTCAGTATGGTACAGACGGTACTTTTCATTAGAAGCAGCCACGCTGTATCCGCTGCGTGCGGCCGCCGAATCCAGATCCGAATAACTGCCGTAAGTATCGGGGATACAGTCAAGTCGGATCAACACGCTGTCGCAGCCCATCTCAAGACAGCGGTCAAACATATATACATGCTGTCCGCTCTCAAGGGAACGGTTCAGCTGCATTATATTAGATGCCGTTGCCGCTCTCTCCCAGTTATAACCGTATGCCGATGCCAGCTGTGTATTACCGGTACCAAGCATATAAACACCTTCGGCCCCCAGCTTTCCCAGATCCATGAGTGCCAGACGCTGGGATGTTATATTCTTTGCTTCTTTGATAAGCGTATCCTCTTCCATCTGTGCAAAACGCTCTTTGGGAGTAATACCGCTTCCGTCCCCTGCCGCCAGTTTCCATGAGCACATGCAGTCGATACCAAGCAGTACGACCACCGCTATCTGTGCAAATTTCTTTAAGCTCACCCAGCCAAGCAGGCCGTATAAGGCCAGGCATACTGCGATGGAAACATATTCAAGCATCCAGACGTCCTGGGTAAAAGGCAGCATTTTAAACAGGTAGAAAGCCGACGATGTCGTTCCCAGGAAAAAGAGCATAGCGGTCGCAAATGCCGGCTGGCTGCTCTTTTTTGCACATAGTATGCCGAAAATGATAAGCACGAATAAGGCCACCGAAAAATACAGTTTATCCGCACCGTTGATATACCAGTTCATGGGATCCAGTGACAGCCACGCGCTCTGATAATACTGCTCTGCCGTTTCCGCGGGACTTTCGGCAAGATTTCCCGTCAGGCAGGGCACCAGCCACAGTCCGGTCAGCATAAAGCTTCCAGCCATATCAAGAAGAGCTATCATTCCCCTTATCAGGGTATGGTTCATAAGACCGTAAATGAACATAAAGATCACGGATACAGCTATCGTCATTCCCGCATAATCAAACCTGCAGAGTCCGATCAGCACCATGACCGGCGTAATAAAGAACATACGCCGCAGCTGTCCTTCTTTAAGGTAACGCTCCAGATGATAGATGAACAGAGGGATAAGCACTCCGCAAACACAGGCTGAAAGATTCCCCCTGCTGAAAAGCATATACATATTGCAGGGCTGGAAGAACCACAGTATTCCCGCAACACCGCCCATTACCGGCCTCTCGAGCATAACTCCGATATATGAGAATATCATTCCGCCGAAAAAGAAGACCATCCACAGGAAAAGAAGATATCCGATAAAAGGATCCCATCCTCCTATCAACTCGCAAAGCGCAAGGATATAGACCGGCAGCGGCCCCTGATAACGCAAAAACTCCACTCCGTTGAACCAGAGCGGATCATATAGCTGGCTGACCTGCCCCCTCTCTATAGCTTTAAGGAGCACGTCACCTTTGTAGATATAACTCAGGGTATCGGTACCGGCGGGATAAATACCGCTCTTTGCCACGATGATGACCAGTATAAATGCCAGTATGGCAAATACAACTGCCCAGAGTACCATTGTGAGAAGTCTGCGGACAGTATTCAACTCCCATCCTCCTCAGTAAGATCCAGCATATCATCGAGCACGGTATCTATGACTTCATCCTTAACCTCTGCCGTATAGGCCTCCAGGTCCTGGCTGTCAAAGGCACCGTCCATATTGATTATGTAACTTCTGGTGGGAGTCTCACTGCCTTCGATGGATATCAGACGTCCGCCTGTCTTCCTGACCCTCTCCTGCGCCCTGTTACCGAAATACTCAACCATATTTTCCAATGAAGGCACTATACCGTTAAAAGGATCATGTTCATTAAGGACTTTGTTCTGATAAGGCGCGAACAGCTCCTCTATCTCCTTTTCAAAACGGAAAAACTCCACAAAACTCTCCCTGCCCACCAGGATGTTCAGAGTGAACTCCCAGGTATGGGGATGGGTCTCTCCCTTTTTGTTGTTTATTATGACAAAATGATTGGCATTAAGATAGAATTTCAGCCTGTATTCACGAAACAGCCTGTTTTCTTTTTTTCCGAAATCGTTCATGTCTTACCCCCGGGTCTTCGAAAGCAGTTCTTCGGAGAACTTAAGTATATCCGTATTGCCGTTCCACTGTTCAACCGCCAGGATCTGATTGCTGATGTTCATAAGGAAATTAAGGCTGAGCATCGCATTGTCGTGATCGCAGCGGACAAATACCAGAAGGATCTTTCCGGGTATTTCTGCGCCGTCCAGATGGGCAGCTGTTCCTTCAAGCTGGAAACGCAGAACTCCGCGGTCCAGAAGCAGCTGTGACTTTTCCAGGAAGGCGCGTTCATTCGCACACTTCATAACCGCAAAGGTCACGGGTGCTATACCCTTAGCCTGTATCCTGCGCAGGAAATCCCTGATCATACTCTCCTGGAAGAGTGTGCGCTTGGTATCATAAGTCGTACGTACCAGCAGTTTCTTATTAAGGTTTGCAACATTGGTCGACAGCTCGGATATTGTGGCATCCCTCTCGATAAGTCTCTGATGATACATGCCCAGGCGGCTCGCAAACCACATGGTACCTACAACCATCAGGAATACAGCTATCATAAATACTATACCTACATTAACCTCTGCTCTGAGGAATTCGTTATTATCGAGCAGAACGTCTCTGTTAGTCAAAAGGCAGAGCCTGTATTCCGCATTTCCGTACAAAAATACCACGCCGCTGGCTACATAAGTCTTCTCTTCTATATTTATCGTCCTGTGTATGACCCTGTTGATCTCCAGATCATCAAGGAACTTCCTTGCACTGTCGGAAACATAATAGGTCGCAGTGGTAAAGCCCTTGTATTTATTGGTTTCCAGGACATCCTTTACGAAAAGCATCGCCTCATCACGGGAAAATGTCCAGTATTTATTGGTAGAAGCATCCAGCGAGCTTAAGATACCCGTTATGATCTCTTCATCATCACGGTTCTCCTTTAAGTTGATCTGGTCGAGCACCAGCTGCACATAAGCATCCTGCTGGTCTGCACATACATCCAGCACGCCTTCCTCAAACCTGCCTATAAACAGCCATCCCGCGTATCCTACCGCAATACCCAGCACCAGTGCTATGATCGTAGCCAGTGCAAAAAATTGTTTAGCCGCTCTCTGTTTCATGCCGCATCATCCTCATTGACCAGCTCTCTTAAGCGTCCTATCCACTTGGCCGGCAATTTCATTTCTTCCTTTATAACATTCCAGAATGCCTTCCCCTCATCACTGAGATTATTGGTCTTCCAGGCACTGTCTGTTCCTATACTGTTTACGATACCCGCCATGCGGATAAAGAATACCATGAAGTTAAAGAAGGGCAGCAGCAATACCACCCACCAGTTTTTCCGGTAATATCTGCCCAGCTCATCGAATTCTTTCAGGAATATGCTGACTGTCAGGAAATACAGCAATCCCACCAGCATATATACCGCAAATATAAAACCTGTCGATAAGAGTATCATCTTTGCCGAATAGTTCATAAGCAGAAGACAGAACATCGCAAGATACCATATCAGTCGGGGAAAAGCAAAGGTATGATCATAAAGCAGTGTATTGACACTTACATCAAGGAAATTCTTTCCGAAATTCCCCTTCTCGTTAAGGAACTGCTTTGCAACCTCAAGACTGCCCCTCTGCCAGCGCTGTCTCTGGGTATAGAGCTTGTTAAAACCTTCTATGGGATCCACGAAAAAGATGGCATTCTCGCATATCTCTACTTTTTCTCTCTGGATATAACGCATCTGGAATGTGATATGCGTATCTTCACAGATAGTATTTGTATTATACATACGCGACTTCAGTATAACGGATTTCCTGAATGCCGAAAAAGCACCTGATAAGGTATAAAGTGAATTGGTCTCCGAAGCGAAACTCCTGCCTGCCAGGAAAGCCTGGCCGTACTCCATGAATTCCAGCTTACGTAAAAGCCTCTGGGGACCTGCCGGATAATCCTCTATCATCTCGGGTGTTGTAAGTACGGCCCCCGTCATACAGTTAAGCTTGGGATTGGCCTCAAACTTATCTACAAGGTTCATGAGGGCATGAGGCTCCAGCACACCATCACTGTCCAGGTTGATTATATACTTTCCTTCACTGTTATAAAGTGCCAGATTGAGCGCCCTGGATTTGCCCTGTTCCGCGTTGAGCCACTGCATATGCAGATCCGGATACTTCTCCTGCGCACGTTTGAACACATTAAAGCTGTTGTCCTTGCCCCTGTTGTTTACCAGGAAGATACGGATACGGTCGGCAGGATATGTTCCGCTGCCCACGGAATGTATGCAGGCATCAAGTGTATCCTGTGAATTGTATACAGGTATTATTATGGAGATCTCGGGATAAAGAGCCGGCCTCTTATAATGACGTTTCATCTTAAAACGCCTGAAGACCAGAAGAAGAAACCCGCCCACAGAGGGTATGGTTTCCATGATCACGGGAATGATGATCCACGCGCCCCAGAATATGAAGGAATGTAAAAATCTGTCAATCACGCCCATAGGAGAAACTGCCCACCTTCATCTTGATAACCTGCGGTTTCGTAAACACATAAAAGTACAATAGTACCGACAACACATAGAAGAACAAACGGCCGATATAGGTATGAGCGATATTATACAGCTCACTTCCTCCGAAATGTATGATCACACATATTATAATGATACGCATGGCATTTGCTATCATTATGAAGAAGCAGCCCAGCAGGCCTATCATCAGCTTTTCCTGCTTGGTGTAAACATCAAAAAATACCAGCAGAGATACATAAGCCATGATCTCAAGTATACCGGAGCACTCAAAATCTATCTGCATGGTCATGGCGCCTATATCTGTCGGTATAAAAATAGTTGCAAAACGGAAATAAGGTGTAAATGTACCCGTGACATTCCCGAAAAAGCCGGCCATTGCGGCGACTGCCTGAGCCAGCGGCTGCGTCACTATAGGGCGCAGGTATATCATCATAAGTATAAAAAGCCCGAAACTCCCCCAGATAAAACGCCAGAAATTAACTCCGGCTTTTTTCATCACGTGCAGGATATATAGCCAGATAAGGCATCCGAGAAGGCCGATCAGAACATGCATTGTCCCCTGTCACCCTTTTTTCTGCGCATTACATAAACCACACCGACTGCAGACAGGGAAAGCATGATACCTGCCATCGCCCCGCTGGAAGCACCCGCTGTTTCAAGCCAGCGGTCACCGATCTGCTCATACTTAACTTCTATCGTCTTGATATCGGTCTCATCCAGGCCGAAGCGTTCTGCCAGAAGAGGCAGGTTAAGCCACCATTCGCACTCATCGGTAACGGCATCGACCGTTACGGTGATACGTCCGTAGTATCCGTCCTTATCAACACCCTGTGCCTCGAGCTCCGCAAGAGTCGCTGCATTTCCCCAGCCGTTGACATCGGTGATTATGTATTCGTAGGTACCCTCGCTTAAGTACTCAAGCTGGGGATGCCAGTTGATATTGCCTGCACCGTCTACCGTAGCAAAACGGTATTCAAAGAGCATATCATCACTTCCGTTTATACGAAGGACCACACCTTCGAGCATTTCATTTCCGCCCTCATTGTTCAGGTGTCTGTTCATTATGGTTATGCAGTGGCCGTATAAGGTGGAACCGTCCACAAAAAGTGCGCCTTCACCGTCTACCACTCTCTCCTCTGTACCGGAGGTTGCATAATGTATAAGTGTATGGGGATAATTCTTCCAATCGCCGTAAAGGCCGTCATATACTATACCGTTGAAAGGACCGTCATCCTCTTCACCGCCGCCCTGCTGATATCTGTCATCGGTTATGCCGTCCACAAAACGGTCACCCTGATAAAAACCGAATGAATAAGATCCGTTATTGACCGGAAGTGCGCTCACCGGAACTGCGATCTCCCATCTGCCCGAATCAGGCTTATCCCAGCTGAATACATAGCTGCAGAAAGCCCCGTCCACACCTGATACGGAAGCCGGATTATTATTCAACTGGAACGTGGTGGTGTATCCCAGATCGGATACAAAACTGAACTTGCCGTTATTCTTGGGACCGGACCATGCGGCACAGCAATTGCCGTCGTCCTTGAGATAGATATATACATAATCGCCGTCCTGAACAACTGCCGCCTTCTGGATCATTCCTGTTCCGTCATACTTGGGCACAGCTTTCCAGTCCGAAAAATCACCGTCTATGGTTATACCTGAGTAAACGGCGTCTCCCGGTTCTTCTTCATCTTCTTCAACTACAGGTTCCGGGACCGGCGCCTCGCATGTAACAATCTCTGCGGGATCAGTCTCAACCTCCTCTTTAGTCTCATCTTCTGTTTCATCTTCGGAAGCTTCGTCGGAATCCTTACCGGCAGACTCCTTTTCAGCTCCTTCCCTGGGCTCGTTCTCTTTGCCTTCCGTGGACTTTGTATCGTCCCCCTCAGCGGGAGTTTCCTCTCCGTCTGTGGTCTTTTCCTCTTCTTTTTCTGCAGCCTCAGGTGCTTCGTTTTCGGAAATGCTTTCCTTTTCCTCCACATCACTTACGGAAGCGGTATCTTCTGAAGCTGCTTTAACGCAAACAGGGCTCATCATGGCGGACACGCTCATTACGCCCGCCAGACTTACCCCAACAATTCTTGATCTTATAAGCTTTAATAATTTCATCCTGTCTCCTATCACATGTAAGTCGATATCACATACTGCCGCAAAGGATTTTCTCCTATCTCCAGGCGCCTGAGCTCTATCCCTGAGCCGTTAAGCACCGTGGTAAGCTTCCTGAAAAATACTTCACCAACGTTCTCTACGCTGGCATCGCCGCCGAAATCGGCAATCTCATTAAAATATCTGTTCTCGTACTGCTTAAGCACATCCCCCGCATGACGTTCGCTCTTGCTGAACTCTTCATTCTCCGTAACGCCGCCGCTTATATAGACCGTGATCTCCAGCGTATGGGAATGTATGTGCTCTTTGATATTATCGGTACTGTGTGTCATGGGCAGTAAATAATGAAAGCAGTATACCGCCCCCGATCTTTTATTATTATTCTCCATAAAAAGTGCTTTAAAACCTATATACTATATATCGTCATCTGCATTGTATGCGTTTACATTGCATACCATTATTTTTCTGATTGGACCTCATTATAATCTTTTTGTTGATTATTGACAAGATAGTACAGCCACAATTCGTGACATTATACAATTGATTCGTGTATATCACTCCCCGGAGATGTGAATAACTCCCATATATCTTTCAAAAGCCGCGGAGAATACAGTCTGGTGGACGGTCCCGCTGACCATCCCGCTCCAGGAAAAGTGCATGTGACCGCAGAGAGGCTGTCGCTTTAGATGATAAAAAGCATCATGATATGCTACCCCCAAGTAGGACACTGAAATATTAAACCTACTTGGGGGTATTTCTATGTATAAAAAGAGAACGATTGATTCAGCGCTAAAAGTTGAACTGGTAGAAAAGTATCTTAGAGATGAGATTGGAATCCGGGAGGCGGCAAGACAGGCCGGATTATCTGGTTCTGGAACAGAATCATTCAGGAAGTGGGTTGATATTTATCGCAATGAAGGTCCATCCGGATTATTGGAACAAAAGCATTATAAACACTATTCTCAGGAGGTAAGGATTGCTGCTGTAAATGACTATCTTAATGGAACAGGTTCACTTCAGGTAGTAGCGGCACGTTATGGACTGCGTTCAAAACACCCATTACAAAACTGGCTAAAAGAGTATAATACTCATGGAGAAATCAAATCCCGTGGAAGCGGAGGAGGAAGATACATGAGAAAAGCCAGACAGACAACACCAGAAGAACGCATTGAGATCGTAATGGAGTGCCTTGCCAATAATAAGAATTATGGTGAGATGGCGTTGAAACATAACTGTTCTTATCAGCAGGTTCGCAACTGGGTGTTGCGTTATGAAAAAATGGGATCTGCGGGCTTGGAAGATCGACGTGGACGACGAGCAGGAACACAACCCTCCAGAACACCGGAAGAAGAGATGAGAGGAAAAATCGCCGAACTGGAACGAAAGAACCGGGAGCTTCAGATGGAAAACGACCTGCTAAAAAAAGTCAGAGAGTTAGAGATGAAAGATCGCTGTCTCTAACTCGACATTTGTATAAATATCAGGCGATCAAAGAACTATCAGAGGAAAAACACTATCCGATACGATGCTTATGTGAATATCTGCATTTGTCACGAGGAGCCTACTACCGTTGGCTGAAAGATCCGGTCAGTTACAGTGAAAAGCAAAACCGAGAGATCGCAGAAAAAATCAGAGCCATTCATGAATATCATCCGGATATGGGATATCGCAGGATAAGGGATGAACTGGATAGGCATCATGATATTCATGTTAACGATAAGCGGATTTTGAGGATATGTCGTAAGGAACATGTCCAATCTACAATCAAATGGAAACCTAAGAGCTGTACGAAGAACAGCAATGATCCTGCACACATTGCAAAGAATTATCTAAACCGGGATTTCCATGCTGATGCTCCAAATGAGAAATGGCTTACCGATGTGACGGAATTCAAGTATTATATCGGAGTCGAAATCCGCAAGGTATACTTGAGTGCCATTCTGGATCTTTATGATCGCAGAATTGTAGCATTTGTGATCAGTGACCACAATGACAATCCGTTGGTAATGAATACCTTTGACGCTGCAGTAGCCCTTGAACCGGAGGCACATCCGTTGTTTCATAGCGACAGAGGTTTTCAATACACAAGCAAGCCATTCAGCGCAAAACTTAAAAAATACCACATGAAGCAAAGCATGTCCCGGGTAGCTCACTGTATAGATAATGGACCAATGGAAGGCTTCTGGGGAATTCTGAAACGCGAAATGTACTATGGAAAGCGGTTTACTTCGAAAACTGAGTTAATTTATACAATAGAGTCATATATCCGGTACTACAATACTGAACGGATTCAGAGGAAACTTCATCTGATGACTCCTGTTGAATACCATAACTGTTATGATACGGCTGCATAATAATACCGCCAGCCAATTGCTCGACTGACGGTACAAAGCTTTTTAATTATTCACTGTCCTCTTGACGGGTAGCACACCATCATGGCGACAGCCCCTCCGATCCTTTGTTACTTTTCTTACTTAAGCGTTACTTCTTTCTTACATCTTATATCATCGCTTGCACTGCCCACATAGAGTACCATTGCCCCCTTCATCTTCTTCCAGGAAGAACTCTCCTCGTCGAAATGCGAGAATGCCTTGTCCGTCAGGTCTATCTTTACGGTCTTTGTCTGGCCGGGAGCAAGCTCGATCTTCTCAAAGCCCTTAAGCTCCTTGACGGGATTAGCTTCAGAAACCTTTTTCTCACCGACATAAAGCTGTACTACTTCCTTGGCTGTCGCAATACCTGTATTGGTAACCTTAACAGATACGCTTACGCCCTTATCACTCTTCTTAACCTCCATGCCGCTGTACTTAAAATCAACATAAGACAGGCCGTGTCCGAAAGCAAACTGCACGGGGACGTTGAATTTCTCGTAATAACGGTATCCTACGAACACTCCCTCTTTATAGGTTTCCGTATATCTGCAGCCCTTGATACGCTTCTTCTGTGCGGCTGTTATCTTCTTCCCGGGGTAATCCCCGAATTTCACCACGGGAGTATCTTCAAAATGGACAGGCATGGTCTCTGCCAGCTTTCCTGAAGGACAGATCTGTCCGCTGATCACCTCAGCCAGAGCGGTGCCGCCCTCCATGCCGTTATAGCTCATCCATACGATAGCCTTAGCCCTGTCCTTCCATGCACTCATATCTACGGGACTACCGGCTATCATTACCACTATGGCGTTGGGATTCACGTCAAGGACAGCATTTATCAGCGCATCCTGCTCATAAGGCAGCTTCATATCCTTACGGTCTGCACCTTCCACGTCAAAGTCGTGGTCCAGGCCGCCGAAGATGATAACGTCATCATACTCTTTTGCGAGCTTCACAGCCTCTTCGCGGTACTCTTTAACCTTCTTCTTTGCTTCTGCCTTACGTTTCTTGTCATCGCGTCTCTCAACATCGGCGCTGAAGCTTTCCGTAATGCTGTGCTCCTGCCAGTTGGCTTCCTCACGGAATTTCTTGGGCACATAATAGCCGGGTACATACTTAACCTGCGTATTGCCGCCGTATTCCCTTGCCAGGCCCAGGAGAGGTGTTATCTCATACAGTGCTTTTATCTCCGCACTTCCGCCGCCGTTGGCATGCATCCTGTTGGCATCATCACCTATTACCAGTATCTTTTTTGTGGTCGACGGTTTAAGGGGCAGACGCTTCTTTTCATTCTTAAGAAGGATAACCGCTTCCCTCGCCACTTCCAGTGCATGCTGTGCCATTACACGTCCTGCATAATAACCGGGATCACGGTCCTCACAGGGCACTGCTCTAGCCTTTAACTTACCGCTCTTATCTGCTTTGATTTCGATCTCTATCTTACGCACACGCAGCAGCAGGCGTATTATGTTACGGACTTTTTTATCTATCTCCTCAACAGGAACCTCTCCGCTCTCAACCAGCTTCTTAAGAGGATTTCCCATGTAATACTCATCAAAATTGTCAAAGATACCCATTTCGATATCCAGACCGCTCATACCCGAGTTCAGCGAATCATAATTGGCACTCCAGTCGCTGAATACACAGCCGTCATACTTCCATTCGTTACGGAGTATACCGGTCAGGAACTTAACGCTCTCACTGCCATGCTCCTCGCGGATCAGGTTATAAGATCCCATAAGGCTCCAGCTCTTTGCACGCTTTACGGCTGCTTCAAAGCCGGGCAGATATATCTCCCTTAAGGTCCTTTCATCCAGTTCCACATTGATACCGTGGCGGTCCCATTCCTGATTGTTGCACAGAAAATGCTTAACGCAGGCACTGACGTCATTTTCCTGGACACCTTCTATAAGAGGCACTACCATTTCCGCAACCAGATACGGGTCCTCACTCAGGTACTCAAAATTACGGCCGCATAAGGGATTACGTTTGATATTGATACCGGGAGCAAGGATGACATCCTTACCGCGGCCTCTTGCCTCACGTCCCAGTGTCATACCGCCGTCATGCGCCAGCTGTCTGTTCCAGGTAGCTGCTACAGCGGAATTACTGGGCAGGTAACTCACGTAATCGGCACTGCTGCCTATCACATACCATTTGTCATCGTAAAAATCGTTTCTCACACCGCAGGGCCCGTCGGAACTGACCACGCCGGGGATCCCGAGTCTCTCCACTCCGCCGCTCTTAAAAAATCCGGCGCCATGGATCATGCGGATCTTTTCATCAAGTGTCAGCTCATTTAAGAGCGCCTCAATAGCTGCATTGATCTCTTTCTTGTTTTCTTTCAATGGTAAACCCTCCTGCAATTTTAGATTTTCCGTTTCCCCACTTCCCCGCTTATAAAAAGATCCTTCGCGATACCCGGGGTGGCTTTTCACCATCCCGGATAGTTCAACCGAAGGATCTTTAAGTAGTTCAGATTAATAATTTGACTTTACGTTTCCGCTGGACTGGATAAATGTATTCCTGTATGTCCACTTGTTGATACGGCAGATACCCCATGCATTGTAAATACCGCAGGTGATACCCATAAGCAGACCAACGATAGCATTTTCACCCCAGTATCCTGCACCGGTACCGTTGAATCCAAGACGCATTCCGTGGATAACGGTGTGCTCGGTATCATACTTAAGCAGCTTAACAACTGCCCAGGGCGCTGCGATACCACAGGTAAAGGTTATCAGAAGTCCTGCAACCAGTTCCTGTCCAAGTCTCTCACCTACTTCACCATCATAGAAACAGTCATTGAACTCCATACCGTCACCATGATAATCATCCTCAAAACAGGTATGTGACATTTCCCACTCACGTATACGGATGTTAACCCAGTAGTGATAAATACCGCAGGTAACAACGGTGAGCAGCCACCACTTGATCCAGTTACCGATAAGGTCGCCGGGTGTTCCGGTGAATGCCAGTCTGTGTCCGTTTACGATAGTATGGGATTTTCTCCACTTAAGGTTTCTGCAGACAACCCAGGGGAACGCAATACCACAGGTAACCATAAGCAGAAGCCCGTTCACCAGCATGATGGGCAGATACTCCATACCCTCACCATCAAAGTAGATGGTAGGCTGGCCGTTATTGGCCTGCTGGAACTGATTCTGCTGGTATCCCTGCTGCTGGAATCCCTGCTGCTGATACCCCTGCTGGTACCCCTGCTGCTGAAATCCCTGCTGCTGGTATCCCTGCTGCTGGAACTGCTGGTTCTGCTGGAACTGCTGATCCTGAGCCTGAGGCTGAGGTGTCATCTGCGTTAAGGGGCCTCCGCAGCTTACGCAAAATTTGCCCTCTCCGCCTTCATTTCCACAATTAGGACAGATCATCTTTTTCTCCTCCTCTTAGTTTATTGTGTTTTATAATCCTGCCCGCAATGCCTGCGGTAAGATCCCTGTTAATGACTCCAGCACTCCCTTCGGAAGATTCCTGGCTACCCCGTACGCTATTGTGACAAAGAGCATCACAGAGAGGATCAGGGTTTCCGGCAGGCTTATCTTTCTGCTGGATGTTTTTATATATCTGTACTCCTGTACCAGCAAAATAATGATCAGCAGGGGTACCACCGTGACCGAAAGCTTATTATAATAAAAAGCTCCCGCTATATCCAGATGCGTCATTGCAACTGCCGCATGGGTCATACCGCAGCCCGGACATTTGATCCCGAATACCAGGCGGAAAACACAGGGTATGCCCAGTCCCGTCAGATTACACCATATGGCATACAGGACGCCGACCAGCAGCAGTATCCCAAGTTTTTTAAGTTCCGCCAGCAGCCGGCCCTTTACTTCTTCGTTCATTTCCAGTCATCCGGATATACAAAAAAACGCACTATCACGTGCAATATACCACAACCACACGAATAATTCAATAAAAAAGCGACAGTATTTACCGCTGCCGCTTTTTACTCATAAACTCCGGTATCAGAACTTCTCCGGTCCGGTATAGCTGTATTTGCCTTTCTTTACCTTACCTTCAACTTTCTGATTCTTTTTGTTTACCTTATTAAGGACTGTATTCGCTATCACTGTGTTACCGGTCAGCTTGATATCGCTTGTGAACGTAAGCTTGTGACCGTTACCGTTGATGGTGATGGCTTCATATCCCTTTGCCGGCATCTTGAAGGCTCCCATGAGATTGGCATCCCCTTTTAAGCCTATCGTAAAGCTTACTTTGGTCTTTGCTCTTTTAGCCGCCTTCGTTGCCTTATTCATATCGGCTACCACATCCTTCCAGAGCGCATAGTCTTTTCCGTTATAGCTTATAGCCTCTCCGAAGATGCATGCCTTGCCCTTGTAATAATGCAGATGTGTAGCGATCTTATTATCGGTGATCCCGCTGACATCAAATGCTTTCACCAATGTATCTGCATTTATTTTCTTTGACGATGTTTTAAGTACCTGAGTACCGTCAGCCTGTTTTACACCGATGAACTTTACGCTGCCTTCCACAGCGCCCCCGAGACTTATGGGCTTAAAGCCGTCTGCCAGGTAGATACTGCCACCGTTGCTCTTCAATGCCTGCTTAACACTGATCTTACATCCGGATACGGCACCCAGCATGCTGCCTGCATTAAGCAGCATTTCTTTACAGCTTACTGTATTTACAGTCAGTGATCCTGTAACATTTATACCGGCCCCCGATCTTACTGCGGTAGTCTTACCATTAAAGGTTACACCTGTGTTTACCCCGAGGCCTTTCTTTGCATTCAGTGTAAATTTGGCGGGCTTGCCGTTTTTATCAACAGCTTTTATATTCACACTTTCAAGTATGAGCACTGCATTTGCCGTAAACTTTGTACCGCTTATCTCTACCGTATGTCCGTTTCCGCTTATTGTTACCGATTTAGCGCTCTTCGGTATCGTAAGGTTCTTTTCCCCTTTGAGATCGCTGTAGATCACGATCCTGTAATCTTTGTTCTTATCTTTCATCTGCTTAAATGCATCTTTAAGGGAATTTACCTTCACACCGTCAAGGGTCAGATTACCTGTTATGGTCTCTTCCTTGCTGCTGCCGCTTATCTTGATCCACTCCGCATTCTTTATGGGATCATTGCCTTCAGCGAACTTCACCTTATCCTTGCTCTTGGCACAGTATACCCTGGCAAGTCTGTTGCAGCCTTCAAATGCATGATGCTCTATCGACTTTATGCTTTTTGACATCCTTATCTCTTCCAGCATTGTACATCCCTGAAAAGCGTAATCATCGATCAATGTAACCTTATCGGGAATGGTTATGCGGTTAAGTGATGTACAGCTCTTAAAAGCCTCTCTTCCTATCTTTGTCACACCGGAAGGAAGGTCTATATTTTCGAGTCTTATACAGTGTTCAAACGCATTATCGTATACTGCTTTTACCGAAGAAGGAATGGTAATCTTTGTCAGTCCCTCAGCAAACATAAAAGCATTTTCGGGTATATATGTTATACCTGCTTCAAGGGCTGCGGTTGTCAGGCTTGTGCAGCCGCTGAATACACAATAATAACTTGTTTCCGCCCCCATTTCCTTTGCTGTTCTTTTGGGAATGGTCACATTATCCAGGTTGACGCAGTTCTTGAAAACTCCTTCGCCAAACTTAAGCTCTCCGCTGCCTTCGGCGAAACCAACAGTACTAAGCGCCTTGCAATCCATAAACGCCCAGTTTCCCAGTTCCGTCACGGTTCCGGGTATGGTAAATCCGGTAAATGCCGTTCCATTGAATGCATAAGCACCAATCCTCTTTACGCTGCCCGTAAATGTAAAGGATTTTAAAGCGCTGCATTCCTGGAAAGCGTGATCGCCTATCTCTGTTACGGATGCAGGAACACTTATATTAGTCAGGGCGCTTGCACCGATGAATGCACATTCAGGAACATATTTTATCCCATCCTCCAGTGCTGCATTTGTAAGCGAAGTACAGCCCGAAAAAACTCCGTAATACGTTGTCTCCCCGCCGATCCTCTTTTCTACCCTCTTGGGTATGGTCACATTATTAAGCCTGGTGCAGTTCTTAAATACTCTGTCGCCTATCTTCAGCTCACCGCTTCCTTTTTCGAAGGTAATTGAAGTAAGCCCGGCGCAGCCCCAAAACGCATCATTTTCTATCTCCAGTATATTTCCCGAAAAAACAACCCTCTGAATAGAAGGGATCTCCTGAAAAGCCTCATTACAGATAGTGGAAACATTGCCTCCAAACACTACATCGGTTATGGCATAAGCGTTAAGTGCCGAATCTTTAAACTCTGTCGACATGGTGGTTCCCTTACCATCAACGTAAAGGATCACTTTTCCGCCTTCATTGTAGATCGAACCGATAACGTTATCGCCCAATGCAGCTGTTGCCACGGGATTACCGGAAGGCTTTCCTGCTTTCTGGATATCCTCTTCGGGATTTTCGTCTTCGCCCTCTCCATCCTCTCCGGCCTCATTATCTGATACCGCTTCGTTTTCGGATACACTCTCCTCCTGCTCTGCATCGTTTTCGAAAACCGCTCCTTCAGCTTCATTCTCCGATACTGCTTCGTTTTCCGATACCGCTCCTTCGGCCTCATTTCCCGATACTGCTTCATTCCCGGAAACCGCATCATTTGAGGATATACTCTCATCAGTGTTATTATCTCCGCTCTCTTCCTCTGCCGCAGTTTCCTCAGCCTGTACAACACTGCCGTCCTTTCCCTGAGCATATGCCGGGATAACATCCCCCGCCAGCATAAGCACGCTTGATAACAGTGCCAGTACTCTTGTTACGTTTCTGCGTTTCATAACTCTCTCCTTTCGCAAAACCATTTCAAAAAAACAGTCAAGATTATAATATAGCCACCGTCAAATGGCAAGCTGACAAAATATTGATAAAAGCCGGTCCTCCGATAAAGGATTTCCGGCTTTTACTATGGATAACAGATCAGAATACTGTCATTTTTTCATCATAACTTAAGATCAGGGGTCAGGACCGAAAGAACTCTTAAAACATCACCGTCCCAATCGATCAGTACACATTCATCCCTGTCATATACCATCTCCATGTCTGTTCCGTCATCGAAATGAAGCGTCAGGGTCTCACCGTCATAATCATAGGTTCCGTCAAGGTATACGCTGTCCCCGCCGTCATTAGTGCAGTACCAGGTCAGATCTGTATCAAAAACATAATACGTATCATAATCATCGCTGTCCCTGTACATCCATGCATATTGAACATCATCATAGACATCGTATTCCTTTTGTTCATAAGGATACACACTGCTATCTAAGTATCTGATCATACGGTTCCCCGATGCATCAAGAAGAAGCTCTTCATTTTCTATCTTCCACTCATAAGTGTTGCCGTACTCATAGTCATTCAGTATGATCCTGTCATCGTCTGTGATGGTATAATCACCGTAACCACAGTCTCCGCCTTCTGAATTCGTATCCCAGCTTCCGTCAGCATCGAATTTATACGAGCGGAATATCACCGGTTCTTCCTCAAAGATCCAGTATCCGGCGAGCATTTCATAACGGGGATCGGTCTCATCTGAAGGATCGATATCATCGTCAGGATCCGGTATTTCAATCTCACTCCTGTCCTTATCATCATCCTCATCATCTTTTTCTTTTTTCTCTGATTCTTTGTAATTATCACGTTTAGGCTGTTCTTCATCCCCGCAGCCGGTGAAGCATAATACCGATAAACATAAAAGTGCAGCGATCAGCAGCTTTTTCATAATGATCTTTTCTCCTTATCTTTCTTCCTTATCAATAAAAAGGGTGCATCTGCACCCTTTTTATCACATCCAGCTTCCGTAAACTACCTTGCCGTCTGTAATACGGTTGAACCGGCTCAGCTGTATTACTCTCTCACCGGTATCCTCATTATAAACAGTAACAAGGTCACGGTCGCGCTGCCAGCTTAAGCTTTTGATAAACTTGGCAGCCTTTCTCTTCATGTCGTCGACTGAAGAAGCATAGATCTTGCGATCCTGCACCCCTTCAAGGACTCCAAATAACTTCTTACTGCTTCCAAACATAACTTTTTCTTCCTCCTTATTTCCTCTCCTCAAGTTTTGCAATTATAATATAGCACATTTTTACAGTTTTCCTATAGTAATATTAAACATAAATAACAAAAAAGAAGCCAAAAAAACGGCAAATGAAACAAAATTTACATAATTTATGGCTGAACGCTCCTTCTCCTTCATATCCGTCATCCCGTATATATCATGGCGATGATCACCGGGGCATTCTGGAATATCATCGCCCAGTGGGTTCACCGGGGCATGACTGTGCCTCCGGATGAAATAATCTCTACCATCACCACATACTGGGGACGGCTGGCCTGAAATCACTTAAGGTGCTTTGTATTGCCGCCTACTCCCGGGAAAATACTGGAGAAAAATGCCTGTTTGGTAAAATCATACATCACTCTTTTCGTAACATCACTGGCGTTTTTAAGTCTCAACTGTATACCTTTAAAGCCCTCTATACCCTGAGACGTAATATCCTCCAGGGTCACCGCACCTCCGGCGCTTATCGCTTCAAATACTTCATCAAGAAATATCTTACGCTCCTCTATTCCCGAGCAGGCCGTCCAGTTTGCAAAAAACTCATTAAACCAGGCACTTACAGGGCTGTTCTTCTCACATACAGCTATCCTGCCATGCTCGATCCCCCATGTTATAGGCGCATGCTGCAGAATTCCCTTTGCAGAGGATCTGACTATCTTTGTATCAGGTATGTTCATATCAAACATCCTTCCCACCACGGAGAACTCAGGAATGATACGGGTAGTCTTTGCAAGAACCCGGTCCACCGAAGGCCAGCCCATCACGCCAAGGCACAGCCCGGGGCCGTCCAGGTCATAGATCCTTTCCACATGCGCAAAAAGCTCCCTGTTCATTGTTGTTCCCGCATATAACGCCAGATTGCCTCCTTTTGAATGTCCCCCCATCATCCAGCGCCTTTCCGGATCATTCGCTATAACGTTTTCCACATATCCTTTCGCCATCTTCTGGGCTTCGGTTACGGAATAACATATGATAAAATCCTCATGCCATCCCGCGATCGTATCATCAGTCCCCCTGAATGCAATAAATGACAGCTTCTCTTCGTCATCGTGAAAACACACTACAGCAAACTGAACCGGCGGCTCAGTACTTTTAACATCTATATAATTGCTTATCCTGAGGTCTCCGAAGCGTTTGGAATCAACCGCTGCCCGAAGCAGTTCCGTATATTTATCATCTTTGATCGCTATCTCTGCTTCTACCTTACCTTCTTCGATGAGTTTCCGGCAGTCACGCAGATATACCACATCCTTTTTTTCCTCAAATACGCGGGTCATATTTATATAAGCAAGGTTATTAAGTACAAGCGCATCTGCATCACGGAAACCGGTAACCTTTACCGGTATATCACTCATCCACAGAATATAATCTATTAAACTGTCCATCTGTTTACTCCTTATAGCGGATCTGACTGTTACGCCGTACATTATATCACAAACCGGGATAAAGGATTAACTTTCACATCAGCATATAAATCTGATATAATTATTCAGAACTACAAAACTAAGCCGGATGCGGAGGATAATGCGGTGCGTATCGCCTTATGTGATGACGAAAGACAGACTTCCGAAAAGCTGTATGATATGATCGAAAACATTTCCAGAAGCCTGGATGTAATAACCGATGTGTTCACCGATGGCAATGAACTTCTGCGCAGATTTGCACAGAAGAGTTATGATCTGGTCTTTCTTGATATAGAAATGCCTGCTGTTGACGGGCTTACGGTAGCAGAAAAGCTGCGGGATATGAGTACGGAAGTATTCATTGTCTTTCTTACCTCCCATGTGGAATATGCGATAAAAGGATATGAAGTAAATGCCCTGCGTTATCTTACAAAACCGCCGGCAAAAGAAAAAGTCCGTGAGATAATAGAATATGTCAGGAAGAAACAGGCGGAAGAAAAATCGCTGTGGATAAAGACAGGCGATGGTGAGTACAAACTTAAACTCTCTGATATCATATATATAGAAGCACTTAATCAGAAAATGCTGATCCACACTCTTTCCGGCAATTATGAAGTGTGGGGAAAGTTAAGTGATTATGAAGATAAACTCGGCGGTGAAGGTTTTTTCCGTATACACCGGAGCTTCCTGGTATCCCTTTCCAAAGTATGCGGCATTAAAGGACAGTATATAAAAGTATCCGGCGGTGACGAGCTCCCCGTAGGAAGAACCAAGGAACAGTCGTTCCGCACAGCCATGATCGCTTATGCAGACAGGGAGGCCTTCTGATGGGATTAATGACTATCCTTAAAGACAGCCTGGAATACACTGCAGCCGCATTTTCCTGCGGCATGACAGTACACTGTTTCTTTGAAGAGCAGATAAAAGTCACCCTGAAGAAACTGGGCATTATCTTCCTGTTGACCGCTCTCTTATCCGCACTGGATATTATTATCAGATCACAGCTTGGTTTTGGTATCCTGATGGTATTTCCGGTTTTTATCTGCCCTGCAGCAGTTTTACAGTGGGGAATACATTCCGGCCCGGGTGGGTATATAAGGCGTGCGGTCCTGATGATCTTAACAGAGATCTTCATCTGTGTTTATTCCACAGAAACAGTCATGCTCTGCGCATCTCTTTCCGGCATGAACGATATGGCCGGAAAAGCGGGCATGTCTGATATTCAGGAGAGACCTGCCCTTTTCATTATGTATCTGGCCGTCATGATACTCATTGGTCTGATCCTGTATTTTCTGATGATACGCCGCGGTCTCACACTGCCTTTCCGCCGGAGTGATCTGATGCTTACTGTTGCTATGTGCGCAATAACCCTTCTGTCATTTGGCCTGTATCTTTATGTGGAAGCCAATGAACCCGTGATGTTTTACAGACAGGTCCTGGAATTCGTACTGCTGCTCTTACTTATACTGCTGCCTTTCGTTATATATAAAAACCGGCAGAGCGCGTATTTCAGCGAGGTCAGTGCCCACAACGAAAGCTTTCTGGAAGCCGAGCTTGAAGCATCCAGACGTTACCGCGAAGCCCAGGAAGAAACCAGGGCATTCCGCCACGATATACGCAATAATCTCAATATGCTCTCCGGACTATTAAAAGAGAAAAAATATAAAGAAGCAGAGAAGTATATTTCCGATCTGACCGGGGATCTGGCCGCCCTTTCTCCCCGTATAGTTACCGGGGATGATATGCTGGATTCACTCATATCTTCCAAACTGGGGGAACTGGACCGTCAGGGCATAGTTCTTACCATAGACGGGGGCATCGACGGAGGGCTCAACTGGCCCCCCATCGATATCTGCGCCGTATTCGCAAATGCCATTGATAATGCCTCCCGTGCCTGCATGGAAACAGAAGACGGCAGCGAAAAATATATACGTATTTCTTTTCGGAAGACCAAACTGCAAAGGGTTATAAAGATATCAAACAGCACTGCCGCTAAAGTTGACTGTGACAGATTAATGTCCGGCGGGAGCCGTTATACTACCAAAAATGATAAGAACGATCATGGCTACGGTCTTATGAACATCCGCAAAACCGTTGAAAAATACAGCGGACTGATGAAGCTTTCATCCACAGATAATGAATTCATAATTACAATTGTATTAAGCGGGGAACAGACATAGAACCATCCAAATAGCTCAAGGCTGCGATTCTATATATTCGATCACTTTATCCAGTTCCACATCCCTGCCGTCCTCCCGGAAGAATTCAACTACTTCTTCCCGACTGAAGCTGAGTTTAAGATCCGGCATATAGCGCGCTTTGCGGTCTGCCTTAGCATCGATCATCGGAAGGCCGTCAGGATCCGGCGTCAGAAAAGTCGAAAACCCCATCGTAAACTCACCATCAGTCATATAACAGGTGGTGCCCACTCCCTGTGCGCTCCCGGCACCGGGCATCGATCCTGCCAGTACCGCGCCGCATACCTGCTGCAGGTTATATGCCGTGATATCCCCGCAGCTGATGGTATCCCCGTTGATCAGGCAGACGACCGGCAGATCCTTCCAGTCTCCGTGACCGTATACTGTATACTCTTCATCTATATGATATTCATGATCTCTGTATACACCGGAGCCTATGGCCTGCGGCTGATCCGTAAACAAGCCGATGATGGATCTGGCAAACATTTGAAATCCGCCGGCATTCGACCGCAGATCGATGACCAGGCAGTCCATTCCCTGCTCCTTAAGCGCTTTCAGTTTTTCGTTCAGCTCGTTATACAGTTTTTCAGAATACCCGTCTATATAACTTACTACCATATAAAGCGTCGAATCATCACGATGATGTTCCTCCGTGATCCTCAGATACCCGATATGATCATTCAGCATAGCGGTAGAATAGTTCTCCGCTTTCTGCCAGTCCTCTTCCCTGTAGATCCGGCTGATCATATCTTCCAGCCGCCCGCGGTAAGAGCCCCTCGTCTCCAGACAGACCGTCTGTTCCACGTTATTTTCATCCAGAAAAGAAACTTCTATCGTATCGGAACCTTTCCCCGCCAAAAACACCGGCCGGAAAACATCTTCCAGCTCGGTATAGGCAAAACTCTCCCAATAAACACACTTTACATCCGCAGCTGCCTTTGCGGCCGGTTCGCCTCCCCATTTGGTAATGACCGTACCATCCGTGATCCCGGCCCCTGCCGCTTCACTATCCGGATCTACACAGACCGCGACAAACTCACCATCTTCATCCGAAAACATGGATAATCCGTAATCATTTCCCGCCAGACGGTCCAAAGCTTCGTATTGGACGTCGGTATCAGTGGTTCGCACCCAGACATGGCCGTCTGCCAGTTCATACTTAAGATCATAAAGTGCCAGCATCATCGCGACCTTATCCTGATGCTCTTCCGCTTCTCTTACCCTGGGAAGATATTCATCCTTCAGCGCATCAAAATCGATCTCCTTCCAATCCCGGAGCGTATACATTTGGGAGAGATCATCCAGGATCCCTTCAAAGCTTTCTTCCCAGCCCTCATGCGTATGATTGGTGATCTGATGCTTATATATAGTAGTACCAACATAGATAACATTCCACGTATATAGAATAAGGGAAAGCATCAAGAGATAGAAAGTACACAGTTTATAATGCTTCGTGATCGTTGTGAGTATGCCCCAGAGCAGGATCAGAAATGCGATCACTCCAAAAGCAAAATACCTGTCGTTCGTACACTTATCTTCAGTGATCACATAGATCTTTATCCAGGACAGAAGATATGCGACCAGCGGGATCCCGCACATAACCATCCATAACTTCAGATGATCTTTTTTTAAAAAGATATGTGCGATCATAAGGAGGAGCACTGCCACTCCCAGAAGGACCGCCATTATCTGAAAGGTTGCTTCCATCCCGATGCTGGTAATATACAGACCCCGCAAAGCCAGATACAGGCGATGAATTGTAAATTCTCCCAGTTCGTCCGAATAAAGGATCCATAACAGAGCTATGGCAAGGGGAATGCAAGCCGTCAGGATCAGCGCGGTCTGCACGCCTGTAAAACGCCGCCTTAGAAGCATTACCGCCATGACCGCAACGCCAAGGATCGTGATCACCATGCCAAGTTTAATAAATATTTCAGCGTCCTTCGGGGAATAGATCTTTATCCCGTAGTGAATGCTTTCTTTGAGCTCCTCCCCTGCCGGAACGTGTACTTCCGGATGATTTTTTTGTATGACGCCATGTACCTGGTCAGCCAGAGGGAATACGATATCGATCTCTTTCTGTGAGGGCACATACAATACTCCCGTGATCCGCTCATATACATATCCTTCGGTCTCGTCATACGCCGGAACGCCGCTATTATCCCTCTCATAATTTTTCAGGACATAAGTTGCTGCGATCAATTCATCATCGAAAAAGAAACCGCATTCCAGATGACCTGCCAGTTCCTTCTTGCTGCCCAAAAAGTCACTGCCGAAAGTAACCTTGTCTCCAGGGCCAAACGAAGCGTAGTTGCTGTGATCCATCCACGCTCCTTCCGTTAAAGCATTTTTCTTTTTGATAAATCCCGTGAGCAGGCATAAGATTCCCAGAACAATGACAACAGATACAATGATATATCTCTTTTTCATACTCTCCCCCTGAAACAGATCTGCTTATACAGCAAAGCTTTATTATTATAACATACTTAAGCCAACAGCATAACCCCCGATCCTGTTCACACGATGTGCAATGCTCTTCACATGATAAATATGCTTTAAGGAATGCTGACATGATATACTCTGTTCATCAATGGATATCTGTCAGGACAAGGAGGGCTGAAAATGAATAATTCATATTTTATTTTTCTGATCGTATACGGGATCATTCTTGGGGCGGTAAAGGGCGGCTTGATCCGCTTATTCAAACTCAGAAGTAAAGAGAAGGATGGTTTACAGCCCTTCACTTTTATCACATCCGCGATAATGACGGGCTATTATCTTTTCTTCATAGTCATGATCGAATCTGCCGGTAATACCCTGTCCGGCAATTCGGCCGGTCTGTTATTTGTAGGTATGCTGTTTCAGCTTTTGCTTACCATTACAGCTGCCGAAGTTATATGGATGCTTATCAGGATAAAAAACAGTAAAGGCGGGATCTCTCTGGCCGGCAGTCTGTTCATTCCTTTAATAACAAATATAGCAGGTTTATTCTTCATGATAAGGATTCCGTTACTGTAATTACAGCTTCTGGCATTTTATTTCATCGTAGATCAGTTCATTATCGCCGAATATAAAATGAGTCCATCTCCTCTTCATACTGAATCTGTTCTCCCCAATGGGATATAGTTTTGAAATGAAGTCTCTTCCATCCTCATCAACACCTTTGGCGAACAGATCCCCGTCTTTAAGGAACACTTCATTGATGATAAGCTCAGCATCATCGGGATGATCATATTTACCGCAGAATGATTCCCAATTTGATCTGTCGGGATCTTTAATGCTTTCATCTTCAATGGAAGTAACGGCTCCCGGCTCTTTATCCATTGCTATAGCACGCATACCGTTCCAGAAAGCAGCGTCTGCCCTTGCATCCATTGATTCCCGGCAGCCCATAAAGATAAGAACTCTGTCTGTATCCACAAAACGCTCATACCAGGTATTAAGCCCCGGCATGCCGCCGCCATGCTTAACTATCAGTCCGAACTCCGGATCATTTTTTATATCCCAGCCAAAACCATAGCCATCCCTGTCATCATCCGCTCCTGATATGCTTCCGTCATTAAGCTTCACCGTACTGTACATTATCTTCTGTTCTTCAAGAGTAAGTACTTTTTCTTCCCTTAAAGCCCTGTCCCAGATGAACATATCGAAAATATCGGTATATACATAATCATCGCCGTTAAGCCCGTCGAATGCGATCGCATCCCTGTCAGCCGATTCAGCCACCGGAATATGTTTGCCGTCCTTGACTACCATATTACGGGCAGTATTATCATGCGGAATACCTTCGGTCCAGATATGATATACACCGGTATGATACATCCCTGCAGGTTCAAAAACATTCTTTCGTAAATATTCCTCAAAGGGGATCCCTGCTGCTTTTGCGACTATCTCGGCCAGCAGATTATATCCGCCGTTGGTATATTCAAACTCTTCTCCCGGGGCAAAATGCGCTTCTTCCCCGCTCTCAGTAAGGAAATGTATAACCGCATCGCTGCCCGGCACCTTCTTATCTTCCTTCCATTTCCGGACGATCCAGTTATCTTCATCATAGGTTTCGGGAATGCCTCCGGTATGCGTAAGAAGATGCCTTATGGTTACTCCGGGATACGGTATTTCCGGATAATACTTCGTAACCTCATCTTCAAGTCTTATACCTCCGTCCCTTACAAGAAGCATCACCGCTGCAGCGGTAAACTGCTTGGTGATCGACGCAAGCTCGAAAACACTGTCTTCCCGCATCGGCAATTTGTCCGAAAAGTCACGGTAGCCAACTGCTCCCTTGCTCACAATCTTTCCTTTTTCGGCATACAGCCAGGTTCCGTTGAAGGCTCTTTTTTCATAAGCCTCCTGTACCAGTTTTTCCATCATAGTTTTCTTATCCATATGCTCCTCCATGATCGGTGAGACTATCAATCCTTTTCAAAAAAGGGCAGGCATCTCACAACCGCCCCTTGATTAATTCATCATTGTTCTTTTTCAAAAAATCAATATCTTTGGTCATATATATCTTTCGCCGATCTGTTACGCAGCCTGTCGATATGCTTGTACACCAGCCGTTTCAAAACCATATATATAATAACTACCGGCAAGATAAAAAATATGCTTATCACCGAAAACAGATATAACGTAAAGCTGTCTCCTGCGCCCAGATATTTCCGCCCCCAGACATGAATATAACAGTATCCGTCATCATCACTGTATCCCGGCCGGCTCATTACATCACCATAATCGTATACATATGAACAATCATGTTCAAAACCGCTCACCCGGACAGACAGATCATTCAAGAGGCAGGATTCTTCGTAAGGTTCTACCACAACACTTTTTTTCTCCCCATAGCTGATATCATTCACCTTATCCAGCGGAATACGATATACCTCTTCGATCCCGATACGTGCTCCCGCACAGCAATCAAAATACCCGGTCCTGGGAGGCAGGATACGTTCCGCATAAGATGGCAGCCTCACTGAATTTAACATCCCATGCATACTCATATTCATCCCAACATAATAAATGATCATAAACCCAAAAAACAGGATCAGTGCAATTTTCATTTTAGGAGAGGTTTCCTTTCCCTTCAATTGCTTAGCGCCTCCTTTTCCTTTTTCACTTCTTTTGCAATAACCTTGCTGTTACCACTCTCCTTCTTCTGCTTCCTTCGGATCAGGAACACCAACCATGCGCCAATCGCAGTGCCAAATATATTTAAGATCAAGTCATCAATATCCGTATGCCTACCCAGACAAAAAAGCTGCGTCACTTCAATAAACAAAGAAAAACCGGCACCGGCTAAAACAGTCTTTTTAATCGTATCAAGTTTTCTAAAGCAAATCGGCCACACTATTCCAACTGGTATAAACATTGTAATATTACCAATGATGTTCATCTGCCATCCATCATACCGGTCTGTCAAGAAATAAAATGGAATAATACTGATCATATCATGAATATCATCTCCTAACCCCACTTTTAATCCCGGTATGCTTCCATTCTCCGGATGAAATCCGAAATACACAAACCTGAAAATAACGACAATACAAACGTAAACAAAAAGCAGTTGGATTTCCCGCTTTACAAAAAAAGTCTTCGTGTTTATTACCACCGCCATACGTATAATAATCCATAGTATTGTTATAAAAATATATAGTTGTAAAAATGTAATCTCGATCATTTGAAGTTCGAATCTTTTATTACAGGAGTTTCCTTATAACTTCTGCTTAGTTTCACTCCAAGCCTTTTAGGAAGTTTTCAATAATTTTTTCGCATTCTTCCGGTTCTGTTTTATATATAAAATGACTTCCCGGAAGATATGATATTTCATAATTTCCCATCTTTTCAAGATAGGGTATCAATTCTTTTTCATTTGCTTCCTTGCACTCCGGATCCGACAGATCACCATCTCTTGAGGAAATATATAGTTTAGGTACATCCGTTTCTTTAAGCGCATTCCATGCAGCATTTCGATTTTTGTTTATCACTGCCCCTTCCTGTGCAACAGCATCGGAAGATATGGATAACAATTGTAAAATGCAATATGTGCGCCAGTCTTCTTTCGAAAGATTCGCATCATTCGCCATAATAACCGGAAACAGAATATCCCCTATCCCAAAATTAACAGCAAGTTTATACAGTATATTCCCTGAAGACCTTACCGTCATCTCTTCTTCCGTTAATGGTTCTACATACGTTCCGTCAATGTTGATGAATGCTTCAACTTCTTCCGGATACTTACTTACCCAGAAAGATCCATAAGTTCCGCCCATAGAATGCGTCATCATAATAAACGGAGATTCTATCCCTGCCCCCTTCAACGCCTTACGATACTCTTCAACTATCACATCGACGCTTCTGTCATCCCTTACATCATCACTCGCATCCCAGCCGGGTCTTCCTATGTAGACAAACTGATAATCCTGTTCAAGACTTTTTGTCATCTTTCTTAAATCAACCGACAGCCCTGCGCCCATACCGCTTAAGACAACAATTTTCCCTTTCCCGTTTTCATTCCCGACTTTTATAACATTTACAGAATAATCTCCTATGGAAACCGGATTATAATACCCTTTTTCCGTCAGGTACTTCATATCAATACCAAGCTTGATCTTATGGAAAACAAACAATCCACCCAATATTACTACAACAATTACAAAAAGAGTAAGCAATACTTTTCCGGGATTTGTTCTTTTCTTTTGTCCCTTTTTCATATATCTTTTCTTCCATCACTGATTGAGCACAATAGCCGATTACCCTGTATTTCAATCCGGTTTTTAATCCTTGTAATACACATCCGAAACAGGCAATCTTTCCATGTGCCACGTTTTAATATCATGAACACCAACAGTATTTGAGTCTTCTATAAACATTGCTTCATCATATTGCATCTTTCGGGCATACTCGATATCATCATGTTCATTTTCAGATATTATATCAACTTCTTCGTAACCGTGCAAAAAATAATTATTTTACAATTCTACTGCAATATCAATATTCTCCGGCTTGTAATAAATCATTTTATTCTGTCTATCAACTTTTCGATTCCTTCCAATTATTACCACGCTTTTCTGTCTTCCGGGATATTTTATTCCAATGTCAATATGTCCTGAACCCGTATTCCCCTTCCACAGGTTCCAGCTCTTTTACATCTATATTCTCGATCCGCACATAATGCCCACATTCTATCGCCATTATCACCCGGTCGATTGCAGACTCAGGGCCTTGGATCTCCATGCTCACGCTTCCATCCCACTCATTCCTGACCCATCCGGTACAGCCGGCCAAATCCGCCGCCTGTCTGGCGCGGTACCGGAAACCCACGCCTTGCACGGATCCGTGGAAAACAATATGTTTACGACAGTAATCTTTCATATCCCCCAAAGCATTTTTATTATAACTACGGCTCATTTTCTCTGCCCTATTATATTCCGATATTATGTTCTATCGCTCATCTCGACAAACTTGAATTTGTCCGTTTTTATAATATATCAATAACGCATTACCCTTTGAAATCCGTGATTTTACCTCGCGTCAGCAAAGCTTTTTGAGCGTCTCGCACAAAGCGGCAGCATCACCGTTGACGCCGTCGAAATAATAGTCATACA
>JAFYCS010000019.1 GCA_017539565.1 Lachnospiraceae bacterium
GAGTATACCGAAGGTGAGAAGTTCGATCCTGCAGGCATGACGGTCAGCGCAAATTACACCGACGGAAGCAGCAAGGCGGTTACAGGCTATACTTATTCACCTGACGGAGCACTTACAGTAAGCGACAATAAGATAACCGTTAGCTATATCGAAGGCGGCATAACCTGCACAGCAGAGCAGGCTATCACCGTTACTGCAAGCGGAGAGCCCGCAGCAGTAAGCCTTAACTCCATAAGCATCACTACGGCGCCCACAAAGACCGAGTATACCGAAGGTGAGAAGTTCGATCCTGCAGGCATGACGGTCAGCGCAAATTACACCGACGGAAGCAGCAAGGCTGTAACAGGATTTACATGGTCACCTGATGGTGCACTTACAGTAAGTGATGACAAGATAACGGTTATCTATACTGAGGATGACATAACCTGCACCGCAAGCCAGAGCATAAAAGTAAATGCAAAGGGTGGCGAAGAGCCTGAGCAGGTATCACCTATCCCCGGCAGCGGAGAGGCAAGGGATCCTCAGCCTGTGATCTTAGAAGGTGAAACACTTTATCTGGTTAAGGGACAGACCTTTACGCTGGCAAAGGGCTGGAGCAGCAAGGATAAGAAACTGCTCAGCGTTAGCAAAACGGGTGTGGTCAAGGCGAAGAAGCCCGGTAATACCACGCTGGTTAACGGAGATAAGACAATCGATGTTTGCATCACTCAGCCCACCATCACTTCCAAAATAGCTTCACTGCCCGTGGGTTCGAGTCAGGAAATCGCTCTGAACTGCAATGAGAACCTCCCGGTACTCTGGTACAGCGCTGCACCGAACATTGCGACAGTGGATCAGGAAGGCTGTGTAACAGGACATTCCAAGGGTACCGCAAAGGTAACGGCGATGATCAATGGAAAAGCCTATACCTGCTCGGTTAAAGTTGTAGAGGAGAAATCTCTTCCGGAACGTGATCTGTATCTGAACGTTAAGAGCTCCAAAACGGTAAAGATCAAGGGCCTGAAGAAGACGGTATGGACGATCTCCGAAAATGAAGCGGAAGGCAGCGAGATAGTAAAGATCTCAGGCGCCAAGATCAAAGGCCTTAAGACGGGCGATGTGCAGCTTGTATGTGAGGAATATGTTTTGAACGTACATGTCGAGGATCCTGCCATAGAGGGAAGCGCAAAGCCTTATAAGATGACGGTTGACATGAAGGCCGGCGAAGTATCGGAAGAGCCTGTAACGCTTCCATATGTAGAACAGGATATCATCTTTAAGAGCAACAAGTCTTCCGTGGCTTACATCGACGATGACGGCTTTATACATGCCCGCAGCAAAGGCAAAGCAAAGATCACGGCTAAGATTAACGGAAAGACTGTTACGATCACGGTCAAGGTGAAGGATACAGGAAAGTAATAAAAAAAACGGCGGCTTTAAAAGCCGCCGTTTTTTTAGTCTTCAGTTTTATGTTTTCTTTGTTTTTTTCTTTGTTCGGCAAGTACCGAACGGGTTTCCTTCATTTTCTTATCTGTAGCTTTGGCGTAAATGTTCGTAGCCGTAATATTTTTGTGGCCTAATTTACGCTGAAGGGCCAGAATATCCTTTTCGGCGGCGTAAAACTCCATGGCAAAGGACGAACGCATTTTATGGGGCGATAATTTGCGTCCTTTACCGGGGATAGATGCTAATGCGTATTTTTTTATCAACACCTCGATGCTCCTTATGGACAGGCGGTCACCTTTATTTGTTACGAAAAATGCGGTTTCGGGCTTGATGTACGGTTCCTTTTTCTTGCGTTCATTAAGATAATCCAGCAAAACTTCGCGGGTTTCGTCTGAAAAATATATGGTCTGCATATTGCCGCCTTTTCGAGTGATTATAACTGAGCATTCCTCAAAATCAAAATCCGCAATATCAATGCCGTGAAGCTCTGATACACGCATGCCGGTATCAAGCAATATGGTTACCAGAGCAACGTCCCTTAAACGGTATTTATCGTGTTGTTTGAGCTGCTTGGCGGTCATGCCTGTGCCTGCGTCTATGGCGTCCAGAAAACGGACCTGCTCAGCCATATCCAGGTGCAAAACCTCGTCGCTTTGATGTATTTTAACGCGTACGGCGGCTGCCACAGGATTAAATTCAATCTGGCGGTTAGCTGTCAGATACGTAAAGAACCTTGATAAGGCCGCGCGTTTGCGCGCTAAGGTTCGTTCAGCCTTTCCCTGGCCCTTGTATATGGTCAGGTATCTGGAGATGTCCTGTGACGTAATCTGACGTATCTGCTCAATACTTATTTTTCTTTTGGCTGTTTCTGCGAAATCCGGATTATAATTGATCAGATAATCAAAAAACCAGTCCAATTCACGGGCATATGCCAGCCGTGTTGAATTGGCCATTTCGGTTCCGGTTTCCAATAAAAATGATGTACAGCAATCCGGAAGATCATTACAGAAACGGATTATTTTTTGCGTTAAGTTTTCTTTTCCGAGCATTTGTATGTCCTCTGATAAAAATAATCGCATACAGAGCGTTTTATATGCGTATGTGTATAAATGTGGATAATTGGGTATAACTGTGGTTTACAATAACTATATTATATCACTCTCCCCGAATTATGCAAGCATTTATTGCGTAAAACTGAAATTTAACGCATACATACATTAAAAGCATACTCCTCTCCTCAAGGCGTCAAAGCCGCCTTGAGGAGAAATTTCCGAAAGTTTACTTTCGCGAAATTTCGACGCAAGGTGGCTTTGTTGAGTTGTGGGGAGGATGCTTTAACCTCCCCACAACGACATCTGACAGATTTATCACACGAATTGTGTGTGATAAATCTGTCAGATAACGCCTTGAGTATCGTTGAATCAGATAACGCCTTGAGTATCACCTTAATAATCCCAAACACAAAAAAATACGGCAGAGATTTATGTCTCCGCCGTATTGATAAATTTAAATCTTTTTTACTTCGCCACCTTAACCGTAACCGTCTTAGTAACCCCACCGGCGAAAGTGAGTTTGAGTTTTACGCTGCCGCTTTTCTTGCTAAGGTCGGAGATGTTGATGACGGTCGGATCATCGCTTACAACAGCTTTAACATTAGAAGGTTTTACAACGATCGTACTTACCGGTGCGATCAGGTGCATATTGCCGGCAGGATCCTTATAGCTGCATATCAGGTTTGCTGCAGTTGCTTTTGAGCCGTTCATTTTTACCTTGGCAGCCTTAACTGTAACAGTTGTTTTTTTTGCTTTTACATTCTTTATGGTGACGGATACTTCCTCTTCAACATCACTTATCTTAAGTTTGAATGTAAGGTTACCCATCTTAAGGTGTTTTGCATCCAGTGCATCACCGTTGTAGTCAACCACGATATTTCCGGCTTCATTGATCACTGCACTGTAATTCTTATCTGTGATACTTACACCGGTGAGCTCTCCGTCCACATCCTTAAAGCCGGGGACTATCACCATCTTCTGGCCTGTAACCACATCGTATTTGCTCTGTACTTTAAGACTTATGGATTTAGCCAGATCCTTATTGCTTACGCGGATCTTTACGCTTGTTTTAGCTTCACCGTTGCTAAGTGTAATGGTATATGTCTTAGCTTTAAGATCAGCTCCTGCGGAGTAAGCTACTGTGATGACTCCGTCGGCATAGGATGCCAGGCCTGAGTTTGCCTTGTCCGCTATATCGAGCTTTCCTGCCCTCTCACCGTTTAAGTATACAGGGAAGGTAAGTACCTGATCCTTAGCATTCTTATTGACTACTATGTTCTTGGCTCCGCCAAGGTCAACATTGAGTACATCCTTCTTTGAAGCTTTGATCGTGAACGTCAGCTCTACAGGATCCTTTGCATTCCACCCTTCACCGGTGATGCTTATCTTTCCTTTTGCTGCATCATTTGCGGTGAAGCTTATCACTCCGTCTTCTGCTATCTCAGCTGCTTTACCGGCAAACTCAGCCTTACCGCCGGTCAGATCAAGAGGCTCGTAGTTACCGCCTGCGGTCTTATAAAGCACTGTGGTCTGCACTTTCGAATCTGTTCCCTTCTTTATGGTCACGGAAGTCGCAGAGAGCTTAAGTTCAGGCTTTTTATACTCTACAGGCAGGGTGTACTCTATAACGCTGCCGTCTGCAGTCTTAAACTCCAGTAAGCTGTTTTCTGCCTTAGCTGCATTCTTAAGATCACCTGTCACTGTTACGTTTATGGTGTTTCCGCTCAAGCTTGCCTTATAGAAGAAAACGGATTTGCTGTTGCTGTTGGTAATAACCTCATTTACGCTCACGCCCTTTATCTTAAGGCTCTTAGGTTCAGAATCCGCATACAGGTTCCAGATGAAGTAATCCTCATCCTCTGTGATGAGCTCTTCTTCCTCTGTCTTTACGCGGCTCACGCTTATCTTCTGTTCTGCAGTACAGGTGATACCGCCTTCAGTATAACTTATTGTTATAATGTTATCACTTACCGTCAGCTCACCTGCGGGCGTACAGGTATAACCTGTCACTTCCTTTGTGCTTTCATCAGTGTAAGCAGCAGTCAATACCATTCCTGTGGGATCAAACTTCTCACCTTCCTTATAAGCTGTCTTTGCAGGAGCTGTGGTTATGCTGATGGAATTAAGGCTTACCGTTACCTCAGGCTCATTAGCGCTTACGCTGATCTTTTGTATAGCTGTGCGGGTGATGCCGTCCTCAGTATAGCTTACTGTTACCTTATCATCTGTAAGTGCAAGGTTTGTACTGGGTGTATAAGTATATGCCGTTACTTCCTTAGAAGTATTATCAGTATAATTAGCTACCACGACCATACCTGCAGGATCAAAGCTCTCTCCCTCGAGATACTCTGTCTTATCGGGTGCTTTATTGATGCTTATAGAGTTAAGGCTCACTGTCTCAGGCACGTTCTCACTTACGCTTATAGGCTGTTCTGCGATGCAGGTGATATCGCCTTCGGTATAGCTTACGATTATCTTGTTATCGCTTACAGCAAGGCTTCCGCTTGGTGCATAAGTATAAGCGGTCACTTCTTTTGATGAAGCATCCGTGTAGTTTGCTACCACGACCATACCTTTGGTATCAAATCTTTCACCTTCAAGATACTCCGTCTTATCAGGCGCCTTATTTATGCTTATGGAATTAAGGCTCACTGCCTCCCATTGTGCATATATGGTAAGGTCTGCAAAGCTTTTATCTTCCTTGCGTACGGGTGTATACTCATCGCCGTTCTTATAAGGCCTGCCGCTTCCGTCTGCCTTATCATTCCAGCCTTTGAACATGTATCCTTCGCGGCTTGCATCATTGACGCTTATGGTCGCCTTTTCTCCGGCTTTTCCTATGGTCTTATTCTGCGATACCACTGCTCCGCTTCCGTCATTCTTGTCATAACGGATAGCATACTCAGCAGGTGCTATAGTCACATCCACGCATACAGGCGCCGTACTCAAATGATCGGTATCAGCTTCTATCATGTACCACACATGATAGGTGCCGGCATCCGTCGCGGTGGGGACAGACTCACCAAATCCTTCAGCAGGTGCAGTCACACCATTCGTACTGAGGGCATATCTGAACTCTCCGCCTTCAGCTGCCGCATTTGAACTTACCAGCTGCTGAGGCTCTGCGTTATATACAAGTACTCTTGCGGCAGGAGCAGTAGTTACAGCAGCTTCAACAGCTGTAACTGTCAGTTTACCTTTTATATAACTGAAATCATAGTTGGATGTTACATCATTATTACCGTTTCGGATCACTGCATTGGATGCTGTTATCTCACCTGCTTCGGTCACATGAGCCGTACTGCTTGAGGTAAGCCTTACAGAATAAAGCGTATGTCCGTCAACCAGTCCCGATATCTGTGCCATGCTCACCGATCCGTTGATGGCAGCATTAAGGGATACCGTCTGGTCAAGGACATTTACACTTACTGCCTTCTTAGCAATGCTTACTTCCACATAGCCGGCCTCGGAATCATCATGATCTTCATCGCCTTCTGCCATATACCATACATAATAGGTATCTGCATCCTCTGCCTCAGGTATATCTTCACTCCAGCCTGATGAAGGTTCAGTATCTTCATTGCCAATTGCATAAAGCAGGCTTCCGCCGCTCACCGTACCGGCGCTTACAAGCTCCTGTGCGGCTCCGTTATAGCTTAAGCTCTCCTTTGCTGCAGGTGCGGCTGTTATGCTTGCTGCATCTCCCAGCAGGACTGTAAGCTTTCCTGATACGTAGCTGATATCATAGTTATCCGTAACATCACCATTTCCGCCGCTGATATGTGCATCGGATACGTTGATCGTGCCGTTAGATGTCTTGTGGGCGGTATCGGCACTTAAGCTTACGGATGAAAGCTCATGCCCTTCTACCGCTCCGTTTATTGATGCCATGCTCACGCTCTTATCGATCTCTACGTTTAAGGAAACGCGCTGTGCTGATGCGCTGACAGTTACAGGTCTTTTGGCTATGTTTGCCGAGGTGCTTGTCTGCTGTCCGCTTTCCGAAAGCACGTAGTTAGCTGAAGCGGAACCGCTTAGAGTGATACTCTTTATATTTACTTTTTTATCCGTACCTGCCAAAGCATCCGCAAACTCAAGCTCTGCATTTACGCCCAGGCTGTCAGCCGTTACCCTGCCGTTTATCACCGCTGAAGCAGTATCTGTCTGCGCATTCGTAGTCGCATCATAGGTCTTGTTCCTTGCCTTTATACCGCTTACGGTAACCACACGCTTTGCGATTGAAAGCTGTATGCTCTGTGCAGGTATCTCTGAGTAGTTAGTCGTACCGGGCACCTTATACCATACATAATAATCTCCGGCAGCCTTGGCTGTGGGTATGGAAGTTGAATATGCGCTTTGCGAAGGCTCTTCATCGCTGCGTGTAAGGGCATAAACGATAGTACCGATATTTACGGATCCGCCGCTTATAAGCGCATGGGATGTACCATCGTATTCAAGGCCGCTCACAGCTGCAGGTGCTTTTGTAATCTCCGGCTGGGCTTTATTTATCACAAAGCTCACGGACTTATCCGCAACAGCCGGAGGAAGCGTATAATTGCTGTTTGAAAGCGATGCGGCTGTAGCTGTATAAGTGCTTCCCTCTGCATTTGCAGCGGTCTTTGCACCGGAAACAGTGACTGTGCAGCTGTCGCCTGTAACAAGGTTAGTCACCGAAGCTTCAGGGCAGTGTGATGATCCGTCGTATATAAACTCTGTATTGGTCCATTTGAGGCTTGCTGTTCTTTTGTTTATATTTGCTCTGGTATTTGCAGGCTGATCCGAAAGTGTATAATTGCCTTCCTCGCTTCCGCTTAAGCTGAATCCGCTGAAGCTTACAGTTTTATTATTTCCTGCGTTCTTATCGGCAAATGATGCAGTCCCCGCCTTGATGCTCACGTCATCTCCGGCTGCCACGCCGCTTAAGATTCCGCTGCTCTTTACAGCGGCTGTGGTATTGCCATCATATTCCTTATCATTTGCGGTAACACCTGTTATGGTAACTGTCTTCCTGTTGATTGTAAGTTTTATATAAGCGCTGCCTATATGGGTTTCCGATTCATATTCGGCAGTTATATCAGCGGTTCCTGCGCTTATGATAGTAACCGCTCCGGTATTTGTTACCGTAGCAACGGATGTGTTGCTGCTTTTAAAGGTCCAGCTGCCGGCTGCTGTGCCGGCATTGCTTACGCTCTTTGAAAGTGTAAAGCCGGTATCACCGTAAGTGACGGTCCTGTCGCTACCGTTATTGATTGTAACCGTCGCTTTCTCCTTATCCTTTGCAGTGATCGTAACTACGACATCATAGTCATTATAATTTGTGGCACCACTCACCTTTATGGTGATGGCTGCGCTTGTCTTATCACCCTGCGCTGTGGTGCTGAATGTCAGGATCCTGCCTGCAACGGAAGGAGTTCCGCTGATCAGGCCTGTTGTTCCTCCGACGGTTACATCTCCGTATTTTGCCCCTTCAGGAAGCTCCGGCAGAGTCAGGGAGGCATTCGTGCTTGCCTTATCGCTGCGCACAGTAGCTGAGGCGGTCTTCATACCGGTATAATCCACCTTTGCTATCGTAACGCTGATCGGCGAATCAGGTACAAGATCATTATGGTTTACATCACCCTTAACACGGTACCAGACCTTATAGCTGCCGGCATTAACTGCCGTCGGAACAGATATGTTCCACTTCTTATTCGCAGAATTGTCTGTGCCGTCAAAGTCAGGTGCAGAAGTCTCCGCAGCCGGTGTCACGGTATAGTACATCGTGCCGATATCACCGTTTACCGATCCGGCTTCAATAAGCTCCTGAGCAGAGCCACTATAGGTCAGGCCGGTCTTTGATACCGGCTGTGCGATAGCTTCGGAAGGGATAGATATCTTAAGGACTTTAAACGTTTTTTTGACCTGTTTTCCGTTTATATGCTTAGAGCTGATGGTTGCAGTATACTCTCCGGCATCATAAGGTGTTTTGGGGCTGTAGGCCACGGTATAATCCTCATTAGGCTCCAGAGTTATGCCATTGATACTCACGGTAATTGCCTGGTCAGCTCCGTTGTAGAAGAGATCAGGCACCTCCATATCCTCCGGACGATTGTAATATGTATCAAATTTCAGAGTTTCATCGTCATAATAAACATAGTAATCTAAAACATCGCTGAAAAAGTGCTTCAATGTATCTTCAGTAAGAGAATAGCCTTCTCCCGCTATAGCCACATTTGAGCTGACATCTTCTTGCAGGGTTTTTCCGCAGGAGATTCCGATAGTTCCGGTAAGCTCTCCATCAATGGTGATGCAGGGGGGATATTCATTATCGTAAAAATTGCTAATATATATATTGCTGGCGGTCTCATCATAAAAATATTTATTCCCTGAGATCACCACGGAACCGCTTACGCTCATTTTTGCGTTAGACGATATATATATACCCCCGCCGGATTCTTTTTTATATGTATCATTATTTTTGATCGCAGCATTGCCGCTCATGATGAATGTGCTGCCATCACCACTTTCACAGACTCCTCCACCGTCACCTTCTGCATGGTTTAATTCAATCACCGCATTGCCGCTCATGGTAAAAGTACTGTCTTGAACTACGTACACGCCTCCACCATCCCCGGCTCTATAGCGTTCTATGATAGCTGAGTTATGGGAAATACTTCCGCTGCTCATGGTGAAGCTGCCTTTAGAAAACACGCCTCCACCATTGTTCGCAGTATTCGCGTAAATCCTGCCGCCGATCATGGTAAAGGTACTGTCTAGACCTACGTACACACCTCCACCGTCGCTTGAGCATACTCCGTCACCGGTATACGTGCCATTATCGAAAATGCTTCCGTCCTTTAGGGTAAAGCTGCTTTCATCATCAACGCACACGCCTATGCCATTATTCGCTTTGTTCCCGCAGATGTTTCCACCTTCCATGGTGAATCGGCCACTCTCAGCAACATACACACCGCCGCCGTTACCTTTATTATTTCCGCCGGTGATCGTTCCGGTATTATCTGCGCTGCTGTCGATGAGGGTTAGATCGCCCTTCGCCGTGATGACGTTGCCGCTTACCAGAGGTTCACCTTCTGCAAGTCCACGGTCAATGGTATGGCCGTTAAGGTCTATGGTTGCCGATACACCCTCAGGCACATAGATATAACCGTGGGTATACACATCGTCCGTTAGCGTATAAGTTTCGTTTGTGAGAGTATAACAGCCGTCGGAAAGTGCACCGAAAAATTCATCATTCTTAGATATATTGACAATGAACTTGACAGTCTCTATGGCCGACGCACCGGCAGGGTCTGTAGCCGTGAATGTCACGATTTCAGAACCGATCCAGTATTTATTCGGAGTTTTGACAGTCGCAATATGATTATCGGAAATAGACACTATTAGGTCATTGTTACCCGAATAAGTCCATGATAGATCGTTTACATCGTCATCAACGTCGGTAACGTAATCGTTCAGGTTAATGGGTTGGAATTCGTTCTTTTCTTCTATGGTCTGATCCGGAATGTTATTGATCACCGGAGCGTCGTTGACCGGATTCACCACAAAGTTTGCAGACGTAGAGTCGCTGGCATATTCGCCGTCGGTAGCAGTAAACTTGATATTGGCAGAACCATACCAGTTTGGATCGGGAATGATCACGGAAGCAACGCAGTTCGGGTCGATTTCCACCGTCAGGTTATCTTCTGCATGTTCATTACCTGTTGGAGTGATATCGAATTCCCAAAGAATTTGGTTTTTCGGATGATCGTGATCGGTAACGTAATCATCAAGCTTTATTTTTGTAAAAGTTTTACCTTCGTCGATGGTCTGATCCGGAATCTTCTTTACTTCCGGAGGAGTGTTTACAGATTCTACATTAAAATTCACTGTTAAAGATCCTGAAGCGCCTTGGGTGTCTGTAGCAGTAAAGGTAATATCTTCGGAGCCGTTCCAGTATTTATCCGGAGTTTTTATTGTCACAATACGCTCATCAGATATATTCACTATGAGTTGCTTGTTGCCGGAAACCTTCCACTTAATTTGGGATTTTTCATCTTCGTCGGTTACATAGTTGTCCAGTATGATCGGGGTAAATTCTTCGCCTTCATTTATATTTTCTCCCGTAATTCCGCTTACGGAAGGGGCATTGTTGCTTGTAGATGTCTCTGCGCGCGCCACTATCGTAAACTGCGGCAGCTGCACCTCTCCCAGCACCATCGCCAATGTCAGCATTAAAGAAATAATACCCCTCAAACTGTTTTTGAGTGTTCGTTTCATCTTACTTCTCCTCTCATTTATGAAACATAAAATGCCGTCGCCAGTATGGACTTTTTAAACCATACAAACGCCGGTCATATTTTCAAATTATTCTTTTAAAACAGGTATGGTTATCCCGTAGACAACCCTATATTCATCGTTATATGCTGTCAAGTGTTTTTTGTAAATTCTAAAATCACTCATATAAGTCGTATATTTTACATGTAATGTATTCTGTGGAATTTTACCATTTTATCACGGTAATGTGCAAGAGTGATTTGTGGGATGTAGATTGTTTTTTTAATAATTTAGTTTATCGGCACAATTTACTCAGTCAGGATTCATCGGGCTTCGCCCTCTGAATGATAAGTCCTTTGAATGAACGAAAAAGCCCCGGCCTAAACCGGGACCTTTTCGATATATCATCAACGGGTATTATGGGGGAGCTTTTTTATCTGCTGCAGATATATTCCGTGGAATAATACGGCAGCACGATTGTTTCATTGACCTTCAGTTTATCATCCCTTAAGTGATTGATCCTCTTAACATCATTTATGTACTCCTGGCAGGTCATTCCGTCGGGGCTTTTGAACTTTTCGGCATATCCCCAAAGTGTATCGCCTTTCTGTATCTTTACATTATCATAATATTTATAATAAACCTGCTGGTCTTCTCCGACAGCATCCGCTTTGTTTCCGGGGATCATTGATAATGCTATGGATATTGAGGCTATCAATAATGCCCATACTACAGCGAGTTTTCTGACACGTTTGCGGAACCAGTTTTTTCTCATTAATCTGCGGAATCTTTTAATATTCATAATTATTACCTCCCGTTTGCACCTGTTACATTATCACTCTGAGAACATTTGTTCGTAGTTGATATTCGTATTATATCGAACGATTGTTCGCTTGTCAAGAGAAAGCAGAACAAATGTTCCGAAAATCTGTTCCGAAAATATGTTTGCTTTTTTCTGAAGTATATGTTAGAATAAGAAAAAACCGATCGGAGGTTCATTTGATCATGAGCGAAGCCAAGTTATCCAGGAAACAGGAAGAGATCCTGACTTATATTAAAGATTTTACTCTTGCTAAGGGATATCCGCCTACAGTACGTGATATCGGAGAAGCTGTTAACTTAAAGTCTACCTCATCGGTACATGCTCACCTCTCCACTCTCGAATCCAAAGGCTTTATACGAAGGGATCCTACCAAGCCCCGTGCTATAGAGATAATCGATGAGGGATTCCAGATGGTCCGCCAGGAAATGACAAGCATACCTATCGTAGGCCGTGTAGCTGCAGGCGAGCCTATACTGGCAACCCAGAATATCGACGGATACTTTCCACTCCCTGTAGATATGGTCCCCAATGCACAGACTTTTGTTCTGAAAGTTAAAGGCGACAGTATGATCAACGCCGGCATCCATTCCGGGGATTCCATTTTTGTTGAGAGCTGTAATACCGCAAAGAACGGAGATATCGTTGTAGCGCTTATAGATGATTCCGCTACTGTAAAGACATTCTATAAAGAAAAGGATCACATCCGTCTGCAGCCTGAGAACGACGATATGGATCCCATAATAGTCGATGAATGTACAATTCTCGGAAAAGTGTTCGGAGTATTCCGCTTATACAGATAAAACGCTTTTACCATTCCATTCCATTATAAAACGGCAGGTCCGCACTCATAAGGGCCTGCCGTTTTTATATATTATTCTTTGGGTTTGATCAGATATCAGCAGGATCTACGTTCCTGCCATCTTTCCATATCCTTTCAAGGTCATAGAACAGACGGTTTTCTTTGTCAAAAACATGTACAATGACATCGCCGTAATCCATGAGTATCCAGTTTGCATTCATATAGCCTTCGATCTGTTTGGGGGCGATGCCCTGGCGCCCCAGTCGCATATCGATCTCGTCACATATAGCCTGTACCTGGTTTACGTTGTTACCGCTGGCTATCAGGAAGTAATCTCCAAGGCTTGAGATCTCTGCTATATCAAGAACACGGATATCTTCCGCCTTCTTTTCTTCCATCGCACCGATTATGATCTTTGCAATTTCTCTAGATTCCATATAATTCACCTCGATTTATAGTATTCAAATGCCTGCAGTGTGTGTTCTTCGATCGGCTGGCCCTTGCTCTTAAGGTGTTCGATCGTATGCTTTAATATAAGATATACGGCTTTATCCAGGTCTCTGTATATGAGCGGACGGATCTCTTCATAGCAGGGTAACTGCCTGCGGTTGGGCTCTATAAAATCCGCGGAAAATATCACTGCTTCCGTAAAGCTCATATCGCTGCAGCCTGTGGTATGCCAGCGGATCGAACTTATTATCTCTTCGTCTGTTATACCATATTTTTCTTTTGCAAGAACTGCGCCAAGCTTTGCATGTATCAAAAAGGGATGGGCCTTTTCCATTTCGGAAAGCTCTACATTATACTTCTTGATATACTTTTCGCTCTTTTCCTCATCCAGGCACTTGGCACAGTCATGAAGAAGGCCGGCGGTATAAGCACGGGATAACTCTTCCGTACTTCCGTGTCCGTGTGCGAGAAAAAGGCTGCAGGCTGTATACGCCACTCCCAGCGAATGCTCATAGCGTGATGGATCCAGCTTTTTTCTCAATATTGCGCGCAGTTCATCGTCGTTGTATTTTTCAGTACAGACTATCATATTATTTCGGCAGTTTTATTTCCGGCTCATCTTTAAAGGGCCTGTAAAGTACGATCTTTCTGCCGATGATCTCTACCAGCGTGGAGGAACTGCGGTCAGCAAGAGCCTCGCCCATGGCAAAGGGATCTTCAACAGCATTCTTCAGAACGGAAAGTTTGACTATCTCCCTTGTGTTAAAGGCTTCTTCGACTGCCTGTACCAGTTCGGGGGTCAGATTGTTCTTGCCGATCTGAAACAGCGCCGTCTCTTTTGAGGCCAGGCTTCTTAAATATGCTCTCTGCTTGCTTGTAAGCTTCATGTTTGTCTCCTATTTGTAATACTCAAAAGAGAAACCGTACATGCGCACGATATCTCCGTCTTCTATGCCAAGGGCTTCCAGCTGTTCCAGTATGCCTGTTTCTTTAAGGAAATTCTGGAAGAAAACAAAGCCTTTTTCGGAATCGAGATTGGTATAGCCCAGCATCTTTTCGATACGGGGGCCTTCCAGAACATATTCATCCGCAGCTTCATCATAGCTTACGGTGAAAGGTTCGTTATTGAGCTTTAGCGCGTTATCGGGATTGTATTCCGTTGCGAATATGGTCTGTTCTGAAGGCATCTCCTTAAGCGTCTCCCATATGGCGTTTATAAGCTCCTTCATGCCCTTTCCCGTAGCTGCGCTGACAGGATATACACGTACCCCTTCGGGTTCGAGTGCTTTCTTTATGCGCTCAACGGAATCCTCGCCGTAGATAAGTTCACCGTTTTCGTCGATATCTATTGCTTCGGGCTCATCCGGGATGATATCGGTCTTGTTGGCAGCGACTATCTGCGGGATGGCTGCAACCTTATCTCCGTATTTTTTGAGCTCGTTATTTATATTACGATAATCCTCCAGGGGATCCCTGCCTTCGGTCCCTGCTGCATCCAGCACATGGATGAGCAGCTTGTTGCGTTCGATATGACGCAGGAATTCCAGGCCCAGTCCGCTGCCTTCTGCAGCTCCTTCGATGAGTCCGGGTATATCGGCTATAACGAAGCTGTTTCCGTCACCCATATCCACCACTCCCAGATTGGGGCTTAAGGTGGTGAAATGGTAATCGGCGATCTCCGGTTTGGCGTTTGTCACGCACTTTAAGAAGGTAGACTTACCGACACTGGGATAGCCGATAAGACCGACATCAGCTATCATCTTAAGCTCTAAAAGTACTTCCACTTCTTTTGCGGGCTGGCCTGGCTGAGCGTATTTGGGAGCCTGCATCGTAGATGTGGCATAATGCTGGTTGCCAAGGCCGCCTCTTCCGCCGGAGAGTATCTTATACTCTTTACAGTTTCCGGACATATCTATTATTACCTTACCGCTTTCGGCTTCCTTTATAACAGTACCCTCAGGAACCTTAAGAATAAGGTCGGTACCGTCCTTGCCACGGCAGTTTTTCTTACCGCCTTCCTGTCCGGGAGTGGCTGCAAACTTGCGTTTATGGCGGTAATCGATAAGGGTGTTCATGCCCGGATCGACTTTGATTATGACGTCACCGCCCCTTCCACCGTCTCCGCCGTCGGGCCCGCCGTCAGGAACATACTTTTCCCTGCGGAAGGACACGTGCCCGTCTCCGCCTTTACCGCTTATTAAGATTATCTTTGCTCTGTCAGCAAACATATTATTCTCCGTTCAAAAAATAAAGCCCCAAACCATAAAAGGCAGGGGCTAAATAAATGCAAGATGAACTTACTGCTCTGCGGGATAAACGCTGGCCTGCTTTCTGTCACGGCCCAGTCTCTCAAAACGGAGAACGCCGTCAGCCATAGCAAAAAGTGTATCATCACCGCCGCGTCCTACATTAAGACCCGGATGGATCTTGGTGCCGCGCTGTCTGTATAAAATGTTTCCGGCCTTAACAAACTGACCGTCCGCACGCTTTGCTCCTAATCTCTTGGATTCGGAATCACGACCGTTCTTGGTGGATCCCACACCCTTCTTATGAGCAAAGAACTGAAGATCTAATGCTAACATCTTCTTCATCTCCTTTCATCATAAATCTGAAATCTCGGTATAAGTCACATAATCGCTGCCGTACTGCTCCTGAGTCATCGTGATGCCAAGTATAAAGGCATCCATGAGCACCCGCGCTTTTTCGTTAAGTTCCTGTTTGAAATCAACCTTTAAGAGTCCCGATGTCTGATCGCTTTCAACGTCCTGACCGATCCCTGCAAGGCTTTCTATGGAGTTAACCGTGTTTATGGCAAGCATTGAAACTGCTGCACAAACCACATCTTTTCCGGCATCTGCATAAAGTGCATGTCCTTCGCAGGAAAAACCTTTAATGCTGCCTTTATCGCTCTTTCTGACTGTGACTTTGATCATCTTAAATGCTTATTAAGCGTTGATCTTTTCGATCTTGACCTGGGTATAAGCCTGACGATGACCGTTTTTCTTATGATAACCGCTCTTGGGTTTGTACTTGTAAACGATAACCTTCTTAGCCCTATCCTGCTTCATTACAGTAGCGGATACACTTGCGCCTGATACTTCACTGCCAACCTTGAGTGAACCGTCAGATATTACAAGCACCTTGTCAAAGGTAACAGTATCTCCGGCTTCTGCGTTGAGCTTCTCAACCTTGATGATATCGCCCTCGGAAACCTTATACTGCTTTCCACCTGTTGCAATAATTGCGTACATGGTCTGCACCTCCTTATCACAAATCTCGCCGGTCTGTGGTGGATGCTTATGCATCGCTTATACCTCACCGTGCGGCATACTCTGGTATAATATCATTATGGATTGCTTATGTCAAGCTATTTTTACAGATACCCCTCCGGCTGATACTGACCGGAGGGGTATTGTTGGGGCTTGGATGATTCAGATATTATAATTCCGTTCGCCAAATATACTGCTTCCTACTCTTACGTGTGTCGCACCTTCTTCTACGGCCACTTTATAATCACCGCTCATTCCCATGGAAAGAAGAGGTTTTTCGGGGAAGTATTCACGCATATCACCGTAGATCATATCACGCAGCTGCCTGAAATATACACGGTTTTCTTCGGGATCTTCAACATAAGGAGCAACGGTCATAAGGCCGCAGAGCCTTACATAATCAAGGCCGGAAACATCACGTATAAGCTGACGGTTTATTTCAGGGTCCGCGCTGCCGAACTTGCTCTCTTCGCCGGCAAGGTTCATTTCTAGCAGAATATCCTGAATACAGCCTGCTTTTGCGGCCTGGTCGTTTATGGTTTCGGCCAGTTTATAGCTGTCTACACTGTGTATCAGGACCACCTTGCCCACGATATATTTGACTTTGTTTGTCTGCAGATGGCCTATCATATGCCAGCTGATATCATCGGGAAGGGCCGGCATCTTTGCGGTAAGCTCCTGAACTTTATTCTCGCCGAAATTGCGGCAGCCGTGGTCGTATGCGGCTTTCAGCATTTCCACCGGCTTGGTCTTGCTCACTGCAATAAGGGTAACCTCGGAAGGGTCACGTCCTACGCTTATACATGCGGAATTGATGTCATTCTGTACTCTGTCGATGTTTTCCGATATCATACTCATTTTCCCACTCCGTTATCAAAGATAAAGTCATCATCAAATAGACTTGATGCATCCAGGGCTATATAGTCATATTCCGTAAGACCGTAAGTCGTATTGGGCTTTACTATGGCATACTCATCATTCTGCGAAAGTATGCTTATCTGACGGAAATCTGCATAACCCTTATTGATATAATATACTCCTATAAGCTCTCCCTTAAGGCTTACGGGATATTCTGCCATGTCATTGGGCTTTATGAGATAATCTCCTATGCCCATTCGCGGATCACTCACATAAAAGTACTCTTCATTAGCCGAATAAACTTCAAAGAACATCTCCTCTTCCGAAGAACTTCCGTCTGCGGTGAAAGTTTTTCTGAGGACTTTGATGCTGTCATCCCGTTCTTCAAGCACGTAGTCCCTGGGGACAAGGAAAAACTCCTTGTGGGCTATTGAAGAAACAGGGATCTTAAGGCCGGATTCATTGCTTTCTATAAGTTCTATATCCAGAAAACGGTCCGTACAGTAGCTGATCATGCAGGAGTTGAAGCCCAGGATGACGTATATCGTCTCGTCATTACAGGGGAGAAGATCCACAGACGCCCATAATTCCTGCCTGTCTTTTAAGAAGCGGACCTTGACATATCCTTCTTCCTTGAGTTCAAAGGCACGCTGGCTTTCTACGGGGATGACCAGCTGCCAGTTTTCGGAGGTCAGCAGTTTATATACGGGATCGCCGACTCCGACAAGCGCATTATTTGTAAGCTGTTTTTTGTTGTAATTACTCTTATCAAACAGCTCCGGCTTGATATCGTTGGAAGAAATGCTTTCATAACCGTCGGTATGATATACGACATAGCCTGATCTGTCTGTTTTGCAGAGGCGGACCAGTTCGGCCGTATAACTGCCGCCAACCTCGGTGATGGACTGCATCATGTTAAGGTTGGCCAGACGCAGAAGGCTTCCGTCTATATCATAGAGGAAGTCATAACTCTTATAAAAATTACCGGCATCAAAGCCTGCCGAAAAATCAACTATTTCGGAACGGAGCTCTCTGAGCTCGGTATCGCTTAAGCTGCTTTCGCCGCTGGTATTCTTGCTGAGCTCGTTTAAGCTGCCGGTCTCGTCAATGGCATAGACCATGTCACCGACACCCATATGCTCGCCTTCACGCGCAAAATATGCCACATATCCCGTATCTTTACTGTATACCACGCTCTCTTCACGCATGGTTATTCCGGTATAAAGGTTGTGCAGGGCCAGCGATCCGCTTCGCACCTGATAAGAAGCAACATGACTGCGTCCCATAAGCTGGGAGATCAGATAAATGGTATACGCAAAAAAAAGGAGCAGTATCAGAAAAATAAATCTGCTCCTTTTAGCATTTACTTCTATTCCGCCTTTACTTCCGCTCTTGTTGCCCATTTAAATTACAGGGAGACTATTATCTGCTCCCGGAACGATTCCGGTATCTGGTCCGCAGAAGTGGAAATACTGATACAGAACTTGATGTTTCTTTCTTCACTTAATTTGTTGAATTTAGCAAGAACAGCTTCAAGGCCATCGTTATCAACGCTGGCAAGTCTTTTGAAATTATCGATATAGAGCTGCTCAAGATCGTGATCCTGCGAGATGATACCGCAGATAAAGCCGTAGAATTCATCACTGCTGGTGAAAGAAAATTCGGAAACACTTACTAAACGGATCTTATTGTTAAGTTCATACATATGCTTGGTATTTTTGTCAAGATAGACAATGTTACCACTTGCTTCCTTGATCTCGCTGTTAACGCGCTCCAGCATTTCCTTGGTCTTGCCTTTACCTTCGTTACCTACTATCAACTGTATCATTGGACTGCCCTCCGGATTACTTTATAGTAACTAGATTATAACGCAAAAGAACTTATCAGACAAGCAAAAAATAAGCCTTTGCTTTTGGTTATTATATCACATCATTACACAAATTATTGATGGTCTTATACAGTGTATCCACATCTTCTGCCCCCATTACGACCACTATATAGGGCTTCCCCGCGGGGGATGTGGCATACAGGATCATGCACTTACCGGCTGCCGAAGTGGAACCGGTCTTGCCGCCGATGACACTTACAGTCCTGGGAGTATCTATTCCGCCCTTTAAATACTGGTTTGTGGTCTTGGCGTCCTTGCTGTTAAGGCTGCCGTCAGCAGAGGTGTATTCTATGGTCTGACTCTGGGTCTGTATGATATCCAGGAATTCGGGATATTTCAAAAGCTCATTGAACATAAGATACAGATCGTAAGCACAGGTATAATGACCCTCCTGCGTCAGTCCGTGAGGGTTCAGAAAATGGGTGTTTGTGGCGCCCATCTTCAGTGCTCTCTCATTCATCATATCCGCAAATGCTTCTTCGCTGCCGGCTATATATATGGCCAATGCCAGGGCTGCATCGTTTGCTGAAGGGAGCAGGGTTATATACAGAAGATCGCGTATGCTTATGCGGTCTCCTTCTTTCAGCCCGAAAAGCTGCGCGCCGTTTTCCCTTATCGTGACATCGCCCACACTGATCTTCTGGTCCAGATCCGGACAGTTCTCGAAGGCGAGAAGTACAGTCATCAGTTTTGTGAGGGAAGCCGGGCTTAAATGTTCATTGGCGTTGTAGGAATATAAGACTTTTTTACCCGAAAGATCATACACACAGGCACTGTTCAGCGCGCCTGTGGAAATACCGCTCTTTTCGGTGACATCCGTTGCCGCTGCACACAGTTCATGCGCAAATAAAGGTATGGTGGTCTGGTCACCCAGATCCTCCAGGGCAAAATCGGGATTGTTATCCAGAGTTCCGTATGAGAGCGGCACGCTGTCGTTACCGCATCCGCTGATAAAGACGGCAGCTGTAAGAAAAGCCGCCGCAAGTTTTTTACTGTTTGTTGACCACTTCACGCCACTCAAGTTCTCCGCGTTCCAATGATTTGATCAGAAGCTCAGCACTGGCCAGATTTGTAGCCAGAGGTATATTATGCATATCGCACAGGCGCAGCACATTGCTGGCATCCACTTCGTGTGTCATGGGATTTAAGGGGTCACGCAAAAATATGACCATATCTATCTGGTTATGCTCTATCTGTATGCCTATCTGCTGCTCTCCGCCAAGATTTCCCGCAAGGAGCTTATGTACGTTAAGATTGGTCACCTCTTCGATAAGGCGGCCTGTGGTGCCGGTGGCATATACCTCATGCTTGCTGAGTATACCGCGGTATGCTATGCAGAAGTTCTGCATAAGTTTTTTTCTTGCGTCGTGAGCTATCAGTGCTATTTTCATAATCTTTCCCCCGAATTATTATAATGCTTCTTATGTATGGCTGTTTATTGTCATATCTTCCTGTATCAGTTCGGCAAATGAAAGCGTGCCCATAGGTTTGGGCTGCGGCCTGCGCAGTCCGACGCTCAGCACAAAGCCCATTCCCGCATAGAGACTCACCAGACTGGTAAGACCGTAGCTTACAAAAGGCAGAGGCAGGCCGGTATTAGGCAACAGGCCTGTGGTAACACCTATATTTATAAAGCTCTGGAAGCATATCAGGCTTCCCATGCCGTAGCAAATTATACGCCCTGACAGATCCCTGGCTTTTGTTCCCACATAATAACACTCCGCGCTGATGAGCATGAGCAGTATCACGGTTGCCGCCGAACCGACAAAACCAAGCTCTTCGCCTATTATGGCAAAGATGAAGTCGGTCTGGGGCTCGGAAATATAATTACCGCTCTTTACAGAACCCACTTCATTGTTGTTTAGCCCTTTCCCCCACAGCTGTCCGGAACCGATGGCGGTCATGGAATTCTGCTGCTGCATTGCGGTGCTTAAGGCATATTTATCGGGATTGAGCCATGCCAGTATTCTCTCCTGCTGATAAGGCTCAACTATGGTCTGGTCAGGCTGCAGTATCAAAAACAGTGCTATTACCGCTGCGGGTATGATCACTGCCAGCGTACCTATGATCAGCTTATGGCTCAGGCCGCCGACATAAAGCAGCATCGCAAAAAGTATTATCACCACTATGGATGTTGACAGGTCAGGCTGCTTGTAGATCAGTATGAAAACAGGCAGCATCAGCAGCACCATCATGATGATGTTGCGGAAAGTGTTCATTTTTTCCCTGCGCTTCATTATAAACTGTGCATAAAAAAGTATCAACAGGATTTTTGCGCTCTCCGAAGGCTGGAAACGTATACCGGCTATCTCTATCCAGCGCTGGGCATTGTTTGCGGAATCGCCGAAGAACTGCACCATCAGCAGCAGGCCTATGTTTGCGGCATATATTACCCAGTAAAACTTAAGGATAAAGCCGTAATCCGTAAAGGCTATGAGCAGCATAAGAAATACACCCAGTACCAGTCCCATGAGCTGGCGTGACTGCAGGCTTTCTTTGGCGCTGCCTATGACCAGTATGCCCAGTATGGAGGTGGCGAGTATCAGTATCACCAGCTTAAAATCGAAATCTTTTATCCTCAGCTTCTGTTTCATACGTCAGTCGCCTCCCGTGGTGGTGGCGGCGTCGGCGGCCGTTCCGGTGATCAGTTCTTCTTCATCTTCTATACCGAAATAGTATTTTAAGCAGTCGCAGGCCAGCTGCGCGGCATTATCCGAAGAATATCCGTTAGCTATCCTTATCGCGAAGGCTACCGACGGATCGTTATAGGGCGCATATCCTATAAAAAGCGCATGGTTCGGTTTATTGCCGGCCTCCTGGGCGGTTCCGGTCTTTCCGGCAGCCTCAAGACCGTCAACTTTAAAATATTGCTTACTTTCCACCACTTTGCGGAGTCCCGTATGGATAGCATTCCAAAGATCGTCATCCAGGCTGATGGTATTGTGGACCTTAGGCACAAAATAGTAAATACATTCATCCGAGGCATTTCTTATCTCGTGTATAAGGCTTAAGTCATAAACGGTGCCGCTGTTTGCAACCGCGGAGATATAACGCGAAAGTGCAACCGTAGTATAGTTATGGGTACCCTGGCCTATAGCCGAGTCTACGGGGAGCTTATCCGATATCTGGGATTCTGACTCTGTCACTTCGATACCCGTCTTATCTCCCAGGCCGAACATCTGCGCATATTTCTGTATCTTCTCAATACCTACATGATCGTTGTATCCGCTTCCGTCATTGGCTAAACGGTAACCCACTTCGTAATAATAACAGTTGCAGGAATGATGTATTGCTTCCGATAGTGTAAGGTTGCCGTGGGCTCCGGGGGAAACCCAGCACTTGTGCGGTTTATCCAGCTTGGTAAAGATACCGTCGCATTTTATGATTGAACTGGTGGTTATAACACCTTCCTGAACCCCGGCCACGCTGGTGACAGGCTTAAAGCAGGATCCGGGAGCTGTACGCTGCTGGGTTGCATTATTCCATAAGGGCTTGGATTTATCCTGGGTAAGCTTTGCCAGATAAGATGAATCCGCATTATTGGCAAGCCTGTTATTATCATATCCGGGATAGGAAACTAAAGCCAGCACTTCCCCTGTATTGGGATCGTTTATCACGGCCGATCCGGAACAGGGTTCAAGCCCCAGCTGTGAAGGCGTTATCTTTAGATTGGCGATCAGATCGTAGATAAAGGAATATGAACTGACAGCTCCTACTCTCAATGATTCTACGGTCTGTGAATCACACTGGATGATATCCTGCTCCCACAGTATAAGACAGGTCTGTCTGCCGTTTATCTTATCCTGCTGGAGCATGTATTTGAACAGTCTCTTGGAAAAGTCGCTGTTGCTTTTAAGACGTGTGATCGTATAATCTATGAGCGCCGCATAGATCTCGTCGGCATCCGCATACTGGGATGTCAGGTTTAGTTTTCCCGTATCTATCCATTGTTTGGAAATGCAGTATTTAAGATAATCCCTGATGCAGATGGTCTCATGTATCTTCCACGCAAGATATGTTTCATCTGTCTCGTCGATCTCGTCTGCCTTTATAACACCGTAATTATCCGAGGAAAGCATGGATATGATAAAGCTTTCATATTCCTTGAGTTCGGCGCCCAGATCCCTGTATGCAGCATTTGAGGTGGCCATTTCCTCACGCATGCGCTCCAGAACGGCTGCCTGCTTTTCCAGAAAGGCGGCATATACCGCTTTTTCGTTTTCACCGGCATAAGGCTGGGACATGTGTTTAAAGTCTATGACATTATTGCCGTAGAGAGCACTGTAAACATCATATATTGGGATCTTACGGTCTCGGCCGGTCTGGTTTATGGTCTTGGCGTCCACCAGATGGCTTACCAGTATACCTGCTATCTTCTGCTCCAGCAGATGATATACAGCCATCTGTAAGTCTGCATCTATGGTCAGATATATGTCGTTGCCTGCTACAGGAAGTTCTATGTCCGTACTTTCTATGACGCGCCCCAGTTTATCGACAAATACGGTTTCGCTGCCCTTCTGCCCCTGCAGATATGATTCGCAGGAAAATTCAATACCGGTCTTGCCGACATAGTCGTTGGTATCATAATTGTCGCTCTCCGCGGAATAGGTATCGTATTCGCTCTGGGATATACGGCCGGTATAGCCGATTATCTGTGAAAAATAAACGGAATGATTGTATCTGCGCATAGCCTCTTCCACGATGCTCACACCCTGCAACGCATCGCTGTTTTCCATTATGTAGGCTACGGTCTTTTCGTTGACGTCGGTGGCTACGGTTGTTGCTATGTACTTCTGGAATGAATTTAAGCTTAACTGGTATCTGATTATCGCAATCTTCAGGATCTCTTCTTTTGTAAAGCCCATCATAGGGAAGAAAGCCGTATTTTTCTCTCCGTTATTTGCATAACTGCCTATGCCGAATTTTTTGCTGCTTGCAAGAAATTCCATTACTTCATCGGGATTGGATATGCGTTCGGCATAAAGCAGGTCATTTGTGCTCTTCCGGCCGTAGATATCAGCCAGAAAACGTTCCTTCTGCGCGCCCTCCACGGCAAAGCAGTAATTATTGTTTTCATCAACATATATTCCGAAATCGCAGATGATCTCATCACCGTTCTTTTCGATAAGACGGACCATATTGATGATGATGTTGTTAAGCTTTTCATTCTTTCCGTTTCCGGATTCAATGGTATCCGTAATAGTCACCGAATAAGCCAGCTCGTTATATGCCAGAAGCACCCCGTTGCGGTCGTAGATATTTCCGCGGACACCGGGAACACGGAGCTCCTTTTTACTCAGGAGTGTGAATTCTTCCTGGTAGTCGCTTCCTTTAACTATCTGAAGGTCGAAGATACGCCAGATAAGGATACACATGACAACGACGAGAAGCAAATAAGGCACAAGATATCTTGCGTCAAAAAACTCCTTTATCTTCTCTTTTATTATCTGGATCAACATTAATCGCTGCCTTCCTTACGCTCGGCTTCAGCCAGGTCGCCGACACTCCAGTCTTCTCTTTTTTTCTTTTCCGCAGGGTCTACATTTACAAAACGCTCCTCTATCCATAAAAGAAGAGGATATATCGCAACGGAGGATATCATGGTCGTCGCCAGCTCCGGCAGTGCCTTGCCGATAAGATAATACTTAAAGCCGAAATCTCCGTTCAATACGAAAAACAATATAAACTGGACAAATAATACCATCAGATCGCCGATGAATATTATGGCCAGGGGAATACGGAATTCCATTGGTTCGTACCAGGAATGGCATAAGCCTGCGAGATACCCCAGATATACATAGATCAGAGCGTATAATCCCAAAACATTCATTCCGAATATATCCAGTAAAAGCCCTGTAAAAAAGCCAGCCCACATGGCTGCACGTTCACCGCGCATATATCCGTAGCTGCAGACAAGTATGAGCAGCAGGTTTGGGATGGCACCGCTGTATGCCAGGTTCTTCAGCACACTGCTCTGTATCAGAAAAAAAAGAAAGACCGCCAGTATACCGGTCAGGATCTTTTTTATGGTCATTTTAATCCTCCAGTTCGGCTTTCTTCTGTTTGATTATCAGCACATAACTTAGGTGCTCAAAATCCACGACAGGTGTAAGCTGTCCCGAATAAGTGAGCTGGTTGGAATCGGTATCAACAGTGGATATATAGCCAATCAGTATGCCCGGCAGATATTTATCACTGATATTGGATGTTACTACTTTGTCGCCGGGATGTACATTCTGTTCTTTGTCGGAAAGCTGTGAATAACGTATCCTGCCCTGCTGCATCAGCTCCATGTCGCCGGATACTATCAGGTTGTTCTGACTGTGTAATACAGCGGCGCTCACATTGGTGCCGTTTGATATGATGGTATTTACTCTTGACCAGTTCTTGCCGGTCTCTGTTACTATGCCTACAAGTCCTGTTCCGGCTATGACGTTCATGTCTTTTTCTATGCCGTCTTCACGTCCTTTATCGATAATAAAAGAATTGAAACGGTTTCCGCTTCCTGCTGCTATTACCGTGGCGCCGGTCTTTTCATATTCACTGTAGCTGTTGTCCAGCTCGTAAAGCTGGCGCAGCTGGGTAAGTTCATAACCGTCCTGCATAAGCTGGTCGTTCTTGCGCCCAAGTTCGTCTATCTCATCCTGAAGCCGGCAGTTTTCGGCCTGGAGTTCTTCGATGGTATGATGCTCGGTCACAAAAGCAACCATGGCACTGCCAAGCCGTGTAATGCCCTTCTGGAAAGGTACGATCACGGTTCCTGCCGCATCTTCCGCTACGGTGACGGGAATGTCTCTTGTAAAAGTAAAGACCATGAGTCCCAGGCAGGCCAGGGTAAATATAAGGAGCAGGTATTTCGCGGGTATCTTTTTACGCTCCTCTTTTTGCTTTACTACGGGGCTCATAATTTATTTCCCGTTTTCTGTCGCAAGGGTGGCAAATCTCGTGTCATGGATCATGGTATAAAGCCCCTTTACGACGCTTGCGATAGGTTCTTTGGCTGTGTTTACACGAAGGCCGGTACTAACTCTTATCAGTTCGGCCAGATGTCCCACCTGGCTTGCACCGCCGGTCAGATATATGCCGTGACGGTAGATATCGGCGCCCAGTTCGGGCGGGGTGCGCTCAAGTATCTGATGAACGTTATCTACTATCATGCCGAAATGTTCTTTAAGGGAGTCCTGTAACAGCTCGGTTGAAATAGCCTTCTGGACAGGCAGGCCGTTCAGTATATCCATGCCGTATACGACAGCGTTTTTGTTATGGGCTTCCACTTCTCTCATGATTATCTTAAGCTTTTCGGAAGTCTTTGAACCTATTACAAGGCTGTATTCACGGCGCACGGCGGCCTTGATGTCCTCATCAAACTTGGATCCGCCCACCTTGATCAGGCGGCTCAAAACTATGCCTCCAAGGGATAAGAGGGAAATTTCCGTTGTATCAAATCCAACATCCACTACCAGCACGCCACGGGAAGTTTTTACGTCTATATCCATGCCCAGACCGTCAGCCAGAGCCTTTTCAACAACAAATATACGCCTTGCTTTGACGTTGCTGTCCCTTATAAGATCAAGAAAAGCCCTGCGCTCCACTTCGGTAACATCGGTGGGGACGGCTATATAGTAATCGGCAGGACGTATGCCGTTCTTTGAAAGATCGTTCACAAAATAATGTATAAGCGTATTCATGTTGTTGATATCCGCGATAACGCCGTTCACCACGGGATAAGAAACATTTATATCCTCGGGGGCTTTCTCATACATATCAAAAGCAGAATCACCGTACGCAAAAAGACTGTCCCTGCCTTTTATGGCGATCATATTCTTTTCCATGAAATATGTATCATCGGATGCGTTATAGATCTTAATATTGCTGGATCCCAAATCTATTCCGAATGCATTCATCTCAAAAAAAGTTCCTCCGTTTTAATCTGTCAAATGCTTATATTAACACAAAAAACAGGCACTGTACACCGCAAAATAGCAGCATACAGGCCACAAGATATGGTACAGACCTACAGCAGGCCTTTATTTTTCAGCTGCTGGGCGCTGCGTAAGATGCCGAATGCACCGTGAGGAAAGCTCAATCCGCCCTGGAAATATACCGTATAAGGCTCCTTTAATGGACCGTCGGCAGAAAGCTCGATTGATGAGCCGGAAACGAAGGCTCCGGCTGCCATTATGACGTTGCTGTCATATCCGGGCATAGGCCAGGGCTCCGGTGTTACGTGTGAATCAACGGGGGCGGCTGCCTGTATACCTTCACAAAAGGCACACAGCTTATCTGCACTGCCCAGTGTAACAGCCTGGATAATATCATATCTTTCGCTGTCTGCCGCAGGATAAGGCTTATAACCAAGCTTCTCATATACAGCGGCAGCAAATATCGCAGTCTTTAATGCGGATGCGGTCACTATCGGCGACATGAAAAGCCCCTGATAGAATGCCGGGAGGATACCGAGGGATGCTCCCACTTCCTTTCCCAGACCGGGCGAAGTAAGGCGGTACGCTGCGTTCTCAACACATTCTTTTTTGCCTACGATATAACCGCCCGAAGGACAGAGTCCGCCTCCGGGATTTTTGATAAGAGATCCCACTGCAATATCCGCTCCTGCTTCTATGGGTTCGCGATCCTGCACGAATTCCCCGTAACAGTTATCTACCATGATAACAACATCGGCCTTGACGGATCTGATGAACTTAATGAGTTCTTCTATACGCTCAACGGACAGAGTGGGTCTGGTCTGATACCCTTTTGAACGCTGTATGGTGACCATACGCGTCTTTTCGTTGACAGCCGCCTTTATGCCGTCAAGATCAAAATCACCATTCTCAAGAAGATCGACCTGACGGTAAGTGATGCCGTATTCCCTGAGGGAACCGCTGCTGTGACCGTTACCTTTGTCCCTGATGCCTATAACCTCTTCAAGGGTATCGTAGGGCTTGCCTACGGGGCTTAAGAGTTCATCCCCGGGGCGCAGGTTGCTCATAAGCGCCAGTGCCAGTGCATGTGTCCCGCAGGTTATCTGGGGCCTTACCAGCGCATCCTCAGCCCTGAATATCTGTGCATAAACCTCTTCAAGGGTATCGCGGCCCAGATCATTATAGCCGTAACCTGTGGTGCCAAGAAGACAGGCTTCGCTCACCTGCTTCTGCTGCATTGCATGCAGCACCTTTAGCTGGTTGAGTTCTGCTGTTTCATCTATTTTTTCAAATCTGTTTTTTAAAGAAGTCCTTATTTCTTCACCTAGAGCGATGATCTCCTTATCCAGGCCCATTTTTGCGTACTGTTCTGATAACATCTGTTTTCTCCTGACGTATTACGTATGTGTTTTTATATATTCTTTCTCTATCCAGAGATCGATCAGCTCCGGGATCTTTTTCCACTTAAGCTTCTTAAGATACACTTTCTTCTGCTTTTCTGTCTGGATGTCCTCATATGAGAGTATCTTTTCTATAAGCTCTTTTTTATCCATTCCGGCAGCTTCTTCGCGGATCTCCTCCGTATGTTTGAACCAGTCCATCCATACGGCGTTATTGGCACTTATCATAGTCCGCTCCTTTCTTGCTATTCTGCCTTCTTGTAGAAAACACCGTCATATACCAGCAGGGCGTAGATATAATCATTGCTGCCTTTTACCGTCCATATATACATGGGATCATAAGTATTGCCCTGTATAATATCGTAGGCACAGACTGCTTTACCCAGCAGTTTTTCCTTGTCAGGGCTGTTATAGGGCGCATTATAGTCGGCTTCATATTTTACGCCGTTTATCTCTATGGTGTCATATTCAGCGCCGCTGTATACGCCTACTACCCTGGAGGCTTCTATCATCCTTTTGGAACCAAGGATGCCGACAACAACAGCTATACATATAAGAGAGGTAAACAGGACTCTTATAGCGGGAGCTCCGTTCTCCTTCATTGTCTTGATAAACAGTACAGCCAGTACCGGACACAATATAAGCGCAGCGATCACTGCCAGTATACCTTCTATAACTACGAACATAAATAATCCTCCTGAAAAAGCTGATGTCTGCTGATCATTTGTCCCACAGACGGCCAAGCATGAATTCAACTATATCTATAGCGGGATCGGCAAATTTACTGCGGTCTATCCAGATGGCGTCCGGTTCGCGCTTGAACCAGGTAACCTGGCGCTTTGCAAAATGCCGGCTGTCGCGCTTAATGGTATATATGGCTTCTTCCAGAGTACATTCACCGGCCAGGTAGTCATATATCTCTTTGTAGCCAAGGCCTTGCATAGCCGTGGACATGCGCGGTACACCGCGGTCTTTTAAAGCACGTACTTCGTCCACAAGGCCTGACGCTACCATCTTATCAACACGCGCGTCAATGCGTTCGTATAGCTTGGAGCGCTCATCAGTCAGCACAAAAAATCTTGCATCGTATGCCGCACTGCGGGAGCGCTGCTGTGCATTATGGGTTGATATAGGATATCCTGTCTCGTGAAAAAATTCAAGTGCCCGTATCACACGTTTCACATTATTTTCATGAATGCTCTCACAGGAGGCGGGATCAACAGCCTTTAACATGGCGTAAAGTTCTTTCGGATCCTTCTTCTCCAGCTCATGCCGGTAGCTCATGTCGGTATCTTCGGAAGTGAATTCGATGTCATAAAGAACAGACTGGATATAAAAGCCTGTTCCGCCGCATATAACGGGAATATGGCCACGTTCGTATATCCCCTGCATTGCTTCCTTTGCCATTTTCTGGAATATGGTGATATTAAACGGTTCTTCAGGTTCCAGCATATCTATGAGATGATGAGGCACACCCTGCATTTCACCCTGTGTTATCTTTGCCGAACCGATATCAAGGCCTTTATAGACCTGCACCGAATCCGCAGAAATGACTTCGCCGCCGATCACTTTTGAAAGTGCTACGGCGGCATCGCTTTTGCCTGTAGCCGTGGGGCCGGCTATGATAACGAGTTTATTCATCAGCTGACTATCCTCTTAAACTTCTTTTCGAGATCTGTCCTGCTCATAGAGAATATCGTGGGCCTGCCGTGAGGACAATGATAAGGATTTTTCAGGCTTAAAAGCTCATCCAGAACAGCATCCATCTCTTCCCGGCTTATAACATCTCCGCCTTTTACTGCGGCTTTGCAGGCCATGGTGGCTAATACGCGGTCTATAACGCCGGGGGCTTTGCCGCCTCCGCGCAGCGCCAGATCATTTAATATCTCAAGAAACAGCCCCCTGGGTTCTTTTTTATATAATTCAAGAGGTACGGTGGTTATTGCAACTTCACTTCCCCCGAAACTTTCCGAATTAAAGCCCAAAGCACTCAGTTCTTCCCTGTATTCTTCAAGGGTTTCTGCTTCACTGTGCGAAAGGGAAACGATTATGGGAGGAGCAAGCTGTTGTACATAAACGTTATTATTTTCATATTGTTTTACTATGCGCTCATAATTTACTTTTTCATGTGCAGCATGCTGGTCTACAAAATAGATCTTATCCTGATATGAGAAAATCCAGTATGTGTTAAATACGCAGCCCAGGAGATTGTACTGCTTTCTGGCATTAGCGCTTATGACTCTTTCCGTCGGAAGCATGGACAGCTGGGTCGCGTTTTTCCACGGATCTTCGGGTATAGGCTGTTTTTCGGTTTTTACAGCCGCTGAGATAGCGGCGGTATCAGGCTTAGCCTTAAGGTCTACTACAAATGCCTTATCATCCGCGTCGTCAAAATTTATATCAAATATATCTCTGTCATCGTTGCCGTGACTCAATTGGTCAACATAATAACCGTTACGGTCAACAGATTCATCGACATTATCATTTTCCTCAGATACAGTCACAACAGGCTTTTCAGGTTCATCATACGCTGCCGTTGTCTCTTCCTTCAGCTCTTTTGTCCTGCTCTTTTCGAAGGGTTCGGGTGCTTCAACTATTTCCGGTTTGATATTGCCCTCTCCTTCGGCTTTTGGGATCATCTCCTGTTCATGCAGGGTATCTGCCACGCCTTTGCTTATGCCGTCAAATACCGCTTCTTTATCCGAAAAGCGCACGTCCATTTTGGAAGGATGCACGTTAACATCAATGCAGGTACTGTCGATATTGATATGAAGCACGCAGAAGGGGAACTTATGCTGCATCATATAGCCTTTATATCCCTCTTCTATTCCCCTGCTTATGATATCGCTTTTGATATAACGCCTGTTTAAAAAATAATTCTCAAAATTACGGTTAGGCCTGTTCATGGCAGGGCTGCCCAGATATCCGTCTATCCTGATACCGTCAATCTCACAGGATACGGGAACGATAGTCTTGGCTGCTTCACGGCCGTATATACGGTGAATGACTTCCTTAAGATCACCGCTTCCGCTGGTCATAAAACGCGTATTTCCGTTCTGGACGAATTTATATGAAATATCCGGACGCGCCAGAGCCAGGCGTTCCATCAGTTCAGCTATGGTGTTCCCCTCAGCAGCAGCGGTCTTTAAGAATTTACGCCTTACGGGAGTGTTATAAAAAAGATGCGCCGCTATAACAGTCGTACCTTCAGGCGCACCAATGTCTTCGATCTCCCCGGCAACGCTGCCGTTGACTTCAAGCTTGTGCCCCATCAGTTCTCCGGCGCATTTGGTGATCATCGTAACTTTACATACAGAAGCAATGGAAGCAAGAGCTTCGCCCCTGAAGCCCATGGAATTTAAGCTGTTAAGATCGTCTATGCTGATTATCTTTGAAGTGGCATGGCGCAAAAATGCATTTGGCATGTCTTCGGCACTGATACCGCAGCCGTTATCCGTAACTCTTATATAATCGATGCCTCCGCCTTTTATCTCTACGGTAATGGCGTCGGCCCCCGAATCCATGGCATTTTCTACCAGTTCTTTTACGATGCTGGCAGGACGTTCAACCACTTCCCCGGCAGCTATCTTATCTATTGTGCTATTATCAAGAAGATGTATATTTCCCATCGTTTTATACTACCATTCTATTATATAGATATTATAAGCCTTAATATCTGTTCTTAAGTCTGCTCTGCAGATGATAAAGGGTATTTAAAGCCTCCAGCGGTGTCAAAGTGGTTATCTCCAGCTCCGAAAGTTCTTTGAGTATATCTTCGTCAGAATTGGTGTCAAGAAAACTCATCTGCCCCAGTTCCACGTCATCGTAGGTTTTTACTTCGGCTTTCTTTCCGCATGCAGGTATTGCTATCTCTTGTATCTTTGCGCTTATATCATTATCTAAAAGCTGCATGACTATCTGTGCGGCACGGTCACATACACTGTCGGGAACGCCTGCAAGCTTTGCAACCTGTATTCCGTAACTCTTATCGGCACCTCCCTTTATTATCTTGCGTAAAAATACTATATCATCGCCTTTTTCCTTAACGGCTATACAGTAATTGTTGACATTCTCCATCCTGCCTTCCAGTTCGGTGAGCTCATGGTAATGTGTGGCAAAAAGTGTCTTTGCTCCCAGAAGCTTTTTATTGCTGATATGCTCTATTACAGCCCAGGCTATGGAAAGCCCGTCAAAGGTCGAAGTGCCGCGTCCTATCTCATCAAGTATCAGAAGTGACTGTGCAGTAGCATTTTTAAGGATGTTGGCCACCTCATTCATCTCGATCATAAAGGTAGACTGTCCGCTGGCCAGATCATCCGATGCGCCGACCCTTGTAAATATACGATCTACCACGCACAGGTCCGCTTCTTTTGCCGGAACAAAGCTTCCGGTCTGGAACATAAGACAGATAAGCGCCACCTGCCTCATATAGGTGGATTTGCCGGCCATATTCGGACCTGTTATGATACTTATGCTTTGTTTTTTGTTGTCAAGATAAGTATCGTTATCAATGAACATGTCACCCGGGATCATCTTTTCAACTACAGGATGACGTCCCGCTTTGATGGAAATAATGCCTTTTGTGTTTAACTTGGGTCTTACATAATGGTTCTGCTCTGCGACCAGTGCCAGGGAGGCAAATACATCAAGTCTGGCTATCACCTTGGCACTTTGTTGTATGCGTACCAGCTGATCCTCTATCCGGTCGCGCAATGCACAATATGCGTCATATTCAAGGGTAGTCAGTTTGTCTTCGGCATTTAATATCATATCCTCCAGTTCTTTAAGCCTGGGAGTGATATAACGCTCTGCGTTTGCAAGGGTCTGCTTACGCATATAATCATCGGGAACCATATCCTTATAAGAATTGGTCACCTCAAGATAGTAACCGAACACTTTGTTATATCTGACTTTTAAATTCTTGATCCCTGTACGCTGGCGTTCATCTTCTTCGAGGGATGCCAGCCAGGTCTTGCCTTCAGTCTTGGCATGACGCAGTTTATCTATATCGGGATCGAAGCCTTCACGGATCAGGCCGCCTTCACGGATGGTAAGGGGCGGCTCGTCCACTATTGTCTCTTCGATGGCTTGACTTATATCTTTTAATACATCCAGGTCTTCGCACAACTCCTTAAGGGCTGCGGATTCCATATCCGCTAAGATCTCCTTTATGTAAGGCAGCATCTTAAGGGAATCGCGCAGTGCTATCATATCTCTTGGATTGATGGAATGGAAACTTACCCTGGACATGAGTCTTTCAAGGTCGTAAATGGCGTTCAGATATTCACGAAGCTCATCACGGTCTACAGCTTTTTTATAAAGCTCATCAACAGCGTCCAGGCGCTTTATGATGCCGTCTTCCTCTACCAGCGGCTGCTCTATATCGTTGCGCAGCATCCTGGCCCCCATGGCGGTGCGGGTTTTGTCCAGGACCCAGAACAGACTGCCTCTCTTCTGCTTTTCACGCATGGTTTCACACAGTTCCAGATTTCTTCTCGTGGAAGAATCCAGAAGCATGTAACGTGATCCTGTATAGGGATGCAGGGCGGTTATATGATGCAGGGGGATCTTCTGCGTCTCGTACAGATACTGGAGAAGTGCACCTGCCGCAGACATGCCTGCCGAGTAATCCGAAATACCCAGCCCTACTAATGAAGATACCTTAAAATGCTTAAGAAGTATCTTTTCGCATTCGTCCCTGTCAAAATACCAGCTTCCCAGTTCAAAAAGGGCTATGCCCAGTCTGTCCTTGAGCTCCTTAAGTGCAGGATCCGAAATAAGCAGGGTTTCATTACAGATGATCTCTGCAGGAGTAAGCTTCTGTATCTCATCCGCCAGGTCCTTCGGGTCATCTTCCGTTAAAAAGAACTCGCCTGTAGAAATATCACAGAATGCAACGCCCGCCTTATCCTGCATGGAGAAAATGCACATAAGGAAGCGGTTCCTGCTTTCATCCATTGCCGCGGGGCTTAAATTCGTACCCGGAGTAACAACCCTTGTTACTTCACGGGCGACAAGGCCCTTAGCCAGCTTGGGATCCTCAACCTGCTCGCAGATGGCGACTTTATAGCCTTTATCAACAAGCTGGTTGAGATAATTATCCACGGCATGAAAAGGTACGCCGCACATAGGCGCACGCTCATCAAGCCCGCAGCTTTTTCCGGTAAGTGTCAGTTCCAGTTCCTTTGATACCCTGATGGCATCATCAAAGAACATCTCATAAAAATCCCCCAGACGATAAAAAAGTATGCAGTCAGCATATTCTTCTTTAGTCTCCAGATATTTGGCCATCATGGGGGACAGCTTTTCTTTATCTATATCACTATAGTTCAAAGCATCTCTCCGATGTAATAGAATCCTTTATTTTCAAGCAGCTTAACATTAACGTAACTGCCGATCAGTTCACTGCCGCCCTTAAGGTGCACCAGGAGGTTGTTTCCGAGGCGGCCCGTTACCATGGCCTCATCATGGTCGTTTAAGCTTTCTATAAGGGCCTCTTCACATCTGCCGGCATAACGTGCCACACGTTTCTTTGCAGTCTCCTGTACAGCCTTTAAAAGCTTATCAAAGCCCTCCTTGATCTCTTCATCATTCATACTCCTTGGCATATCAGCTGCGGGAGTTCCTGTTCGCGGTGAATAGATAAAAGTAAAGGCGTTGTCATATTCCACTTCCTTAACAAGGCTTATGGTCTCCTCAATATCTTCCATGGTCTCCCCGGGGAAGCCCACGATGATGTCTGTGGTAAGGGCCAGTTCGGGCATGGTTGCCCTTAAGCGGCCTACAAGCTCCATATAGGACTCCCTGGTATATCCGCGATTCATAGCCTTAAGTATGCGGCTGCTACCGCTCTGGACGGGCAGATGAAGGTGGGGGCAGATCTTCTTTGATCCTGCCATAAGTCCGATCAGCTCATCAGACAGATCTCTGGGATGGCTGGTCATAAAACGTATGCGCCTAATGCCGTCAACTTTTTCCACTTCACGCAAAAGCCCCGGGAAGCTGATACCGTCAGAAAGACCTTTGCCGTAGGAATCCACATTCTGGCCAAGAAGCATAACTTCGCTGACACCGTCAGCCGCAAGACTCTCCACTTCCCTGAGTATCTCCCTGGGATCCCGGCTGCGTTCACGTCCGCGCACATAAGGCACTATACAATATGTGCAGAATTTATCACAGCCGAACATTATATTAACACCGGATTTAAAAGGATACTTCCTTTCAACGGGAAGGTCCTCGACTATCGCATTGGTATCTTTCCATACGTCAACGATCATCTTATCCGATGTGAGCATCATATATAATAGTTCGGGGAATTTATATATATTATGGGTTCCGAAGATCAGATCCACAAATGAATAGGACTTGCGTATCTTTTCTATTACCGATACTTCCTGCACCATACATCCGCAAAGCGCTATCTTCTTGGAAGGCAGCACTTTCTTCATTGCGTTCAGATGGCCAAGACGTCCGTATACACGCTGATTGGCATTATCCCTTACGGTGCAGGTATTATAGACCACCAGATCGGCTTCCTCTTCTTCCGTGAGCATATAACCGACACGTGAAAGGATGCCGCAGAGTTTTTCTGAATCACGGGCATTCATCTGGCAGCCGAAAGTAACAACACAGGCAGTGGGTACACGGCCGAGTTTTTCTGACAGTTCACGGACTACTACAGATGTTTTCTGGATGAAATCTTCCTGTCTTAAGCTCTCTTCCCCGGAATCCAGAGGATTTGTGGAAGTATAAGGTGTATAATCAACATCCTTCCATTTCATCAGCCGCGCACCTGGCCGTTTCCGCGTATCTGATATTTATATGAGGTAAGCTCCTTAAGTCCCATGGGTCCACGGGCATGGAGCATCTGGGTGCTTATTCCTATCTCTGCACCGAAACCGAATTCAAAACCGTCGGTAAAACGGGTGGATGCATTGACGTAAACACATGCACTGTCAACGCCTTTAAGGAATTTCTCCGCTGATTCTTCGTCTTCGGTAACGATAGCATCGGAATGATGAGTCGAATATTTGTTAATATGGGCTATGGCCTCTTCAACATTCTTTACTGTCTTTACCGAAATAAGAAGATCCAGATATTCTTTTCCGTAATCCTCTTCGCTTGCGGGCACAACAAACTCAGATGAAGACTGTGCTTCTTCATCACCTCTTATCTCAACGGATTTATCATGAAGTGCCCTTGCGATATCAGGGAATATGCTTTCTGCAATATCTTCATGTATAAGCAGTGATTCCGCTGTGTTGCATACGCCAAGGCGCTGGGTCTTTGCGTTTATGACTATGCATTTTGCTTTTGCCGCGTCTGCGGTCTTATCGATATAGATATGGCAGTTGCCTGCACCGGTCTCTATAACGGGAATCTTAGAATTCTCCACCACGCTGCGGATAAGTCCTGCGCTGCCTCTGGGGATCAGCACATCAACATATTCCCTCATCTGCATGAACTTAACAGTTGTCTCCCTGTCGGTGCTCTCTATAAGCGATATGGCATTTTCGTTTATACCGCACTCTTTAAGGCCCTTACGGATAACGTCTGTAATGGCTGTATTGGAATTGATTGCATCGCTGCCGCCCTTTAATATGACAACATTTCCGGACTTAAACGTAAGCGCAAAAGCGTCGGCTGTAACATTGGGTCTGGACTCATAGATTATGCCTATAACTCCCAGGGGAACACGGACTTTCTTCAGTTTGAGTCCGTTGGCAAGCTCCCATTCATCAAGCACGTCACTTAATGGATCGGGCAGCTCTGCCACCTGTCTTAAGCCCTCACTCATCGCTTTTATACGGTCTTCCGTAAGACGCAGCCTGTCGATCATGGGAATGCTCATTCCCTTGGTGGTGGCTGTGGTTATGTCTCTTGCGTTAGCTATGATTATAGCTTCACTTTCCTTTACCAAAAGCTCTGCTATCTTTAAAAGTGCTTCGTTCTTTTTTTCGGTACTTATCGCTGCTATTTCATATTTTGCGGCTTTAGCCGCGCTGCACAGTGCTTCGAGTTCCATTTTTCTATCCTCCAAAGATCCGTGTTTATCACGGGATCATATATTCTACTTACTGCTGTTCGACCAGAACAGCTGCTCCGATTCGCTTACCAGCCCGTCCATCCTGACATCATAATACTCATGTGGGATGTGCTCCAGTATCTGAAGGTCATATGCAAGACCTATCTTAAAGACACTTGGGTACTTGGCAAGGAAGCGGTCATAAAAGCCCCTGCCGTAACCTATGCGGTAACCTTCGCGTGAAAACACGGTACCGGGCACCACGGCAACAGCCGCAAATATCCAGTCGCCTCCCGTACGTTTCAGCATGAAAGGTTCCTGTATCCCCTTAAATCCGACCTGCATATCGGCCAGATCCTCTACACGGAAGAATTCAAGGTCATTGCCTATAACCTTGGGGAAAAATACACGTTTATGCATACGTTTTGCAGTATAAAATATCTGAGATGTCTTGACCTCTGATCCGAAATCGGCATAAAGCAATATATCTTCGGCCTGGGCTACCATTTCTATATTGAAAAGACGCCGCGTTATGGCCTCGGATTTTTCAACCCGTTCCTTTTCGATCAGATGGTCACGCTTCTTCACTATGTCACGTCTGAGCGTCTGTTTACTCATTTCTATTGCCATACTTGTCCCCCAGATTAGTTATGCTTCCGTCTTTTTCAACAATATCAATGTTATTTAACTGTGCTCTCAGATTGCCTCTTATAGCGTCAACGTATTCTTTTCTGAGTATGCGCTGTTCAAGTTTTTCCTCTGCTGTAAGTTCGCGCTTCTGTGAAAGATGATAAAGCTCATTGATACGTGCTATACGCTCATTCATATCCATCAGCTTTAATCCTCCACTACATCCTTCAGATAAAAATTCTCATCTTTATGTGCAAGGAAGAGTGTCCCCACATCTCTTCCGTCCATGATGCGGTGCAGCACTCTGACATCCTTTGCATTTGTTATTATCATATCGGCTCCGGCGCTCGTTGCGATCTTCGCCGCGCTGAGTTTTGACTTCATTCCGCCCGTACCTACGTCCGAGCCGGTGGTAGCCTTTCCCATGTTCATTATATCATCCGTGAGCTCAGGTACAATAGGCAAAAATCTGGCATCCGGATTTTTATGCGGATCATCAGAATACAGTCCGTCTATATCCGACAGAAGTATCAGCAGATCTGCATCCACCAGTGCGGCTACGATAGCCGACAGGGTATCGTTATCACCGAATTCGATCTCATAGGTGGATATGGTATCGTTTTCGTTTACTATGGGGATCACTCCCAGTTTCAAAAGTTCAATAAAAGTATTATGTGCATTAAAACGGTTCAGATCGGCTACGATAGTGTTCTTTGTCATGAGTATCTGCGCCGCTATCTGGCCATACTGTGAAAAAAGCCGTTCGTAAGTCATCATCAGACGGGCCTGCCCGATCGCTGCACAAGCCTGCTTGACCGCGAGCGTATTTTCCTCATCGGCGGGGATATGAACCGTCTTCTTTCCGGCGGCTATTGCACCACTGGATACAAGTATAACATCCTTTCCCTGGTTGCGTATGTTGCACAATTCGCGCACCAGTGTTTCCATCTTTATATAATCAAAATCTCCGGTTTCATTGTGGCGTAAAGAGGATGAGCCTATCTTTACCACGATCCTTTTTTTACTCTTTATAAGTTCCCTGTACTGGTCCATTTTCGTCAATACCTGTCCTATTTTATACTCTTTGCATATATTTTAGCACTTTTTCGGCCGTTCGTATACCATCAGCTGCAGCAGAAGTTATACCGCCTGCATAGCCTGCTCCTTCACCGCATGGGAAGATGGCTCCGATGTTGCTCTGACCGCTGTCGTTACGCAATATCTTAACCGGCGAAGATGTCCTGCTCTCTACTCCCGCAAGCAGCGTGTCAGGGTTGTCAAAGCCGCTTATGTATTTACCGAAATTGCCGAACGCCTCTATTATATCATTTTCCAGCGTAAGGGGAAGTATCCCGTTTAAGGGTGCATATGCCCAGGCACCTTTTATCGCCGGCTCTATGCCTTTGCGGGAACAGGAGCCATTCTGAGCGCTGTAATCTATAAGGCTCTGTACGGGAACTTTCCCGCCTGCCGCCAGAAAGGCTGCTTCTTCCATCTTTTGCTGAAACTCCATTCCGTCAAACAGCCCCAGCCCGAATTCCTCCGGGCTGACACTTACTACTATGGCCGAATTGGCATTGGGACCGGAACGTCCGTGATAACTCATGCCGTTTACCGCAAGTCTGCCCTCTTCACTGGATGCATTCACGACATATCCGCCGGGGCACATACAGAAGGAGAACACTCCCCTTCCGGAAGAAGCTTTTGTAGTCAGCTTGTAAGATGCAGCAGGCAGTCTGTATGCTGCAAAATCCTCGCCATACTGCGCTTTGTCTATCATCTCCTGCGTATGCTGTACCCGCAGTCCCACTGCAAAGCTTTTGCTCTCCATCTTAAGCCCGCATTCATTCAGCAGCTTAAAGGAATCCCTGGCACTGTGGCCGGTACAGAGTATTATGCAGCCGCATTTCTTTTCACTTATCTTGTTCTTGTGAAGAAGTTCTGCTGCTACGGCTTTTCCGGTTTTATCGATCAAAGGCTTTACGAAGCGGGTCTCGAACATGAATTCCGCCCCCATACGCTCTAAAGCGTATCTCATATTGATGATGACATTTTTCAGCACATCCGTGCCTATATGCGGATGACTGTCATAAAGTATAACTGGATCGGCACCATATTCCACAAAAAGCTTCATAATAGCATGATATATACCGTCTTTATCATTATTACCTGTATAAAGCTTTCCGTCTGAAAATGTACCGGCACCGCCTTCACCGAACTGTACGTTTGATTCGGGATTAAGTATGCCTTTTTCCCAGAAATCTTTTACGCTGCGTTCACGGTTGACAATGCTTTCGCCGCGTTCCACGATAATGGGCTTTAAGCCGGAGTTTGCCAGCACGTAAGCGCAGAATAATCCGGCTGGGCCGCAGCCCACGATAAGGGGACGGTTCTCCTCACGTGTGGTGCGCAGCATAACATTCGGAAATTCAAAGTTTACCGGTTTATATAATTGCAGGGTGTTATTTCTTTTAAGCTGCCGCCCTGCGAGTTCAAGCCCCTTATTAACGCCCTTCAGATCAAAGGCTATGCTGTAGACAAATCTGATATCACTCTTTTTCCTTGCATCAAGGGAGCGCTTAAGTATTGAAATATTACCTATATGCCCCTCATTGATCCCCATGACAGACGCGGCTTTAGCAGTAAGCTCTGCGATCTCGTTCCTTACGGGAGGTTTTAAGTGTATGTCATCAAGCTTAAACATCCGCTGCCGCTCCTTTCGTGTTTATGGCCTTATATGCCGCAAATGCACTGCACAGTGCAAAATGAAGATTGTAACCTCCGCAGGCTCCGTTTACATCCAGAAGCTCTCCCAATAGATATACCCGTTTCATACGCAGAGATTCCAGAGAGTCACTTACTTCGCTTAAGGGGACACCGCCGCACATCAGCTGGGCTTCACGGTAATTGCCGCGTCCGTTTATCTTAAAGCTGCAATGGGTAAGCGTGCGGTAAAGCTTTTTCATATCACATTCCCGCACTATATCGGACGGCCTTAACCCCGATCTCTTTATAAGATACTGAGCAAGCTTCTTATTAAGCCAGCCGGCAAAGAATTCTTCCAGCTGTCTTCCGGCATACATCTGTATACGTGTATCATAAGCTCCCCGGGGATCGGATAAAAAGCATAGAAAATCGGCTTCCAGACTGATCCCCGATAGTTCACGGCAGTATCTGGATAATTGAAATACCGGTATACCGGACACCGAGTCCTTATTAAGCTGCAGCTCTCCCGTCTCACGGAACGTACCTTCGTCGGTCTTAAGGCTGAGGGCAGCATCGCATCTTACTCCTGCTACCGCTTTCAGATCTTCTTCACACTTAAGATGTGTCAGAGCGGGATACGTGAGGTTAAGGCTGTGTCCCATGCCTTCCAGGAGCTTAAAGCCGTTTTCCTTATCTTCTGAATACACGCCGGCCTTTCCGCCGCAGGCAATGATCACTGCTTCTGCATCCGCAGGAGCGGTAATATTCCGGTCTTCGAATACTATACTTAAGTCTTTCCTTATGCTTATGGCCTTAGCGCCCGTAACTATATTAACATTTAGCTCCCTTAATGTAAATCTCAAAGCATCTATGACCGAAGAGGCCTGTCTGCTTACAGGATATATGCCGCCACGTATGTTACAGGTGCTTATTCCCAGGCTTTTATAGAATACATCGCGTTCACTGATGCTCATATTATCCAGGACACGCTTAAGCTTCTCATTATCCGGACTCTGATAGAAGCTTGAGTTTATATCTTCGTTAGACAGATTACAGCGCCCGTTGCCTGTCAGCAGTATCTTTTTTCCTATGCGGTCCTGGCGTTCGTAAATTGTTACTTTATATCCGGCGCGTGCAAGAAGTATAGCTGCACAGATGCCGCTCATTCCTCCGCCTATAACAGATATCTTACCCCGTCCGCTCATTGTTCATCTCCCAGAAAATGCAGTTTCCTGCCAAGTCTGCTGATATACCTGCCAAGAGGCACCCGCTTTAAGGAATATATATTTATAAGCCCTGTCCGGCATATTGCAAAAAAGAAAGCCAGGCTGTAGAGGGGAAAACATATCAATACTATAAGCAGCGGAGGCATAAAAAACGCAAACAGCAGCCCAAGAAGGCATATGATAATACAGGGGACCAGTGCACATAAAGCCGGTAACAAAAATACCCTCAGAATATCCATGCTGTAGTGCAGGTATTGTATAAGATGTATGTAATTGAGTAAGGACAATATCAGATGATAAAGGCTGCAGCATGTTATAACCGAATATATGCCTATAGAACCGATACTAAGGGCCGGCATGAACTGCATGACTAAAACGGAAGGTATAAAGGCTATCAGGCAGTGAAGCATCAACCTTCTCTTGCATCTTAAGATAATGAGCTGCATGGACGTATTAAGTGATACGGCACAAAGCGTCATGGGTATCAGGCCGAAATATATGAGTCTCCGGGCAAGGGCAGAATCCACGCCGAATACACCTTTTAATATGTGCGGTCCCATTGCAGCATAGAAAAAAACAAAGAAGAAGCATATGATCATGGCTTCTCCCGAAAGATTCATACATCTTAAACGGAGCTCGCCCCTGTCCTCTCTGCGAACACTGCTTCCCGTAAGACGCAGGCTGTTGTAAAGCAGGAAGAAAATAAGGCTTAAAGGCACAAGGCTTATAAGCATATATACGCCGGAATACATCCCCCAGATATAAGACTGCAGTAACTGTTTTCCGTTACGATAGGTCCTTCCGAACAGCAAAAGTGAAGCAAAATGAAAGCTCAAGTAACAAAGTACCGCTCCCGATAACGGAAATGCAAAGCTGTAAAACTGACCTGTAGGACTTTCGTGCTTGCGGTTGTTATCCTTTCCCCTCTTTACGTTACGGTCCGGATGCCCTCCGATAAGTGTGATAAAAAGCAGCAATACAGATACACATGAAACGATGATGAGCAGGCGCTCAATCCCTATGGCATCATATATATATTTAACCTCTTCGTTTCGAAGAAGCTTTGCTACCTGAAGTCCCGAAGTGCTGTCGCGTCCGGCAAATAAAGCTGCCAGGATGAACAGAAAAGCCTGTCTTATCAGCAGTATATATGCGCTGTGATGGCCTCTGTAATAACCGTCTGAATATCCGCGAAGCAGTAAAACAAAAGCATCCGCCGCAAATATGGGCATGGCCCATAAAAGCGTTGTATTTCCGGATTTACCGAAAAGAAAATTCTCAGAAAAACGTGTAGCTGTCACTCCCCATACAATAAGGCAGACCAGAACATACCCCAAAAGATGCAGGGCAGATGTTGTGAAGATACGCTTGGCATTTTTGAGAAAACCGATCTGCTGTCTTTTGAGCACCAGGTCATGGACTGCTTCGGAAGCCCCCAGCGGTAAAAGTACCAGTGCAAATACCGTTATGTCCAGAGCGCTGAAAAGATAAGCCGCCCCGGAAGGTTTGATGCGGTATACTATGATCATTCCGGAAACAACAGAAAGCAACTGGGATAAGAATACCGCTATTCTTATCCTGTCATCGGGACGTATCCGTTTAAGGAGTTTTCTGCCCTTCCCCTTAACCGCGCTCATACCCTGCCTCCTTGAGGATATCTTCCTGCATGGACTCCATCTTAAGCCGGTCTTCTTCCTCCATATGGTCAAAGCCCGTTAGGTGCAGCAGCGAATGGGCTGTGAGAAAAGCAAATTCACGTTCGGGACTGTGACCGTATTCTTCAGCCTGCAAAAAAACTTTAGACGCACAGATCATTATCTCACCGTAGATAAGTTCACCGCTCTCAGGATCAAAAACATCCGCATCATCTTCTTCTATAAGTTCAAAATCATTTACATGTTCAGGATCAAAAGGCAGGTTCGGAAATGATAAAACATCCGTCACCTTATCTATACCGCGCATGTCTTTGTTTGCCTGCCTGATTGTTTCGTCTTCCACCACATACAGGGATAACTGAACATCATAGGGACAGGGAAAACGCTTAAAGAAAACATCCGCCACGGCATTGGCTATCGTGGTGAAGTCTAAAGAAAAAGCGGTCTCACACTCTGTGTATAAAGTAAAGTTCATTATCTTAATCCACCTCAGTCAGGATCTTTTGACAGTTATCGTTTCTTTCTGTTTTCGTAATTTTCATATGCCTGTACGATCTTCATTACAAGCGGATGCCTTACGACATCCTTGCTGCTGAGTTCGCAGAAGGAAATACCTTCGACTTTACGCAGTACCCTGACGGCTTCCTCAAGCCCTGATAAGGTATGGGGTGACAGGTCCTTCTGGGTAAGGTCTCCCGTGATAACGGCTTTTGAACCGAAACCTATACGCGTTAAGAACATCTTCATCTGAGCGGGTGTGGTATTCTGGGCTTCATCAAGTATGATGAATGAATTATCAAGTGTCCGGCCTCTCATGTATGCAAGAGGCGCCACTTCGATCAGTCCTTTTTCCATATTCTTCTGGAAACTCTCTCCGCCCATTATCTGATACAGTGCATCATAAAGGGGACGAAGGTAAGGGTCTACCTTGCTCTGCAGATCACCGGGAAGGAAACCTAATTTCTCTCCCGCTTCTATAGCGGGACGTGTCAGTATTATCCTGCCCACTTCTTCATTCTTAAAGGCGGTGATAGCCATGGCCATTGCCAGATAGGTCTTACCGGTTCCTGCCGGTCCCGTTCCGAAGACTATCATGTTGTCCCTTATGGCATCCACATATTGTTTCTGGCCGGTGGTCTTGGGTTTTACGGGTTTACCGTTAACCGTGCGGCATATGGTATCTTTATCAAGTTTGAGAAGCTCTCCTTCTTTATCCTCCATTGCCAGCTTAAGTCCGTATTCCACTTTATGCGCCTCCAATGAGCTTTCGTTTTTTGCGATCTGTTCAAGATCTCTTAGGAGCCTGATGGCGCGGTTAACATTCTTTTCGCTGCCTGTTATCTGTATCGCTCCGTCCCTGTCTGTAACATCCACGGCCAGCTCATCTTCAAGCTGCCTTACGTATCTGTCGTTTGTTCCGAAAAGCATCCTTGTACTTTCGGGTGTCAATTCAATGCTCTTTTTAACTCTTAATGCTTCTTCCAATTATCAATCCACCTCACCAATGATCAATTCACGGGGACTTATTCTCTCTGTTCCCGTGTGATATGCGGCTTTAAGGCGCTCAAGCGCTGCCAGCCCTTTTTCTTTGTCATTATAATACAGCACAGCCATGGTCTCGTCTTTACTGATACTGTCCCCGACTTTTTTATAAAGATATATACCAACCTCCGGATCGATGATGTCGCTCTTCTTTTCGCGGCCGCCTCCAAGTACCAGTGAGCACATCCCCACCTCATCGCAGTCTATATGCTGTACGTAGCCATCTGCCTGTGCTTTAAGCTCAAGTACTCCCTCAGCTGTTTTCAGTATCTCCGGATCATCCACACAGGAAGCATCTCCTCCCTGGGCTGTGATAAAGCGCTTTAACTGTTCAAGGGCGCTTCCGTCGTCAATTGCCTTTTTAAGTTCTTCTTCCGCTTCAGCAGTATCTTTTGCCAGGCCGGCGCAAACTACCATGCGGCTTCCCAGTGTGAGAACAAGTTTTGTGAAATCTTCGGGTCCCTTTCCCTTTAAGGTATCGATAGCTTCCCTTACTTCGATGGCGTTGCCGACTGCCCGTCCCAGAGGTTCATCCATGTTGGTGATGACAGCCCTGCAGTTTTTGCCTGCATGTCTGCCTATACGTACCATGGCATCGGCCAGGGCTTTCGCATCATCAAGTTCCTTCATAAAGGCACCGCTTCCGCACTTTACATCCAATACTATGGCATCTGCACCTGCAGCAAGCTTTTTGCTCATAATGGATGAGGCTATAAGCGACATCTGATCTACCGTAGCCGTTACATCCCTTAATGCATAGAGCTTCTTATCTGCGGGAGCCAGATCGGCTGTCTGGCCCATGATAGCCATGCCTATATTGTTTACCTGTGATATAAAAGCATCCATACTGATCTCGGTCTTAAAACCGGGAATGCTTTCAAGCTTATCGATGGTACCGCCTGTGTGTCCAAGGCCTCTGCCGCTCATCTTCGCCAGCTTAACGCCAAGTGAAGAAACTAAAGGCAGCAAAGCGATACTTGTCTTGTCACCTACACCGCCGGTAGAATGTTTATCAACCTTTACCCCATCTATTGATGACAGGTCAACGGTATCTCCGCTGTCTCTCATGGACAGTGTCAGATCGCCTGTCTCCCGGTCGTTCATGCCGTTAAAGCAGATGGCCATGGTCATTGCACTCATCTGATAATCGGGAATATCACCTTTGGTATAACCCTGTATCATCCAGTCGATCTCTTCTCTTGTAAGCTCACCGCCCTGTTTCTTTTTTAGGATCAGATCATACATTCTCATAAGAGTCCCCTCCTTGATTGCTTGGTTAAAATCTGTTATGATGCTTCTCATGAATCTGCCTGAAGCTTTTATAAAACGAATGGAAAGCCGGCTTGGCAGCGCCTGCGGCGATTTTCTGGCCGCCCACGAAAAAGAGGCGCTCAAGGCATTCCACTTAAATACCGCACGTATCTCCGTAAAGGATTTTGAAGCATGGCTGACTTCACAGGATCAGCTGTGTGCTTCTTTATGTGCACACGGCAGCGGTTATACTTATACTTTTAACAATGATCGTTCCATAGGAAACCTGCCTCTTCATCATGCCGGTGCCATCTATTCCCAGGATGCTGCAGCAATGCTGCCGGTATTGGGTGTTGATATAAAGCAGGATATGCGCATACTCGATATGTGTGCAGCTCCCGGAGGCAAAACATCCCAGCTTGCTATGTCTGTTGACGGGGGCAGCGGATTTGTACTTGCCAACGAGCCCAATCTTTCAAGAAACCGTATCCTGATATCCAATATCGAACGAATGGGATACAGGAATGTGATCACAAGCTGTCTTGATCCTTCCGATATCGCAATGGTATATCCGGAATACTTTGACCTTATCCTTGTTGATGCTCCCTGCTCCGGCGAAGGAATGTTCCGTAAATATCCCGAAAGCATAAATGAATGGAGCGAAGAAAACATAGCTCTGTGCGCGGCACGCCAGCGCGATATACTGGATGCCGCCGTCAGCTGTTTAAAACCGGGCGGAATGCTTATATATTCAACCTGTACTTATGCTCTGGAAGAAGATGAAGAACAAGTGGAGTATCTGATAAGCAGACACGGCCTCTCCGTTTTCGAACCGTCGGAAAAGGTAAGCGCCAATGCGCTTAAGAGTGCTCCGGGTTCTTACCGCTGCTATCCTCATCTTTACGACGGCGAAGGCCAGTTCATGGCTTATCTTAAAAAGCCCGGGGATAATGCAGGATCTATTTCGGACCGCTTTGCGCCTGAACTCTCAGAACTTTCAGGCAGCGATAAAAATCAGCTTGTATCAGCTTCGGAGAATGCGTTTGACGGTATAAAGCTTCTTAAATACCGTGACCGTTATGTCTGTGTTCCCGCGTGTCCGGAGCGTCTTCCTAAAAGAGGTATTACCAGCATAGGTGTGACCGCTGCGGTATTTGACGAAAAGAAGAAGCGTTTCGTTCCGCATCATCAGTTCTTTTCCGCATACGGAGGCGATATGCAGTTCCGTATCGAAGCTGATGCCGATGATCCCGTCCTCATGCAGTATTTAAACGGCATGGAGCTTCCGGCACCTGACGGATTTTCAAAGGGCTATGGAGCCGTATGTGTTCTTGGTGTACCCATCGGAGGTGTACGTATAGCCGGCGGGCGTGCCAAGAATCTCTATCCCAAAGGGCTCCGTGAGACTCATTTATGATAAGGCTCATTTATGATAAGGCTCATGTCTGATGATCTTATGCGCTCTGTAATACTGTTCAAGAAGTACTACCCTCATCAGCTGGTGGGGAAGGGTCATTTTCGAAAATGACAGAAGCATTGCCCCTTCTTTTATGCTCTTATGTAATCCCAGCGATCCGCCTATCACAAACTGTATATCCGATATGCCTTCATTCATCTTATCATTAAGAAATGAGGCAAATTCTTCGGAGGAATAATGCCTGCCTTCGATAGCAAGTACTATACGCAGCGCTTTATCTTTAAGATACTGCCCTATACGTGAAGCTTCGGTCTTTAATATCTCTTCTTCGGCTGAAGCAGATATTCCTTCCGGCGTTTTTTCATCCTTAAGCTCATAGATACTAAGCCTGCAATAGGCTTTCAGCCGTTTTTCATATTCGGCAACGGCAGCTTCCCAATATTTTTCTTTAAGTCTGCCTACGCAGATTATATCGGTTCTTATCATGAAGCTTTATCTTTTATATCACTATCTTCAGCTTCGTAGAGCATCTGATAGATACGCTCACTCATCTCATCGATATATGCAGGTTCCAGGTTCATAAACTTAAGATCCAGCTCATAGGAGATGCGCTGCATGCGCAGTATGCATTTCTCTTCTTCCTCAAAATCCGAGTCTTCGCCTATCATCCCGTCGTCAAGACCTTTGCGGCTCAGATTCTCCCTTGCCCACTTCATTATCTCTTCCGTACGTTTATCTTCGGCTATAGCGCTCTTCTTAAGCTTCTTTGAACTCTTCATGGAATAATAACCTGCGATCAGCAGTACAAGAGATATCACACCCAGGCTGCCGACCATCATAAAGCGCCTGGTCACGGACAGGTTTCCGGGAAGCAGGTTAAATGCCCATAAAAGCGCAAAGACCAGCGATATGGCTCCAACAATAATCAGCGCATAAGCTGAACCCTTCGCATCATTAGCCTGCTGCGCCTTGCTGTGATAACCCGTCAGATTATAGTTATCCCCCATTAGCTACACCTCCTGCAGAAAAGGTAAATGCTCAGTTTTCATACTCTATTTCTTCAAAGACCGGCATAGGAACCGCATACATTTCCGGTTCAATGTAATCCCCCAATGAAAAGCTGCCGTCTTCGTCAGATCTGACTCCTTTATACATAAAGCCGGTCGTTATATCACCCATATAATAAGCGCCGGTCCTCATGGAATTTTCGGATATATCGGTAATGTATTCGGTAATGATATAGAATATCGATTCGTCAAATTTAATAGCCGCATTTACGCTGTAAGTATATCTGTTAAGGTTTCCGGGCAGATGTCCATCCAGGTCCACGGTCTTTCCCTGATTAATATCCAGCTGCTTTATGGCATCTATGAATACCTGAGCATCTATCTCTGCATCAAGAGTAAGCTCAAAATCAAATTCCGCTATATCACCGGGGACACCTTCCTGACTGTAAGCTACGAACATCATATGCGAATGTCCGATGGGCATAGGCACGGGGCTTAGATATTCGGGGCTTTCGTCTGTAGGCATCTTGCCGTCTGTGGTATAGAAAATACGGCAATATTTCTGGGCGGTTGCGGTTATCAGTTCAGGCTCTTCAAATTCTCCTCCCTCAGGCTCAACCACCGGTGCATCAGGCTTGATGATGTCTATGGTATAACGGCCTTCGGTCATGTCGGAAACGATACCGTAATTGTTTACGAAAATGGCTTTGACATTGTAAATACCAAGCTCAAAATATAGCGGAGTCGTATATAACTCGCTGTCGAGGGTAGGTTCGGTACCGTCAAGGGTATAATAGATATTACCGCTTGTTGCTGCAGACAGTTTCAGCCAGAGTACGTCTTCATATACCCCCGGCTCTTCCGATAGCTCCGGTGCGGGAGCTGTATATTCCTGGAACTGGCTTATTATATTGGTATCGTCGCAGCCGGAAAGTATGGTCTCTATCATGGCATAATCTTTCCTGTCGGCATAATATTCAATGATCTTACGGTATGCCAGCTGCGAATTGATATCATGGGCATATATGATCTCCCAGAGCATTAAAAGCGCCTTATCTTCCTCATCATTGCTGAAATAATATTCCACCAGTGTGAATTTGAGACTGGTATCATCGGAATCTATCTCAAGCGCACGCTCCATGTGTTCTATAGCGGTAGTGAAATCACCTTCTGCAGCAGCTTCTTTGGCAAGCTGTGTCTGATAAGACTGGGAGTTCTCCATGTAGAAACGTTTACTCAGCTTGGATATCCCCCATGCTCCAAGACCTAACATTGCCAGGAACAGCAAAAGGAAAAGCCAGCGGAAACGGCTCTCACGTATAGCCAGGAAAAGCTGATGGAGCGCATCTTCCTCTTCAAAATCATCATCGTCGTCAATATAATCGCCGTCATATTCCTCGTCGAAGTCATCTAATTCTTCATCGTCGTAATAGTCACCGCCGTCAGAAGAATATGACCTTACATCGTCGTCCTCATCATCGTAATATTCGTCGTCGTCGTAATACTCATCATCATAGTATTCTTCTTCGGCATCATCTTCGGCGTCCATGTCAACAATATCCAGATCCTCAAGACCCAGACCTGATAATCCGTCGGTTATGCTGTTTTCAATTGCCGGATCAAAATCGGGGATAAGCTTCAGCTCCGCGCCGCAATTACTGCAGAGCAATAAGCCTTCCTCTATTTCGCAGCCGCATTCGGGACAGGTCATTTTTAACTGCTACCTCCAATTTCTCAGAACAGGCCGGTGATACGGCCGTCTTCTGAAACGTCGATATTATATGCTGCAGGAGCCTTGGGCAGACCGGGCATGCTGAGTATGCTGCCTGATATAGCCACAACAAATCCTGCACCTGCGCTTACATATACTTCCCTGATGTGAACGGTAAAGCCGCTGGGCGCTCCCAGTGCTTTGGGATCATCCGATAACGAATACTGTGTCTTTGCCATACATACGGGCAGATCACTAAAGCCCTGTTCTGTCAGGAGTTTGAGCTCTTTTTCTGCAGCCTTGCTGTATTCAACACCGGCCGCCCCGTATATCCTGGTACATATAGCATTTATTTTATCTTTTAAACTATCCGAATCATTATAGATATGTTTAAGCTCCGAAGGCTTATCACAGAGTTCTTTTACTATACGCGCCAATTCAACTCCGCCTTCTCCGCCCTTTGTGAATACCTCCGATACCGCAAAAGGAGCATCAAGCTCGGCACAGACAGCCTTGAGAGCATCGATCTCTGCGTCGGTGTCATCTGCAAAACGGTTTATAGTAACGGCAACGTTAACACCGTACTGTTTAAGGTTCTGTACATGTTTCTTTAAGTTGGCGCTACCTGCCTTTAATGCCTCAACATTCTCTGTCTTAAGATCTGCCACGGCCACACCTGCATTATACTTAAGAGCACGGATAGTTGAAACAACCACTACGGCATCGGGCTTAAGGCCGGTCTTGCGGCATTTGATGTCCAGGAATTTCTCTGCTCCCAGATCAGCGCCAAAGCCTGCTTCGGTTATACAATAATCTCCAAGTTTAAGTGCTGTACGTGTGGCGATAACACTGTTACAGCCGTGGGCGATGTTTGCGAAAGGACCGCCGTGTATAATAACGGGAGTATGCTCCAGTGTCTGTACAAGGTTGGGCTTGATGGCATCCTTAAGCAGTGCAGCCATGGGACCTACAGCATTTAAGTCTTTTGCTGTCACGGCTTTGCCGTCCAGATCATAAGCCACGATTATCTTTGAAAGCTTATCTTTAAGATCCTTTATATCTTCTGAGAGGCAGAGTATCGCCATTATCTCACTTGCTACAGTGATAACAAAGTGGTCTTCGCGTACAAAGCCGTCATTCTTGTCTCCAAGGCCTACAACTATATTGCGGAGCGCCCTGTCGTTCATATCCATACAGCGTTTCCATACCACACGTCTGGTATCGATGCGAAGGTCATTTCCCTGATGGATGTGATTATCCATAAGGGCTGCCAGAAGATTATTTGCCGCAGTTATTGCATGGAAATCTCCCGTAAAATGAAGGTTGATATCTTCCATGGGAACTACCTGGCTGTATCCTCCGCCTGCAGCTCCTCCTTTAACGCCAAAACAGGGGCCTAAGGAAGGTTCGCGTAATGCCAATACAGCCTTTTCGCCTATCTTTGCAAAAGCCTGTGAAAGACCTACGCTGATAGTGGTTTTTCCTTCGCCCGCAGGCGTGGGATTTATCGCTGTGACCAGTATGAGCTTTCCGTTTTTATTGCCCTTTATGCGGTCCAGACATTCATTGGAGATCTTTGCCTTATACTTTCCGTATAACTCCAGCTCATCTTCGGATATGCCAAGTCCTGCGGCAATATCCTTGATCGGTCTGATCTGCGCTTCCTGTGCTATCTCGATATCACTTTTCATAATTCAGGCTTTCCTCTCTTTCAGAAATGCTTCCAACTGTTCCATACTCATCATTACTTTACGGGGTTTAGTCCCCTCTTCGGGTCCGACAATACCGTTGGCTTCCATCTGGTCGATGATACGGGCCGCGCGGTTGAAGCCTATCTTAAAGACTCGCTGCAGCATACCGCTTGAAGCCTTTTCTTTTTCGATAACAAAACGGCAGGCTTTCTCAAAGTATTCATCCAGGCCGTCTCCGCTTTCACTTTCAGCCGACTGCTCATCTGAAGATGCTGCAGGCGCATTTGAAAGGCTGCTCACTTCGTCAAGTATCTTCTGGTCGTATACTTCCTTAGGCTCAGTCTGGGACTTAAGGAATTCGGCAACTTTCTGTACTTCTTCATCCGATACGAAAGCTCCCTGAACACGCAGCGGTTTATTAAAGCCCTGAGGCGAAAACAGCATATCACCGTAGCCAAGGAGTTTTTCTGCTCCTGTTGCATCCAAAATGGTACGTGAATCTACACCGCTGCCGCACTTAAGCGCCACACGGCTGGGCATGTTTGCCTTTATAAGGCCTGTGATGACGTCGACCGAAGGACGCTGTGTCGCAATAATAAGGTGTATACCGGCTGCACGGGCAAGCTGTGCAATACGGCAGATGGAATCTTCCACTTCCTTTCCGGCGACCATCATAAGGTCGGCCAGCTCGTCTACGACTATTACTATCTTTGAGAGTTTCTTTGCAACATTGCCGTCCTCATCGGTCACCTTCCCCTTTTCTACCTGTTCATTATACGCGTCAATCCCGCGTACGTCATGTTCTGCAAATAATTTGTATCTGCGGCTCATCTCGGCCACAGCCCACGCCAGGGCGACATTTGCCTTCCTGGGCTCAGTGACTACAGGCATAAGCAGATGGGGAATACCGTTATATACGGAGAATTCAACTACCTTGGGGTCTATAAGTATAAGCTTCACTTCTTCGGGAGAAGCGTTAAACAATATGCTCTGTATGATCGAATTGGTGAATACTGATTTACCCGAGCCTGTTGTACCGGCCACCAGGAGGTGGGGCATCTTTCCTATATCCGCAACGATAACACGTCCGCCTATATCCTTACCTACAACAAATGTAAGTTTAGAGGAGGCTTTCTTGAATTCTGCAGATTCTATGAGTTCCTTTAAGGAAACAGGGATACGTTCCTTGTTGGGAATCTCTATACCCACGGCGGCTTTACCGGGAATGGGTGCTTCTATCCTTATCTCTTCTGCGGCTAGATTAAGCTTCAGGTCATCTGCCAGATTTACTATCTTGTTGACCTTGATCCCTTCACCCAGCTGCAGTTCAAATCTTGTAACGGAAGGCCCCTGGCTTATATCATTTACGGTAGCTGTAACACCAAAAGACTTAAGCGTCTGCTGTAACAGCAGCGCAGTTTCTTTAAGGTCGGCTTCCGAATCAGCCTTAAGCCCCTTTTTCGGATCCTTAAGCAGGGAAATATTAGGCTTCTCATATGGTCTTGGCACAACCGGTGCCGCAGGAGCAGCTTTGGGAGGCTCTGTTTTCTGCACATCAGCAACTGTATCCTGTTTAGCTGGTGTAGCAGGTTTCTCTTCATATACCGGCAGCGGAGCCGGCTCGTTCTCACTCTTTATCGAAGTTACGCCTTCTGTTTCATCTTCGTCAAACCATGAAGGCTTCGGCTTCTGGGGAAGCTCTTCCACGGGTTCTGTGCTCTTGGGTTCTTCTTTGACTTTACTCTCTTCTTTTACTTCGTATTTTCTGATGACAGGCTCAGGTGCGGGATCATTTTCGGGCTCTGTCCCGGGATTTTCATCAGCAAGAGGGGTTATCTTAAGTTCCCTTATCTCGTCTTCATAGATGCGCTTGGTTGTACCTGCTGCAGCTGCAGCAGGATTAAGCGGGATATCCTTTTCCGTTATCTCCGTTGCATCAGGGAGCAGAGTTATCTCATGCATATCATCAAACTTATGCTTGTCAGGTATGCCGGCTTCAAAAGCACTTGAATTAAGACGCCTGCGTCCCGGATTTGATGTTGCAAGTATACGTTCGTCTTCGGCGCGTTCTTCAGCTTCTTTACGCAGTCTGTCATTCTCCTGCTTTTTGATACGCTTTTCCTCGCGTACACGTTCACGTTCTTCCTGCTGGATACGCAGTTCTTCTTCGTGTCGCGCTTTCCTGCGCGCTGCTTCACGCTGCTGTTCAATGTGTTTTCTGCGTCTTTCTTCCCGTGCCAGGCGTTTCTCTTCCTCAAGACGTGCAAGCTCATCTTCGTCAGGCCATTCCTCTTCATCGGGATCGTTAACACGTGTCCTTATTATCTCACCGCGTCCGGAAAGCAGATCCATCACCCAGTCAAAAAAGCTTCTTCCGGCCATAAGAAGTATGGAAAATATAATGAAAAGTATAACAACAAAAAGACCGCCGCCCTTACCGAAAAGGCCGTGGAAAATAAGTGCAGGGATGCCCAGTATAACACCGCCTCCGCTGCCGTCAGCATACAGCTGTTTATTGATAAATGCCAGTTTATCAAAGAAAGTATCCTGAACCTCGGTCTGGATACCTATAGCTTCCAGATCTGTCCCAAGAAATGCAAGAAACATGCCGAGAAATACCCATAATAGTATAAAACCGGCTATCTTATGTGCAGGTGGTTTTTTCTGTGCCAGGAAAACCTGATAGAAAACTGTCGGTATTATCACTAAAGGAAGTACATAAGCCAGCAGCCCGAAAAGCCCAAGCATAAGCTCCTTTACGAAGGGGCCGAAGCTGCCTTTGATAACACCGAACATGCAAAGAGCCAAAACTATAAGAACACAAAAAACAACAAACAGAAGCACTATCGGAAAAATGCTCTCTTCCGGCTGCTGGCTTGTCTTTTTGCTGCTGTTCTTTCTTGCGGCTGCAGTGCTGCTTTTGCTGCGCTGTGAAGTGCCTGATGATCTTGTGTTTTTTGCTTTAGAAGATGCGGCTGTGCGTCTTCTACCGTTTCCGGCGGTTGCCAAGATCCTTCCTCCGTATCATTCAGTCATCATTTAGTTAATATCGAAAAAGTCAATGCCGCTCATATCCACTACATCAAAGTGCATATCGAGATTGGCTACTTTATGATCAAAATCCATATCCTTTGCCTCGTGCTTTTTGGGTGTAGGCAGGGGATTCTTTATAGGATCAGAAGGTTTTACGATCCTTTTATCTTCTTTGTTTTCCGGCTTGGCCTCAGGAACGGGAGTCTTTGGCGCCACGGGTGAGATGGGAACAGGCGCTTCCACGATCCCTGAAAGATCAGGGATCTCTTTGGTATCACCGGTTTTTAATGAATTATCTTTTTCATCTTTTTTGCCATAGGTACCCGGAGCTATAATGCCCTGTTTCTGGGCTTCTTCGACCGTCATGGCGAGCTTGAGTGCAGGCTGCGGGCCAACTGGCTTGGGTGCGACCGGCTTGGGGGCAGCCACCATAGTCTGGGGACGTGCAACTTCCCTGGGAGGGGTAATGGCCGGTGCCACTCCGCCGCCGGAATTCGGCGTACTATTTTTATTAGCTCCCCCGGTATTATCTTCGGGCTTGCTTTCTTTCTTATCTTCATTATTGGCAGGCTTTTCTTCCAAAGGTTTAATACCGCCTGCTTTTTCCAGAATATGTTTGGGAGGCGCAAAACGGCTGGCTCTGGCACGGTCCAGCGCACTCATCTCGCTGACCTTGGGAAGGCTTTCCACAGGTTTGGATTTCTCTTCCACTCTGCTCTCTGCAGTATCATCCGTTTTGCTTTCTGCCTTGTCTTCTTTGTTCTCTGTCTTTTCCGCAGCAACAGTATCAACCGCCCCCACGGGAGCAGCAGGCTTTACTTCCGCTTTTGTTTCTAGCGGTTTGCTGTCCTGGGAAGCCCCAAGAAGGGGGTTCTGGGGATTTGTCTCAACTTTTGCAGTTTCCCTGGCAATTTTCTCTTCCTCTGCCTGTCTGCGTTCCTTCAGAAAATCAAGTGAATCCTCAAGCTCTTTTAATTTTGCTGCTTCCTCAGGTGTCTGTATACCTGCCAATGCCGATACCTCCTGTGATATGCATCAACAAAAACTTATTTATCGAGTAACTCTTCTATATGATACAGGGGCCGGTGCTTCGCTTCACTGTATATCCTGCCCACATATTCACCTATTACACCGATAGCTATAAGCTGCACACCGCCCAAAAACCAGATTGACAATATAAGGGATGTCCAGCCTTTTTCAACATTGCCGCTCAGATATGAAACAAATGCATAAACAGCAGCTGCCAGACAGACAAACAACACCAGTATGCCTGTCCTTAAAACCATTTTTATGGGCTGAGTCGAAAATGAAGTTATGCCGTTGGCTGCAAGCGCCAGCATCTTCTTTAACGGATATTTCGATTCGCCTGCTTTTCTCTCACCGCGCTCATATACCACTTCCCCTGTTTTAAGACCAAGGAGAGGTATCAGTCCGCGCAGATAAAGATTTGATTCATGATACTGGGACAGTTCTTCAAGGGCTTTTTTAGACATTAGCCTGAAATCGGCATGGTTATATACAGTCTTAACACCCATAGAAGATAAAAGCTTATAAAAGCCCTGTGCAGTACTTCTTTTAAAGAATGAATCTTTTTTCCGGCTGCCGCGTATACCGTATACTATCTCACAGCCGTCATGGTATTTATCCACCATCTCCCTGATGACGCCGACGTCATCCTGAAGATCGGCATCTATGGAAATGCTCAGATCAGCACGTTCTTTCGCTGTCATAAGTCCCGAGAGCAATGCAGACTGATGCCCGCAGTTCTTGGAAAGCTTAAGCCCCCATACATCGCCGGACCTTTCATGGTTTTCTTTTATTATTTCCCATGTCCTGTCCCTGCTTCCGTCATCCACCAGCAACAGATAGCTTTTTTCGCTGATACTGCCGGCAGACTTGAGTTCATTAAGTACGCCGCGGAGTATCTCTATACTCTCCGGCAGAACTTCTTCTTCGTTATAGCAGGGTACTACGATAGCGAGAACTTCATTCATCTCTGATCATTCATCCCAGTTTGTATATACGTTCTGTACGTCGTCGTCATCATCAAGCAGATCCAGTATACGTGTAAGGCGCTTAACAGCATCCTCATCGGTTACTTCCACGTAATTCTGGGGAAGTCTGGTCACTTCTGCGCTGACCATGGGGATCTTTTCATCCTCAAGGGCTTTTCGGACTGTCTCCAGATCATCGGGATCAGTGATGATCTCAAAAGAATCTTCCTCTTCTGAAAAATCCTCTGCGCCGGCATCAAGTGCCTTTTCCATAAGAGTATCACTGTCAAGATCACACTCTTCCTTATCGATGATGATCTGTCCCTTAGTATCAAACATGAATGACACACAGCCGGGAGTTCCGATGTTGCCGTCACCCTTGGAGAACGCCGCACGCACGTTAGCTGCGGTACGGTTCTTGTTATCGGTAAGGGTCTCAACAATTATAGCAGTTCCGCCGGGGCCGTATCCTTCATAGGTGATATGCTCGTAATTGATATTACCGCCTTCACCGGAAGCTTTCTTGATACCGCGGTCGATGGTATCGTTTGGCATATTGTTAGCCTTTGCCTTGGCTATAACGGTAGCCAGCTTATAGTTATTGGCGGGATCGGGACCGCCTTCCTTAACGGCTACGGCGATTTCGCGGCCGATTATGGTAAATATCTTTCCCTTTGCCGCATCATTTTTTTCCTTCTTATGCTTGATGTTTGCAAATTTCGAATGTCCTGACATAAAATTCTCCTTATCTTGATTTATTCCACGGTATTTTACCACATATAGTTGTTTTGTGCAAGTTATGTTAATCTGAGGCAATGCTTAAGATAACCTGCTCACGCTTATGGACTTTATCATCTTATCTTCCACATCCTCTACCTTAAAGTGATATCCTCCTATATCAGTTTCAAAGTGATCACCTTCTTCGGGGATATGCTCCATAAGCGAAATAATATATCCGTTTATGGTCTCGAATTCGGTTTCGCCGAAATCTATACCCAGCCTCTCGGACAGGTCTTCCAGTCTGGTAAGGCCCTCGATCAGATAACTGTCGCCCTTATCATCCTCAACGATGCGGTCATTATCATCATCATACTCATCCTGTATATTACCGACTATCTCCTCAAGGATATCCTCCATGGCTACCAGCCCTGAAGTCTGGCCATATTCGTCTACGACTATGACCATCTGTGTATTTGAGGACTGCATCTGTTTAAACAGTGAGTTGATCGTCTTTGTTTCGGGAACAAAGACCGCTTCCCTTAATTCTCCGCTGAGTTCCTCAAGACTGGGGTTTAATTTTGGCGCTTCTTCTCTCATGCGGATCGCATCTTTCAGGTGCAATATACCTATGATATGATCCAGGTCTTCATGGTATACCGGATAACGCGAAAAGTTATTATTTATTATCTCTTTAAGCGCATCCTTTAATTTTGTCGTATCTTCAAAAGCCACTATATGATTTCGGTTGGTCATGATATCAACCGCTTCTTTATCGGAGAGTTCGAAGATGTTGGCGATCATCTCGGCCTCTTCGGGCTCTATGGTGCCGTTCTCCTGTCCCTCGTTGACAATGGCTATGATCTCTCTTTCAGTACCGTCCTCTGTAAGTTCTCTTTTCTTTTTAAACAGCCGCTCAAACCATCGCGGCTTACCGTCATCTTCCATTTTACGCCTTTCTCCTTATAGATTTATTAATTTCTTATATAAACTCTGGGTACACGTTTACCTATGTCGCAGACAGCTTCGTAATTTATGCGTCCGGACAGTGATGCAAACTCTTCCATGGTTATCTCCTCGTCACCGTCAACGCCTACCAGCGTAGCCAGGTCTCCGGGTTTGACCGAATCGTTTCCGGTAACATCGACCATCATCTGATCCATACATACACGTCCTATAACGGGATAACGTTTGCCGTGGAGCAGGACAAATCCCTTGTCAGATAAGCATCTGGGATAACCGTCTGCATATCCTACGGAAAGTGTTGCTATCCTCGAAGGACGTTTTGTAATAAAGGTACCGCCGTAGCTTATGGGCGTTCCTTCAGGTACATCCTTCACATGTATAACGCTGGCCTTTATCTCCATGGCCGGCTTAATTTTTATACGGCTTGGATCAACCTCATCAGAAGGCATGAGGCCATATGTGATGATACCGCTACGCACCAGATCCATATGAGTATAGGGCAGTTCCATAATGGAGGCGCTGTTGGCGCAATGCTTAAGCGGTATGTCTATACCGATATCATGCAAAGCATCTATAAACCCTGTATATCTGTCAAACTGCTCCCTGGCAGGCGTCTTGTCATATTCATCAGCCCTTGCAAAATGAGTAAAAATACCTTCAACCTTTATTCCGGGCATCCCGATAACTTTCTTGACAAACTCAATACCCTCATTATCGGGCTTGATACCTATACGCCCCATACCGGTATCCAGTTTGATATGCACAAGAGCTTCACGTCCGCTCCTGACGGCAGTCTCTGATAAAAGCTCGGCACTTTCCATATCAAAAAGACTGACTCTTATACCGTATTCAACAGCCAGAGGTATTGTCGACGGGAAGGTATACCCGAGTATAAGCACGGGTTTGCCTATTCCCTGCTCGATAATATCCAGAGCCTCATCTATGGTTGCAACGGCATAGCCCCATACAGCATCGACCATGGAAAGCTCCTGGGCGATACGTACAGCGCCGTGGCCGTAACCGTCTGCTTTGATAACGGCCATTATCTTTGTCTTTTTGGGGATGGCTTCCCTTACATGACGGATATTATAGTGAATATTATCCAGATTGACTGTCGCAAATACGCGTTCCTGATGTAACATGATATTATTCTCCGGATCCTTCTGTACCAGTCACGGAGCCGGGATCCTGAGCATTATCTGATGCTTCGGTATCCTTATCATTTCCCTTATCGGCAGATGCTTTTTTCCCGGGATCTTCTGCTTTGGCTCCGGGAGTGGTTTTTACCACATGCTCCACTTCGGGATTATATTTCATATCAAAGATATCTATGACCTCAGCCCCGAAGATATCATGCATATAAGAATAGATCTGCTGATTCTTAAGCTCCGCTTCCTGCTTTCGGACCACATTTTTCTTAAGTTCTATGCGCATATCCGCTATCCAGGCAGAAATATCATTAATGCGCTGTGTATTTCCGGCTATCTGTTCATAACAGATCTCCATTGTTTCGAGCATCAGTTCATAATTGATCTGATCTATCTCTTTCGGAAGATCCAGAAGCTCGTCCTGATATTCTTCGAGCTTCTGGTTCAATTCATTTATCTGGGTGGAATAGTCTGCCTGTTTCTGCTTCCCGCCCTGTTCATCCATAACGCCCACTATCTCTTCCATAAGTTTGGCTTTGCGTGCGCGTATCTCTTTTGATTCAGTATTCAGTTTGCCCTGGCGCTTTAAAAGCTCTTTGAGCTTATCTTCGAGTTCCTGCATATGCTGCGTATGCTCGATGCCCGCCATTAATTTATACCACTTGTTGTCAAGTGATATGATGGGTATACGTTTTCCGGCCAGCGCCGGTCTGAATACATCTTCTTTTCTTGCCATTTTTACCCCAGTTCGTCAAAAGTAGCTCTGATCGCCTTGATAAAGTCAAGGCTGTTAAGTATAACGGGATTCTCACATGTTGATATAAGCGAAAGTGACTTGGTCATCTTTCCGTCTTCAACTGTCTTGATGCAGGCTTTCTCAAGTCTGTCGGCAAATGCACACAGATCAGGAGTACCGTCAAGCTCACCACGCTTTCTTAACGCGCCTGTCCATGCAAATATGGTTGCAATAGAGTTGGTGGAGGTCTCTTCACCTTTTAAGTGCTTGTAATAATGGCGCTGTACAGTGCCGTGAGCAGCCTCATACTCATATACGCCCTTGGGAGATACCAGCACGGAGGTCATCATGGAAAGATCACCGTATGCAGTAGCGACCATGTCGCTCATAACATCACCGTCATAGTTCTTGCAGGCCCAGATAAAGCCGCCCTCGGAACGGATAACGCGTGCAACGGCGTCGTCTATAAGTGTATAGAAATACTCTATTCCCAGTTCTTTAAACTTGTCTGCATATTCAGCATCGTAGATCTCCTGAAAGATATCCTTGAAAGTATGGTCATACTTTTTGGAGATGGTATCCTTTGTTGAGAACCACAGATCCTGCTTTGTATCTACAGCGTATTTAAAGCAGGCCTGTGCAAAGGAGCGTATGGATGCTTCTGTATTATGTATGCCCTGAATGATACCGGGGCCTTTAAACTCATGTATGGTCTCTCTGATCTCAGTTCCGTCAGGTGCCGTATAAACAAGCTCAGCCTTGCCGGCTCCGGGAACTTTTATCTCAACATTCTTATAAACATCACCGTAGGCATGACGCGCAATGGTGATGGGCTTCTTCCAGTTTGCAACATAAGGTACTATCCCCTTAACAAGGATGGGAGCACGGAATACAGTACCGTCCAGTATGGATCTGATGGTACCGTTGGGGCTCTTCCACATCTCCTTAAGATCGTATTCCTTAACTCTTGCGGCGTTGGGTGTGATAGTCGCACATTTTACGGCAACTCCCAGTCTGTTGGTGGCTTCTGCGGAATCGATAGTCACCTGATCGTTGGTCTCGTTACGGTTCTTTAATCCCAGGTCATAATACTCTGTCTTTAAATCAACATAAGGATTGATAAGCTCATCTTTGATCATCCCCCAGAGGATACGTGTCATTTCGTCCCCATCCATTTCTACAAGGGGGGTGGTCATTTGAATCTTTGACATTTGTGTTACTCCTTTTTATTTATTCCGGGACAACTCCTTCTGCAATACTTTTTATATTGGCGGGAAGCGTTTCCGGTAATTCTCCTTTAACTCCTATAAGGACACCGTCACCGACAATCAGCAGATCCCCGGCTTCGGCATTCTCCATCCAGCTATTATACCACGGAGTGAAATTAAATGCATTCTTTCCGACATATTTTACACTGGACGGGATATATACACTGTTTAACATATCGCAATGATAGAAAGCCCCTTCCCCGACAGAGGTAATACCCTCAGGCAGGTTGACAGATGTAAGATGCGTACGCGCAAAAGCAAAATCCCCTATCTCCTTAAGGCCGGGCTCGAAATAAAATTCCGTAAGGGTCTGGTCAAGATAATGCGCATGATCTGCGATGGTATTGCTGCTCTGTACAGGTATGGTATTGGGATCAACAACAGTATAATCCGATGAATCAACCTGCACATAAGCCCTGTCGGAGACAACAGGAGAATTTCCCAGTACCACGCCGTCTACAGTCACGCGGAGGCTGTTATGCTCTTCGGCTGCATCGGAGCTTCCGGGAGTATTTACTGCGCTGTCCTGTGCAACAGCGCTCCCCTGTCCTTCTGTGCTGCCCTGTACTGCCGCATCATTGTTTCCTTCAGTACGGGTCAACGCCGCTTCCGCTCCCCCGTTTTCGGAAACAAGTACCGTGCCGTCGTTAGCTACGATATAGACACTGTCCTCATCCGCTCCGGTCACATATCTCACATTGATCATGGGATAATTGGATACGGGGCGGAAATTCTCATCAGCATAGCGGTACGCATATGAATAAGTATCGCATACAAAGCAGAGATTATCGGGACAGCCCTCAAAAGCCGTTTCGTGGATCTTTCCCACGGATTCGGGGATTATGACCTGCAAAAGATTTGTACAGCCTGAAAACGCCCTTATGCCTATCTCCGAAGTGGGGATCTGCATGGTAACATTGATAAGCCCGGTGCAGTTTGAAAATGCATGATCCGGGATCTTCTTCATTCCGTTTACAGTGATGTTTTTAAGATTATCACAGCCCCAGAATGCATAACGTGCCAGATCGGTAACGTTTTCCGGTATGCCGTAACTCTGTGTCAGCGAACCGGCCGCAAACTGATAGATCTTGCTTTTTGATTTGTTGAATACCGCACTGCCTTCGCTGGTAAGATAAGGATTCTCGGAAGATACCGAAATATACTGAAGGCTGTCGCAGTCCGAAAATGCACCGTTTCCGAAGTTCTTAAGTCCGGCACCTATTTTGACACTGCCAAGTGAACTGCAGCCCCAGAATGCGGAATCTCCGACGCTTGCAATATTATCGGGGATGACTACACTCTTAAGAGCTTTGCAGTCTTTAAAAGCGGACTCATCGATCTTTGTGACGCTTCCGGAAAAGTTCACCTCTTCGATATAAGGGTTACCCATAAAAGCTTCCCTTCCCACCGTCTGCACGGTGGAAGGGACTGTAACTTTTTTATCTGTGCCGTTATAGCTGTGCAGCACTCCGCCGGTCACGTTAAAGTCGCCGTCAGTAGATGCTTTCGCATAATATATCCCGCCGATCAGAAGGACCAGTGCGGCTGCCAGCACGGGTATTAAGGGTAATAATTTTTTATTCATAGCTTACCTGCCGGATGATCTTTTCTTTCTCTTCTTATCCTCTGCTACGATAGGACTCTTTTCTTTCCACAGGAACAGTACTGCCGACATGGAGAGCATACCGCCCGATAAGAACCACTTGGGAGCTATGCCGTCGCCTGTCTTGGGGGTATTATCTGTAATACCTCTTACAACATTCTTTGTATCCACATAAATTGTATAAGGCGAGAAGTGTGTAGCCGTAAATCTCATACAGGGTACACCATCTATAGTGGTATAGCTTACTGCGAGTTCCTGAAGCTGGCCGTTTATGACTGCACCGGCCTTGTTATTGCCTGCGTATGAAAGTAATGCTTCAGGTATGGGCAGGGTTATGGTCACAGCCAGGTTATTGGCATTTGCTACCAGATATGTTCCGGTGGAATCGTAAAGTGATATATCAAACGCAGCATAACGCAGGTCGGTGAAGCGCTCTCCGTACGCATTTCTGAGAGCAGCTTCAACTGCGGCTGTTGCCGCCGCAGAATCCGTAACCTTTACGATAAAGTTATCTGTAGAACCTGATACCGAAGCGCTTCCCAGGTTCTTCTTGTTGTTGTCGATGGTATCTGTGGTTATACGCACTTCGGTACCACTGTTATCCCTGGGTGTGGGTGTAGCTGTAGGTGCGCTCACTCCGTCGATGGTCCTTATGGGAGTCGGAGTTGCGGTTATCCTGTTACCGCTTACAGCCGCGCTTCTGTATGTAGCCGTTACCTTTACATCATGGCTGGGCATGATAAAGGTAGTGGAAACAGCCAGTGCATTACTCATACCTATATCCGTATTCGATGTGGTCCAGCGGTCAAAGGTCCTGCCTTCGGGTGCGGCATATGCCGTTACCGTGATGACACTTCCTGCGGGATACTGGCCGGAGCCTGATCCGTTCTCTACTATCGCATAATACATCTTGCCTGTATAATTCTGGCTGGATGATCCGCCCTGGGTAGGTGTAGGTGTTGACGGATTGGTACCCTGGGTCGGTGTGGGCGCATTTGTCGGAGCGGTCGTAGGCATTGCTGTAGGTGTTGCTCCGGTAGGTGCGGCCCCGGTCGGTGTGGGAGTACCGTCTCCGGTAGTAGGCGTAGGTGTTATTGTTGTTGTGCTCTTAAGTTTAAATGATGCGAAACACTTCCACTCGCCCGTAACAGGTGTAGAATATATCGAGTTGTCAGCCTGCTTTACGTCATCGGCGTAGCACTGCCAGTGTGAAAACTCATAAAGATCTTCCTGGCCGGCTCTTTCATCAAGGGTCGTCTTAAGATTTCCGGTATAAGGAACTCTTGCAAGATCGCCGTCATAAACGATCTGTGTTGCCTCAACCTTGTCTATATGATTATCCTGATAGAAAGTTACGGTATGTGTAACTGCAAAGTACGTAGCATAGATATCACGGTCCTCATTTACATTAAGACCTACCGCTGCTCCGGTCACTTCCGTTCCGTCTGCTTTTCTCCATACCCACTGGTCGAAATTGGGGGTAGATGAAGTATCGGGGAATTCCAGCACGGATGCCGGGATCGTCTCAAACCTCTGTATGCAGGCATCAGAAGAATCAAAGAGCTCGGTCTTTGATATATCCTTATAGAAGGTCACTGTAACATTGGACATGCCTATCCAATGGATATGATCACGGCCTGTTCCGGATTCCTTGGTACGCTTATAGCTAAAAGAATTCTGAGGGGTCTGTATCCAATACTCATTTTCCTCTACAGGATCATAATCATCAAATGCATCGAAATTGATGACTGTTGACATACCGGGAATCTTTACCTTAAGTCCGTTTGCACAACCCTTAAATGACCCGTCGCCGACATTGCTTACATTTTCGGGCAGCTTGACATCCATCAGTTTTTCGCAGCCCCTGAAGCAGTCTTCGGGTATCACATCAAGACCGTTATTGTCGCTGAAATCTATCTTTCTTATCTTGGTACAGCCGTCAAACGCACCGTCTTTTATCTTGGTAACATTCTTAAGATAAGTCGTATCATGGGTACTGTCAGGTACTATCTCACCGTTCTCACCCTGTGCACCGCGGGAAGCAAGGCAGGCAACCAGTTCCTGATCTGTCCCGCCGGCATCATGACGGTAAAGTATCATATCCTCTACCGACAGGTATGGATTCTGCATCGTATAATCAGTTGAAAGGTTCTTCAGACCGGTGCAGCCATGGAATACCATTTCACCGATGGAATCACTGGTGGCACCAAGCTCTTCACCAAGATTCACCTGGAACAGGCGCTCACAGCTGTCAAAGCAGAAATCAGGCAGAGCCTTTACTCTGGGCAGGTTAAGGGTTACGATCCAGTCATTGCCGCGGGTACTTGCTTCGGTATATGTGCTGTCCGTTTCAGTGAAATTCAGATTATGTATAGCCGCAGTATCGTCTGCGACCTCGCCGGAGAACAGGCCGGGACGGGTAACCTCGGCCGACGGGGATACGAACAGTGAAATACCGCCTGACGTATCCATTGCTATCGAACCGCCGCCGTAAAGCTGTCTCTTGGTCACGCCGTAGAGATTCCTTGAAGCCACTGTATTATCGATGTAGCGCACATCATTATTGTTCGCATCTATAAAACGTTTAACATCTATCGAAGTAACAACTGCAGGAACGCTTACGAAGCGTGTAGCATCAATCAGAGCCTTCTCCTGGTCGGAAAGGGTTGAATAACTGCCGTTTTCCACTGCTGTCTTTAAGCTGGCGGGCAGTTCTTCAAATCTGGGATAATCGATAAGCATTACCTGGTTTGCTCCGTCCATCTGGAAAGGCAGCATACCAAAGGTCTGTATACGGCTCTTTCTCTCAGCCTCGGTAAGATGAGGCCAGTTGGCTTCGATAGTCATATCATCAAGTGTCGGTGTCATATAACAGATACCTACACCGGAGTTTATCTTGTTCTCCATCGCATATTTGAAAGGTTCATAATCAGCACTGTCAGCACTACCATGGAAATAAAGCTTGCCGCTGTCAAAATCAGCTCCCGTATAGAATGCACGTGCCCCAATGGATCTGGGCGTATTAAGCCATGCCTGGTCAACATTATCAGGCTGCTCCCAGTAAACGTCTTCGAGCTTGGGGCATTCCGCAAAAGCATCATCGCCTATACTTAATATGCCTTCACCTATGGTGACTTTGGTAAGTTCCGGGCATTCTCTGAAGCATTCGTTCCCCATTGCCGCAACAGAATTACCTATGGTAACACCCTTAAGCATGTCACAGTTTTTAAACACTCCTTCGCAAAGAGTATTCAGGCTGTTATCCGGTATTTCCAGATACAGTATATTGTCCTTGATGCCGTCAAGGCAGCCGGGCTTAAGCTCAACCACCTGCTTGTTGGCAACGATATCAGGCAGGCTGAAAGGTTCTTCCTCCGTACCGAAGGTCTTTGACGGAGTAAGATTGCCAAGATAGGTGCAGTTAGCCACTGCAGCCGTAGCATCATCTATGAGGCTTAAGTCAAAGAGGAAGGTATCATCTCCCATCTTATCACCGACTTCGTAATGGTCATCATAGCAATAAGGAACATATTGGGATATAGATGAATAAGCAGCCCAGGTACTCATACGGGGTTTAGCATAGTCAGCCCTGTTGTCGGTGGTGGGATCAGGCTTCCCTGTCTTACCGAGTTCCACATTTTTAGGTCCGTATACACATATCCCGGCAGTTGCAACATCCCTGAATATATTAGCATCAAATCCAAGCAAGCCTTCCCTGTAAGTATCTGCAGACTGAAGATTGACAGAAGTAAGATTTGCGCACCCCATAAATGTGTTCATGGGAAGACGTTCGTCAGCTCCCAGTCCCAGTACGTCCAGATTAACCGTCTGAAGTCCGCGGCGGTTGGCAAATAAAAAGTCACCTATTATCGAAGAGTATTCGCAGCTGCTCTTTAAGCTGTCC
>JAFYCS010000020.1 GCA_017539565.1 Lachnospiraceae bacterium
AAAGGCAGACTCTGGCTGACGGTGATGAACTTCAGGCTGCGGATGAGTTACCCATGGATGCGGGCAGAAAGACTGAGTTCTTCGCTGCAAAAGATCCCTTTGAAGACCGGGGATATTTTGATGAACCCCTGGGAGGAAATGAGAAAAGGCGGAAGAGAAGAGGATCACTTGCAGAACCTGTTAACCGTATAAGCATTCCGGATGAGGAAGAGCCTGAAAAGCTGCAGGAAGAAGAGCAGGCGCTGGAAAACCCGAATGATCTCCAGGCGGAATTATATGGAGGGGGAGTCGGTATCGATGATCATCAGGTACTTATCAGGCGTACGGAAAGAGATACGGATCCCGTTGTTAAAGAAGAGGTTTTTGAGGATCCGCTTGGAGTTAACGTGATAAAACGTGTCGGCGGAAAACTAAACGTCACCGAAGAGGAGCCGGAAGCTAAAAAAGAAGAGCAGGAATGGCAGGTGATCGGAAAGGAAGAAGCAGATGCGGCCAGGGAAGCCGTACCTGCAAAAAAGCTTACTAAAGAAGAGATCGCCGCAAAAAGTAAGCAGGCTAAAGAAACCATTTTAGAACATATACCTCTTGATAAGGGTAAAAAACCTCTTTTTGATGATGAAGAGGAAGAAGAGTTTAATGATATTCAGACGGAATTATACGGAAAGGAAGCAGATCTGAACGATGCACAGGAAGCCGGTGGGATAAGGCACGCGGAAACAGAGAAGAAAACTGTTGCCGAAGAAAAGAAGGAAGTTCCCCTCAAAGATCAGGGATGGCAGATGATCGGAGAGAAAGAGGCAGCTGCGATCAGAATAGCAGTACCGGCTAAGAAACTTACTGAAGAAGAAAAGCCGAATGCACTGCAGACAGAGTTGTATGAAAAGGAAGCTGATCTTAATGATGCACAGGAAGTACGTGATGCAAGACGTACGGAAAGACAAACGAATCCTGTTGTTCAAAAGGTTGAGGAGGAAGAAGATAAAGAGGGACTCAATGATATAAGACGTGTAGATGCAAAGAAGGTACTTGTTGAAGAGGAAAAAGCTGAAGCTCCCGGAAATGAAGCGGCAAAGAAAGAGCGCCTGAGCATAGTTGAAAAGGGACCCGGCAAGGGAGTCAGGCTTCTTAACGTGCTCGCAGGACTGGAAGGAGAAAAGAAAGCCGAAGAAAAACCTGAAGAAAAAGATCAGAATAAAGAGGGAATGTTTGCAGACGCAGAGACTGTTGAGATGAATGCGGCTTCGTATATCGCATTGTGGAAATATCTCAAAGACAGGTTGACAAACAGTATCGGGGAAATGTTTGCAGATAAGAAAAAAGCCGAAGTCTTCGGGAAAATGGAAACACAGACAAACAAGGTAAAGCAATCCCTTGACACTTTTATCAGAATGTTAGACGGTGAGGTTTCTGCTGCAGGAAACAGAAAACTCTTTACAAATGAAAGGAAGCAGATAGATTTCCTGCTCAACTATTTCAGTACTATGTGCAGTGATCTTTCATTCAGGATGATGGATGAAAAGATAGATAATACGGAGGCGGCCAAGACACTTTTAATGATCTCCAATACTGCATATTATGTGAGAGAGTACATAAAGGCAGGAGCTCAGGAAGAGGCTGGGAATAAAAAGCCCGGGGTTAAGAAGTGGGCAGATATACTGGTAAACGGAAAGAAGATCTATGACAAGAAGACGGCCGACAGGCTGGCAAAGCAGCAGAAAGATAAAGAACCCGTACAGGAAGATAAGGCAGCCGGACCCGGTGAAGATGAAATACTTCCCGGCCTGAATGATGAGGAGAAGCTTCCCGGCCGTGAGGAGGAAAGAGGGAATGGCCCTGTTCAGGATGAGGAGAAAGCTGAAGAGGAAGAAAAGATAGATGCCGAAGATCTGGATAAGAGGATGGAGGCGCTGGAGAAAGAGTTTGAGGAAGAAGAGAAAGCAAAGGAGAAAGCTAAAGGAAAACCTGAAGGTGAAGTAAAACCCGAAGATGAAGCAAAGCCTGAAGAGAAACCGGAACCTGAAGACGAAGATGCAAAGAAAATTGCCGCCCAGCATGATGAGCTAAGGCAGGAGTTTGATGAGCTTCAGCGGCAGAATGAGGAACAGGGTAAGAAGATCCTTGAGGTTTTTGAAGGAAAGAAGGGCAAAAAGAAAACTTCAGAAAAAGCAGTTGAGCCTGAGCATGAAGAAAAAGAAGAGGAACAGCAGGCTGATAAGGATGCAGGTGATGTAAAAGCCGGGGAAATGCAGGCTCTTGAAAAGGGGGCGCAGATCGTCGGTAAGCAGAGCTTTGTGCCTATTGCTACCGGAGAGAAGATCAAAAACCGCATAGTATCGGCAGCCAGGTATACATGGGGAGCAGCCATGCTGCCTGTAAATCTTATTGTGGCAGGTATCAGTAAACTTTTCCTGATCGGCCGCAAGAAAAAGCGGAGCGGAAAGGAACAACAGGACAGAAGTAAGGAAAACAGGAAGAATATCGCAGGACGCGAAAACGGGTTCCTGTCCGACAAGGACGCACCTAAAGATAAAAATGGAAATATACAGGTTTATGATGATGTGACACATGTTCCCCTGGTATGGGAGTTTGTAACTGCCGGTGATACCAAGGAATCACCGGAGATGAGTATCAATGTTGAACAGCCGGTTGCAGGTAAGACAAAGACATCTTCAGGTATAGATGTAGGACATACCTTTATAAGCCTGACATATAACAGGTTCAACGCTTCTACCAACAGGGATGAACGATATAAGCTGGAATACGGCTTTTATCCCAAGGATGGATTCGGCGGTCTGGGATTAACAATGGCCCAGGGGACAAAGGCTGTCATTCCGGGTATGTTAAAAAACGACAAGGGACATGATTACAACATTTCAAAAAGATACAATATAACCACGGAGAAAGTAAATGATGTACTAAAGGCTTCGGAGAAGTATTCCGCTCAGGGATATAATGTCTTTACCCGTAACTGTACCACCTTTGCAGTGCAGATGGGCAGGCTTGCAGGGATCCCTGTTGCGGATAAGATGGAGGAGTCGGAATATGAGATGGGAAATGCGGCACGTGTAGGAGCAACATTTGTCGGAGGACTTGCACCTTCTGCCAGATATACATCAGAGATCGATTTCGAGAAAATGCTGTCGGAAGATGATATGGGATATGAGAATTTCGGCCAGAAGATGGGTACGGTGGATGAGATAGACAGATTTAAAAACAGCCGTGAACTGATGCCTCATACACCCAGGGGCTATTCGCCTGCTGTTGCCGGAGAGATGCTCCGCAGGGATACGGGGGAAGAAGGGATCCTGGGAATAAACAATACCAATGAAAAATTCGATGATGATTTCAAGACCATGTCCGAAAAAGGCAAAGAACTCAAGGAGATCTTACTCAGCAGCTTTAAAGCGATAGCCAAAACTCCCGCCATGGTGGAAAGGGATAAAGCGGAGCAGGTTGAAGAAAAGAAAGCAGCTTATTATATCACTCAAATGGTGAGTGATAAGATATGGAAGGCTTTGAATAATATAGATGATCCTTCAAAACAGGGGGCTCTGCAGCAATTAAAGGAGATCCGTTCCGGCATGAAGGCATGTCATAAGGATTTCAGTTCGTTTGTTGTAAGGAATCCGGAATATGCTGAACCCAACATGGAAAACGTTTCAAAATATATGACTCTTATGGAGACCGTATTGAGATCCTTAGATTCTATGTATGAGAAGAATCTTAAGGCGGATTATACCGGGGATCTTGGCTTTATGCGTGCAGCCTATCAAAGCGTCAAAATGCCGTTAAAATATAAGGATAAAAAGGGCAGCACTCATTCGATAGAAATGGAGCCCAGTCTTATTGAGGCATATCTGCAGATGTTCGGATCCATGGATAAGGCAGCACTGCATATGGCGGAATACAGTGAGTATTCGATTGAAAAAGACAGGGACGGGATCACAGACGAAGAAAGTAAGGCTCTTAATAAGAGATACAGGGAGGCGATACGCATTCACAAAACGGCAGTGGATTTTGCGGCATCACATCGTTATCGTATGAATAAGACCTCTTTCGATGAGAAAGACTTCGAATATGCTTTTAAACAGCTGCCGGAAATGGAAACACCGGAAAAGGGAGCATCGCTTGCCGGGGATATGATCGAAGTAAATGCCCTGCCTTCTTCCATGGTACAGTCAATGGTATTTGAAAGGGTGTTTGCAGGGGTTCTTTCGGAGATCATCAAAAATCAGAAGCAGGCGGTTACCGTAGAACAAAAGGCAGCTTTGACAGAAAACTGCATGATTGAGTGTGCTAAGAAAGGGAATAACAATACGGAGCTTAAAAAGATCCTTGAATATTTCCGTAAAGACGCAGCAGATGGAACGGGATCGAAAGCGATCGCAGACCGGTTCATGGATGTGCTTATGAAGTCGTATGTGCCGAATATGCTGCTCGGTTTTGACAGCTGGGCGGGCAGCTATAACAAGATCCTACAGTACATGAGGGAGCATCGTGATTCTGCGTTGTACAGATACATAAGAGAGCTGGCTGAAGAGATGATCGTGGGGCATGTGAATGAAATATTCGGATTCATAGACGAAGAGTAGCAGACATGCATGCCCTCATAAGAGGGGGGACAAAGTAAAGGCGTATACCCGGACAAATTATAGGTCGAGGCATTTTTGGGCGGATTAACTTGAATACACACCGCTTTTATAATATAATGTCATCCGTTACCCTATCACAACAAAAAAGTTTTATTATTTTAAGGAGGAAACTGATGAAACGCAGAAAAGTTTTGGCTATGCTCATGACTGCTGTGATGACATTTACTTCCGTAGCACCTGAGACTGCTCTGGTTGCATTTGCGGAAGGAGAAGAAGTAGCAGCAGAAGATGAAGACGTAGTAGTTGAAGAGCTTCCCTTTGACCTTAAGGGTATGCCCGAAGACTACGTGCTCAGCGAAGAGCAGCTTGAGATGAAGGCTGCCATGAAGGAAAATGATGTACTCGGAACATTTACTGCCCTGACCGAGGGTGTGGATTATGAGGAAGGAACCGTTTTCTTCCTTGCAGATACCGAGGAAGAGGCACAGACTGTTGCAGATGCATACAATTCAAAGCTTATCAGCTTTGAGAACGGTATCGCTGTTGCAGAGCTTCCCGAGACACTTACAGTAGAGCAGGCACTTACAGTAGCACAGGATCCGGCTTATCTTATGCCTGTAGTAGAACCTAACTACATAAGATACCTTATTGGTGATGAAGATGACAGTGTTGAGGAATTTGAGCTGGGTGAGCTTGAAGCAGAGACTATGGCAGCTACAGAGGCTCATAAGTCAGCCTGGGAATCTTTTGTACAGGGTGGAAAGCTTGCAAATCCCGATCCCTATATTAAGGACCCTTCAATGTCCGATTATCAGTGGATGCATGATATGATAGGAACCTATGATGCATGGGGAACGACCATGGGTAAGGCAGATATTACGGTAGCTGTGCTTGATACAGGTGTTCTTCCGGATCATCCCGATCTGGGCGGAAGAGTTAAGCAGGTTTCCGTAAGTGATATCCCTGTTACCCTTTATACCAGTGATCACGGTACCCATGTAGCAGGAATAATCGGAGCTACTGCTGGTAACGGTCAGGGCGGCACAGGTATCGCACCCAACGTAAGCATCAGATCCTATGGTGTGTTCAGATCCAGAGTAATAAATGGGGAAACGCATGTAGGTTCTGCTGATGCAGACTGGCTGATCGCTTTGGCGGATTGTGCAGCTAATAAGGTACCCATCGCTAATATGAGTCTTGGCGGTCCCTACTACAGTGCGCAGGCCCAGACGAAGATCAAGCAGATCGCAAATGCAGGCGTTAATATCATAGTAGCTATGGGAAACGACGGATCTAACTTAAAGTCTTATCCCGCATGCTATGACGGAGTTATCTCCGTATCGTCTGTTAATCCCAAGGGAAAGGCTTCAAGCTTTACAACTTATGGTAAGGATGCCGATATCTGTGCACCCGGAAGCCATATAATGAGCTGTGACAATCCCAAGGCAGCTGATTATGATAAGAAAAATGCCGATTCCACCGGATATTATACGGTAATGAGCGGTACTTCAATGGCGACTCCCGTTGTTGCAGGTGTATGTGCACTCTATATGAGCCAGTACGGCGTACAGAAGCCTGCAGACATGCTCAAGATCCTTCAGAAGAATGCAACTAAGACATCTTCCAAGCAGATCGGAAAGATCGTAAATGTCGGCAAGATGTTCGGATCAGGAGCTAAGGCAAAGGCTAAGAAAAATGATGACAATATACTTACCTTTGATATCGAAGGTGCAGATGAAGGCGCATATGTAGTATATACCACAGACGGAACAGAGCCTTCACTTGTGGACGGACAGATCTTTAACGGCCAGGTATTTGACGGCGCCGTAGAGTTTGATGCATCCAAGGATGTTGTGGTTGTTAAGTCTATCGTAGTTACGGCAACCGGCGAGATCGGTGAGGTTGAGACTGCAAGCTTTGCCGCATCCGATAAGAACGAGGAAGAGATCGTAAATGCCAAGGCAGCATCAATCGTAGTATCCGGAGATAACGGCAGGGTAGCAAACAACAGTGCCCGTATTTTTACCACAAATGTTCCCAATACTGCATATGATGATACCGTAATTACTCTTTCTGCTCCTTCAAGTGTAAGCTGGAGTGTAGACAAGAAGGGTGCAAAGGTAGTGGAAGTAGTTACTGCAGAGGGCGCATCCACTGTAGTAAAAGCTCTTAAGACCGGAAAAGCAACCGTAACCGCAAAGGCTTCTGACGGAAGCACAGCTAAGATCAAGATCGAAGTTATCGTACCTGCATCAAGCATAAGCATCACTCCCGATGGCGATCCCGGTGCTGATTTTGCCGGAGAGATCGCTATAGGCAAGAGCAGAAACGTAGAGCTGGTTCTTGGTAATACATACGGAACTCCCACTGTAAAGAATGTAAAATGGGATTTCCAGGTTGCCGGCGGCAAGACAGAAGCTGCAAAGAACAGCAAGGCAGTTAAGATATCCAACAAAGGTAAGCTCAGCATCAATAAAAAGAACTGGGCTAAGGCAGGATTACCTTCTGATACATCCATATTGGTTACCGCTGAAACTACTGACGGAACAGGTCTTGTAGCTGTAGCTGAGTATCAGGTTTGGGAGCCTGCTAAAGAATTTACTCCCTGTGTAATAAATGCGAGCACACTTACACCGGTGCATATCGGAGCAAAGAATATCAAGCTCACCGGCAGCTGGTTTAATAATGATACCGATACATATAGTGTCTATATGGGTGTTATCACTGAAAAGGAGATCACCTATAAGTCTGATATCACTATTACGAGCAGTAATCCTGCTTTTGCCGGAGCCAAATTTGCGGGACGCCTTAAATATGGTAGTAAATTCATATATGTATATACTGTATATGCAGGTGAAAAGAGCCATGGCAAAGCAAAGATCACACTTACCTTAAATGACGGCAGCAAGAAGAAAGCAGCTATAACCTTCAGTCACTGATGGTAAGTTACAAAACAGAGTAAGTTTTAAAACCGGTGGCGAAAGCCGCCGGTTTTTGATATAATCCTGTGTGAAGGGAGGTGCGTTATGAAAAAGACGTATTTGATCGCATGCTCGTTATTATTATCAGCCGTGCTGCTCAGTGCCTGCGGGGAGAAAGTAGAGGATGGCGGATCGCATGATGTGAATATAGAGGAAAGCGGAGCCGGACAGGACGGGAACAGAGGCAGGATAGAAGACGATAGGGAAGACGAAGGAGAGGATACTCCGGAGATCAGCGGAAGCATAGTGCCGGCTGTTTCCGGCAGCATATCACCTGTTGAGGGTGAAGAGGGAGAAGTTGAAGTGCAGAGTACACCAAGCAGTAATGAGGCAAAAGGCAGGGAACTGATGGCGATAGTCTCTTCCGCGGAGGAAGCCCGGGAGATAGCGGAATTATATGGGATAGAGCTTGTTGAAGAGCAGTACGGGATAGCGGTATTCCACACCGATGAAGACCCCTCAAGTGTGGTGCAGCGCGGAATTGATAACGGCTGGCCGGCGATCGGCATAAATCACACAAGCAATCTTATAGAATGACAGAGCAGGGAAAGAGGTGTCTGATGTCTGCAGATAAAAATAAGCTTAAGATGCTTCCGGCTTCGGAATGCATACGCATTACCGGGGCCCGGGAGCATAATCTGAAGGGAGTGGATCTTACCATTCCGCGTAATAAGTTCGTAGTCTTCACGGGACTTTCCGGATCAGGAAAGTCCTCACTTGCGTTTGATACCATTTATGCTGAGGGGCAGAGGCGCTATATGGAGAGCCTTTCCTCCTATGCGCGCCAGTTCCTGGGCCAGATGGAAAAGCCGGATGTTGAGAAGATAGAAGGCTTAAGCCCGGCCATAAGTATCGATCAGAAGTCTACCAACAAGAATCCCCGTTCTACTGTGGGGACAGTTACGGAGATATATGATTATTTCCGACTGCTTTATGCAAGGGCGGGCATACCCCATTGTCCGCAGTGCGGCAGGGAGATAAAGCGCCAGACTGTTGACCAGATGTGCGACCAGGTCATGGAGCTTTCCGAAGGCACAAAGATCCAGCTGCTGGCACCTGTGGTGCGGGGCAAGAAGGGGCGCCACGAAAAGATACTGGAGCGCATGAAGAAGAGCGGATACGTCCGTGCACTTATAGACGGCAATATGTACGGGCTTGAGGAAGATATCGAGCTCGATAAGAACGTAAAGCACACCATAGAAGTGATCGTGGACCGTCTGGTGGTTAAAACGGGCATTGAACGGCGTCTTACCGATTCGATTGAAACCGTACTGCAGCTGACCGACGGCCTTCTGGTAGTGGAGATTGTGGGGGATAAACGGCTTAACTTCAGCCAGAGCTTTTCCTGTCCCGACTGCGGTATCAGCATAGATGAGATAGAGCCCAGGAGCTTTTCCTTCAACAACCCCTTCGGTGCCTGTCCGGCCTGCGCGGGCCTGGGTATCAAGATGGAGTTTACGGAAACATCCATGATCCCCGATCCCACGCGGTCGATAAATGACGGCTGTATACAGGTATTGGGCTGGCAGAGTGCTTCATCGGAAGGAAGTTTCTCCAATGCCCTGCTGCAGGCACTGGTCAAGAAGTTTAAGTTCAGCCTGGATACCCCCTGGGCGGATCTGGATGATAAGGTAAAGGATATACTCATAAACGGTACGGATATCGAGGTGGATGTGCATTACCAGGGACAGCGCGGCTACGGCGTATATCCCATAGCATTTGAAGGCCTTATACGTAATGTGGAGCGCCGTTACCGTGAGACCGGTTCGGAGATGAGCAAGGCAGAGTATGAGAAATATATGTCCATCACGCCCTGTACCGAATGTAACGGTATGCGTCTTAAGAAGGAATCCCTGGCAGTGACCCTGGCCGGCAAGAACATATATGAGATAACCTCCGTATCCATAGGGGATCTTAAGGATTTTCTGGATGGGATGGAGCTGACAAAGCAGCAGCATCTGATCGCGGATCAGGTAATACGTGAGATAAAGTCCAGAGTGGGCTTTCTTGTGGAAGTGGGGCTGGATTATCTTACGCTTGCGCGTGCTACCGCCACCTTATCCGGAGGAGAATCACAGCGTATACGTCTGGCGACACAGATAGGATCAGGGCTGGTGGGAGTATGCTATATCCTGGACGAGCCCTCCATAGGCCTGCACCAGCGTGATAACGACAAGCTGCTGGGAGCCCTCCGCGGTCTGCAGAGCCTGGGTAATACCCTTATAGTAGTCGAGCATGATGAGGATACCATGCGCGAAGCCGACTTTATCGTGGATGTGGGACCCCTGGCAGGTGAACATGGCGGAGAGATAGTAGCTACGGGCAGTGTAGAGGATATCATAAAAGAAAAACGTTCCATAACGGGACAGTATCTGAGCGGCAAAAGGAAGATAGCTGTACCGGAAGTACGCCGTAAACCCTCCGGCTGGCTTAAGATACAGGGGGCAGCGGAGAATAACCTGAAGAATATAGACGTGGATATCCCCCTGGGTATATTTACCTGTGTGACCGGGGTTTCGGGATCGGGCAAGTCATCCCTGATAAACGAAGTCCTGTATAAGGTGCTGGCAAGGAAGCTTAACCGCGCATATACCGTGCCGGGCAGGCATAAGAAGATCACGGGGCTGCAGGCCCTGGATAAGGTTATAGCTATTGACCAGTCGCCTATAGGACGTACTCCCAGGTCTAATCCCGCTACTTATACCGGAGTGTTCGACCTGATAAGGGATCTTTTCGCTTCCACTCAGGATGCAAAGGCTAAGGGCTATAAAAAGGGACGGTTCTCCTTTAACGTAAAGGGCGGACGCTGCGAAGCCTGCAGCGGTGACGGTATCGTCAAGATCGAGATGCACTTCCTGCCCGATGTGTATGTGCCCTGCGAGGTCTGCGGAGGAAAGCGATATAACCGTGAGACACTGGATGTGCTTTATAAGGGAAAGAGCATATCCGATGTGCTGGATATGACCGTGGAAGAGGCACTTGATTTCTTTGCTCCGGTCAAAGCCATCAGCACAAAGATCCAGACCTTATATGATGTGGGACTCGGATATATCAGGCTTGGTCAGCCTTCCACGCAGCTTTCCGGCGGTGAGGCGCAGCGTATCAAGCTGGCAACGGAGCTTTCACGCCGTTCCACCGGAAAGACCATATACATACTGGATGAGCCCACCACAGGCCTGCATTTTGAGGATGTCAACAAGCTGATAAGCATACTGCAGAAGCTTACCGACGGGGGAAATTCCGTGGTGGTCATAGAGCATAACCTGGATGTGATCAAAAATGCCGACTATATCATAGATATGGGCCCCGAAGGCGGTGACGGCGGCGGTACCGTGATAGCCACCGGCACACCTGAAGAGGTTGCGAAGCAGAAGCAGTCCTATACGGGACAATTTATCAAAAGGATGTTGTAAAATATCAGGATGCGAGTATAATATGAGCAGTGGTATCAATGCCGATACGGAGATATTCCGTATCGGTTTTCATTTATTGACCAATATACACAGTAGGTCTATAATAAACTGATTAGATACCCGGAGGAACAGACTATGAAGTTTTCGGAAATGAAATATGAAAGACCGGACAGGGAGGAGCTTTTAAAGCAGCTTTCGGAGCTGGCCGGCCGTATAAAGGATGCAAAGAGCGGCGAAGAGCAGTTTGAGATACATAAAGAGTTTTATAAGATCTATGAGCATTTTGTTACCGCACGGGCACTGGTAGAGGTGCGTAATGCGATAGACACTACCGATGAATTCTATGAGAAGGAGAATGATTTCTTTGATGAGTTCCTTCCGGTAATACAGAATGCCAAGAATGAATATGATAAGGCTTTATATGAATCACCCTACAGGGCGTATCTTGAAGAGAAGATAGGCAGGGTGGCCTTTAAGAATACCGAGCTGTCATTAAAAGCATACAGCGAGAAGATAACAGAGCTGATGCAGGAGGAAAACAGCCTCATAAGCCGGTATAACAAGCTGATAGCGACAGCAAAGATCGAGTTTGAGGGTGAAGTCTATAATATCAGCCTTCTGCGTCCTCACTTAACGGATAAGGACCGTGATCACAGAAAGAAAGCCTGGAAGGCACTTTCGGATTATTTCATGTCTGTGACGGACGAGATAGACGAGATCTTTGACAAGATGGTGAAGAACCGTACGGCACAGGCTCAGGCCATGGGCTATAAGGACTATGTGGAGCTGGGATACTACCGTATGCAGCGCAACAGCTACGACCGCGATATGGTGGAGAATTTCCGCCGTCAGGTAAAATCTGAATTCGTACCCTTTGTAAAAAAGCTTGAGGAAAAGAGAAAGCAGCGTCTTGGACTTGATGAGCTTAAGTATTATGATAACGATGTTTTCTTCCCTGAAGGAAATCCCGCACCCACAGGTACTCCGGAGGAGATCCTTAAGAAAGGGCAGGAGATGTATAAGGAGCTTTCTGCCGAAACAGGTGAGTTCTTTGACTTCATGCAGGAAAGTGAACTCTTTGATGTGCTGGGCAGGAAAAATAAGCGTGCCGGCGGATTCATGACCTATTTCCCCGATCACAAGGCACCCTTTATCTTTGCAAACTTTAACGGGACCAGTTCGGATGTGGATGTGATCACTCATGAATGCGGCCATGCATTCCAGGGCTATCTTACCAGGGATGATGAGATAATGGAGCATAACGACCTGACCATGGAAACGGCAGAGATACACTCCATGAGCATGGAATACTTCACCTATAACTGGATGAATAAGTTCTTCGGAGAGAGGAAGGACGATTACCTTACCATGCACCTGGAGGATTCGGCACAGTTCCTTCCCTACGGCTGTATGGTTGATGAATTCCAGCATATCGTATATTCAAAGCCGGATATGACACCTGCGGAGCGCAAGGAAGCCTGGAAGAAGCTTGAAGGAGAATACAGGCCCTGGCTGGATTATGATAACGATCCCTTCTTTGCAGCCGGAGGCTGGTGGCAGAAACAGCTCCATATATTCAACTATCCTTTTTATTACATAGATTATGTCCTTGCCAGTGTATGCGCAATGCAGTTTAAGATAGCCATGGATAAGGACTATAAGGATGCCTGGGAGCGTTATCTTAAGCTGTGCAGGCTGTCCGTAAAGGACTTTTATGTGCCGGAGCTTAAGGCGGCCGGGCTGGATTCGCCCTTTGAAGACGGCTGCATAAAGCACATCGTGGAAGAGATGGAGAAGAAGGTCTGAAAGGATCTTAATTAAGTATGTTATCCCAAACGAAAGTGCGGGATCATATAGAAAAAAGGAGGAAAAAATTATGAAAAAGAAAAGAGTTCTGGCTCTGCTCATGGCTTCTGTCATGATCCTGAGTACAGGCTGTGAGGGCAAGCAGCCTGTTGAAGAGCCCGCCGAAACGCCCACGGAAGCGGCACCCGATGACAACGGAGATAGCGGAAATGCGGAGGTTACTCCTGCAGCCACACCGGTATCTGATGTACCTGTGGTTATCGCAGCAGATGAGTTCAGTGAGAAATTCTGCTCCCTGTTCGCAGCATCCGTACCCGATCAGAACGTAGCTGATTTTACTACCGTTTCACTGCTGGTGAATGACCGTGTAGGTGATATCATCTACCACGGTATCGAGGGTGAGACCAAGAATTACAACGGCACCGATTATACCTATTACGGCATTGCAGACTGCGATGTTACCGAGAATGCAGACGGTACCGTTAAGTATGATTTCAAATTAAGAGACGACGTTGTTTTCTCCGACGGTGAGAAACTTACCGCAGACGATGCGATCTTTACCTACTATGTACTCTGCGATCCTTCCTATGACGGAGGTCTTTCACTTTATGCATTACCTATCAAAGGACTTGAGGAGTACAGAAGCGGCGTTCAGACCCTTCTGGCCCTGATCCTTGCAGGCGGGGAGGAAAACACCGATTTCACATATTACACAGAAGAGCAGCAGAAGAATTTCTATGAGAAAGACCTGCCTGCAGCAGGAGAGAAGTTCTGCCAGAGCATCGCGGATTTCTGTCTTGCAAACGGTTATGTTACGGGTGTAGACAAGATCGATTCCTGTGATATAGCAAACGGTATGGTTAACTGGGGCTTTGCAGATATGGGTGATGACGGAAGCATTACCGCATCAGTATCCGGTACCACCTGGACTCTGGATGGTACGGACGTACCTACCGCTGCAGATTATTTTGCAGAGATGATGGCAGCATATAATAATGATGTAATGAAGCTTTCCGATACCGAGAAGGCAGAGAGTCCCATCACCGATTTCCTTCCCGATGTATATAAGAACGGTATAGAGACCGGTGAGTCGGCAGCGAATATCAGCGGTATCGAAAAGACCGGAGATTACAGCTTCTCCGTAACCTTAGACCAGCTGGATGCAACAGCTATATATCAGCTTGGTACCTATGTAACACCTATGCACTACTACGGAAACAAGGCTGATTACGATTATGACAACAACAAGTTCGGTTTCACCAAGGGTGATCTTTCAAGTGTACGTTCCAAGATGACCAAACCCCTCGGTGCAGGTCCTTTCGTATTTGATAAGTACGAGAACAAGACCGTATACATGAAGCCCAACGCTAATTATTTCCTGGGCCAGCCTAACGTAAGCGAGCTTCAGTTCCGTGTAACCCTTGATCCCGATAAGGAGCCCGGTGTCGTACAGGGTACCCTTGATATCTCGGATCCTTCCGCTTCCAAGGAGCGTCTCGAGCAGGTACGTAAAGAGAATTCCAACGGACAGTTAAGCGGTGATAAGATCGAGACTTCACTTGTAGACGTACTTGGCTACGGTTATATCGGTATGAACGCTGAAAACGTATGTGTAGGCGGCAATCCCGGAAGTGAAGAGTCAAAGAACTTAAGAAAGGCTATAGCTACCGTACTTTCCGTATATCGTGACGTGGTCATCGATTCCTACTATGGCGATGCAGCAAGCGTTATCAACTATCCTATTTCAAATACCAGCTGGGCAGCACCCCAGCCTTCAGATCCCGACTATAAGGTTGCCTTCTCTACCGATGTTGACGGCAATCCCATCTACAGCGACGGAATGAGTGAAGACGACAGATATGCGGCAGCCATCAATGCGGCACTGGGCTTCTTTGAGGCAGCAGGCTATACCGTTAAGGACGGAAAGCTGGCATCTGCACCTGCAGGAGCAAAGCTTACCTACGAAGTAATGATCAGCGGCGCAGGCCAGGGTGATCATCCTTCATTCGGTATCCTTACCGCAGCCAGCGAGGCACTTGCTACTATCGGATTTGACCTTAAGATCAATGACCTTACCGATTCTTCCATACTCTGGTCTTCTACAGAGGGCGGTACTGCAGAGATCTGGTGTGCTGCATGGCAGGCAACCATCGATCCCGATATGTTCCAGGTATATCATTCAGAGGGCGGCAGCGCTTATATGTACCGCATCTACAACAAGGAACTGGATGAGATGATCATGGATGCACGTTCTTCAACAAACCAGCAGTACAGAAAGGCTATCTACAAAGAGTGCCTTGATTTCATAGTTGATTATGCAGTAGAGATCCCCATCTATCAGAGACAGGATTGCAATCTGTTCTCTGCAGAAAGGATCAATATCGATACACTGGCTAAGGATCAGACAACCTTCTATCAGTATGGCAGAGAGATCCAGACTATGACTATGAAATAAGGAAAGGCAGCTATGAAGAAATTTATCCTGAAACGTCTGCTCATATCGGTGGTACTGCTGTTCTTTGTATCGCTGATAATATACGCGATAATGCGGTGTATGCCCACATCATTTGTGGAGAATCAGGCAAGGGCCCTGTCCACCCGTCCCGGAGCTAAAAGCTACCAGGAATGGGTGGCGCAGCTCAATGCCCAGTATGGTCTGGATGTGGGGGTCCTGCAGGGATATCTGCGCTGGGCGTCCAAGGCGGTCAGGCTGGATTTCGGTGATTCCTGGTATTGGAATCAGCCTATCTTGGAGAAGTTTAAAAACGTTATCTGGTATTCATTTGCTCTGGGGCTTGCTACATTTATCCTTGAGATAATAATAGCAGTGCCCCTGGGCATTGCTGCTGCAAGAAAGCAGTATTCGCTCACGGATTATACCGTTACGGTCATTGCACTGATAGGTATATCCCTTCCGAGCTTTTTCTTCGCAACCATACTTAAATACATTTTTTCGATAAAGCTGGGCTGGTTCGACTTAAGCGGTACAGTAAGCCGTATGCACCAGTCTATGACACCCATGCAGCAGTTCTGGGATATCGCTAAACATATGGTGCTTCCGATAATCACCATAACCGTGGTTTCGATAGGAAGTCTTATGCGATATGTCCGCGCGAACATGCTTGAGGTACTTAATTCGGATTACATCCGTACTGCCAGGGCAAAAGGCCTGTCAGAAAACAAAGTTATCAATCATCATGCTTTCAGAAATACCCTGATACCTATAGTTACTCTGCTGGGCGGATCACTGCCGGGACTCTTTTCCGGAGCGATGATAACGGAGCAGCTGTTCCAGATACCCGGTATAGGCTATACATCTTACGTCTGCGTTATGCAGGGTGATATCCCGTTTGTTATGTTCTATCTTGTGTTCCTGGCCGCGCTGACACTGCTGGGCAATCTTATAGCGGACATACTTTATGCAGCGGTAGATCCGAGAGTGAGGGTGGGATAAATGAGTGATACAGAAAAGAAAACAGAAAAAGAAGAAAAGATGACTCTTGATGATGCCGCCAGAGTGAGAGTGCTCTCACCCGGTATGATGGTCCTTAAGCGTTTTCTGCAGAACCGTCTGGCCATCGTCGGAATAGTCATTATAGTGTGTATGTTCCTTTTTGCATTCCTGGGCGGAGTGCTGGTACCCTATTCACAGAGTGAGGTATTTTATACCACCGAGGTTATGCTTAAAGACTATGCGGGCACCACCGTGATAGACCAGTATCAGTTTGTAAATGCACCGGATAAGGAACTGCCCAAAGATATATATTCAAAGACCATAATGGCTGCTACCAAAAAAGATTATGCATTTGAATCCAGGAGCGGGGGATACTACGGTATCTCACCGGTTGGTGATGAAGTCTATATAGTATATTCGCTTACACCGGAGAACGGTCTTTTCTGGAAACAGCAGGAGTTTAAAGACGCGGCAGACGCCGGAAAGAACATATTTGAAAAGGACGGGGAGCTGTACCTTTTCAATGCATTCACCGAAAGACCTGATTTTTATAAGGCTGAGGAGATAGCTGTGGGCAGTATGCGCAGCTTTACCGCATACTCATCGGATACCAGGCTTTCCTATGAATTCTGTCGTGAGGCACTTATAGCCGGGGCAAATAATGCCGGAAGCTTTAAGGCGGACGGAACCGAGTATCAGCTTAATGCGGGCGACAGCGGAGAGCTGATATATATAAACGGTGAAGAGTATGCTTTCGTTTCACCCATGAACTTTAATCCCGTTGTGAGCGGGACCTACTTAAGCCCTGCATATAAGATGACGGCGCTTGAGGCCATAGAGGCGGGAGAAGAAAGCTTCACATATCCGGATAATGACGGAACGGAAGTGACATATATACTTCAGAACAAGAACGGACAGTATCTGATCCGCCGTAATCAGGAGACCAAGGTCATAGACAAATATGCATCTCCTTCAAAGGAGCATATATTCGGCACCGACGGAAACGGTATGGATCTGCTCACAAGGCTTATGTACGGCGGAAGGATATCGCTGCTGATAGGCTTTGTGGTCATCGCCATAGAGGTGACCATAGGAACGATCCTGGGCGGTATCGCCGGTTTCTTCGGAGGCTGGATCGATAACCTGCTGATGAGACTGGTGGATGTGGTTTACTGTATCCCTTCCATGCCCCTTTATCTGATCCTGGGATCCATAATGGACTGGTATCAGGCACCGGCTACAGCGCGTATCTATCTTTTGTGCGTGGTCATGGCCGTGATAGGCTGGGTCGGCATAGCGCGTATAGTCCGCGGACAGATCCTTTCGCTGCGTGAGCAGGAATTCATGATAGCTGCAGAGGCTACGGGTATCAGCGTACGCAGACGTATCTTCAAGCACCTTATCCCCAATGTGGTCCCCCAGCTTATAGTATACGCCAGCATGGGACTGGGCGAGGTTATACTTGCGGAAGCTACGCTTTCATACCTGGGACTTGGTATCAAGTATCCCGCAGCTTCCTGGGGCAGTATCATAAATGCGGTCAACGATTCTTATGTAATGACGAATTACCTGTTTGTATGGGTACCTGCAGGTTTCTTTATACTGCTGACGGTGCTGGCATTTAACTTTATCGGTGACGGCTTAAGGGATGCCTTTGATCCCAGGATGAAGAGGTAATAAGATGACTAAGAACAGTAATTATATTTCGGCAAAAGAATCCAGGGAGATCTCCAGAAAGAACAGGAAGATCACTTCCGAGATAGAAAAAAAGAGAAACCGCAGGCATATTCCCGAATCCGAGTATGTTACGAAGATGAGGGATGAAAAGAACTGCGTTGAATTTGATAATGTACAGACCTATTTCTTTACGGATATAGGAACGGTAAAAGCCGTAGACGGTGTAAGTTTCGATGTGCCCCTGGGAAAGACGGTGGGTATAGTCGGTGAATCCGGCTGCGGAAAGTCCGTTACCAGTCTGTCGCTGATGCAGCTGGTACAGCGGCCTTCGGGACAGACTGTGGGGGGCGAGATACGTTTCAATACCGGGGATAAAGCCATTAATGTGGCAGCAGCTCCGGCTGATGTGATGAGAAGCCTGCGCGGAAACCAGATGGCCATGATATTCCAGGAGCCCATGACATCTTTAAATCCTGTATTCCGTGTAGGTGATCAGGTTGATGAGGTAATAGCGCTCCATAATCCTTCGATGACAAAGGAGGATGTGAAGGCCAGGACCATGGAAATGCTGTCCATGGTGGGCATAGCAAATAAAGAGGGTGTGTATTCCATGTACCCCCATGAGCTCTCCGGAGGTATGAGACAGAGGATCATGATAGCTATGTCTCTTTCCTGCGATCCCAGACTGATAATAGCTGACGAGCCCACTACAGCGCTGGATGTTACGATCCAGGCGCAGATCCTGGATCTCCTGCGCAACTTAAAGGAGAGGATAGGTTCCTCCATAATGCTCATCACCCACGATCTGGGGGTTGTGGCGGAGATGGCGGATTACGTGGTGGTAATGTATGCAGGCAGGGTAGTGGAACAGGGCAGCGCCTCTGAGATATTCCATGATCCCAGACATCCGTATACCATAGGGCTTATGAACTCGAAGCCTGTCGTTGGCAAGCGTGTCGACAGATTATACAGCATCCCGGGCAATGTACCGAATCCCGTGGATATGCCCGATTACTGCTATTTCCGTGACAGATGCGAGATGTGCGTTAAGGGCTGTGAGGGTGAATACCCCGGAATATACGAGGTCAGTCCCACACACAAGGTAAGCTGCTACAGAAGGGAAAAATAAACATGAGTGATAACATCTTAGAGGTATCTCATCTTAAAAAATATTTTCCGATAAAGGGCGGATTCTTCGGCGGGGTTACCGGACAGGTAAAAGCCGTGGATGACGTGAGTTTCTCAATAAAGAGGGGCACCACCATGGGACTGGTGGGAGAATCCGGCTGCGGCAAGTCCACTACCGGACGCACCATACTGCGCCTCCTGGAAAAGACGGAAGGAGAGATCCTGTTTAACGGTGAGGATATATCCGCAAAGGATAAAAAAGAGCTCCGTGAGCTGCGTACAAAGATGCAGATCATTTTCCAGGATCCCTATTCTTCTTTATCACCCAGGCTTCCTGTCGGAGAGATAATCGGCGAGGCAGTACGGGAACACGGTATTGTAAAGCCGGAAGAGTATCAGGATTATATCACAGGTGTTATGAAGGACTGCGGACTGCAGCCCTATCATAAAGACCGTTATCCCCATGAGTTTTCCGGCGGCCAGAGGCAGAGGATATGTATCGCCAGGGCGCTGGCGCTCAATCCGGAATTTGTTGTATGCGATGAGCCTGTATCGGCTCTGGATGTTTCCATACAGGCGCAGATAATCAACCTGCTCTGGGATCTGCAGGAGAAGAGAGGACTTACCTATCTCTTTATCTCTCATGATCTTTCGGTGGTTGAGCATATCTCCGATACCATAGGCGTTATGTATCTGGGGAGCATGGTAGAAACGGGAAAGGCAGACGATGTGTTTGCCGAGCCCCTGCATCCTTATACCAAGGCGCTGTTTTCTGCCATACCCATGCCCGATCCGGATTACAAAAAGGAGAGGATCATACTCGAAGGTGATATACCCTCACCTGCAAATCCTCCCAAGGGCTGCAAGTTCCATACACGCTGCAAATACTGTACGCAGAGGTGCAAAGAAGAGGTTCCCCGCAGCATAGATGTAGGCGGCGGCCATACGGTATGCTGCCATCTGCACGATAAGTAAATGCTGTTCAACAATCCTTATAAAAAAGACTACGATCACCGGCCGGAGAGGGATGCGAAGGGAAGGTTTAAGGATGTATTCTTCTACACCGGTGAATATCATGAGCTGAAGTTTGACCTTAAGACAAAAAAGAAGATACAGGGTATCTGTCTTATCTTCGGTCTGCTTATGCTGGCGGCCCTGATAGTACCCGGGCTTTTGAACCAGCCTTCTTCAAGATCGATAATGGTATGTCTGCCTTATGTTTTAATGTTCCTGCCGCTGATATTCTTTTTCTTCGGCGTTTTTTCCTTTTTCCAGGCATCCCTTTTGCTCACCAGGGAAAGATTTGACAAGAGCGTGCTCAGGATGAAGCATTCTGCTATAGCTGTTATAGTCCTGGCGGTAATCTCCGTAATATGCGGTATCGTCTGGTTTGTCATGAACAAAGGCGGGGAGGCGCCTCTTAAGGAGCTGGCATATCTTTTGAGCCACATTCCCCTGACGGTGCTGGCAGTGATATTCGGGAGATATTACGATAAAGCATTCTTCCCAAAGGAAGATTTTGTGAAAAAATAGTCTTTCCAAAAAAGCCGATTTGCCTTATAATCTTATTTCGGACGTTTTTACCATTTCGCTTTTTCGGAAAGGGGTTTTATATATGGCAGGCACTGACATCGGTATAGATCTGGGGACAGCCAGCATACTGGTTTATATAAAAGGCAAGGGAGTCGTGTTGAAGGAGCCCTCTGTGGTGGCCTTTGACCGTGATGATAATAAGATCAAGGCAATAGGTGAGGATGCAAGGCTTATGATAGGCCGTACACCCGGCAATATAGTCGTAGTGCGCCCTCTCCGTCAGGGGGTTATCTCCAATTATACCGTAACCGAGCAGATGATGAAGCATTTCCTGGATAAGGCTCTGGGAAAGAGGAGTCTGCGTTTTAAGAAGCCCAGGGTGGCAGTCTGCGTGCCCAGCGGCGTTACCGAGGTTGAGAAGAAAGCTGTTGAGGATGCTACTTACCAGGCAGGTGCGGGCAAGGTGGCCATAATCGAGGAGCCTATCGCTGCTGCCATAGGTGCAGGTATAGATATAGCAAAGCCCCAGGGCAACATGATCGTGGATATCGGCGGCGGTACAACTGACGTAGCCGTGATCTCTTTAGGTGGTACAGTAGAAAGCGCATCCATCAAGATCGCGGGTGATGATTTTGATGAAGCTATCGTACGATACATGAGAAAGAAGTACAATCTGCTGGTCGGTGACCGTACCGCAGAGGATATAAAGATCAACATAGGTACCGCATATAAGCGTGAGGAAGTCGATTACATGGACGTAAGAGGCCGTAACCTGGTATCGGGTCTGCCCGAGACCGTGCGTGTTTCTTCGGATGAGACTACGGAGGCCTTAAGGGAGACCACATCCCAGATCCTGGATACCATCTGTGCCGTGCTGGAGAAGACTCCCCCGGAGCTTGCGGGAGATATCGTGGACAGGGGAATAGTGCTTACGGGAGGCGGCGCAATGCTGCGCGGTCTTGAGGAGCTTATCGAGGAGCGTACCCACATCAATACGATGACGGCCGACGAGCCTATGACCTGCGTAGCTATAGGGACAGGCAAGTATATAGAGTTCCTGGCAGGATATAACGACGAAGCATAAAGTTTCTGCGGGAGCTGTCCGATATAATACTTAGCACGGAAGGAGCGCTTTGGGCACGGAGGCCTGAGATCAAGCAGTAATACGGAGGACGATCCATGCTGAAAGGGCTTTATGTTGCATATACAGGCATGCTCCAGGAGCAGAAGCGAATGGACAATCTGGCCAACAATCTGGCCAATGCCGATACTACGGGTTTTAAGAAAGAAGGGCTTTCCAGCCAGTCTTTTGACACTGTTCTGGTGGATAAGATCAAAGACGGATCTGAAGGATACCAATACGCAAGAAGAATAGGGCACGCCAATCCGGGCGTCAAGATAGGCGAGAGTTACGTGGACTGGTCCGAAGGATCATTCCAGGTGACGGATGTTCCGATGGATATGGCTATAGGCGGTAAGGGTTTCTTTACCATAGAGTTTACCAATAAAAACGGGGAAACTTCCACTATGTATACCCGCGACGGCAATTTTCAGCTCACCACCGACGGCTACCTTGTGACCACAGACGGTGACTATGTCCTGGGAAGGACCGGTAACGGTAATAAGAGGATACAGCTCGATCCCACAAAGGATGTTACGGTGAACGAGCAGGGCTATATATATCAGGAAGGCAAGACGGCAGCACAGCTGGCGATCACCGATTTTCAGGATTATAATTACCTTGAGCACTACGGAGAGAATTTTTATTACCCTGTGGACGGAGCTACGGAGATCGATGCCACAGGAAGCATATTCCAGGGATACTTAGAGACCAGCAATGTCAGCGTGGTCAGGGAAATGGTAGAGATGATAAGCGTTTCCCGCCAGTACGAAGCCAATCAGAAGGTGATACAGACTTATGACACATCCCTGCAGACTGCCACACAGCTTGGCCGTCTTAACGGGTAAGCGGAATTAAGTGTCATCCTGAGCGAAGCGAAGGATCTTACCGAAAATAGCAGGAGGTAAAAAATATGGTACGTTCATTATGGTCAGGTGCAACCGGAATGCTCGCACAGCAGACAGCTGTCGACGTTATCTCAAATAATATCGCCAATGTAAATACGGCGGGTTTCAAGACCAGCCAGATGGAGTTTAAGTCCCTGCTCTATCAGGAACTGCAGGCAAAGACTACATCTGCCAACGGGGAGACCAAGCCCATAGATTCACAGGTTGGTCTGGGTGTGCGTAATTCATCCATTACCACCATATTTACCCAGGGTGCTTTCCTGGAGGCGGGAAGTGATACCGCATTTGCAATAGGCGGTGAAGGACTCTTCGGAGTGAAGTTAAGGGATGGCTCTGTCGGCTATACCCGTAACGGTGATTTTCATTTCGGTATAACCACCCAGGGACTTGAGCTTACCGATTCCAACGGTAATGCAGTACTGGATACCAAAGGAAATCCCATAAGACTGAACGGGGATTATACCACCAGCAAGGTGTCCATATCCGGTAACGGGGAACTCTTTTATCCCGATGCCAATGGCCAGCCCCAGACACTGAACGTAAGGATAGGTCTGTGGCAGTTTAACAATCCTGCCGGTCTTGAAAAGATGGACAGCTCTCTTTATAAGGAGACCGCAGCCAGCGGAAAACCCCTTAATGAGGCTGAAAACAATACCATCAGTAAGAGTAAAGTGGTGCAGGGATATCTGGAAGGATCAAATGTACAGCTGGCCGATGAGATGGTAAACCTTATCATCGCCCAGAGAGCATACGAGGCTAACAGCCGCGTTATCACCACTTCCGACACGATGATGCAGCAGGCAAACCAACTGAAACAATAAAGTCACTAGGAGGGGCCCATGGATATAACAAACATTTCCGCCATGACCGATTATGCCTCATCCCTGGCATCTGCGCAAAACACTGACAAACTCAAGTCAAATGCAAAGTCTGCGCAGACCGATGATGAGATGCTCAACGCCTGTAAGGAGTTTGAAACTTATCTCTGGGAGCAGGTAATAAAATCCATGAAGAAATCCGCCGAGGTGTTTTCGGACGGGGAAGAGGACCAGACCGTAGGATATTTTATGGATACGGCCATTACCGAAACGGCAAGGCAGATGACAGAGCAGACCATGGGCAGCAACAGCCTGGCCATGCAGATGTATGAGCAGATGAAAAGGAATGCCGGCGGTCTCACACTGGAAGAGATAGAAGCAAAACAGGCAGCCTCCGGAGTGGTGGAGAACAAGGAATAGAAAATAATAAAGGGAGAATCATAAGCAGCCCTCTTTACTGAGTGAAGAGGGCGCTTTTAGTATTTATGGAAGAACTCAAAGGTTATATCGACCATATCACATATCAGACAGAAGACGGCTATACCGTAATGACTGTGGCATCCGCGGACGGCAGTAATACCGCAGTGGGCTATGCCAGGGATTACGGTACAGGCGAGACCGTGGTCCTTGAAGGGGACTGGGTAGAACACAGTATTTACGGAAAGCAGTTTAAATTTACTGCGATACGTGCGGTCCCGCCTTCGGACAGGATATCCATGATCAGGTATCTGGGTTCGGGTGCGGTCAAAGGCATAGGTGAGAAGATGGCCGTCCGTATAGTGGACAGGTTCGGGGATGATACTTTCAGGATCATGGAGGAGGAGCCTGAACGCCTTGCGGAGATAAAGGGTATCTCAGTCAGGATGGCCCAGGAGCTGGCAGGCCAGCTGGCAGGCAAGAGGGACCGCCGTAATGCGTTTGTATGGCTGCAGCAGTTCGGTATAAGCCTGACTATAGCCGACCGCATATACGAGATATACGGAAACGACCTGTATAATGTAATTAAGAACAATCCCTATAAGCTGGCAGAGGATGTGCCGGCTGTGGGCTTTAAGAAGGCCGATGCCATAGCGGTAAAGGCCGGTATAAGCATGGATTCTGAATACCGCATCTGCAGTGCCGTGATCTATGAGCTGGGAGCGTTGTCATCGGAGGGACATTGTTTTTATCCCATGGACGGACTGTGCACCCGCCTGGCACAGATGCTGGCACTGGATGAGGATCTGATAAGGCAGCAGCTGCCCCCTATGGCCGCAGATCACAGGATCGAGCTTAAATACGGACCGGAAGGGGCAAGGGTGTATTCGGCCGGTTTTTACAGGGCGGAGAAATATTGTGCGGACAGGCTCATCGGGCTCAGGGATTCCTTCGGCGGAGGTGATCCCGGGAATGATGACTGGATCCCTGCGCTGGAAAAGGACCTGGGACTGGAGCTGGATAAACTGCAGTCGGAGGCTGTTAGTTTAAGTGACAGGAGCGGGGTACTGATACTTTCCGGCGGCCCGGGTACCGGGAAGACCACCACCATCAATGCTATCATAAGGCGCCTTGAGGATCAGGACCTGACTTTTCTGCTGGCGGCACCCACAGGCAGGGCTGCCAAGCGCATGTATGAGGCGACGGGGCATGAGGCAAAGACCATACACCGCCTGCTCGAGATGGGCGCATCGGGCGATGATATGTTCTATGAGCGGAACGAAGATGAGCCGCTTGAGGCTGACTGTGTCATCATAGATGAGATGAGTATGGTGGACATATGGCTGTTAAAGGCTTTGCTGGCGGCCATATCCCCCGGCTGCAGGCTGATAATGGTGGGAGATGTGGACCAGCTACCCAGCGTGGGGCCGGGACAGGTATTAAGGGACATAATGGACAGCGGGGAATTCTCCGTAGTGCGTCTTCAGCGTATATTCAGGCAGTCGGGAGACAGTCATATCGTGGAGAATGCCCATAAGATAAACCGCGGAGAACACATAGACCTGGCTAATAAGTATGAAGACTTCTTCCTGCTGGAAAAGGACAGGGCGGAAGTGATACAGGAGTATCTGGTCAGGCTGATATCGGATGTATTGCCCAGGAAACTGGGGGTGACAGCAGGTGAGATCCAGGTCATGACGCCCATGCGTAAGGGCGTGCTGGGGGTGGAAGGTTTAAATGCGATGCTGCAGGAGAGGCTTAATCCCGCAGGTGACGAAAAGGCGGAAGTAAGCTACGGTGACCGTGTCTTCCGGTGCGGTGACAAGGTCATGCAGATCCGTAATGACTACCAGCTGGAGTGGGAGATCACCGGGGATCATAATATAGTGTTAATGAGCGGTATGGGTGTCTTCAACGGAGACGTGGGAGTGATCAGACAGATCAACTCATACCTTAAGCTGGCGGAAGTGGTTTTTGATGACGGCAGGACCGTATATTATCCTTTTGGGCAGCTGGATGAGCTGGAGCTGGCATACGCGGTTACCATACATAAATCCCAGGGCAGCGAATATCCCCTGGTGATACTGCCCATATTATCCGGGCCGGAGATGCTTTTGTCGCGCAATCTCCTGTATACAGCCGTTACCAGGGCTAAGCGCTGTGTCATCATGATAGGAAGCGGGGACCGTATACAGCAGATGATAGACAACGATCATGTCCAGCACAGGTATACTTCGTTATGCGAGCGCATAAAAGAGGCTGCAGGGGGGATGGCGGATGGTGTTTAAGAAGCTGCATGATAAGATATGCGATCTGCTTTTTCCTCCGCGTTGTGTTGTCTGTGACAGGGTCATGGGCGGCAGGGATAACGGAAAGGGCAGCTGTGCAGACTGCAGGGACAGGCTCAGGCTGATCACGGAGCCAAGGTGCATGAAGTGCGGCGTGCAGCTTAAGGATGATGAAAGTGAATACTGTAAAAGCTGTAAAGAGCACAGGCATTATTATGACAGGGGGCTGGCTCTTTATGAGTATGCATCAGTGAGAAACTCGATATACCGCCTTAAATACAGCGGACGTGTGGAATATGCGCATTTTTTCGGGAGGGAAATGGCCAGACGTCTTGGGCCGGCTATCAGGGAGTGGGGAGCCCAGGCACTGATACCCGTACCCCTGCACTCCTCCAGACAGCGCCGGAGGGGCTATAATCAGGCTGCTGCACTGGCACGTTCCTGCGGTAAGGCACTGGGCCTGCCGGTGGAAGAAAAACTGATATGCAGAGCCGTAAAAACCAGGCCGATGAAGCTTCTAAATGCAAAAGAAAGACAAATAAATCTTAAAAAAGCTTTTATTATGCTACAGGATGTAGTAAAATTAGATACAGTAATTGTGGTTGATGATATCTATACTACAGGCAGTACTATTGATGCGATGGCAAAGCTCTTGAAATCATCGGGGGTTAAAAGAGTTTATTTTATTACGCTTGCCGTCGGCAGCGGGGTGTAGTCTGTTCATAATAGAGGAGAAGGTGCTTATGAATGCAAGAAACTGTAAGAAATGCGGAAAGATCTTCAATTACATAGCAGGACCGCCCATATGCCATGCATGTAAGGAAGCGGCAGAGGCCAAGTTTCAGGAAGTAAAGGAATTCGTTCGCAAAAATAAAGTTGCGAGCATGAAGGAGATATCGGCGGAGTGCAATGTTGACGAGCGCCAGATCGAACAGTGGATACGTGAAGAACGGCTTGTGTTCGCCGGCGATTCGCCCATAAAGCTTTTCTGTGAGACCTGTGGTGCGCCTATATTTACGGGACGATACTGCGGTAATTGCAAAAAAGACCAGGTCAATTCCTTCGGAGCAGCCGGCAGGCAGGAAGCACCGAAGGCAGCGGCACCGTCTGCAGGCAGCAGTGCTGCAAGGATGTACTCCAAGAAGTAAAGAAAGATGCTTAACGAATCAAGAATAAAACTTATGACCCGCCTTGCCTCGTTTGAAGCGGGGGAAGGAAAAAGAAGTATGGCCATAGGCTCATATTTCCGCGGGGACTATATCGCAAAAGAGATAGTCAAGTCCATTATATACGGGACTGTTGCTTTTTGTATTGTCCTCGGGATCTATCTGGCCTATGATTTTGAGATGTTTATGGAAAATATCTACGAGATAGACCTGTGGGCATTCGGCAAAGCCATACTTATACGTTATCTCATAACAGTGGGCGTCTATTCGGCGGTCACGTATATCGTTTATGTTGTACGATACCGCAGGGCCAGGAGGAACCTGCGTATATATAATAATAATCTGCGCCGCTTGGCTTCGATGTACCGTAAGGAGGCTGAACGGGCGGAAATGAACAAAGGTGGATCATGACATATTTATTGATGATCAGGGAGAGGATCAAGAGCTTTTACAGCCGATATGAGGGCTTCTGTAATCCGGCACTCAAATTCATACTGGCTTTTATCTCCTTCCGGATGGTAAACAAAAACATTAATTATGCGGCTGTAATCACTTCGTTACCCGTCACACTGATACTTTCGTTACTGTGTTCGTTCTTCCCCATGAACTTTATACTGGTGATGAGTGTATTGATCATACTTTTGCATCTCTATGCACTTTCACTGGAAACGGTAATGATAACAGGTGTTTTCTTCCTGATAATGTTTTTACTTTATTTCAGGTTTTCACCCAAGGATACCATACTTCTTATAATGACGCCCCTGTGCTTCATTTTAAAGATACCTTATGTTATCCCTATCTGTGCCGGGCTTGTGGCTGCGCCCACTTCCGTGATAACCACGGGCTGCGGTGTTGTCACCTATCATCTGCTGCACTATATAGCAGGTAATTCGTCGGCACTTATGACACAGGAAGATGATCCGGCATTTGCCTTGGAGAAGCTAAAGGTACTTATAGATGCGCTAATGAGTAACCGCGAGATGCAGGTTGAAGTGGCGGCTTTTGCGATAACCATACTTGTAGTGTACATAATACGCCGTCTGCCCGTTGACCACTGCTGGACTATAGCCATGATCACCGGTATGCTCATCGATATAGTTGTTATCCTTGTGGGAGACCTGCGCTTTGAGACCAGGATCTCCATCGTTGGCCTTATCGTGGGCAGTATAATGGCTCTGGTGGTTGCGATAATCCTGAAATTCTTTATCTTCAATGTGGATTATTCCCGTACGGAACGGGTGCAGTTTGAGGATGATGAATATTACTATTACGTGAAGGCTGTTCCCAAGAATACGGTGGCCCTTACGGAAAAGAAAGTCAAGAAGATAAAGGGCAGTGAAAAAAGCCCCCAGTCCCCGGTGGATGAGGAAGCTATAGCCGAAAAGCTTCAGCTTGATGCACCGGAATACAGATTAAGAAGAAGCGGGAGCACGGCAGGCAATAAAAATCGTACCAGACGCATTAACATACCGGAGGGTACAGAAAACAATAAAACATGATAAGCTCATTTTCTTCTTTCGTACAAGATTATATTGCCAGCATACACATGCCGCGTATCAGGATAACTGATATCATCGAGGTACTGATAATCTCGTTTCTGATCTATCATGTCCTGGTATGGGTAAGAGGCACCAAGGCCTGGTCCCTGTTAAAGGGACTTCTAGTCATATTGGGCTTCCTGCTGCTTGCGGCAATATTCAATATGTCTACCATTCTGTGGATAGCGGAAAAGGGTCTCTCCGTGATGGTGATAGCGATAGTCGTTGTCCTTCAGCCGGAGTTAAGACGCGCTCTTGAACAGCTCGGACAGAAGAATATCCTTTTTTCATTTATGAATACGGATTACGGACGCCAGGGCGGCCGGTATTCCGACCATACCATTGACGAGATAGTCAAGGCCAGCTTCGCTATGGGCAGGGTTAAGACCGGTGCCCTTATGGTACTTGAGCGTAACGAATCCCTGGCAGAATATGAGAAGACCGGTATCGCCATAGATGCGGCTGTTTCCAGCCAGCTTCTTATAAACATCTTTGAACACAACACACCGCTGCATGACGGAGCCGTGATATTCAGGGGGGACAGGATAGTATCCGCCACCTGTTATCTGCCTCTTTCGGATTCCAGGACGCTTTCCAAGGCACTGGGCACCAGGCACAGAGCCGGGGTGGGTATTTCCGAAGCAACGGATTCCCTTACCGTTATCGTATCCGAGGAGAACGGTAAAGTCAGTGTGGCATACGGCGGAGAGCTTTTCAGCTCCCTTACACAGGAGGGACTCAGGGAAAAGCTCGAGATAGTACGTGACAGACCTGTGGAAGAAATAAATAAGCAGAAGAAGAGTCTGTTTGTGCGGCAGAAAGGAGACCTGATCGGTGATAAAAAGGCTGACGCATAATCTGGGGCTTAAGATACTTGCCGTTTTCGTGGCATTCGGGCTCTGGCTCATAGTGATCAATTATGCCGACCCCGTGGGCAATATATCCTACAGCGGTATCAAGGTTGAACTGCTGAATACGGAGAGCCTTACGGACGTGGGGAAGGTTTATGAGGTCTTAAACGACAGTGACACCGTAAATGTTACGATATACGGAAAGCGTTCTTTTCTTGAGAACATAAGCCAGGAAAACATCCACGCGGTGGCAGATCTTGAGAACATTACCATCATGAACACCGTGGCTATACAGGTATATTCCAACAAGAACAATTCCGAGATAGACAGCATAAAGCAGTCTCGTGCATCTGTCGAACTGGGGGTGGAGGATCTTAAGGAGATGCCTCTTACTGTACTGGTCAGCACCACGGGAGAACCCGCCGACGGTTATATCCAGGGTAATGTGACCCAGAACCAGAATACCGTCAGGGTATCGGGGCCCGAATCAGTGGTCAACCGCATCACCAGGGCCGCCTGCAGCGTAAGCGTGGCAGGCCGTACCTCTGATCTGGCCACCAGTGCCGATATCCGCCTTCTGGATACCGACGGTAAGGTGGTTACCCACAATAACTTAAAGACCAATGTTTCGACCATAAATGTCGGAGTTGAGATCCTTCCCGTTAAGGAAGTGGGCGTTATATATAACTATACCGGAACACCTGCGGAAGGCTATGTTGTCACCGGTGATCCCGAAGCGGAGGTAAGGAGCGTAAGGATCGCAGGACGTTCGGAAGTACTTTCCGGAGTCAAACAGATAAGCGTACCGGGGACAGAGCTTAATGTAGACGGTGCTACCGGACCTCTGACCACCCAGATAGATATCAATGATTATCTTCCTGATAATGTACGTCTCGTATCCGATGACGACGAAGGCTTTGACGGACTGGTGGTTGTGAGCGTGCCTGTGGAAGAGCTTATATATAAGCATTTCAACGTGCCTATAAAGAACCTGAAAGCTGTAGGAGTGCCCGAAGGCTATGAAGCTGAGATATTACTGCAGCGTGAAGAGGGTGATGAAGATCCCAGGCCGGTATACCTGAGAGTGGAAGTATTCGGTATCAAGGCTGATATGCAGGATCTTACCGCGGCATCCATAAAGGGTATTGTGGATGTAGCGTCATATCTTGAAGCAAAGAACCACGGCGAAGGCAAGGAAGGCATCTACCAGATGGAGCTTGAGCTGGATCTGCCCGAAGGCATACAGGCAAGTGATAAATACTATGCCGATGTAAGCCTGAGTGAAATGGAAGATTAACACACTGATAGACTACCGGTATACATGTATCTGCTTGAATATTTTATATTCGGGTGCTATAATAAACCTTCAATAGGGGTTATGGGGTTAACGATCAACTGTAAGTGTTTTGGAGGAAATGCCAATGGTTAGGCAGAAGGTTACGATCAAAAATCCGACCGGCCTTCATCTGCGTCCTGCAGGTAATCTCTGCAAGGAAGCTATGAAATTCAGGTCGATGACCACGTTCACTTTTCGCGACAATACCGCCAATGCGAAGAGCGTTTTAAGCGTTTTGGGCGCATGTGTCAAATGCGGTGATGAGGTGGAATTTGTCTGCGAAGGCGAAGATGAACAGGAAGCTTTAGAGTGCCTGGTCAAAGCCATAGAAAGCGGACTTGGGGAATAAATCACAGCCAAGGAGTGAAAAGCAATGTTGAATTACAAACGTTACCAGCGCGTTCCCGTGGACCGTTATCCGGAAAGAACATGGCCGGATAAGGAGATTGAGAAAGCACCGGTGTGGTGCAGTGTGGACTTAAGGGATGGTAATCAGGCTCTTATTGACCCGATGATAGTATCGGAGAAGATAGAGTTTTTTAATTTTCTGGTAAAACTGGGCTTTAAGGAGATAGAAGTAGGTTTTCCCGCAGCCAGCCAGATAGAGTATGATTTCCTTCGCCAGCTGGTTGAACGTAAGATGATACCTGATGATGTGAAGATCCAGGTACTCGCACAGTGCCGTGAGGAGCAGATCATCAAGAGTTTTGAGTCTGCAAAGGGCATCAAGAAGATAGTAATGCATATCTATAATTCAACATCCACACTTCAGAGGGATGTTGTTTTCAATGCCAGCAAGGAAGAGGTTAAGGAGATAGCCTTAAAGGGTACCCGTATGGTCATGGACCATATGCATGAGTATGACGGAGAAGTTACACTGGAGTATTCCCCCGAAAGCTTTACCGGTACCGAGCTGGATTACGCTCTTGAGGTATGCAATGCAGTTATAGATCTGTGGGATCCCACACCCGAGAGGCCCATGATCATCAATCTGCCTTCTACCGTTGAGATGACCACGCCCAATGTATTCGCAGACCGTATCGAATATATGAGCAAGAATATGCATAAGAGGGATTCCGTGATCTTAAGCGTTCATCCCCACAATGACAGGGGGACAGGTGTTGCCACTGCAGAGCTTGCAATGCTTGCAGGTGCAGACCGTATAGAAGGAACGCTTTTCGGAAACGGCGAGCGTACCGGAAACGTGGATATAGTTAATCTTGCATATAATATGTTCTCACAGGGCATAGACTGCGGATTGAACCTGGATAATGTGAAGGAAGCGGCAGAGATCTACGAAAGATGCTGCAAGTTACCCATCCATCCCCGTCATCCTTATGCCGGCAAGCTTGTATTCACGGCATTTTCAGGATCCCACCAGGATGCAATCAACAAGGGCGTACATGCGATGCAGGTACGCAATTCCCAGATCTGGCAGGTTCCTTATCTTACCATAGACCCGGCAGATATCGGCAGGGAGTACGAGCCTATCGTTCGTATCAATTCCCAGTCCGGTAAGGGCGGTGTGGCATTTGTTATGGAGACATATTTCGGCTTTAAGCTTCCCAAGCCCATGCAGAGGGAGTTTGCCGATGTTATACAGAAGCTTTCCGAGAAGCAGGGTGAGGTTTCACCCGAGACAGTTATGGAGAAGTTCCGTGAGGAATACCTCAAGAAGAACGAGCCCATACACTTCAGAAAGCTCAAAGTGGATGATCTTTCAGGTGAGACCGAATCTGAATTTGATACCGGAGTGCATGTGACCTATACCGATCATGATATCGAGAAGACTTTCGATGCGGTAGGTAACGGACCTCTTGATGCTGTTCAGAGGGGCATGAGAGAAACCTTCGGAATAAGGATAAAGATACTGGATTACGAGGAGCATGCTTTACAGAGCGGATCCAATTCCCAGGCGGCTGCTTATATCCATATGTTAAATGAGGAAAACGGTGAGGTGACTTACGGTGTCGGCGTGAGCTCAAATATTACAAGAGCATCCGTAAGAGCTATATTCTCTGCTATCAACAGACTGGGGCTGGGAGATAAGTAATGAGCTTAAAACTGATGGTTACCGGCTGTAACGGTCAGCTGGGAAAGGCATTATATGAACTGACAAAGGATGATCCTGCCTTTGAATATGTGGGCAGTGACGTCCCCGAACTTGATATTACCGACAGTGAAGCACTTATCGCATATGTCCGTGATATCAAGCCTGATGTGATCATTAACTGTGCTGCCGCAACGAATGTTGACGGCTGCGAAAAGGATGAGGACCTGGCATTTAAGATCAATGCTCTGGGCCCCCGCAATCTGGCGGTTGCCGCAACGGCTGTGGATGCAAAGCTCATTCACGTCTCCACGGATTATGTATTTCCCGGTGACGGCAATGTTCCGCGTGTGGAGACGGATCCCGTTGGACCGAAGAGTGCATACGGCCGTACAAAGCTTGCCGGAGAGGAGTTTGTTAAACTCTTTGCAAAGAAGTGGTTTATCGTGCGTACTGCATGGCTTTACGGAGAAGGAAAGAATTTTGTGCGCACCATGCTCAAACTGTCGGAAACAAGGGACAGCATCAGTGTGGTAGACGATCAGCTGGGTAATCCTACCAGCGCACTGGAGCTGGGCAGGGCTATACTTAAGCTGGCACCTACACAGTTATACGGTATCTATCATGGTACCTGTGAAGGAGTGTGCAGCTGGGCTGACTTTACCGAAGAGATATTCCGCTTAAAGGGGATATCCACTAAGGTGGTACGTATCAGTTCAGAGGAATATAAAAAGAATTTTCCCGAGTCTGCCGACAGGCCTTCGTATTCGGCTCTGGAAAAGAGGATGTTCAGGCTGAACTTAGATTACAGCTTTAAGGAATGGAAAGACGCGCTTTCGGAATATCTGCAGTAGACCTTTGATCAGGGCAGGACTTTCAGGCAGATGAGGCAGGCTAAAAATACTCCGATGATGATACCTACCAGTACCTGAAGAGGAGTGTGGCCAAGAAATTCTTTAAGGCGGTCGTCGGGAGAGAGCTTACTCCAGTCGACCTGATCCATTTTCTCCATAGTGTCCATCATCTCATTGAGAAGCTGAGCATGCTTTCCGGCCTGTCTGCGGATACCAAGGGCATCATACATAACAACGATGGCTAAAGACGCAGCAAGAGCGAAGTCCACGGAGCCGGGACCGCATTTTATGAAGACAGCGGTAGCCAGACCGGTGACCGTTGCCGAATGGGAACTGGGCATGCCGCCTGTTCCGATAAGCCTTTCAGCTACGAAATTGCGGGTAAGCACGGTGTGCAATATGGCTTTCATGATCTGGGCTACAAACCAGGCCGATACTGCGGACATTAGGATAGGATTGTGAAAGATGTCATATAAGTAGCGCATGCATATATTATATAGTTATGCATCAAAAAAGACAAGGATAAAAAACAGTGGGAACCACAGGAGGAGAAGTAAATTGGCAAAATTAGAAAAGTACGACAAGATATACGTAGCAGGACACAGAGGTCTTGTAGGCAGTGCGATAGTCCGTGCCCTTAACCGTAAGGGCTATGAGCATATCGTAGGACGTACGCATACGGAACTGGATCTTACCGAACAGTCTGATGTCCGTGCTTTCTTTGAAGTTGAGCGTCCCGATGTCGTTGTTCTGGCTGCAGCCAAGGTGGGTGGCATCAATGCAAATAACACCGCCCCTGCGGAATTCGCATACAGTAATATGCAGATACAGTGCAATGTTATAGAGTGCTGCCACCGCTACATGGTTAAGAAGCTGCTGTTTCTTGGAAGCACCTGCATATATCCCCGTATGGCTCCCCAGCCCATACCTGAGAATGCGCTGCTTACCGGTCCTTTAGAGGTTACAAATGAAGCATACGCCATTGCCAAGATAGCCGGACTTGAGATGTGCAAATTCTATAAGAGACAGTACGGTAACGACTTTATAAGCTGTATGCCCACCAATCTGTACGGACCTCATGACAATTATGAACTTAAGGGTTCGCATGTTCTTCCTGCGATGATAAGAAAGTTCCATGAAGCAAAGATGAGTGCCGCACCTTTTGTTGAGATGTGGGGTACGGGCTCACCCTTAAGAGAGTTCCTTTATGTAGATGATATGGCTGATGCCTGTGTATACCTGCTGGAAAACTATTCCGGTGAGGAGCATGTCAACATCGGTACCGGAAAAGAGATATCCATCAGGGATCTGGCATTCCTGGTAAAGCGTATAGTCGGATATACGGGCGAGATCCGCTGGAATACCCAGATGCCCGACGGTACTCCCAGAAAACTTACGGATGTTACCAAGCTGCATAAGCTGGGCTTCTATCATAAGGTAGAGCTGGAAGAGGGTATCAGGCTGGCCTATGACTGGTTTAAGGAGAATATCGATACGGCCAGGATGGGAGCGCGATGAATCAGCCACCGGTAAGTATTGTAATGCCGGTACATAATGCTGAAGCTGTTCTTGAGGAGACAGTCAGAAGTGTCCTTGAGCAGAGCTTTGTGGATTATGAACTGATAATGGTTGAGGATAATTCAAGTGACGGCAGCCTGCGTCTTATGCGCAGGCTTGCTGAAGAAGATAAGCGCATACGCGTACTTGTTAACGACGGAGAACACGGTGCGGCGCATGCGCGCAATATGGGAATAAAAGCGGCCGCGGGCCGTTATCTCACATATCTTGACGCGGATGATATATGGCGTAAGGATAAGCTTAAAAAGACGCTGCGCTTTATGAAGGAGCGCGGGGCGTCTTTTGTTTTTACCGCTTATGAATTCGGAGATGAAAATGCAAAAGGGACAGGCAGGGTCGTACATGTACCGCCGGTGCTGGATTATGCCCATGCCCTTACAAGGACGATAATATTTACTTCGACGGTGATGCTGGATCTGGAGAAACTGGGTAAGAAGAAGGTGCTGATGCCTCCGGTCCCCAGCGAGGATACGGCCAGCTGGTGGCGGATCCTGCGCAGCGGTACCGATGCATACGGACTGGATGAAAACCTGGTGATCTACCGCCGTGCGGGGAAGAGTCTGTCGTCAAATAAAATGGTGGCCGTAAAGCGCATCTGGTACCTATACAGAAAACAGGCGCGCTTAAGCATTCCGAGGAGCATGCTCTGCATGTTCGGCTGGGGATGGCGGGCCGTGGCCAGGAGGATATGATATGTATATAATAGCCGGACTTGGTAATCCGGGCAGACAGTATGCGGATACCAGGCACAATGTGGGCTTCATGGCCCTTGATCTGCTGGGGCAGAGACATAATATCGGATATCCCGAGGACGGGCATAAGTCTATGTTCGGAAAGGGGAGGATAGGATCGGAGAAGGTGGTGCTGGTCAAGCCGCTTACGTTTATGAACTTAAGCGGTGAAGCCCTGCTCAGTATCTGTAATTATTATAAGATTGATGTAAGCTCAGAGCTTATCGTTATATATGATGATATCGATCTGGACCCCGGAGTGTTGCGTATAAGAAAGAGCGGCAGTGCCGGCGGGCATAACGGCATGAAGAATATAGTCAAACTCCTGGGAACCCAGGAATTCATGCGTGTCCGTATAGGAGTCGGTGCCAAGCCAAAGGGCTGGGATCTGGCAGATTACGTACTGGCACATATGACCGAAGAGGACTTTCCGCCCATCAGGGAAGCAATAGAACACGCGGCAGATGCTGTGGAACTGATACTCTCCGACGGTATCGATACTGCCATGAACAGGTTCAACTGAAGGAAGCGGGGAAAGGTGACATAATCCCGAATATCTGATATAATAGATTGTTATGAAGAAATTGGAAACTTCCAGAAGGGTGATAATCCTGTTTTTATCTTTCCTGAATCTGGCGGCGCAGGTAACAGGCTTTGCGCTGTGCTGGTTCTGGTATTATAAACCCTTCTTAAAAGCTACATGGGGCATAGAGTTCTGGGAAAAGGGTGATATCACACTGATCGCAGTTTATCTTGTGATATTATTTATGTTCTCACGTATGTATGGCGGTACCCGTGTAGGATATCTGAAAGCCTGGGAGGTATTCTTCTCTCAGATATTCTCGACTCTGATAGCCAATGTTATGGCATATGCGGTCCTGGCACTGATGGCCACAAAGGTCATTCCGGCCGTGTGGATACTGGCTTTGACCGGTATACAGTTTGTATGGATAGCTCTCTGGACGGCATCAGCACAGGGTATATACAGGATGCTTTTCCCGCCCAGGAATCTGCTGCTCGTCAGCGGTGAGCGTTCCACCGACGGTATACTCCATAAGTTTGCCAGCCGTCCCGATAAGTATAATATCTGCAAGTGCATGGATATAGCAGAAGGTGTTCCCGCTATCTGCGAGGAAGTGGAAAAGTCCTATGACGGTCTGGTGCTCTGGGATATTCCCACCAAGGACAGGAACATGCTGCTTAAGTATTGTTACGCCAGATCCCTGCGCGTTTATATCATGCCCAAGATCCCCGATGTGCTGGTAAAGGGCACGGAGGAGCTTCACATCTTCGATACCCCCATATATCTTATACGTGAATATGCCCTTACGGTAGAGCAGAGGGCGGCCAAGCGTATCATAGATATCGTGTGTTCATTTATACTGCTTATACTGACTTCACCCTTTATGCTGCTGGTAGCTATCGCCGTGAAGCTTTATGACGGCGGTCCGGTGCTTTATAAGCAGGTAAGATGTACCCTGGGGGGAAAGGAGTTTAAGATACTTAAGTTCCGCAGTATGAGGGTGGATGCTGAAAAGGACGGCGTTGCCAGACTGGCGGCAAAGAAAGATGACCGTATCACTCCCGTAGGCCGCTTTATAAGGGCATGCAGGCTTGATGAGCTTCCCCAGCTCTGGAACATCTTTAAGGGGGAGATGAGCTTTATAGGCCCCAGGCCGGAGCGTCCCCAGCTGATAAAGGAATATGAAAAGGAGATGCCGGAATTTGTATTCCGCATGAAGGTAAAGGCCGGACTTGCCGGGTATGCCCAGGTGTACGGCAAGTACAATACCACTCCTTATGATAAGCTCAAGCTGGATCTGACTTATATCGAGAATTATTCGGTATGGCTGGATCTTAAGCTTATGCTGCTCACATTAAAGATATTATTCAAGCCGGATGCAACGGAAGGTGTTGAGAATGAAAGTAAAGCATCCGAGGCTGCTAAAGAGGTGGATAAGAGTGAAGGATGAATTTGCAGACAGAGGTTTTGATCTGAGACGTTTTCTGATGCTTGCCGTGCGCAGGCTTTGGATCGTTATACTGGGAGCGGTCACAGGAGCGCTGCTTTTCGGCGTTTTCAGCTATGTTAAGCAGATCATATATGCTCCAGAACCGATATACCGTAATGACAGTCTTTATCATATAACATTCACCCAGGAGGAGGCAAAGGATTACTATAACGATTATACCTGGAACGATGTGCTGGATACTGATGCCATTGCAGGGATTGCGTCGGAATTTATGAAAGACACCGATAAGAACTATATAGCGGCATCCACCACGGTACCCACCATGTCGGATATAAGCCTGTTCCATGTGTATGTTGATGATCCCGATCCGCAGAAGGCCGATGATATACAGACTGCCCTGAGCCTTGCGCTCAGTATATTTCCCCAGTATATATCCGGTATGGATAGCATAGAAGTCATGGACAGGGGATCGGCGCAGCTGCTTATCCGGAATACAACTATAGTACGCTGGACAGTGGCAGGTGCCATCATAGGCGTGCTGGCTTCACTGTTCATACTGGCATATGTTTATATCATGGATGATACCGTAAGGATAGCGGAAGATATCAGGACGGCAGGCGGACGCTGCCTTGGGGTGCTGTTTAAGGATAAGGAGAGCCCCCGTGAAGAAGAGAGGCTTAAGGAAGCATTAAATGAGGCATTCTCAAAAGCCGGAGAGATAAGGATGATAGATCCGGCAGGCACTGCAGTCAGCGCTGAAACAGCAGGCAGGATCAGGGCTATGCTGCCGGATACCATTGAGTTCAATACGGGAAACAAAGATGCACGGGTGCTTCTGTGTGTTGCTGCAGGCAGTATATCGATCTCGGAGCTTAAGCGTTTTACTTCCGAAGGCAATACGGATATCGTTTTCTGTGATGCACCCTATAAGCTGCACAGGATATATTATTTTTATGCGAACCGCAGGGAAAAGCCGGTTAAACCGGAGGAGTGATGTATCCCGGAGGATCAGTGTAAAGGAGCCGAATAATGAGATTATGCGTGCTTGTATCCGCACTTGAAAAAAAAGTTTCAGATATGCCCCGTAACATGGGGCTTAAGAGTGATGCAGTGATAGTGAACCAGTGTGGCGAGGACAGCAGTACGGAGCTTTCCTACGAAGGGAAAAAGATACTGGTATTAAACCGCAGCGAACGCGGTGTGGGTAAAAGCCGTAATCTTGCCCTGGATAATGCCTGGGGAGATGTCGTGCTGTTCTCGGATGATGACATATGCTATGAGGAAGATTATGCAGCCCGTATAATACAGGCTTTCAGAAGACGGCCTGCAGCGGATATACTGCTTTTTAACGTGAGGGTAAATCCCGACAGGCGTACATATTGGAATGAAAAAAACAGGAAAGTGCATTGGTATAACTGCGGACGCTATCCTACCTTTTGCGCGGCAGCAAAACTCGACAGACTGAAGGAAAGCGGAGTAAGGTTTTCTCCGCTGTTCGGAGGCGGGGCACCATACAGTAACGGTGAGGACAGCCTCTTCTTTATGGACTGCATCAAAAAGGGGCTTAAGATATATACTGTGACTTCTGTGATAGGTACAGAGCGCAGCCGTAAGTCCACATGGTTTAAAGGCTATGATGAAAAGTTCTTCTATGACAGGGGAGTGCTTTTCCATTTTCTCTACGGAAAATGGGCCAGACTCTGGGCACTTCGTTTTGCAATAGTAAAAAGAAAGATAATGTGTAAGGATATAAAACCTGCCAGAGCATATAAACTCATGGATCAAGGCATCGAAAAAGGAAAGAGCTTATGCAGGGAATGATGCTGTATACAATGCTGCTGGCCATAGGTACTGCGGTAGCGGCATATATATCACCACGCATGGTCACGGAGAGGGGAACACGCAGGGAGGCGGTGAACAGGCTGCTTTTACTGCTTTTGTTTGCGATGCTTTTTATTCCGTCAGCACTCCGCCTTTATACGGGCAATGATTATTATACTTATATCGAACACTTTCACGATGTCAGGTGCGGGCATTACGTGGTCACGGAGCCCGGTTTCAATATACTTGTAAAACTTGTTTATGCGGCATTAGGCGGGGAGTACTTCCTGGTGATCTTTGCGATATTCGCTTTTTTTACCGTACTCTTTTTCTTAAAAGCCTTATACCGGCAGAGCAGTAACCTTGCTGTTTCCTTTTTCCTGTTCCTGGCTCTTGGATTGTATTTCCAGAGCTACAATTCTGTCAGGTATTATCTTGCGCTTGCCATAGGCTTTTATTCCCTGGACTTTGTATGGCGGAAGCAGTGGGGCAAATTTGTGATAACTGTACTGGCTGCGGCACTGTTTCATAAGACAGCGCTTGTTATGCTCCTGCTGTATCCTGCTTCGCGCATAGAGTGGAAGAAATGGTATGCTGCTGTTCTCGCTGTGCTTGGCATAAGCGGACTGGTATTTAAAGATCTGTATATGAAAGTATTTATTATACTTTATCCTTCGTACGTTAACGAGGAGGAATACTTAAACGGCGATTACTTCAGTATAGTCAATATCGCGCGCTGCCTTGCGGTGATAGGACTTTTCATAATAGTAATGCAGTTTGAAAAGAAGGCACTTTCGGAACGCCCTGTGGCCAATATGTATCTAAAGATGAACATACTGGCACTTTTATTGTACAGTTGTTTTTCCTTCGTGCCTTTTGTTTCACGCATAGGATATTATCTGAATGTAAGCCAGATCCTTCTGGTACCTGAGCTACTGTGCTGTCTTAAGGGAAAACAGAAGACCGTTTTCACGGGGGCGTTGATCCTGGCGGGGATATTATACTTTGTGGCTTTTCTGTATAAGGCCGATGATATGTTGATAAAGATACTTCCATACACTACATGGTTATCTGTACCCGACGGTATGGTGCCGGTATTCTGAACAGGAGGTAAGGGGGTTGCGTTTCAGTATAGTTGTGGTGAGCCTGAATGCAGGCGAAGAATTAAAAAAGACTGTAGAGAGTGTTCTTGCCCAGACTTACAGTGATTATGAGATCATAGTAAAGGACGGCGGTTCGACGGACGGTTCTCTTGAGGCACTGCCGGGAGACAGGCATGTTAAGCTTACGAAGCGTGCTGATAAAGGCATTTATGATGCCATGAACCAGGCTGTCGGCAGAGTAAGAGGCGATTATATTCTTTTCTTAAACTGCGGGGATTACCTTGCGGATAACAAAGTGCTGGCCAGGGTGGCTAAAGCAGCTGCATTTTCTGGTGCGGATATATTATACGGGGATCTCTACCGCAGACAGCAGGACAGTGTGGATATATCACCGGGAAAGATAACGGACTTTGTATGTTACCGGAATATCCCCTGTCACCAGGTATGTTTTTATTCCAGGAGACTTTTTACGGCCAGGGCCTATCTGACCAGATATAAGGTGCGTGCGGATTACGAGCATTTCCTGCACTGTGTGTATAACGAGAATGCAAAGTGTTATCACGTACCGGTGACTGTATGCTCTTATCAGGGCGGAGGCTTTTCCGAAACAGAAGAGCATAAGTCGGAAGCTGCCATAGAGCATAAGGAGATAACGGAGCATTACCTGGGCAAAAAAGTGCTTATTTACCGGTTTATAATGATCATAACGCTTCAGCCGCTGAGGGAGAAGCTGGCGTCAGATCCCAGATTTTCCGGTATATATCATAAGATTAAAGGCCTTATATACGGTAAGAAGGCCGGGGGTTGATGATACATGAGGGTATTATGGATATGTAACCTGATGCCGCCGATGTTTGCAGAAGCAGCTAAGATGAAACCTTCTAACAGGGAAGGCTGGGTCACCGGCGCATTGGAGACTTTGGTAAGACATTGCAGGGAAGACGGTATACAGCTGGGAGTGGCTTTTCCCGTTGCCAATGAGGATAATGCTCACGGGAAAGTTAAAGGCATAGAATACTTCGGCTTTCTGGAGAATACCGCACACCCTGAGGATTATGACACTGCGCTGGTAGCGGCGATCGGTCTTATATGTGAAGAGTTTCATCCCGATGTCATTCATGTATTTGGAACGGAGTATCCGCATACACTGGCCATGATACGCGTTTCGGAATGGAAGAAGCGTGCGGTAGTGCATCTGCAGGGGCTGATGCAGCACTGTGCCGACGAGTATTATGCGGGGCTTCCCGATGATGTGATAGAGGAGGCCACACTCAGGGATGTTATCAGAAAAGACAGTCTCTCGAGGCAGAAGGAAAAGTATGAGATGAGGGCTGTCAATGAAGAACAGGCCCTTATGCTGGCGGATAATGCCTGCGGAAGAACGGATTTCGATAAGGCTTTTTTTGCAAGCGTACATCCCGATGCAACATATTATTCTTTGAATGAAAGCCTGCGCTCCTGTTTTTATGAGGGTGTATGGGATCCGGATCAATGTGAGATACACAGTATCTGCGTTGCCCAGGGGAATCTTCCCTTAAAGGGCGTGCATGTGATGATAGAGGCACTGGCCCTGCTTAAGGATAAGTATCCGGATGTGAAGCTTTATATAGCCGGCGAGAACCTGGTGAATGACGGACCCGTCGGAGCATTGCTCCGCAGCAGTTACGGCGAATACTTAAGGGCTCTGGTAAAGAAGGATGAGCTGGAAGACAGAGTCCGGTTTATGGGACAGTTAAAAGATACGGAGATAAAGCAGCTGTATCTTTCTTCGGGACTATTTGTTATGCCGTCGTTTATAGAAAACTCACCCAATTCACTTGGAGAAGCGATGCTTCTGGGAATGCCATGTGTCGCTTCGGAGGTGGGCGGTATACCGTCAATGGCATCGGAAGAAGAGGTGAGCTTTGTAAAGCCGGGAGATGTACAGGCGCTCGCCGCAGCGGTGGAAGAGCTGTTTGAGGACAGGGAAAAGGCATTGAGGCTCGCGGCTGCGGCAAGAAAGCGTGCCATACTTACTTATGACAGGGAAGCCAACTATAAGATGCTCAAATGGATGTATGAGAGCATTATAAAAGATAACTCATGAAATTTACTTTTATAACAAATTACCTTACGCATCATCAGCTGCCTTTCTGCATGGAAATGGTAAAGCGCCTGGGCGATGATTTTAAGCTCATAGCCACCAACAGCATGGAGGAAGAGCGCATCCGCATGGGCTGGGAGCTGGATCCGAACGCTTATCCTTTTGTTATACAGACTGATGAGTATGCCGGTGAATGTAAAAGGCTTATGATGGAATCTGATGCGGTCATGTGCGGCGGAACCAGTGTTTACTACGTTTTGGAACGCATGGATGCGGGTAAGCTCACATACCGTTATTATGAACGTCTGTATAAGACCGGACGCATACATGCCTTTGCTCCCCGCGGGTATATAAAGAAACTCAGGGAACACACGAAGTACAGGAATGCACCTGTATATCTGTTATGTGCGGGAGCATATGTACCGGCAGACTTTTCGCTGTTCTTTTCCTATCCGGGAAAGATGCTTAAGTGGGGATACTTTCCGGAATGCATAGAATATTCCGAAGAAGAGCGCAGGCGTCCTGAGAGAGATAAGCTTAAACTCTTATGGACAGGGCGCATGCTCAAGTGGAAACACCCGCAGACTGCCGTGCATGCGGCTAAGCTTCTTAAGGAAGAATACGGCATTCCCTTTGAGCTTGAAATGATCGGTGAAGGTGAATGCCGCAGCGGGATAGAAGAAATGAGAAACCGTTACGGTCTTGAGGATCAGCTGACGGTCAGGGATTTTATCAAGCCGGAAGAGGTGCGCAGGAAAATGCTGGATGCAGACATTTACCTGATGACCAGCGATCATCAGGAAGGCTGGGGCGCTGTGGTAAATGAAGCAATGAATGCAGGCTGCGCCCTGGCAGCGTCCACAGCAGCAGGAAGCGTACCTTATCTGCTGATGGAGAAGCAGTGCGGACTTACTTATCCTTTTTATAACAGCGAAAAGGAAAATGCGGAGTATCTGGCAATGCAGCTGGATCATCTGTGTACGGATAAGGATATGAGAAATACTTTATCACATCTGGCATATGAGCGTATAACGCAGGTGTGGAATGCAACGGTTGCTGCAGAGCGTCTGCTGGAGTTTTCGGAAGCTGTATTGGGAGGCGGACAAAAGAGCTGGGAAGAAGGGCCTTTGAGCGCTCCGCCCATGATGCAGCCCATAGTATTTAAACCTCAAAAGCGTAAGGAGTCGAAATGAAGCTTACCTTCGTTTCAAATTATTTTAACCACCATCAGCGTCCGGTGAGTGAAGCCTTTGCGAACACTGAGGGTGTTGAATATACCTTTATCCAGACCGAGGATATGGAAGAGGAACGCGTAAGGATGGGATGGGCCATTGATATAACGCGTTATCCTTATGTTAAAGTCTGGAAAGGAAATGAAGAAGAATGCCGCACCCTTATCATGGACAGTGATGTCGTTATCTGGGGTGGACTGGAGATGGAAGAAGAGATAGAACCCAGACTTCAGGCAAACAAGCTGACTTTCAGATACAGCGAGCGCATATATAAAGAGGGACAGTGGAAGTTCATCTCCCCGCGGGGCCTTAAGAAAAAATACCATGACCATATAAGGTATCGAAGGTCAAATGTATATCTTTTATGTTCCGGGGCCTTTGTGGGATCTGATTTTAAACTGATACATGCTTATCCGAAAAAGAAATTTGTGTGGGGTTATTTTCCCGAGGTTAAGCATTATGATATTGATGAACTGATGGCAAAGAAGAGTAAGGATGGAGAAGCCGTCCGCATGCTCTGGGCAGGAAGGATGATCGACTGGAAACACCCGGAATTTGCCATCGAAGCAGCGGATAAGCTGTTGCACGGGGATCCTACGCAGCGGTTTCCGGGAAGGCTTGCTGAGCAGGGTGGTTTTATGCTGACCATGGCCGGCGGCGGAGATATGGAAGAAGAGCTTAAGCGTATGGTGCGTGAAAGGGGCCTTGAGAGTGTGGTACGTTTTACGGGCTTTATGTCTCCTGAAGAAATACGCGCCGAGATGGAGCGGTCCGATATTTTTCTCTTTACCAGCGATGAGAAAGAAGGCTGGGGTGCGGTACTTAACGAAGCCATGAACAGTGGCTGCCTGGTAGTAGCCAGACCGTTTATAGGAGCTGTTCCGTATATGGTTCAGCAGGGATGGAATGGTGTGGTATGTGATAATAATATGTCAGGGTTTTGCAGAACGGTTTACGGCGCAGTGCTTAACCGTGAGGGATGCCGCGAAAAGGGCAGGCGCGCCTATGAGACCATGATAAAATACTGGAATGCGGAAAATGCCACGGCTCAGTTTCTGAGGGTTGCAAAGAGCCTGCTGGCAGGTAAGGGTTTTGAATATTCAGAGAAGGATAAAGAAAGCTGGGCTCTGCAGCCCATGTGTAAAGATCCGGAGATAGGACTTTCGGATGCTGCAAGATTTGTAAGACGGTGGTAGGCTGCAGCGTGTCATCCTGAGCATAAGCGAAAAAGTGAAGCAGGAAATCTCTGATTTCCGTAGCTGAGCTTTCCTACTCGGGGATCTTTGTTAAGGGGTTAAAAATGGGGTTAACAGAAAACGACATCATCAGTGTCATCATACCTGTTTACAATGAGGAAGCGCATCTTGCGCGCTGCCTTGACTCCGTTTTGTCACAGACATATGACAGGCTGGAGATAATAACGGTAGACGACGGGTCAACGGACAGGAGTCCGGAAATATTAAAAGAATATGCTGCGAAGGATAAGCGCATAAAGATCATAAGCAAGGAAAACGGCGGGGCCTCTACTGCAAGGAATATGGGCATAGAAGCGGCTTCCGGAAGCTATATAGGCTTTGTTGATGCCGATGACTGGGCTGAAAAAGGAATGTATGAGGAACTCTGCAGATACTTAAGCTCAGAGGGCAGCGGGTATGAGATGGCCAGGATACTGTGCCGCAGTTATTCCGATGACGGAAAGCTTATCGAAACGGCGAAGGACGAAGACGGAAAGACAGAAGTGCTCAAACAGGAGGATTATTTCCGTGAGCTTGTGATGCATGAAGGCGTTTTCAGCCTGTGTAACAAACTGTTCCGCAGTGAATTTTTAAAGCAGTACCGATTCATGGAGGGACACAGGAACGAAGAGTTCGAGCTGATGCTGCGGTTGTTAAAGGGCTTATCTGCCGGAGTACCGACCATCAGGACGGTTTTGTATAATATAAATCTTCCGGGGCAGACCGCATCCGGCGGGGCATATATGCAGCAATATTATGAGGACTGGATGTTTAATGCGTTTACGGCATGCCGCATTGCAAGGGATTACTATCCGGAGTACTGGGAAGAAGGCAAGCGCCTGCGTCTCGTACGGCTTCTGGATTATATGATGCACATGCCCATAGAGGAGATGAAAAAAGATAACGCATTCTATATGCGTATGGAACGCTTTTTAAAGAGTGAAAAACAGGAGATTAAAAAGAATAAGTATCTCAGCAGAAAACAGAAAAAGTTTCTGTTTCTGTTATCCACTTCACCGGTAGGGGTGAGGAAGATACATAAGGCAGGACGGCATGGGAAAGATACTGAAGAAACTTAACAGATTACTGGATAAAAAACAGAAAAGATTCATGATAGTGCTGCTTATGATGATGCTCATCGGTGCTGTTCTGGAGACAGCCAGCGTTGCTATCATCGTACCCGTAGTGACCCTTTTAATGGACAGTAATGCCATAACGGACAATGCTTTGGTGGCCGGGATATATGAGTTTGTTCATTTTACGTCTCACCGTGCATTTATAATAACCGTTATGCTCTCGCTGATCTTTGTTTTTATCTTTAAGAATCTTTATATGTATATACAGCAGAAGGTACTGTTCCGATTTGTTTATACCAACCAGTTCCGCACTTCAGAGCGCATGATGAAGAATTATATGCGTAAGGATTATGAGTTCTATCTTAATGCCGATACTGCGGTGATACAGAGGAACATAACCTCTGATGTCAATAATATGTATGCACTGATACTTTCACTGCTGCAGCTTTTATCAGAGAGCATAGTATTTGTATGTCTGGTGGTGGTGCTCTTTGTCGCAGATCCTGCCATGACACTTATGATATCGGCACTGCTTCTGGTCACGCTCTTTATCATAAAATCGGTATTAAAGCCGCTGATGCATAAAGCCGGTAAAGACAATCAGGATTATTATTCGGACCTGTTCAAGTGGATAAGCGAAGCTGTGACGGGTATAAAGGATATAAAGACCGGCGGACGCGAACAGTATTTTGTAGATGAATACATCAAATGCGGAAACGGCTATGTCAATGCAGTCCAGAAATATACACTTTATAACAATATCCCGCGTCTTCTGATCGAAACGGTATGTGTTGTAGCCATGGTGAGTTATATGCTGATCCTGATGCTGTCCGGGAAGGATACTTCCCAGATGATGGCAATAATAGGAGCTTTCGGTATAGCCGTGATGCGTCTGATGCCCTGTGCAAACCGTATCAATAACCAGCTTAATAATATCGCGTATTTTGAGCCCTTCCTTATGGGGGTATCCGATAATCTTCAGGATGAGATAAGCGGGGAGAGCAAGGAGAATGAATTTGACCCTGATGCAAAGAAGCTTCCCGTTAAGGAAAAGATCGAGCTTAAGGATATCTGTTATCATTATCCCAACAGTGATGTGCAGATATACGATCATGCAAACCTGACCATACCGGTAGGAAAGAGTGTAGGTATAGTGGGCAGTTCCGGTGCCGGTAAATCAACTATCGTGGATGTGCTGCTGGGACTGTTAAAGATCCAGTCAGGAAGTATCAGCGCGGATGGCACTGATGTTATGGCTGCGGAAAACTATCGCGGATGGCTTAAGAATATCGGTTATATTCCCCAGAGTATTTTTATGCTGGATGCCACAATAAGACAGAATGTGGCTTTCGGCATACCTGAAGAAAAGATAAGCGAAGAGCGTATATGGCAGGTGCTTAAGGATGCGCAGCTGGATGAATTCGTAAGGTCTCTTCCCGAAGGACTTGATACCGGGATAGGAGAACGCGGCGTGCGTCTTTCGGGAGGCCAGAGACAGCGTATCGGTATAGCCCGTGCGTTGTATGAGGATCCCGAGGTGCTGATACTTGATGAGGCTACCAGCGCACTTGATAATGATACAGAGAGTGCGATCATGGATTCCATAAACCGTTTCCAGGGAGAGAAGACACTGGTGATCATAGCCCACCGTCTCCAGACTATAGAGAAGTGTGATATGGTATTCCGTGTGGAAGAGGGGAGTATTAAGAGAGAACGATGAAGGATTTTATTCTGAAGTATAAAGATAAGGCACTGTATGTCATTTCCATGGCATTGTTTTTTGTTATCAGTTTTATGAATGTAAAGTATTGTAATGCCGGGCATTCTTATGAGCAGGATGTGCCCTTCAGGATCATCTGTATATGTCTGGCACTTCTTGTTCTGATACATCTTCCGTTAAAGGATACACTTACCATATGGTCGGTGATCTGGCTTCCGATCTGTTATTTCATCACACATGTGGGATATGAGAAACACTGGATACCGGACAATTGTGATTATCAGTTTGTGGATCTGATACGTCTTGGCAAACTGGTTGTGCTGTTATGGGGATTAATGCTGATAGCACTGCTTAAGAATATCATCAGGGAAGACCTTATACGCCGCTTCCTTGAATGGCTGGGAAAAACGGATAAGTTTAAAAAGACAGTTGCTGTGCTCTGGATCATATATGCGGCTGTACTTACGGCAGTCAACCCCGGTTATTCTTATGTGATAGTTTTTACAATAGGTTTTCCGGCGGTCTATGCAGCCTGCTGTTTAAAGGAACGCGGAAAGGCAATGTTTAATGCCTATCTTGACGGTATGCTCTTATGTTTTTTAGTGCTTACCGTAAAGTCGATGATGCACCGCCCCTATGATACGGAGCGTTATCTCTTTTATTTCTCAAACGAGAACATGGCCGGTATGTACTTATCGGTTATAATGGTCACTCTGGTGTACAGGCTTGAGAAGGCCTGGCAGATGGCTGCCTCTCGTAAAAAGGTGGTTTTCCTTATAGCAGGCCATATTATGATCATATGGGCAGGCATACTTGTAATTTTCAATTATACCCGTACATACCTGCTGGGAATGGGCTTTTCACTCTTTGTGTATTTCTGTGTGCGCATGTTTGTTCTTAAGGAGGGGAAGAAATTCCTTCTCAGGTTTTTACTGCCTGTGCTGCTGATACTCTTAAGTTTTTATCCGGGGTATCTTATCATACGTTATGTGCCTGCTTACTTTAACAGCCCCATATATTTTACGGGAGAGTGGGGAAATGATACCAGGGTACAGCCTGACGATCCTGTGGATTCGCCTCGTTATACAAGTATCAAACGATATCTGCGGCTCTCCTTCGGAAAGCTTGGCATTAATCTGGATCTTGATGACGGAGAGGAGAGGGAGGCCCAGGATTCGTTTATAGAGATCAACGAGGAAAGGGATGTTTCCAACGGACGTATGACGGTTTGGAAGAATTTCCTGCAGCGTATGACTATAAAGGGCCATTATCCCGGACATATTATCGTGGGTGAGGACTGGCTTATATATCATGCCCACAATACATATTTTCAGAATATGTTCCAGTTCGGCATACCCGTCGGATTGTTTTTCGGGCTGACCATACTGGCTACGTATATTTATTCCGTTGTGGTTTATGTGAAAAAGAGAGGCGGAAGCTTTGCCATGCTGGCAATGGGGACTATGATGGTGGCGATGATGACAGAATGGTCGGGACATCCCGCGTATCCTTACGGAGTGTTTTTAATGATCGCCCTTCACTGCCTTGTTTTCACGAAGACCGCCGATGAAAAGGTAAAGGACAAAGCAGAGGGTAGCGGCAAAGTCGCCGAAGGATAAGATCTTTTCGATCATGTAACGTGAGCCTTCCAGGGCTGTAAACGAAGCCTGCAGGGCAAAACCGTAGACGAATACCGTGTTGGCAAGCTGCAGGAGACTGAATA
>JAFYCS010000021.1 GCA_017539565.1 Lachnospiraceae bacterium
CCAGTCCTGGTCAAAGTTCGCATCCAGTATCACCGCATGCTCTTCGTCACCGTCCACTATGGCCAGAGCAACCGGAGCGGGACGCTTAACCGTACGTTTCAGCTGTACGGATATCTCGCTGCAGTTGAGTTTAAATACTATTTCATCCCCGGTCTTTTTTCCCCTCCAGCCGCCGCGGAAGTGATCGCCGGGATATTCTGCTTCTTTGGTATCTTTTTCAAAGCCCTTAAGCTGTGCATCCGTGTCTGCGTGCTGCAGGCGCTTTGCGTTCTCCCAGGCATTGGCGCTTAAAGGCGCAGGAAGAGATACATCTGCTGCTGCCGCAGCGCTCTCCTTCTTTACCGTATCCAGGAAATCCGTTGTCATCTCCGCTATCAGTTTATGTCCGTAGTCATTGGGATGGAGCATATCCCGGGTAAATTCTTCCGCTTTTATGATACCATCCTTAAGCTTAGCATAGATACTGTCTACACAGCTTATGCAGGGCAGGCTGTAATGCTGTCCCAGCTTAAGATGCCAGTCCTGTGCACTTACTCCGCAGCTGTACTGAACGAAGAACATAAGTACCACCGCAGGATGTGAACTGCTCTTAAGTATACGGCGCAGCAAACCCTCATATGTTTCAAAATAAAACTCCGTATCCGCATCATTTACGGTAAAGTCCACAAATACCACATCAGGGTCATATTTAAGCACATCATTATCAACCCTTGATACACCGTAATCCGAACCGGTACCGCCTATTCCGGCGTTGATATACTTAACGTTACTGTCCGGAAAGCTTTCTGCCCACCAGTCATGGATAAGCTTTGCATAGCACTTGTCGTGGGAGGTGGAAGAATAGCCTTCGGTTATGGAACCTCCGATAAAGGCTGCGCAGATATCCTCTCCGCGGCGGGCCTTATCCATCGCATTTATAAGTTTACCGTGATCGCCGGTGTTGACGACCGGGTTGTATTGTTTCATGCCAGGATCTCCTCAAACGCCGTCATGTTCTTTCTCTGATATTCTTTCATAAAGCGCTCCGCATTATCCGAAAGTTCTTTTGCCTTCTCATCACTCTCAAGGATCTCTATGAGGGCATCTGCAAAGGCTTCATCATCATCGGTGACCTTTGCAATGGGGAAGTCGGACCGAAGGCCGCGTACCCCTATGCTGTGGGATACCAGAGGCTTCGTGTAGCTGAGAGCCTCTATGGTTTTGATGTTAAGACCGGTACCGTGACGCACGGGATTGATAACAACTCTTGCATTGCGGTATGCATCACCCACATCATCCACTATGCCAAGCTTCTCATAATCCGGGCTGTCCGGGATATGCTTGCAGATGGTCCCGGCTATCTGGAAATTAAAATCCGCACCCTTCTTCTTAAGGATGGGCAGGATGTCCTGCGTAAAGTGTTTTATACCATCTCGGTTTACCACATAAAAACTGCCTATGAAAAGGATATTCTTGTTGGGTGCCACAGCCGCCTCTTTAAGGGGCATGTTCTCTCCTATGGTACAGACCTTTGTAGATGCAGGGACTATGGTCCGGAAAAAGTCCGCTTCCTCTTCCTGTATGGCCACTACCCAATCCGCCCGGGAAAGCCCTTTGGCCTCCTCTTCCTTCGTCAGCGCAAACTCATAGTTCTTATAACCGACAGCCTCGTACATCTGGCGTTTGAAGGTGAATGCGTTGTGGGTGTCGATGACTTTGACTACACCTTCAGGTACGGAAAGAAGCGGCCTGGAGTTAAAGATATACTCAATCCACACCACATCATATTTATGTTCTTTAAGGAATCCCGTCATAAAACCGTCTATGGCAGGATCCATCTTCTCATCTATGGAAAAATACTTGAACAGTCCGGGGATATGAAGTATCTCCAGTACCTTACGCACTTTACGCTTACAGAAGACGCCGAAAGAGCGCTTTTTATTCTCTACGGTAAAGAAGTGGTCTTCTCCTATCCATTCCCGGGTAGCTGCAGGGTCCTCGTTTGAATAGGTATGCAGGTACAAAAAGTCTACCGTGCAACCCGCCTCACGGGCCAGATTTATCAGATTATATACCCTTTTGCGGTTGCCCCGCTCTATGGGTATCACAACTGTTTCGGATATGAATAAGATCCTTTTGCCCGCCATAAAGCGTCATCATCCCTTCGTAAAAATACCCATATATTATATCATATTTTCAATGATTTATAAATAATTTCTTAGGCTTTAGGTTTGCCTTTTATTATGCGTCTTAATACGTTCTTGGTGTTCTCCTTAAAGACTTCCTTCTTGTATTCTGACAAAGGCTTAGCTTCATGGCAGTGTCTGCAGAGCAGATCCTCATCACCCACTCCGTCGGATTGCATGCGGTTACGGAAGGCCTGCTTGAGCTCGCCTTCTGCTATCTCTTCATAGCTTTGTGTATTAAGATTTCCGATGATATTATCAAGGCCCCAGTCCATGGGACATACAAGTATCGATCCGTCAGGAAGCAGGTAGTTTACATCCAGCGCATGACCGTGGCACTTTGAACATGCCAGCTTACCCATCTTGGGTTCATCCACTGTAATGGTCACGCCTTCTTTATCTTCAAGATTGCCGGCCCTGTCATAGATCTCGCGCAATACAGGCACATCCGGGATCTTCTTCATCAAATCCACGATCTGCGGATGGAAATCACCGTGAACGGAAATAGTTGTGATGGGGAACTTCTTACTGATATGTCCCTCAATAACTGCGTTAAGCTTTTCCAGGTATTCCGCATTCACGGGTATCTTGGCATTCATGTCCTTATCAGCCACATGCAGGACAAAGAAATGTATCCTCATTTCCTGGAGCTTTCTGTAATCATCCATGGACATCCCGACTAAAGTCGTGTACATATCAACATCATGGCCTGTCTTAAACGCGTACTCGACCATGTCGATACATTTTTCGTTAAGGAAAGGCTCGCACATACCGGAAAAAAGGATGTTAACGTCCCGGGGGATCTTATCTATAAACTTTTTATAGTTTTCAAGAGACATCACTGTCTCACGTTTCGGATCGTCTTTATAATACCTGCTGAGGGTATGCTTCTGGGGACAGTATTTGCAGTCTACCCTGCATCCCATCCTTACTGTGATCTCCATTTTTCTGGGCATGGTTTGTTTCCTCCTGTTATGTATAGATAAGATTCCATCAGCAAAGTGAAGGATCTTTTTTGATCTTATTCTTTATATACTTTCCTACAGCCGCAATACCTATCGGCAGGGCTATACCGGCTGCAAGGTAGAATATCAGCGAATAATACGGCAGCTGCGGCGGTGTATAATA
>JAFYCS010000001.1 GCA_017539565.1 Lachnospiraceae bacterium
GCTTGAATATGTAGGACTGCTGGAGAAAAAGAATGATTATGCAAAGACATTTTCCGGTGGTATGAAGAGAAGGCTTAACATAGCCTGCGCGATAGGGCATCACCCGGATCTGCTGATCTTTGACGAGCCTACAGTCGGTATTGATCCCCAGTCCAGAAACTTTATCCTGGAAAAGATCAGGGAGTCAAATAAAAACGGAGCAACTGTTATCTATACAAGCCATTACATGGAAGAGGTAGAGGCGATATGCACCAGGATAGCCATAATGGATAATGGGAAGATCATAGCAACGGGGACAAGCGAAGAGCTTAAGAAAAAGGTCGTAGACGATACTTCATCGATCACGCTGGAAGAGGTATTCCTTACACTGACCGGAAAGAAACTGAGGGATTATTAAAATGATAAGATACCTTATAAAAAATAATTTCAAACTGATGATGCGCAGTGCAACGAATATCCTGCTGTATATTGTGACGCCCGTGATACTGGTAGCACTGCTGTCAAGCGCCTTTGACAGTCTGATGGAAAATTATGAAACCGGAGACACTGTTAGGGCGGGATACCGTATTGATGCAGAGGATGCGGATGTAAAGACGCAGCTTCTGATCGAGAGTACAAAGACAGCGGCAAAGGAAGGGGATTTTATATTAAGCGAGTACCCTGGCGCTGATCCTGAAGCAAAGATCCTTGAAGAGGATCTGGCCGGATTCGTAGTATTTGAAAAGGACGGAAAATACAGTATATACGAAAACGGAGACCGGAAATATGAAGCAAAAGCGCTGGATTATCTTGTGAGCAGTGTTGATGAGCGTATAGCAAAGTTTATGCTGGATGCGTACAGAAGTGATATGCCTTCTGGAGTTGAGATCGAAGTAGCTCACCCTGAATACATGGAGCCGATCGAAGCAGCGGATTATTACGGGATAGTGGAAGTGGTATATTTCGGATGGTGTGCTATCGTATGTGGGGCGGGTATCTTCACGGCAGAAAAGAAATACCATATCGGCAAGAAACTGAAGGTGTCAGGTCTTTCGGAATTCCAGCTGTTTCTTGGCAGGTTTATCCCGATGGTTTTGGTGGTGTCGATATCAGCTCTGCTAACGGCCGGAATAACAATACTGCTCTTTGGAGTACACTGGGGAAATCCTCTTATTTCGGCGCTGATCGTTGTGCTCTCAGCGGCGGCTGCCACAGCATTCGGACTGATGTTTTATAATATCACGGCAAACGTGGTAGTTACGATAATCGCTGTGTTTGCAGTGGTCTGGGTGGCCGGATTCTTTGGAGGCAGTTTTGAGACCTACATGTTTTCGGCACATTCGCAGACAATTAAGGAGATCTCACCGATCTATCATGTGAACAGGGCGCTCACGGAGCTTTCATGTATGGGCCACAGCAGCTATACGGGAAGTGCGGTCATATACTGCATCATGATAATGATCGTAAGTGCATGCGTTGCGGTAGCTGCAGGAACTTTAAGAAGGAGGAAGGGCGAATGATAACGATGATAAAAACAAGTATGAAGCTTCTGCTCAGGACAAAGGCACTCTGGTTTTTCCTGATACTGACGCCGCTTTTATCTACTCTGGTGCTCAAATCTCAGTTTGACAGTTCTGCGGCTTATATGCAGAAAGATGACGGAACGGTAATAGAGCTTTCTGGGGCAGATGATAAGGTTGCATATAACGGCGGAAACGGGGAATATCTGGTGAAGGTCTATGATGCGTCAAAAAGCGGACTTTCAGAGGAAATGCTTAAGATGCTGGCAAGGTCCGGAATGTATATGATATGCAGGTGCGATCTGTCCGGACAGGGGGAGGTATTTACCAACGATTTTACGCGAACCCATATGAAACGTGACGGATTTGAGGACAGAATGGGGGCTGCACTGTATATTTATCCGGATTTCGGGTCAGCGGAAAGCGCGGATAAAATGGCAGAAAGCATAAAGCTTTACGCCCTCTCGGATGATGAGCGTACAGATCTGTTAAAGGAAGATATCGGATTTTTCATAAACGGTGCTGCATCAGACGGTGAACGATTTACAGACGCTCGTAGCAGTGTATATGAGAATAAAACGATGATATCCGTATCCGGAAAAGCGGGAAGTACCCTTACGGCAGAGCAGGTGAATCATAAGACACAGATAGGATATGCCTTTGCGTTCATGACATTGGGATTTGTTTTCTGCGGAGTCTTTGTTGCGCATGCTGCGATAAATGAACAGAAGAAC
>JAFYCS010000022.1 GCA_017539565.1 Lachnospiraceae bacterium
AACAGGAAGTGCGTAATTATTTTTTGGCATTGAATTATTGAGAGGAGAAGGTAAAAAAGAAAGAACGCTTTTCAAAGAAACTGATGTTTGAAGACGGAAACGGAAGAACGGCACGTCTGCTATCGGGATACATTTTGGATGTCGAAGGATATGGATTTAATGGTATCGGCTCATAAGAGGAATATTTTGCGTATGACATTGATGAGTACTATGAATCGATACAGATGGGTTTGCCGGCACTTTATTACTCCGGTAGAAACAATCCTCCGCATCCGGAAGGGTGGGTTAATTATTTTTTGCGGATGGTGCTGTTGTATTCCAATAAGATTTGTGAACTGTCAGAGAGTTCTAATGAGGATGTAATAAGCGGAAGCATATCATATTTAAAGGGTAAGGAAAAGGAACTGCTCCGGCTTTTGATAATGAAATATAAAAATGGTTTTGTGGAACCTCTGATGGTAAATCAACGCATCAGATCCTATAGATTAAGCGATTTCACGAGGGATAATGAAAAAATGATAAAGAAGATGATTTCATAACACACTTCGGCGGAATCATTAATTGAATGTCGAACTGCTTTTGAGGTATTTATGCCATGAAAAAAGACTTAAGGGGACAGGCAAATATATTATCTTACAGCTCGCATAATATTGACAGGAGAAAGGGGGAGTGAGCATGATCAACTATGTTATATATATTCAAAACGGTGACGCGGACAACAAAACGCAGATCGTTGATAAGGCTGCGTTTGATGCTGCTGTGGCTGAGGCAGAGCAGCGGGGCTATGCGGTGTGCAAGGGCGAGCCTGAGATTGAGTCTGTCGGAACATATTATACGTATTATGCCGTAAAAGACGGAAAAAGGTGCTTCGAAATCGGCTTTGAAAGAGTAACGTAATAAAAGACAGATTTTTAAAGCAGAGGGGATAAAATGGCAATAATATATAAGGATATTCATGAATTTACAAAAGAAGAGCTTGAGGATCTGTTTCTTTCCGTGGAATGGTCATCGGGGCATTTCCCGGAGAAGCTCGTGATCGCGATGAAGAATTATGAGACGGTCTTTTCCGCCTGGGATGGAGATAAGCTTGTAGGATTGATATGTGCAATGGATGACGGCATCATGAATGCGTACGTTCATTATCTGCTTGTGAATCCGGAGTATCATGGACGTACAATAGGAAGAACACTTGTAGATATGATAAAGCAGCACTATAAGGATTATATGAGGTTAGTATTGATCGCTTATGATAATGAGGCCCACTTCTATGAAGCATGTGGCTTTGAAAAAAATAAGGACACTTCACCGATGTGTATTACATCATTGTGGACATAGGGGCAGGATGAATAGAAACAGAACTGTTATGTCTATCGGATTGGTTTTTAGCGGGGGCGGAACCTGTGGTGCGTATCAGATAGGATTCTGGAGAGCGCTCAGGGAATGCGGAATGGAGAATAATGTATCAGCGGTAAGCGGATCTTCCGTAGGTTCTCTTAATGCGCTTCTCTTTGCAGGAGGAGATCTAAAGCTGGCAGAAGATATATGGCGGAGTTTAAAGCAGGCTGATCTGTTTAAACTGAGAGGGTTCCTGGATAAAAAAGGTTTCTTTTCACAGATAGGATATGCCTGTCTTATTGATCAGCTTAAAGACCGGTGGCAGCAACTGCAGAAAGGAATGCCGATATACAGCTGTGTCTCTGTGCTGGACAGACCGGAGGGCGGCCTGGAAAACATAGACCTGAAGCTGCGGGAAGCCGGCAGACCGGAATACATCCGGCTTAACGGACTGGGATATAATGCAATGAAAAATGTGCTCCTTGCGTCCTCTGCCATACCGTATGTCTATCCGCACAGGCATGTGAAGAGGATGACCTGTATAGACGGTGATTTTTCCGATAAGACGCCATATCGTCCGCTTGCCGATTCCGGCTGTGATGAAATATTGATACTTCATCTGAATACCAGGGAGGAAGCAAAGGGCAGGAGGCTTGAATCGGATGAGGATCTTGATCCCGTAAGCGGAAGACCGTTGTACCATCTGTACCCGTCGGAAACACTTGGTGCTTTCATGCTGGTGACAAAAGAGCTGACGCAAAGGCGTATGCAGATGGGCTTTGAGGATGGAAAAAGATTTCTTCAAGATTTTTAGGTGGCCGGGAATGGCTGCCTTTTTTGCTTAGTGTAATAAAATCGTAATGAATTCTTACAGAATTGTAACTTGCTTTTATATATTAGGGAGTATATAATGTGTTCTTGGTTGCGAATAAATACAAGATATAGATGAATAATAGTATACTAGGGACGATATCATGGAAAAGCCTGTAATTCAGGTAAAGGATCTTTACAAGATTTATATGATAGGTACCAATAAGGTAAGGGCGCTTAACGGAGTGGATTTCTCCATCAGAAAAGGCGAGTTCTGCTGTATAGTAGGTACCTCCGGTTCGGGAAAATCTACACTTCTGAATATGATGGCCGGGCTTGAAAAGCCTACCAAAGGCCAGATCATCATTGCAGGTGAACATATAGAAAAGAAGAATGAATCTCAGCTGGTGAATTTCCGCCAGGCCCACGTGGGCTTTATTTTCCAGTCATACAATCTGATGCAGAATATGACGGCTATAGAAAATGTTGCCATGCCGCTTACTTTTCAGGGAGTGAGCAAGGCTGAGCGTGAAGCGCGTGCCATTAAGATGCTCAAGCTGGTGGGACTTAAGAAATACATGAAACACCGGCCGGGGCAGATGAGCGGTGGCCAGCAGCAGCGTGTGGGTATAGCCAGGGCGCTTGTGGTTAATCCCGAGATAGTGTTTGCGGATGAGCCTACGGGTAACCTGGATTCAAATACCACTATGGAAGTGCTGAGGCTGATCCAGAAGATCTCGCATGAGCAGAATCAGACAATGGTAATGGTTACGCATGACAATCACCTGGCGTCCTTCGGGGACAGGATAATACATATCAGCGACGGTAAGATACTGAAGATAGAAGATAACCGGGAGCGGGCTGAGAAAAATGCTGCGGAGGCCGAAGCGGCCAAGGAAAAGCCCGTGGAAGCCGCAGCGGATGAGACGGCGGAAACAAAGCCCGGAGGTACTGCATCGGCTGAGACGGCAGAAACAAAGCCGCAGGAGCCTGAGATACCTCAGATAGTCGTGCCGGAATACGATCCGATGAAGATCGCGGCAGAGAAAGAAAAGAAAGAAGAAGATAATCCTGCGGGCGAAGCCAAAGGGATGACAGAATACACTGGAGGGGAACACAATGAAGAAAATAGTTAAGATGATCGCGATGATGCTGCTTAGCGGGGCGCTCCTGCTGGGACCGGCGGCTGAAGTGTTTGCGGGCTTTGATCTGACGATGCTGGTCACAAAGGATGAAGAGGCCAAAGCAAATGATGAGGACAGGGCTGCTGCATACGCTTACCTGGTGGAGCATATGAACAGCTTAAAGAAGCTTTATGACCTGTCGCCTGAAGGCTGCAGAAGAATGAATGAAGTATTCTATGAGGCCAATGTATTTATCGCGGACAATGATATGACCGTGGGCCAGCTGGTTACATACGTCAATGAAGTTGAGACACGCCTTACCACGGCTGCACAGAGCAATGTTAAGGGGGCAGAAAAGTTCCTCTTTATCACAAACAACAGCTCGATCCCCAGGGCATCATACGGACAGAGTATAAATATAAACTTTTCCGTGGTCAATCTGGGAGTTGCCCTTATGCAGGATGTGCTGATCACACCTGTGGTAGATACCGATGTCAGCAAGTGGCCTTTTGACATAACATCTGCTGAGGCTGTCAGAAAGGTATACCGTCTTGAGCCTGTCCGTGATGTTGCAAAGCAGGCCGAATTTGCGGAGCCCGTCAGCTGGACATTCAGGGTTTCCGATGATGCACTTAGCGGAACCTACACACTTAAGTTTCATGCAAAGTATTACAGGGACGGCGAGATAGAAGAGACGGACCTGATATCCTATATCGATATCACCGGTGCGCCCGGCAGCGGACACTTAAATGACGGTTCCCAGTCCGAGGGCAAGAGCTCTACGCCCAGGATCATTGTGACCGGCTTCAGCACCGACCCCGGAGAGGTATATGCAGGTGACACATTCAACCTTACGATCACCGTTCAGAATACAGCTACTGCAACGGCAGTATCCAATATACAGTTTGATCTGAAAGCTGCAAAGGAAGGTGTAGGGGACAGTGCTGTGGAAGCATTTCTTCCCACCTCCGGATCGGCTACCATATTCGTTAAGCAGATCCCTGCAGGCGGCACAACCGACCTTAATATAGAGATGACTGCCAGGGCCGACCTGACCCAGAAGCCTTATGTGGTGGAGCTGGATGCGGCCTATGAGGATGAAAAGAACAATCCCTATACGGCTTCTACCAGCGTATCTATACCCATCAAACAGAAGCCCCGTGTGGATACCGGCGACGCGGAGATCCTTCCTTCGATGATAGAGCTTGGGGGCAGCAGTAACATCATGTTCCCCATCTATAATAAAGGTAAGACCACTCTGTATAACGTTACCGTAGAGTTTGTTGCAGACAGCGTAACCGGCGGATCTTCCTTCCTGGGCAAGATCGAGCCCGGTGCTACAGGCAATGTTGACGCCATGGTTACCGGTATCGCCGAGACCATGGACGACGGTACGGTTATAGCACAGATAAGCTATGAGGACGAAGCGGGCAATGTGACCGTTCTGGAAAAAGAGCTTAATCTGCTGGTCATGTCAATGGAATACAGTGACGGTGACATGGATTACGGTGACTGGGATGACGGTATGATGATGGAAGAGCCCAAGAAATTCCCCTGGGCTATACTGATAGGCGGTATTGTGGCCCTTGTAGTCGTGGGCATTATCGTCGGAACCATCCTTTCAAAGAAGAAGAAAGCCAAGGCATTACAGCAGGAACTTGATTCTCTTGATGATGATAATGAGGAGTAAACATTGAGACTGGGTGATCTTTTGGGGATGAGCCTTTCATCCCTCTTCAAAAGAAAAGTGCGTACCATCCTGACTGTACTTGGCGTCGCCATAGGTACCACTTCCATAGTGGTCATGATAAGCCTTGGTATCGGTATGAAGCAGACCCTTCTGGAAGAGATGGAGAACTACGGAAGCCTTACTGCCATTACGGTCAATTCGCCCGATGGCGGCGGAGGTATGATGTATTATGGCGGGGACAGCTCATCCGACAGCAGCAAGGACGGCGAAGAACGTCATCTTGATGATGCGTTGATACAGCAACTGTCTACGCTGGATCACGTGGATGCTGTGGATCCCATGCTCAACTGTTCGGTTATTATCAAATCCAAGGGATATATGAGCTGGGAAAGCGTTATCGGTGCGACTCCGGAATATCTGAAAAGGCAGAATATACCCTTGAAAGAAGGGGAGATGCCCACATCCGAAACGGAGATACAATTTGTATACGGTAATACCATCATCCAGGACATGTCTAATGAGAAGACAAACAAGAGCTATTGGGAGACGGGTGAACTGGCTCCGATAGACTGGATGAAGGATCAGATATTCGTTATCTTTGATACAGACCGTTACTGGAGTGCAGGCAGTACGGATGAAAACGGCCAGCTGATACCAAGCCCCAAGAAACATATCGTTAAGACGGCAGGTGTTGTAAAAGGCGAAGTAGACGACTGGAATCAGTATTCATACAATATCTACTGTAATATAGAAGCGCTGAAGAATACTCTGAGCCGTGAGTTTAAGGGCAGAACGATACCCGGACAGCCAACCAGAAAGAACGGCAAACCATATAAAGAGATCTTCTACAACCAGCTGATCGTGTCGGTCGATAATATGGATAATGTTTCGGCTGTGCAGGAGATCATCAATGAAATGGGCTATCAGACCTATGCCAATGCCGAGTGGATAGAGCAGGAGATGAAGAGTATGAACGTCATCCAGGCTGTACTGGGAGGCATCGGTGCAGTATCACTCTTCGTGGCGGCAATAGGTATCACCAACACCATGATGATGAGTATCTATGAGCGCACCAAAGAGATAGGTATCATGAAGGTTATCGGCTGCCGTATCAAGGATATCCAGGCATTATTCCTGATAGAGGCAGGATATATAGGGTTTATCGGTGGTACTGTGGGAACACTTTTAAGTTACCTCATATCCTTTGTGATAAACAAGCTGCTATCGGGCGGAGGTGCGGAAGCCATGGGCTTTTACATGGAAGAAGGTGCCGGCGGAATATCGCGTATTCCCCTGTGGCTGGGAGGCGTTTCCATACTGTTTGCCGTGCTGATAGCGATGGTGGCAGGATTCTTCCCCTCACTGCGTGCAATGAAACTGAGCCCTCTGGCAGCAATAAGGGCAGAATGACGAAAAAATATAAAAAAATTGCAAATTCTTATGGTAATTTGTCTGGACAGAATGTATAATATAAACGTGAATTTTTAGACTCGCTCTTTTGGGGGATACATGGAACGTTCAGAAATCGGAAAAATCTGTCTTCGGTGCATGAAGGTCAGTGATGCAGAGGGTATCTGCCCCTACTGCGGAAGAGAAAAGGCAGGTCAGCAGACCTGGTCAAAAGCTTTGGCACCGGGGACCATTCTCAATACCAAGATATTAATAGGAAACATCCTGGGAAAAGGAGGATACGGCATAACCTATATAGGTTATGATATGCTCCTTGAGTATCCCGTTGCCGTAAAGGAATTCTTCCCGGATGAAATGGTAGACCGTTCGCCGGATGGCAAGACGGTCCTGGTTCTTGATGAAGTAAATAACGAAGAATACGATAAGGAGACAAAGGCATACCTGCGTGAGGCGCGTATCCTGGCAGAGTTCTCCAAGTTCCCCGGTATCGTTGCCATTAAGGACCTGTTTTATGAGAATAATACAGGTTACCTTATCATGGAATATCTTAAGAGCGGTAACCTGCGTAAGTATATCGATGATCAGGGCGGCTGGCTGTCAGTCGAAGAATCCCTCAATCTGATGGAGCCCGTTATAAGCATCCTTGGCAAGCTTCACAAGTCGGGACTGCTGCATCGTGATATCAGCCCTGATAACATAATGATGGATGAGGATGGAAGTATCAAGCTGATCGACTTCGGCGGCTCCCGTAAGATGGGAGTTGCAAACCAGCAGGTCTTCCTGGGTAAGTGGGGATTTGCTCCGCTTGAGCAGATGCTCTCCAAGCTGTCCGAACAGGGACCCTGGACCGATATCTACGGCATCTGCGCTACGCTGTACTGCATGATGACAGGCGACGTTCCCCAGTCATCGTATGAACGTAACGAAAAGGATGAACTGGTCGATCTGGCCAATTACACCATACAGATAGATAAGAAGTTGGCTAAAGCCATAATGAAGGGCCTTTCCATGAGACCCCGCGACAGACAGCAGAGCATAGAGGAACTGTATAAGGATCTCTATGGTATATCTCCTGATGAAAAGAGCGTGCCCATCGTATCTTCCGATGAGGGGGCTCATATCTTAAAGGATCGTAACGACCGCGTATGGTTCGGCGAGTATCCCATGAACGAGATGACGGGAGCACAGCTTACATCGGATATCGTTTATGCGGAGTATGACGAGGATAATATCGCTACCGTAAACGGTGAGAGATATATGCGTCTGCCGATAATGAAGACTGTCGATACGGATTCAAGGGATCTGTTCATACTGCGCCGTAATGTTGTTAAGGAAGAGGGCGAGGTTTCTGGATACCGTTACTTCAAGTTTAACATGCTCTCCTGGCGCATCGTACAGAACAGGGCCGGACGTGTTACTCTTCAGTCTGAATACATTATTGAGTACCGTGCCTTTGACAAGAGAAAATATCTGGATATGACTGATCGTGAAGTATCCAAGATACGCAGCGGTATCTATTGGGAAGAGAGTGAGATAAGAGCATGGCTCAATTCCCGCTTTATAAAGAAAGCGTTTAAAGAGGAAGAGAGGGGCTTCTTAAATGTTACCAAGATAAGCACCCCTATTTCCGCTTTCTCCGACAGGACTACTTATGACAAGGTATATCTTCCTTCGATAGAGGAGATACGCCAGGGATTTGATATAGATTTTACATTGTCAAGAGGCATCAACAAATCGCGTGCAGTGGTTGAAGCATCACCCTGCTCGCAGTATGTTGCGGCCCTGGCAGACAGAGTGTTATCGCATTCCAGTTTCGGACTTCGTTCCAGAGGTCATATAGATGGCAAGGATTCATACAAGTGTGCAGAGAACTATGAAGGGCACGCTCTGGTAGATGATCATCTTACTCTGTGGAAATTAAATGAGGAGATGGGCATCAGACCGGTTATCTGTGTGAATGCTTCGGATATCGAGGAAATGAATTAGGGGGAACGGGGGCCGGAGATGCGTACATTTGTCATAAGCGACATACATGGTCACTATGATACATTCATTAAGTTGCTTGACCTTATAGAATTCAAACCGGACGATCTGCTTTATATCGACGGTGATGTTATCGACCGCGGAAAAGACGGTATCAGACTCATCAAATATATCATGCAGCAGCCTAACATGGAGATGTTTTTAGGCAATCATGAGATGATGATGTTAAAGGCTATAGAGTATCAGCGTGATCTTGAATCCGGGAAGATCGATCCCAAGGCAGAGGATGATCATCTGACTCCTTATGAGCTCTGGACACATCCCGCAAACGGCGGCGAAGATACCTTCAGGGATTTCTACAGTTTAAGCCGCAGCGAACAGGATGAGATAGAGGCATATCTCAAGGGACTGCGTCTTATCAAACGTATCGAGGTCGCAGGCGTCAAGTATCATATTTCCCATTCTTATTCGATCAACAGACGTTTCGGCAAGGAGCTCTTCCTTAAGAAGGCTTCTCCGGTTGAAGCGGAGACCATAGTCTGGGAGTCTATCTTTGACCGCATGGGTAATCCCTATGACAAGAAAGAGAAGTGTCCTTTCCAGTATAAGAGGGATCATTATATAGTAGGACATATCTTTACCCAGAGGCTTAATCATCTCGATGATCTGGGCCGAGGAAAGATATTTATAAGTGAGAAATACAGAGGCTGTTACGTGATCGATATGGATTGCGGAATGGCTATCAATTCCAGGTCGAGCCGTCTGGGCTGTCTTGAGCTGGAAACAATGAAAGAATACTACGTTGCATTGATGGAAGTTTGATAAGGACAGCTATGGATCTGTTTTCTGATATAGCACAGGCAGAAATAGATAAGATGCTCAAATGCTCAAGGGCAGCAAGCAGGAGGTTATCTGCAGGCGAATATATCTTCCGTCAGGGAGAAGTGCCGCAGATGATTTTTTTATTGCAGGAAGGTGAGATAGCGCTGGTTAAGGATTTTGCCTCCGGCAAAAGAAACCTTCTGTATACGGTTAAGACCAATGACGTTTTCGGGGAGGCTTTTCTCTTTGCCGGACAGTCGCATTACTGGTATGACGCTGTTGCCATGGTGGACTGCAGGGTGCTGCAGATCCCCTGGAAATTTTTCTACGGATTCTGCGAGAATGCCTGCGGACATCATCAGATGATAACCAGGAACCTCTTGGAGATTCTGGCGGGCAGGAATTTCTCCATGACAAAGAAGCTGCATCTGCTGAGTTCTACTTCCCTTAAGGAAAAGCTGGCTATTTACTTCCTGGAAAATGCGGATAAGAGCGGTAATGTCCGGCTTTCCATGAACAGGGAGAACTTTGCGGACTTTCTGGGGGTGGCCAGGCCGTCGCTTTCCCGTGAGCTTATGAATATGCAAAAAGAAGGCCTGATCGAAGTGGATAAGGAAGAGATACATATCCTGGACCGGGATGCGATAGAAAGCTTCTACTGAAATATGATACATTTTCCCCCTGCCTGACGCAGGGGGATTTTTTTATTTACACTTTGATATCACAGAATGATCCTTTGCAACTATATGTAACATAAATTGTACCCAAATGTATAGATTGGTTGGTGGATTACCGAAAATCAGATGGATATAATAATGTTAACAATAGTTGCAAATGTTGTAATATTATTATAAGGTGGAAATATATGAATAATATGAATAATGATAAAAAAACAGTTAGAAAATATTATCTGGATAATATCCGCTGGATTACGGTTGTGATCGTTGTTTTATACCATGTATTTTATATGTACAATGCTGAGGGTGTGTTAGGAGGAATCGGTCAGATCACAGAATTATCAACTCAGCCTTACGATATCTTCCAGTATCTGGTATATCCGTGGTTTATGCCGGTGCTTTTCATTGTGGCAGGTATAAGTTCAAGACTGTATTTGGATAAGCATACAAATAAGGAATTTATAAAAAGCAGAACTACTAAGCTCCTGGTTCCGTCAACTATAGGTCTTTTTGTTTTCCAGTTTATTCAGGGATATGTAAGTATGAATCTGGCGGATGGTGCAGCGGAGCTTGCGGAAGCGGGAGTTCCAAAGTTTGTTATCTACCTGATAATGGTTGCTACAGGAAGCGGAGTGCTGTGGTTCGTTCATCTACTGTGGATATATAGTGTGGTGCTTGTACTTATCAGGAACATAGAGAAGGGAAAACTTCTCGAAGTCGGATCAAAGGCTCAGATGTGGCTGATAGTTCTTTTCTTCTTCCCAATCTGGGGAGCTGCACAGATACTCAATGCACCGGTAGTATCAGTATACAGATTTGCTTTTTATTTTGTTTTCTTCATGTTGGGATACTATGTATTTTCAAATGAAGAAGTAATGGATAAGTTAAAAAAATACGCAGCAGCATTTATAGTGACCGGAGCAGCGCTCTCTGTTTCATTTGCGGTATTGTACTTTATCATTCGCGGTGGTTTAAACTTTGCAGATAAGCCGGTCAATAGAGGCCCACTGTTCGCGGCATGTGCATACTTTGGTTCCCTGGCAATGCTCTCGGGTATGGCTGTATTCGGAGACTTCAGTAATGGTTTTACAAAGTGGATGAGCAGTCATAGCTTTGGGCTGTATGTATTCCATTATCTTGGAATATCCACGGTTGCACTTGTTTTCGCGAAGAATGCACTCCTTCCGGCACCTCTTTGCTACCTGCTTAGTTTAGTGGCAGGATTCTTATTCGGATATGGACTTTATGCCATTATCAGCAGGATTCCATTCTTCAGATGGGCGATTCTTGGGATCAATAAGAAGAAGGTTAAGAATAGTGAGGAGTGATCACTGAATGACCGGAACAGTATTTGATAAATTAGATAAATATGGATGGTATGCGCTCCTGATAGCAATGGTCGGAGACATTCTGATCTCATGGATATTACCTTGTTTTTACAAAGATCATAGCTGCCTCAAGCTGTCTGTAAGTGCACTTGGAAATCCACAATCGCCTGTACGGATTCCATTCAATATATGGATGCTGCTTGAGGGAATACTGTTTCTTTTAAGCCTGCCGGTAATATACAAATGTTTTCATGAGACTTCGCGTGGATTAACATTCTTGTTGATGCTGTTCATTTTAGTATTTGCTATAGGGGCTTGTATCTTCACTTGTTTCTTTAGCGTAAATGAATCAAAGGATATCGTCACGACTGCTTCTAAGATTCATGGTGCCGGGTCGGTGATAGGATTTATGTTGTTTCTTTTTGTTCCGCTTCTTGTTGCACTTCTTTCATTTAAAAGGTACCATGGGATTGTTGGGACTGTTAGTATAATTTGTTTTGTGATCTCATTCATTTTCTTTGTTTTATTTGTTATGGCGGACAAACCTGAGTTTTCAAATACGAAACTGGCAAATGAAGGTTTGTGGCAGAGATTGAACCTAATGTTTATGTATATGCCATTAATCATTGTATCGGTTAAGAATATAGTCTGAGACTGCATGAAGTATACAGGAGAAAAAAATGTTTAAGGATAATATAGTTCAACTTAGAAAGTTAAATCAGATGACACAGGAGGAGCTGGCAGAAATAGTTGGTGTTTCCAGGCAGGCGGTTGCAAAGTGGGAGTCGGGGGAATCGGTTCCGGATATTGAGAAGAGCCGGCTGTTAGCAGAAGCATTTAGTGTGTCACTGGATGATCTGGTTAACTATGAGCCGGAGGATAATATGGGACTTGGAGTGGCACCGAAGGGAAAGCACCTGTTCGGGCTTGTGACAGTTGGGGACAAAGGACAGATTGTAATTCCTGCCAAGGCCAGAAAACTATTTGATATTTCCCCGGGAGACACTCTTGTGGTGCTTGGAGATGAGGGGCAGGGGCTGGCTGTTGTTAAGGCGGATCATTTCCTTTCACTTGCAAATATGGTGGAAAAACTCAGGAAGAAATAAAGTGAGAACTGTGACAGGCATGTAAGAGTGCCTGTCACAGTTTTTTGTGCAAAAGCCTGATTAAAAAAATATATTATACGTAACAATTGTTACGAACAAAAATGCTTCATAATGATATTATGTGAATGTAAAGAGGAAAAAGCCATAAGGCTTAAACATAAAAACAGAAGAAAAAGGAGGAGAGAAAAATGGAAGCAGCAAGCAGCGCACAGGTAAACAATCTGGTATCACTTTTAGACGGTTACGCTACAAAGGGCGGCCATCATTTGAACGTTAACGTACTCAACCGCGATATGTTATTGGATGCACAGGCACATCCCGAGAATTATCCCCAGCTTACCATCAGGGTATCCGGATATGCTGTTAATTTTATCAAGCTAACACCCGAGCAGCAGGCGGATGTAATAAGCAGAACATTCCACGAAGCAATCTAAACCACATATTTGTTCTCCCCATGGACCGGGGGACAGGCTTTACGGCCTGCCTCCGGTTTTTTATATGCTGCCTTTCATCGACAATCCTGGCTAACACAAAGGCCGGGAAATGCGGATGTGTTAGCAGATGAAGAAGGGATCAGGTGGAGGAAGAGGAGGTCCGGCTAACACAACGGTCATGAATATTGATTGTGTTAGCCGGTTAAGAAAGGATCAGGCCGTGGAAGCGGTGAAGCGGCTAACACAAAGGCCGGAAAATGCGGTTGTGTTAGCCGGTTGAGAAAGGATCAGGGGGCGAAAGAGGAAATCTGGCTAACACAAAGGCCGGAAGTAGCGATTGTGTTAGCCGGGGGAAGGAAAGTATGCCTTTGTTAAGGAATACCCCGGCAAAAACTGACAGGCATAAGAAGCGGGGCGGTTTAAAACCCTTAGGCAGCAAGAAGCAGGACCGGTAGACAATTGCCCTGCGCTGTGTTAGAATAGGCGGGCGAGGTGAACAGGTATGGAGAAATCTTATATCCCTAAGGGTATGAAGGTTACCGGTGATGTAGTGAGTGACGGTGACCTGCAGATCGCAGGGGAGGTAAACGGAAACGTCAGTATAGAAGGAACCCTTGAGCTGAACGGTTCAGTTATGGGTGAAAATATAAAGGTGGGCAGCGTGGAGCTGACCGAAGGCACCATACAGAGCAATATCGAATGCCGTGAGCATATAGGCATTGGCAGCGGGGTGACGGTTATCGGAAACATAAAGGCCGGTGATGCGGAAGTGAACGGAGCTGTCAAGGGCGATATAAATGTGGAGCAGAACCTGGCGGTGGGCTCGACGGCAGTGGTAGAAGGCGAGATTGCCTGCAAGAGCATCAACGTGGACCTGGGTGCCGTGTGCGATGTCAATCTGAAGCGCAACGATCAGGACAATAAGGCGGCGGCGTTCTTTGAGGAATACTTAAGAGGAAAAAAAGACGAAGAATAGACTATGAGGGCTTTCCTGAAGGGGAAAGCCCTTTTGGATATATGTTTTTTTATACTGCAGGTTAAAAGTGCTGGACTAATGATGCCGATATGTGGTATAATCTCGCAGTGTGTGCCGTGAAGCGGCAGGAATTGTTTATTTCAGGAGGAAAGATCGTAATGAGCGTACAGTTGGAGAAGTTAGAACACAATATGGCCATTCTTACAATTGAAGTACCCGATGAGGACTTTGAGGATGCGCTGGAGAGAGCCTACAAGAAGAATAAGAATAAGATAAATATACCCGGATTCCGCCGCGGTAAGGTAAGCCGTATGGTCATAGAGAAGATGTACGGTAAGGATTTCTTCTATGGCGATGCCGCTAATATCATTATACCCGAAGCTTGGGAGAAAGCTTATGATGAATGTGAAGAGGAGATAGTTTCCTCACCCGAGATAGATGTTGTATCACTTGAACTTGGCAAGCCTTTCGTATTCACCGCAAAGGTTGCACTCAACCCCGTTGCTACCCTTAAGAAATACAAGGGCCTGCAGGTTGAGAAGTTCGACAGCGAAGTTACCGATGAGGACGTTGAGGCAGAGATCAAGAAAGAGCTCGAAGCACAGTCCAGAATGGTAAGCGTAGACCGCGAAGCTAAGGATGGCGATCAGGTTATCCTTGATTATGAAGGATTTGTAGACGGTGTTGCATTCGAAGGCGGCAAGGGTGAGAATCATCCCCTGACCCTGGGCAGCAACTCCTTTATCCCCGGTTTTGAGGAGCAGATCGTAGGACACAAGGCAGAAGAGGACTTCGACGTTAACGTTACTTTCCCCGATGAGTATCACGCAGAGGAGCTTAAGGGCAAGGCTGCAGTATTCAAGTGCCGCGTTCACGAGATCAAGGAGAGACAGCTTCCTGAGCTTGATGAGGATTTCGCAGATGAGAAGGGCTTTGACAGTGTAGATGAGTACAAGGCTGACCTGCGCAAGAACCTTGAAGCTCGCAAGGCTAAGGAAGCACGTAATAAGAAGGAAGAGGCTGTTGTTGAGAAGCTGGTAGAACAGGCAGAGATGGATGTTCCCGAAGCAATGATCAACACCGAAGCTAAGCGTTCCATCGATGAGTATGCACAGCAGCTCAGATATCAGGGACTGTCACTTGAGCAGTACTTCATGTTCACCGGCCTTACCGAGGAGAAGATGATGGAGCAGTCCAAGCCCGGTATCGAGAAACGTATCAAAGGCAGGATCGCACTTGAGGCAGTTGCTGAAGCAGAGAACATCGAAGTAAGCGAAGAAGAGATCAACGACGAGCTCAAGGATATGGCTGAGCAGTACAAGATGGAAGTTGATAAGCTCAAAGAGCTTATGGGCGAAGCAGAGCTCAAGATAGTTAAGAAGGATATCCGTATCAGAAAGGCTCTTGACTTCGTAGTGGATAAGGCAAAAGAAAAATAAAATGACTGATGATATCGTACGGAGGTTATGATGGAACATACTATTTATAATGATCTGGTACCTTATGTCGTTGAGCAGACAAGCCGCGGCGAGCGTACCTATGATATTTATTCCAGACTGTTAAAGGACAGGATCATTTTCCTGGGTAACGAAGTTACCGAAGTTACCGCAAGCCTTGTGGTGGCACAGCTCCTCTTCCTTGAGGCAGAGGATCCGGAGAAGGATATCCAGCTTTATATCAATTCTCCCGGTGGCTCCGTAACCGCAGGTATGGCTATATATGATACCATGCAGTTCATCAAGTGTGACGTTTCCACCAACTGCATCGGTATGGCAGCCAGCATGGGTGCATTCCTTCTGGCAGGCGGTACCAAGGGCAAGCGTTATGCGCTTCCCAATGCCGAGATAATGATCCATCAGCCTTTAGGCGGTGCCAAAGGACAGGCTACAGAGATCGAGATCGCTGCAAAGCATATACTGCAGACTAAGGAGAAGTTAAACCGTATTCTGGCCGAGAACTGCGGACAGCCTTACGATGTTATAGCAGCAGATACCGACCGTGACAACTGGAAGACTGCCGAAGAAGCAAAGGCATACGGTCTCATTGATGAAGTTATCTACAAGAGACCTGATGAAAGTGATAAGAAGGATAAATAATTTATGGCTGGTAAGATGATAGATTCAAGAAAGGCAAAGTGTTCTTTCTGCGGCAAGACTCCCGATATGGTAAGACGTATGATATCGGGCCCTGAAGGCATATATATCTGCGATGAGTGCGTAGGTATATGTTCCGACATAATAGCCGAAGAGGATGAATTCCCTTATGATGATGAAGAGGGCGGTAACAGCAAGGTCGTTCCCGAGATCAACCTGCTCAAGCCCCAGCAGATAAAGGAATTCCTGGATGGTTATGTTATCGGACAGGAAGAAGCCAAGAAGGTGCTTTCCGTGGCTGTTTACAACCACTACAAGCGCATCATGGCTCCCAAGAAGAAAGATGACGTAGAGCTGCAGAAGTCCAATATCATTATGGTAGGTCCCACCGGTTCCGGTAAGACCTATCTGGCACAGTCACTGGCCAGGATACTGGGCGTGCCCTTTGCCATTGCCGATGCTACGACTCTTACAGAGGCCGGCTATGTCGGTGAGGATGTTGAGAACATACTCCTTAAGCTTATACAGGCGGCTGATGACGATATAGAGCGTGCACAGTACGGTATAGTATACATAGACGAGATAGATAAGATAACCAAGAAGGGTGAGAACGTATCCATTACAAGGGACGTGTCCGGTGAAGGTGTTCAGCAGGCACTGCTCAAGATAGTGGAAGGCACACTTGCCAGCGTTCCTCCCCAGGGCGGCAGAAAGCATCCCCAGCAGGAGCTTCTGCAGATAGATACCACCAATATACTCTTCATCTGCGGCGGAGCATTTGACGGCCTTGAGAAGATCATCGGTGACAGACTCAACAAGAAAGCCATCGGTTTTAAGGCAGAGCTTCAGTCAAAGAAAGAAGAGGATATCTCAAAGCTGCTGCATTCCGTGACTCCCCAGGATCTGATCAAATTCGGTCTGATCCCCGAGTTCGTAGGACGTCTGCCGGTTGGCGTGGTACTGGACGGTCTGGACAGAGAGGCTATGATAAGGATCTTAAAGGAGCCCAAGAACGCCCTGACCAAGCAGTACAAGCGTCTGTTTGAGATGGATGAGGTGGATCTGGAGTTTAACGATGATGCACTGGATGCCATAGCCGATAAGGCGATAGAGAGAAAGATCGGCGCCAGAGGCCTGCGTTCCATACTTGAGAGCACCATGATGGATGTGATGTATGAGATTCCTTCCGACGATACTATCGGAAAGGTTACCATCACAAAGGAATCCGTTGATGAAGGTGCAAAGCCGGAGATCACACACCGGGACAAGAAGCCGGAAAAGCAGGACGGAAAGCTTGATAAGCTTTTAGACAGGAGAAAACACGCCTGAGGGTAAATGAGAAAGAAAAACGATAAGAATATAAACAACAGTAACACAGCAAGTGTCATGCCGGTGGTGATCATAAAGGATCTTACTCTTTTCCCCGGCATGAGCCTGCAGTTTGATCTGGAGAAAAAGGCGGCGGTCAAGGCAGTTGAGGCCGCCCTTATTTCAGATCAGAGAGTTTTCCTGATCAAGGATACCGCACAGGATGAGAACGCAGAAGAGCAGCTGGCACCTGTAGGCACGATAGCTGCTGTACAGCAGGTATTAAAGATCGGGAACGGTATGATCCGCGTCCAGTTGAACGGAGAACACCGCGGCAGTATCAAAAGTCTTGACCGTGATTCGGCGGCATATATCACAGCAGATATAGATACGATAAGTGATAAGGATACCGGCTTCGACAAGCCGGAGCGCAGGGAGGCTGTACGCAGGGAGCTTATAGCCGCTATGACCGACTATGCAGGAGAGCTGGGCGGTGTGGATCCCAGATTCCTTATTGGACTTGGACGTATAAAGGATGTGGGGGCGCTGGCTGATAAGATCAGCGCCAATCTGCCTCTTGAAGATGAGGACAGACAGCATATCTTAAATACGGTAGACGTTGATGAACGCAGCGCAGAACTTCTTAAATCACTTGCAAAGGAGATGCTGATAGTAAAGCAGCGCAAGGAGATCAGCGAAGAAATAAGCCGTCAGGTAGACAGCCATCAGCGTGAGTACATACTGCGCGAGCAGATGGCCTTTATCCAGAGTGAGCTGGATGAGGATAACGACGAAGCTTCCGAGACCGAGCAGTACAAGAAGGCGGTAGAGGAGCTCAAGGCACCTCAGGAAGTTAAAGATAAACTTGCAAAAGAGATAAGACATATGGAGCTTGGCGGATTCTCAAATCCCGAAAACGCTACCCTCCGTTCATATATAGAAACGCTTCTTGAGCTTCCCTGGGATAAGACCACGGAAAGCTTTGAAAAGCCTGTGGATATAAGCAATGCCAGGAAGATACTGGAGCGTGACCACTACGGGCTGAAGGAAGTTAAGGAGCGTGTGCTGGAATATCTGGCTGTACGCAGCCTTACAAAGAAGGGCGAAAGCCCCATACTCTGCCTGGTGGGACCTCCCGGAACAGGCAAGACATCAGTTGCCAGATCCATCGCAGAGGCCACTGCGCGCCCTTATGTACGCATATGCCTTGGCGGTGTCAGGGATGAGGCAGAGATAAGAGGCCACAGAAAGACATACGTAGGCGCAATGCCCGGCCGTATAACTGCGGGACTTAAGCAGGCGGGAGTCAAGGATCCGCTGATGCTTTTGGATGAGATAGACAAGATGAGCGCGGATTATCACGGTGATACCGCATCGGCCATGCTGGAAGTACTGGATTCAGAACAGAACAAAAACTTCCGTGACCATTATGTGGAGCTTCCCATGGACCTTTCGCAGGTGCTCTTCATAGCGACTGCAAATGATGAGTCCACCATACCCCGGCCGCTGCTGGACCGTATGGAGATAATAGAGATAGCGGGTTATACTGCTAACGAGAAGTTCCATATAGCAAAGGAACACCTGATAAAGAAGGTGTTTGAACGTAACGGTATAGATGCGTCGAATCTCAAGGTGAGCGACGGCGCCATCAGGAAGATAATCGAATGCTACTGCCGTGAGGCGGGCGTCCGTGAGCTGGAGAGAGAGCTGGATAAGCTTTGCAGGAAGGCCGCCGTAAAGACCCTTGAAAAGAAGGGCAAAAGAGGGCCCAAGAAAGATAAGGGACCCCTTAAGGTAACGGATGCAAATCTTGAGGAATATCTGGGAAAGATACGCTTCCCCAAGGAACACTTAAACGGCAGGAACGAAGTGGGTATAGTACGCGGACTGGCATGGACCAGCGTGGGCGGAGATACCCTGCAGATAGAAGTAAATATCATGCCCGGAAAAGGCGAACTGGCACTTACCGGCCAGCTGGGTGACGTCATGAAAGAGTCGGCCATGGCAGGACTTTCCTATGTGCGTTCCGTAGTACCGCGTTACAATGTGCCCGACAGTTATTTCCAGGAGCATGATATACATATCCATATTCCCGAAGGAGCGGTCCCCAAGGACGGACCCAGCGCCGGCATCACCATGGCTACGGCTGTGCTGTCTGCCATTACCGGAAAGAAGGTGCGCAGGGATCTGGCCATGACCGGAGAGATATCCTTAAGGGGACGGGTGATGCCTGTCGGCGGACTTAAGGAAAAGATCCTGGCCGCAAAGATGCTGGGCATCAGAACGGTGCTGGTACCTTTTGAGAACAAGAGGGATGTGGAGGAGATAGATACAGAGATCACCGGAGGACTGGAGATCCTTTATATGAAGGATATGGACGAGGTGATAGAACAGGCCTTTTACGAGAGAAAGAAAAGCTCATGATGAAGATAGTAAAGGCAGAGCTTGAGACCGTATGCGGTATCACCAGCAAGCTGCCGGAAAACCTGATCCCTGAATTTGCTTTTGCAGGGAAGAGTAACGTGGGAAAGTCTTCGCTGATCAATGCACTTATGCAGCGAAAGAGCCTGGCGCGCACTTCTTCGCAGCCCGGCAAGACCCAGACCATCAATTTCTATAATGTGAACGATGCCTTCTATCTTGTGGACCTGCCCGGCTACGGCTATGCAAAGGCCGGAGCTGCAGTATCGGCCAAGTGGGGCAAGATGGTAGAGCGCTATCTGCATACATCAAAGCAGCTTAAAAATGTATTCCTGCTCATAGATATACGCCATGATCCTTCGGCAAATGACAAACAGATGTATGAGTGGATACTGGCTCAGGGCTATACACCGCTTATCATAGCTACCAAGGCTGATAAGATTAAACGCAGCCAGCTGGATAAGCAGAAGAAGATAGTGCGCGAAGGACTGGGAATGCCTAAGGACGGCATACTGATCGCTTTTTCAGCCGAGACCAAGCAGGGCCGTGATGAGATATATGAGCTGCTGATGCCGGGCAGCGCCGGAGATGTACAGTAAAATTTGCCTGTTCTTAGAATTGTTGTGCAAATCTAACATAGAACACTTGAAAAAATCCTGAAATAATATATAATATGTTTGGCAAAGTATGCTAAATAATTAAGTGAGGGTATTGGCTTATGGCAATGAGACTTATCACAAGATCTGATTTTGACGGGCTTGCGTGCGGAACACTGCTTCTGGAGGCCGGGGTTATCGATCATTGGAAATTCGTACATCCCAAGGATCTGCAGGACGGACTCATCGAGATAGATGAGAATGACTGTCTGGCTAATGTTCCTTTTGTGGAAGGGTGCGGCTTATGGTTCGATCATCATTCAAGCGAGTTCGAGCGTAACGAGCTTGAGGGCAAGTATAAGGGAGAGAGCAGGATCACTCCTTCATGTGCCCGCATTATATATGAGTATTACGGAGGTGAGGAGAGATTCTCACACTTTGATGATATGATGGCAGCGGTTGATAAGGTGGATTCCGGTAACCTCACCATCGATGAGATACAGAATCCCGAAGGCTGGATCCTTGTGGGACTTTTAATGGATCCCCGTACCGGTCTGGGACGCTGGCGTAACTTCACTATCCCCAACTACCGTCTGATGGAAGTTCTGATGGAAGCATGCCGCACCATGAATACCAAAGAGATCCTTGCCCTTCCCGATGTGGTTGAGCGTATCGAGGTATATCATGAGCAGGCTGCCAAGTTTAAGGAGATGGTAAGGGCTCATACAAGGATTGAGAACAACGTTATCATATCGGATCTGCGCGGAGTCGATCCCATCTATTCCGGCAACCGTTTCATGATCTACAGTATGTATCCCGAGCAGAACGTATCCGTATGGATAGTAAGCGGTAAGGGCGGACAGGGCTGCTCCTGTGCAACAGGCTACAGCATACTGAACAAGACCTGCCACGTTGATGTAGGTGCGCTGATGCTTAAGTACGGCGGCGGAGGTCACAGAAAGGTAGGTACCTGCCAGTTCACCAATGAGACAATGGATATCAACATCCCGCTTCTTCTGGATGACCTGGTACATTACGATGAGATCTTCCCGGACGGGGTGGTCAACAGTGACAAGAACAAGCCGGTAGGCATCGTGGTATTAAGCAATAAGGATTGACGATCATTACGAGCAGGGTTGGGATAAACCTTCCCTGCTCTAAACTTTTATAGGGTAAAAAGCATGTCATTCTGAGCGAAGCGAAGAATCTTATAGTAAATTCCAAGGAGAGTATTAATGGCAGCAGAAGAAATAAAAGAGAATTCCGAAGAAGTAAAAGAATCCAGGAATTTTATTGAAAGGGAGATCGACAAGGATCTGGCCGAAGGCGTATATGATACCGTGCATACACGTTTCCCGCCGGAGCCCAACGGTTATCTGCATATAGGACATGCAAAGGCTATACTTACCAGCTACGGCATGGCTAAGAAATACGGAGGAAAGTTCAACCTCCGTTTTGATGATACCAATCCCACAAAGGAAAAGACTGAATTTGTCGAGTCTATCAAAGAGGACGTCAAGTGGCTTGGAGCCGATTATGAAGACCGCCTTTTCTTTGCGTCCGATTATTTTGACCGCATGTATGAGTGTGCGCTCAAGCTTATCGATAAGGGCAAGGCTTATATTTCTGAACTGACTGCTGATGAGATACGCGAGACCAGAGGTGATTTTGAGAACCCCGGTAAGGAAGATCCCGGAAGGGAGCGCAGCATCGAAGAGAACCGCCGCATCTTTGAAGAGATGAAGGACGGCAAATATGCCGATGGTGAGAGAGTGCTCCGTGCCCGCATAGATATGGCGTCACCCAATATGAATATGCGTGATCCCGTTATCTACCGTGTGGCACATATGACACATCACAATACAGGTGACAAGTGGTGCATCTATCCGATGTATGACTTTGCACATCCTTTGGAGGATGCATTTGAGGGTATTACCCATTCGCTCTGCACACTGGAGTTTGAGGATCACAGACCCTTATATGAGTGGGTTGTCAATGAGGTGGGCTTTGAAAAGCCGCCCCGTCAGATAGAGTTTGCAAAGATGTATCTTACCAATGTGGTAACAGGAAAGCGTTATATCAAGAAACTGGTAGAGGATGGTATAGTGGATGGCTGGGACGATCCCAGACTGGTAAGTATTGCTGCGCTGCGCCGCAGAGGCTATACGCCTGCATCCATTCAGAAGTTTGTGGAGCTTTCCGGACTGTCAAAGGCAAACGCTTCATCATCGATGGATCTTTTGGAGTACTGCGTAAGGGAAGACCTTAAGCTTTCACGTCCCCGTATGATGGCGGTACTGGATCCTGTTAAGCTTGTGATCGATAATTATCCGGAGGGACAGACAGAAGAACTGGAAGTACCCAACAATCTTGAGAATGAGAGCCTTGGCAGCAGGAAGGTTCCTTTCGGAAGAGAGTTATACATCGACCGTGACGACTTTATGGAGGCGCCTCCCAAGAAGTATTACAGGCTTTATCCCGGAAATGAAGTACGTCTTATGAGCGCATATTTCGTGACCTGCACCTCTTATGAAAAAGATGAGAACGGAAAGGTCAGTGTGATCCACTGCACCTATGATCCTGCGACCAAGCAGGGTAGTGGTTTCTGTGAGAGAAAGGTAAAGGGCACCATCCACTGGGTGGAGGCAACAAGTGCGCTTAAGGCTACAGTGCGCCTTTATGAGAATCTCGTGGATGAGGAAAAGGGCGTATATGATGAGAACGGTAACGTGAACGTTAATCCCGATTCACTCAAGGTACTCACGGAGTGCTATCTTGAGCCTGCGCTTAAGGATGCTAAGGCATATGATTCGTTCCAGTTCGTGCGTCAGGGCTTTTTCGTGGCAGACTATAAGGATTCAAAGCCCGGAGCACCCGTATTTAACCGTATAGTAGGACTTAAGTCATCATTTGTGCTGCCCAAGGCAGAATAAAAGAATGGATATTTTAAGATATACAGGTGAAAAGAAAGGAGAGTGGGATGCCTTCGTTTCGGAGGCGAAGAACTCTCTTTTTATGTTTAAAAGAGATTATATGGAATATCATTCCGACCGGTTTACCGATCATTCGCTTATGTTTTATGAAGAAGATAAGCTGATGGCGCTGCTGCCGGCTGATGTTTCCGGTGATGTGCTGTGTTCCCACGGCGGCCTGACATACGGCGGCTTCCTCTTAAAGAATGATGCAAAGCAGCATACGGTGAACGACTGCATGACAGCTCTTAAGGAGCATATGAAGGAAGAGGGGCTTAAAAAGCTGGTATATAAATGCATACCGCACGTCTATCATCTGCAGCCTGCGGAGGAGGATGAATACGCGCTGTTTGCAAACGGTGCCAGGCTGACTGCGATGGGGGCGTCTACTGTGCTGGATCTGAAAGCGCCCATCAAGATGCCCAAGGGACGTAAGGCGCAGATAAGCAGGGCAAAGCGCGAAGGTGTAGTGATAGAGCGCAGGACCGATAAGGAGAGCTTTGAAGAGTTCATCGGTCTTGAAAATGAAGTGCTGACAGCCAGGCATAATGTAAAGGCAGTACATACCGCAGATGAGCTGTATCTTCTGTACAGCCGCTTCCCGGAGAATATCGCATTATATGCGGCTGTAAAGGATGAGCATATCATTGCAGGCTGCGTTTGCTATCTCTATAAAGAGACCGTGCATGTGCAGTATATGGCTGCTGATGAAGAGGCCAGACGTATAGGAGCACTGGATCTGGCTGTGGCCACGGTGATGGAAACATATGCCGCGGATCATAAATGGCTGGACTTCGGCATATCCACCGAAGACGGCGGAAGCTTTTTGAATGAAGGACTTATATCCCAGAAGGAAGGCTTCGGCGGACGGACCAATGTATACAGGATATGGGAGCTTTTAGTCTGATGGATATAAGGGCATCAGTGCTTTTTGTGCTGTATAACAATTTTGATGAAGCAGAGCCCACGCTGGTATCGCTTGAGGAACAGCGGGACTGTTCCGATGTGGAGCTGATAATAAGCGATGATTGTTCGAAGGAATACGATACCGCACAGCTTGAAAGTCTGAAGGAACGGCTGGGACGTAACTTCGCTGATGTACGCATAAATGTAAATGAAGAAAACCTGGGGTCTGTAGCCCATTTTAACAAGCTGTTTAAGATGGCACGGGGAGAGTATATGATATTCTGCAGTCCCGGGGACTGCTTTCCAGATAAGGCCACTATATCCCATATCATCAGGGACTTTAAGAACAGCGGTGAACTGATACTTACGGGGAGGCGCCGTGACTGCTATGGGGATCACAGCAAGGTAAGGCCCGGTATATTTACGGAACTGGGGCTTAAGCTTTTTCCGGGTATATTATTAAATTATATGGTGCAGAAGCGTAATCTGATAAGCTCCTGCTGCACTGCATACAGCAAGGGATTATTTGATAAATATGGCTATCTTGATGAAGACTACCGTCTGCTGGATGATTATCCTTATATCGTCAGTCTCCTGCAGAGAGGGGCTAAGATAGCTTTCACTAAGGAGATATTTTTGGAACACGAGATGGGGGGCGGCGTATCAACAGGTGATCACATCCATCCCATCATATTAAAAGACCTGGAACTTATGCAGGAGAAGCTGCTGGCTGATCCGAAGGGCTTGAGCGGAGCGAGCGTGAAGCATCTTAAGGATGCGGTTAACAGGAGAAAACAGTGAGGATACGGGTGATGGGGCAGAAACTGTATGATGTTATAACTGCGGGAGACGGAGGTGCGATCCATTGGGCTTATAACCATGAGGGACTGATAATAGCCGGGATACTTTTGTTTGTACTTATCATAGTAGCGATACTGATAGTCGTACTCGTAAAGCTGATCAGAAACGGAGAAGGTAAAAAGGAAGAAGCTGTACCGGATCCAAACGGAGCATCGGCAGATGATCAGATAGGTCCAAAGGAGTGATAAAACTATGATGGTGATATTGGGTGAATATGTATTACCGTTCATTGGATCACTCCTGCTTGTAGCGGTAGTAACACTGATCGCGGAGGCACCGTTTTTTCTGGTGGCATCAGCCGGGGCAAAATGCAGCTTAGGGTATAAGCTGGGGATATTCATACTGATCAATATTATAACGAATATGACAATAATGGTGATATGGCTGGCTATCACATATTTTACTGATGATTCCTTTGAAGTATGGTTGATGATACTGCTGGGGGTATTGCAGATCACAGCGGCACTGATCGAAGCTTTTGTTTACAGGAAAGCATTAAAAACAGAAAAAGTAAAAACTCTTGTCTGCAGTTTC
>JAFYCS010000023.1 GCA_017539565.1 Lachnospiraceae bacterium
ACCCTTGCCTGCCTGATACTCACTACGTACGGTGTGACCGGGAGCCTTAGGTGCGATCATGGTAACATCAACACCCTTAGGAGCCTTGATAAGGCCGAAGTGAATGTTGAAGCCATGTGCGAACATAAGCATGTTTCCGGGCTCAAGGTTGGGCTCGATGTCTGCCTTATATAATGCTGCCTGCTTCTCATCATTGATAAGGATCATGATGATGTCTGCCTTCTTTGCAGCCTCAGCAGCGGTATAAACGGTGAAGCCCTGCTCCTCTGCACGCTTCCATGACTTGGAACCTTCGTAAAGGCCGATGATGACATTGATGCCGCTCTCCTTTAAGTTAAGAGCATGAGCATGTCCCTGGCTGCCGTAGCCGATTATAGCTACAGTCTTGTCCTGGATAGCTGCTAAGTTACAGTCTTCCTGATAGTAGATCTTTGCCATTTCTTTTTCCTCCTGAAATGAATAAAAAATTTATAATATTCTTAGTCATCAAGCCAGACCACGCCGGCATTACCGCGGGTCAGACCTGTAAGGCCCGTTCTTGCAAGTTCTGATATGGTGTAGCCCTTTAAAAGCCCAAGGAAAGCTTCTATCTTGGATTGATTACCCGTAAGCTCTATTATCATGCTCTCGGGTCCCACATCAACTATATTTGCCCTGAATATATTTGCAACGGAAATAAGGTTTTCCCTGTTATCCTCCGTTACTTCCACCTTGATAAGGCACAGTTCGCGGTATACGGAATCGGAAGGATCAAGAACCTTCACGTTACGTACTTCAATAAGTTTTGCGACCTGCTTTTCTATCTGGTCAAGGATCTCATCATCCCCCTGTGCCACTATGGTGATCCTGGAATATCTGGGATCTGCGGTAACACCCGCCGTGATGCTCTCAATATTGTAACCACGTCTTGAAAAAAGGCCGGAAATACGTGAGAGCACACCGGAAGAATTATCTACAAGCAACTGGAATACTTTTCTGTTCACTTTGATCACCTCTGTAGTTTAATGAAAAAACAATGTAAAGTTTACCAACATATTGTTATCTTGTCAATTGCGAAACCTTACTCATCTATGCATTTCGAAAGGGCAAGCGTTCCTGTTCGTGCCACTTCAACTATGGATATCTGCTGGAGCATGCTTATCATCAGCTTTATCTTTTCGGGAGTGTCGCATATCTGTATGATCATCAGATGCTGGCTCATGTCAACTATCTCAGCCTTCATCACTTCACAGATCTCCATTATCTCGCGTCTGTTCCCTTTGTTATACTTGACTTTTATGAGCATGAGTTCCCTGCTGATGGCCCTGTCTTCATCAAACGTCTTTACCTTTATTACATCCAGCTTCTTGTTAAGCTGCTTTTCTATCTGTTCCAGTGTCTGTTCAGTACCGGAACTTAATATGGTCATCAGGGACACTGCAGTATCATCTGTCTCACCCACGGCAAGCGAATCTATATTAAAACTCCTGCGGGCGAAGAGTCCTGCAACTTTACTCAGGACACCGGAACGATTCTCTACAAGTACAGAAAATATACGTCTCATCTTCCCACCTCCTATACCAGATCCATGGGATCTATGATGCATTCGCAAAGATAAGCCTCATCTTTGTTAAGAAGCTCATCCAGTCTGTCATCCAGCCCGTCCATGTTTTCTATACGCATGAACTTCATTCCGTATGCTTTAGCTATATGCTCAAGGTCCGGGCTGCCGGAAAGATCAACTACCGAATATTTATCTTCATAAGTAAAATGCTGGTATTGTCTTACCATGCCAAGATAGTTATTTTTGAGTACCACTATCTTTACGGGTACGTTATACTGTCTCATGGTAGCAAGTTCCATCATTGACATCTGGAAGGAACCGTCACCGCATACTGCCACAACCTGTCTGTTAGGTCTTGCAAGCTTTGCACCTACTGCGGCAGGGATGGAATAACCCATTGTTCCCATACCGCCTGTGGTTAAGAATCTGCCGTTTCTTACCACGTGGTATTTGCAGGACCAGATCTGGTTCTGCCCCACATCGGCTACGTAGATGGCATTGTCCTGCATCTTAAGGGACATACGTCTTATGAACTCTGCAGGGTCCACAAATCCGGGATGTGCCTCCCTGGTAAGCGGCATTTCCTTACGGTATTTATTAAGCTCTTCTATCCATTTGCTGTAATCAGCTTCAATCTCATATTCATTAAGGTCGCTTAAGATGTGCTTTGCATCACCGACTATAGGTATAGTCGCACCCGCGTTTTTTCCTATCTCAGCCGGATCCACATCAATATGTATGAGCACCGTATCCTTCATGACACGCTCAGGCTGGTTGACTGCGCGGTCCGCAACCCTGGCTCCGACCATCATTATAAGATCCGCTTCCTTCATGGCTTTATTAGCCCAGGGGAAACCGTTATTACCAACCATGCCGTAATAAAGTTCATGTTCAGTGGCCATTACACCTATACCCATCATGGTAGATACCACAGGGATACGGTATTCTTCCACCAGTTTCCTCAGCTCATCCTTGGCATTGGCAAGCCGTACACCACCGCCGGCACAGATAAGCGGTCTCTTCGCTTTTTCCAGCTCTTTGACTATCTTCTTTATCTGGAGAGCATTACCCTTTACCGTAGGCTTATAAGTGCGGAGCTTGATCTCTTCGGGATATTCGAAGCTCTTTATCTTCTGCTGCTGCACATCGATGGGTACATCTATCAGCACAGGCGCCTTACGGCCGGAATTAGCTATATAAAACGCTTCTTTAAAGATTCGGGGGATATCATTAGCGTCCTTTACGAGATAGGAATACTTAACAAAGCTTTCTACAGCACCTGTTATATCCGCCTCCTGGAAAACATCGGAACCTATCAGCTCGGAATTAACCTGACCGGTAATGCATACCAGCGGTATGGAATCAGCAAAAGCTGTTGCAATACCCGTTATAAGATTGGTTGCCCCCGGACCGGATGTCACGGCGCATACCCCGGGCTTACCGGTTAATCTGGCCGTGCCGCTTGCCGAATGTGCAGCATTCTGCTCGGTTCTTATAAGTATGGTCTTGATATCAGAATCCAGTATCGCATTATAAAAAGGGCAGATAGCCACTCCGGGATAACCGAATACGTAGTCTACCCCTTCTGCCATAAGGCTTTTTACCATTGCATCAGCACCGGTCATTTAGTTCTTCCTCCCAAAACGCTTTTTTATATACTTGCAAAAAAGGCCTCTTTATGCTACCTTTATTAAGTCATGAAAAAGATTATCCGCCACAAAGATAAGTTTGTCAAATCGTTTTTAGTCTTAAGTCTTCTTTTGGCCGCCTGCGGAAAAAAGGAAGATCCCAAGCTCCCTAAATACAAGGAGAGTATGGAGGCTTATACAAGCGAGATCTGCAACTTAAGTTCAGCTTTAGACTCATTAGACCCCGGCGCGGATGATTCTGTCGAAAAGCTCTTAAAAACTGTAGATGAGCTTGCTGCTACCCTTCATAATATGGCCGCACTGGAGGTACCGGAAAACTATTCCGATGCCGGAAGCATTGCCCAGGAAGCATATACCCTTATGAACGATTCCGCTACCCTTTATCACGCCGCTTACGGCAGCGGTACTTATGATGCCCAGTCAGCCGAGCAGGCTCAGCAGCAATATCTTAATTCCATGCAGCGTGTATCCGCTATCGGTGAATACCTCATGAATACCACCGAATAAAACCTGTATTATTTTTTATCTTCTTTTTTCTTTTCTTTGTCTTTACCCTTGATCTTATTCTCTATGGCTACGATCTTTCTGTTCATAGCCTTGCCTTTGGCCAGTATGACTTTAAAAGCTCTTATCAGCGCAGTCTTTTCAACCTTGCATTTCCATACGTTTATAGCATCGAATCTTCGCTGTTTCCACGCAATAACCTTATCATATGCAGCGGCTATCGGCTTGTTCAGCTTCATATTACCTATGGTGGTCCAGATCATATCTATAATAAATATGGTCCAGATGACTATGCAGGCGATATGTCTAATATCGTAAGGGATGCTCTTTGCGAGGGCGCTGAGTCCGGGATGTATCCATTTGACCATTATCGTAAGTGCCACACCGAAGAATAATCCGGCCACCACGCTTATCCTTCCGTCCAGGTTAAGCGGGAAGTAACTGTAATCCCAGTAACGTTTATGGAAAAGCGCCTCCATCGTGATACTTGTTATAAGTTCCACTATACTTGTCACAGTTCCTGCCAGTATGATGAGCAGCCACCACTCCTCTACAGGATGAAACAGATCATAGCTGAAGGTACATACCATACAGTATATTGGACACAGCGGACCGATAAATACACCTCTGTCCATGAACTTACCCTGTTCACACAGTGAAAATATAGTCGATTCATAGAACCATCCTATAAAAGCATATATCAGCGCAACCAGAGTCCATGCCGGAAAATCCAGTCCCGCAAAGAGTTTCTCAACCAGTGTCAGTTCGTTCATTTTATCCTGTCTCCTATAGTCTCTCCAAGTGCGCATATCTTATCCGCTATCAACAGTAACCAGCCTTCAGGCGTAAAAGGCGGTACCAGTGTTAACGGGAACATATGATGGATTATCATGTCTTTTTCGGTTTCCGTAAGATCAAAATCCTTTGAGGCTTCCCTAAGGGCAAAGCCGGGATGTGTATAACCATGTATGGTATTTGCCAGTGAAAGCTCATGCCAGTCATAAAGGAAATAATCATGCAGGAGCGCACCTCTTATCAGGGCTTCCTCATCTACTTTAAGCCTTAATTTAACAGCAAGGTAGAATGCAGTCTGTGCAACATGCAGACAATGAGTACGCACTGTTGTATCCCCATGCTGCATAAAATTATCCATAAGGTCAAAACGTGAATTGGGATTCTCCCTTACACGCTTTAATACATCTCTGAAAAGTTTCTGTTTCTCTTTGGGAAGGGTTTTCATTTAAGCCTCTCTTTTAATCTTTTTTCTTCCTTGTACCTGTACTCTTATAGTATGCCGCAGCATAATCAAAACATTTTCTCAGCTCATTTTCATTCGAAAGCTGTTTTACGTTTTCCGTATGTTTTGTAACAAAACCGTTTAATTTCTTCCTGTATTCATCGGTTGAAACATTACCTTCCGCCACTCCCGACAATCCAAGTTCCCAGCTGGCCGTGAGTTTGGGATTTAAGAGTGATCCTATTGAATAGCGTACCACATCAAATATCATTTCTCCAAGCTGTGTAGGGCTTATGATCTGCGTCTTCTTATTCAGTGCAAGATATCTCTTTGTGACCAGCTTTTCCAATATGCCTGCTCTCGTTGCCGATGTTCCTATACCGCTGCCCTTTATCTGGGCGCGCAGCTCTTCGTCTTCTATCAGCTGTCCCGCATTCTCCATGGCGAGTATCAGGCTTCCCGAATTATATCTTGAAGGAGGTTTTGTCTCTCCTTCTTTTACATAAAGTCCGGCGCAGTCCATCTCCGTCCCCTTCTTCGCTTTGGACAATACATCCAGAAAGGCCGGATCAACCACAACTTCCTCTTCTTCCTTGTCTTCCTGTTTATCCTCTTTTTGCTTATCCTGCTGGAAGGAACAGCGGCTCACCGCATACCAGCCGGCAGATTGCTGCACCTTGAAATTAGCAAAGAAATGCTCATTCTCAAGAAGTATCTCCATTGACAGTTTAAGGAAAGTCTGAGGCGGATAAAATATAGCCAGGAAGCGGCGAACTATCAGCTCATATACCTTCTGTGCCGTCTGGCTTACGCCGGCCAGTGCCGAAAAACCCTGACCTGTAGGTATTATGGCATAATGATCCGTTATCTGCTTGTCATTGACATATCTGCTCTTAGCCAGATCCTTATACAGCCCCTTTTCCAGGATATCCTTAGCGTATCCCGCACATTGCGGATACGAACAAAGTCCCTTTATATTATGGTCTATTACCTTGGCAACGGCCGTTGACAATACCCTGGCGTCAGTCCTTGGATATGTAGTCAGCTTTTTTTCGTAGAGCTCCTGCGCTATCTGCAGCGTCTCATCAGGACTAATCTTAAACATTTTCGAGCAGGTGTTCTGAAGCTCAGCCAGGTTATATAACAGCGGTGCATTCTTTTTTTCGGTCTTCTTTTCGCTCTTTAAAAGCTCTCCTTTTGAATCTGTAGAATAAACACCGTTCTCATCCGGGCCTTTACCGCCCAGTTCGGTTATCAGCTTAAGTGCATCTTCCTTTTTCTTAAAACCGTTCTCCTTATACAGCAGCGGCGAATTAAAATAACGCGAACCTTCAACCGCCTTCCATTCGGCGTTCAGCTTCTTATCTCCAAGCATGAATGATCCGGGTACACGGTAAAAAGGAGTCTTATCAAAGCTGCGGATCTCCCGTTCACGCAGCACAACCATCCCCAACACACAGGTCATTACCCTGCCAACCGCAACTACGGGGCGCTTTTCACTGCGCAGATAATTCTGCAGCGATCTGCCGTACTTTAGCGTCAGCACGCGTGAAAAATTAATACCCATCAGGTAATCTTCCTGGGCACGCAGATATGCAGCGTCGGAAAGCGAATCATATTCAGAAAGGTCCTTCGCCTCCCTTATACCACGCTGTATCTCTTCTTCTGTCTGGGAATCTATCCATACACGCTTGCGCTGTTTACCGCTCACCTTTGCCAGGCGTTCCACCAGACGGTAGATATACTCCCCTTCACGTCCGGAGTCAGTGCATACATAGATAGTGCCGACATCCTTGCGGTTTAACAGTCCGCTGACAATCTTAAACTGCTTTTTCGATGATTCGATCACTTCATACAGATACTCATCGGGAATAAAAGGCAGGGTATTGAAATTCCATGCCTTAAGCGCTTCATTATATACCTCGGGATAACTCATGGTGACCAGATGGCCTACACACCACGTGATAACGGCTTCATCACTTTCCATAAAGCCGTCGTTATTCTTCATATTATATTTTAAAGCCTTCGCGAATTCCCTTGCAACCGAGGGCTTCTCCGCTATGAAGAGTGATTTGAGATTTTCTGCCATGATCACAAAGTATCTATATCAACAAGCTTTAAAAAGCTGTTTTCTGCCGCATATGTTTTGAGCTCTTCCGAAAAACTGCCTGCAGCAAACAGATACAGATGATCGGGTGAAAGCCTTGCCTCCTGCGCCGTTAACAGGCATGCCTTAAGCCTGTTCATATCCAGCGTTTCGGTCTTCCAGTCACAGAATGCCAGGAGGCTTTCCCCCTCTTCATCCTGCATGACTATATCTATTGTACCTTTTTTGCCCACCCATTCACCGCGTTCCGTAGCTTTAATGGGAAGCATATTGTTCTGGTTTAATATATCAAGATATTCACCGCAAACCTTGCAGAAATTGCCGTGATGGAAATCCCCCAGCTCTTCTTCAACACATTTCTTATAAAATGCTTCCGGAGTCATACTTTCAAGTGCACTGCGTTTATTGAACATGAAACGGAAATAGAATTCGAGAAGACGGATAGAAGGTCTGTATATGCCCTTCTTGGCATTAATGCCTGATGCATTATCATAAGGGAATACTTTCTCCACAAGCTCACGTTCCATAAGATTCTTAAGATAAACACTTATCTTGGCACGTGAAAATCCGCTGCGGCTGTGCAGTTCGTTAAGTTTATTAAGCCCGTTCGACAGACAGCTTAATATCGTTGAATATACATTAAGCTCTCTCAATTCTGCCGAAATTATGCGCTCTCCTTCATAGTAGAGTGCACCTGCGGGCGAAATTATCTTATTTATGATATTTTCCTCAACAGAAAGTGCAGGATCAAAGACCTTCCAATACGCAGGCATGCCGCCCGTGATGCTGTATACTTCCATGCACTGTCTGGTGGTATAATTCTTGAAGTAATTAACGCAGTCCATAAAGCCCATTTCGGACAGTTTATAGAAAGCGCTTATCTTAAGGGCCATCGACCCTATCCTCGGAACAAAATCCGTTTCAACAAAACTTATGGATGATGATAAAAGAATGACCATGCAGTTTTTTGACGCATCCTGAACGGTATCTATCAGCGCCGGCATAAAACTGTCGGAGTATCTTATGATATTCTGGAATTCATCTATTATAATGAGCTTTTTTTCGTTACCGTTTTTGTTGATATGGGAAAATACGGCATTGAAGTCAAAAAACTCTGTTCCCAGTTCAGCTCCCCACTGTAGCAGCTGCTCGGTTTCAGAGCAGGGTCTGGCCGCATAATATGAATAATCTTTATTTTCAGCAAAACGAAGCATAAGGGAGCTTTTTCCGACTCCCTTATGCCCGTATATTACCAGCAGTTTATTATCGTGTCCGATGAAATTTTCGTCTAAAAACCTTAGATCTTTCTTTCTTCCGACAAACATTTATTTTTCCTTGATAAAGTCTTTTGCCTTAAGAAGCTCAGCGCAAAGTACAGCACCGCCTGCCGCACCACGAAGAGTGTTATGTGCAAGGCCGACAAACTTCCAGTCATAAACAGTATCCTCGCGGAGTCTTCCGACAGACACACCCATTCCGCCTTCATAGTCAACATCCAATGCTACCTGGGGACGGTTATCATCCTGGAGATACTGGATGAACTGTTTGGGCGCACTGGGAAGGTTAAGCTTCTGGGGCTCACCCGAAAAATTAACAAGCTTCTCGATAAGCTCTTCCTTGGTAGCTTTCTTTTTAAACTTGACAAATACGGTTGCGGTATGTCCGTTCAGGACAGGAACACGGATGCACTGGCAGGTGATGATGGGACTTACTGCCGGCACGATAACACCGTCCTTTATCTCACCCCACAGACGCAGCGGCTCCTTTTCGCTCTTCTCCTCCTCACCGCCGATATAGGGAATGATATTCTCTATCATCTCGGGCCAGTCCTTAAAGGTCTTGCCGGCTCCGCTGATTGCCTGATAAGTGCTTGCAACCACTTCATAAGGCTCATACTCCATCCACGCCGTAAGGGCGGGAGCATATGCCTGAATGGAACAGTTGGGCTTAACAGCGATAAATCCGTTCCTGGTTCCCAGACGCTTCTTCTGGAACTCGATAACATCCATATGGCCGGGGTTGATCTCAGGTACCATCATGGGTACATCGGGAGTCCAGCGATGAGCACTGTTATTGGAAACAACGGGAGTTTCGGTCTTTGCATAAGCCTCTTCGATAGCTCTTATCTCATCCTTGGTCATATCAACCGCAGAAAACACAAAGTCAACTTCGGATGCAACCTTCTCTACTTCGTTAACATTCATTACCACCAGCTTCTTGACAGCTTCGGGCATGGGCTTCTCAAGCTTCCAGCGCTCGCCTACAGCTTCCTCATAAGTCTTTCCCGCACTGCGGGGGCTGGCTGCCACGGTTGTAACTTCAAACCAGGGGTGGTTCTCAAGGATAGAGATAAATCTCTGTCCTACCATACCGGTCGCTCCTAAAATACCTACTTTCAACTTGCTCATAATATTTTCCTCCATTTTGTATATAAAGATTCTTCGGTATGTCCCCTCAGGATCTTATTTAGCAAGATACTCTTTATATTTATCTATGACTTCACTCATTACCGACACCCCGGGGGCGCCGGTTGTGAGTCTCCTCTCCACACAGGTCTTTAAGGATACTGCATCATAGATATCTTCCTCAAACACATCCGATATCTCCTTAAGTTCTTCAAGGCTCATATCTTCTATGCTCTTGTCTTTCTCAATGCACTTAAGAACCAGCTGTCCGATGATGCCGTGGGCATCCCTGAAAGCCACACCGTGTTTAACAAGATAGTCAGCCGCATCAGTTGCATTGGTAAAGCCCTTCATCGCACTTTTTGCCATAACGTCCTTTTTGAACTTCATGGTATCCACCATCTGCATGAACATGGACAGGCATTCTTTCACGGTATCAACCGCATCAAAAACGCCCTCCTTATCCTCCTGCATATCTTTATTATACGCAAGAGGCAGGCCCTTCATTGTGGTAAGCATAGCCATGAGATGGCCGTATACACGTCCCGTCTTTCCGCGAACCAGCTCTGCTATATCGGGATTTTTCTTCTGGGGCATGATCGATGACCCCGTTGAGAATGCATCATCAATCTCAACAAAACCGTATTCATTGGAATTCCAGATTATGACTTCCTCCGAAAAACGTGACAGATGCATCATTATAATAGATAATGCGCTGAGCATTTCTATAACGTGATCCCTGTCGGATACTGAGTCCATGGAATTTAACGTAGGGCCGTTAAAGCCAAGCTCTGCAGCGGTATACTCCCTGTCGAGGGGATAAGTTGTACCTGCCAGTGCACCTGCTCCGAGGGGGCATGTAGATGCACGTTCATAACAGTCCATAAGCCTGTTGCGGTCACGCTTAAACATCTCAAAATATGCTCCCAGGTGATGTGCCAGTGTTACGGGCTGGGCTTTCTGAAGATGAGTAAAACCGGGCATGTATGTTTCCAGATTCTCTTCCATCACACGCAAGAGTATCTTCTGAAAATCCTTAAGTTCGCTTTCGATGGCCTTTAACGAAGAACGTACATAAAGCTTCATATCAAGAGCAACCTGATCATTACGGCTGCGTCCGGTATGCAGCTTTTTGCCGGCATCTCCCACCATACGCGTGAGGTTAGCTTCCACAAAGCTGTGGATATCCTCATATTCATCCGTTATCTCAAGGCTGCCGTCTTCCAGCTGTTCAATAATGGCATTAAGCCCTTTAAGGATATCCTCAAGCTCATCTTTTGTGATAATGCCCTGTTTTTCCAGCATACACGCATGGACCATGCTGCCCTTTATATCTTCCGAATAAAGCCGCTTATCATAGCCTATGGACGCGTTGAACAGATATACATCCCTGTCGGTATCTTTTGTAAATCTTCCTCCCCAAAGCTGTGCCATGGTTAATATCTCCGTTTTGTCAAATTCTGATTAAATTCACGAAATTATAGCATAGTCAATAATTGTTTTCAAGTATTGTTTGAGCCGTCACTGTCATTCTTCATGTTCTCCAGATTCTGAAGGAAAGGATTGGGCGCGGTATTGGGCATCTGAGTCTTTATCTGTCCCAGAGGCTTAGGCTCAGGTCTGTCATCAGCCTGAGGTCCCATGGGTGCCGGACCGGGTAAAGGTGACGCGGAAGCCTGCGGCCCTGATATACTGTTTTCAGCAGAAAGATCCGTCGTCTGTGTAGCCGTCTTTATACTTTCAACAGTATTCACAGCTTCAGCTGCAGCTTTTATGGCAGCATCATTACCTTCAGCAGCTGCCTCTGCAGCGGGGGCTGTATTATTTCCGGAAGCCATATTATCAATGGGTGCCGCATTGTTTACGGGAGCCATATTATTAACAGGCGCCGCATTGTTTGCAGGCATCATGTTATTGACCGGTGCCATATTGTTCACCGGTGAACTTCCGGTATTCTGAGGCTGATTGATACCCATTCCCGCAAAAGGATTACCCTGAAGGTAAGGATTACCTCCCGGTGCAGCCGCATTATTCTGCATGTTGCCCTGCATTCCGCTGTTTATATAAGGATTATTCTGAGGCATACGGTTCATGCCCTGCGCGGGGGTATTCTGCATATAAGGATTAGACTGCTGTACAGGAGCGGTCTGGTTATTAGCCATAAAAGGCATACCGGGTGCTCCGGACATACCGGGCTGACCTCCCATACCGGGCTGACCTCCCATACCGGGTGCTCCGGGCATTCCGGGTCTGCCGCCCATTGCTCCGGGTGCTCCGGGCATTCCGGGCTGGCCTCCGATACCGGGCGCTCCGGGCATTCCGGGTCTACCGCCCATTGCTCCGGGTGCTCCGGGCATTCCGGGCTGGCCCTGCAGCTGCTGGCCCGGCATATATCCTCCGGGAGGTATATTACCCTTGGGAGTATTTGCGTATTTCTGCTCTTTCTTTTCGCCGGCCCTCTTTGCAAGCAATACTATAAGAACGATAAATACAGCTACAAAAAGAACGCCTATTACTATAAGTGCTATTATAACGCCTGCAGATACTCCTACATCCTTAACGACATCTATATCGCCGTCTTCCCAATCATCATCATCATTGTTCTTATCTTCGTCTTTATTCTTATCATCATCATCGTCATCGCCATCCTGGGGCGGCTTATCATCGGGCAGTGAATCGGTTTCAGTACCATCCTTCCAGGAATTATCCACAATACGGGAATCCTCCAGCCCCATATAATAAAGTATATCAGACGCATATACATCAAACCTGGGATTTGCAACCGGGTTATTGAGTCCTGCATTTACAAGGGTTTCCTGATAGCTGTTCTGGAATTCCTCATTAACCAGATTGAGATAAAGCTCTATGCCCTCATCCCTGTCATCAAGTATTCCGTCAAAAAGCTCAAATACAGCGGCTACTGATACCGAATAGCTTATATAGTATACAGGCGACTGGAAAGTATGGGGGATCTTTACCCATTCCAGAACAGCCCCCTGGTCCAGATAGCCCTGATCGGCAAGCGCAAGGGAATCACTTAACATGCTGCTGTATTGTCCGCCGTATTCCATGCAGACGTCATAGTACAGCTGGTTAAGCTTTTCTACGGTAAGAGTATCCGGATCCTCAGCGTAAACGTTGTACTGGAACACATCTTCTTTGACACCGTCTACCGCAGCATATACCAGATTATACATAGTATAGAAGTTCATGAAGTCGGCATAATCGCCGAATATATCCTGCGCGAAATCCATAAAGAGAAGCTCGAGGCCCTGTGAATGGATTTCTGCAAGATCAAGATCGGTATTACCGTAATACCAGCTGTCCTCAGTCATATAATACATCTGATTGTAATGTCCGAATTCATGGATCACGGTCCTCATATCGGCATAAGTCCCGTCAGCATCATTATACATAAAAGGAGCGTTATAATGCTGTATAGAAATGGTATATCCGCCGGGAGCCTTCTTGTCATCGACGCTCAGATCATAAAGCTCATGATCAATCATGAAATCAAGGGATAACAGCATATCGGAAGATATCTCGGGAAGATATTTTCTCATTGTGTCAAGGCATTCCTGCTCGGACATCTTCTGCTCAAAAGCTTCACTCATCTGATCATAATAAGTCATGAACAGCTCAAGTGTAAGCTGGTCACTGGCCGGCAGCATATAATCCTTTATATCCTGGCGGTATTCAGCCAGATCATCATAGGTATAATCCCTGCCGTATCTCTTATCATAAGCATAATCAGAATAATTATCATAACCGTAGGATTTAGCCAGCTCGGAACGTACTTTTACCAGTTCGATATAAAGCTCTGCCATTTCCTCGTTCTGCTGCTTTAAGATATCAGCATAACCGGCCAGGAATTCATCCTTGCTTATACCTCCGTTTCCATTGGCTTCGGATAATTGTTCGCTATTATATTTTTTGCCGTTGACAGTGGTCGTATATTCTTTGTTATAAAGGACATCATACTGAAGTGAAAGTTCGGTCTCTTTTGCGTTTAAGTCCTTCTGCTCCTCTGTCATATCGACATAATCAAGGATCTCCTGCCAGTCATCCTCATCATCTATACGATCATGGAGCACATCGGTATTCACGGAAGTAGCTATGGTACGATAGCTCTTCATTATCTTGTCGCTGATGCTGGTTCCCAGTTCGTCGTAAAACTTGACTTCATCATCCCAGTATGCATCATCCGCTACAAGATCGGAATAGATGTGCGCTATGGAATAATTGGCACTTAACTCATTGTAATAATCTTCCATTGCTATGATCACATCCAGTACTGCATCCGCACTGCCGGCATCAGCCGCCAGATCGTCCAGACCGTCTATGATCTCGTCAAAATCCTTTTCATCCATACGGACATATTCGTAATCTTTGAATTTCTTGTCCGAATGTGTGACCCTGTCCGTGAGTCTTCCGTCATGCTCTCCTGCAGCCGACGTCCACAGAGAAGGTATCATTGCTATGGCCAGAGCTGAAGTTACCGCCCTGTTGATCCATACTTTTGTTCTCTTCTTCATCTCATTCCTCCCTTATTATTGAACTGTCACCTTAATACGTATCTTCTTTCCGTGCATGGTAGTGGTGAGCACTGTCTTGCCACGGCCTCTGACATGTATCACTTCATACATGTCGCAGAATGCAACGGTACTGTTACTGTTTTTGAATACCGCCTTCTGATACGGGTTGTTTACCCAATTAAGCTCATACGGTTCGTCATCATATGAAAGCAGAAGCTCATAATCATTTCCTCTGATCTGAAGTTTTTCATCAGTCTTTAATACTGCTTCATATACATACACTCTGACTTTAAAATCAAAGCCGTTATAGCTGCAGCTTATCAGAGCCTCCCCGTCGGTGCATGCAGTGATCTTTCCCTTATTGACCACAGCCGTTTCTTCATTATCCGAAAACCATTTAGCCGCGTTTTTTCCGCTGTTCTTAACGCCTTTTATCCTGATACTCCTGCTCTTTCCGGGCTGCATATAATATATACGTTCAACAGGCTCATTTACATGGATATCCACATATATTTTCCCCTCAGGATCATTATCGGGTATTATGATCAGCTCACAGCTTCCCGCTCCTGTAGCGCTGATCTTTCCCGAAGGGGTTATACTGATAATATCATTATAATATGCACTTATCCTGCCTTTTTTATTAAGGCTGGCTGATAAGCCTTCCGATTCAATACTGCATTTCTTAAGTTTTATGCCTTTTATCTTCAGTTTTGTTTTCTGCAGCGGGCTCAGTTCAAGGCTTATCCTGTTTTCCGAGGATGAGAATTTTCCTATTTTGGCCTGATCCTTAACAGCTATCTTTATACCGAAGGATGTCCCGGCCATATAAGCACTGATGGTCGCGCTGCCGCTGCCGATCGCCTCTATCCTTCCCTGTTCGTCTACTTTTAATACCTCTTCATTGCTGCTGACCCAGACATAATTCTTATATCTGTCGCTTTTGTCGGTACCGCCTATAAGGCAGTTAAGGCTCACAGAGCTGACCTCACCGCTGACAAGCGTCTTCTTCGGCGTGCTGACTACAGGAAGCGTGATTATGACGTCCATATATATACTTGGATCATCTGCTGATTCTATTCTTCCGCTGCCTGCCTTTTTGGCTTTAACACGTCCTTTACTGTCTACGCTGACGATCTTCGGTGCTTTTGATATCCATTTTATGCTGCTGTCTGCATAGAAGCTCTGCCCCTTTACCAGATATATATTGCCGTCTTCACCGGCCTTATCAGGTTCGGGATCAAAAGGTGATTTTCCGGGCTTTCCTCTTTTTATCGCATAGCAAGCACTCACGGAAGCCGATGCAAACATGCCTTCCTTAATTGCTATGGCATTTATCTTAAGCTGGCTTCCGACTTTATCGGGACTCACTTTCACCGGCGCGGTATAAAGTATTGAATCCGTAGTAGCCTCTGTACCGTCCAGAGTATAATATATATATGCACCGGCCGTTTCACAGCTTAAACTTATCTCATCGCCCGCATAAAGGTAATTAACACTTACCGGGGTGATATGGACATCTCCCGTTGAAGCTATATCAACACTGATACTTATATTCGCCGACAGGCTCTCGCCCAGAGCATTACATGCGCTTACGCTTACCAGTGTGCTTCCGTTCTGAAGGCCTGTCAGTCTGGCAATATCCGGATGAGTATCACTGCCTGAACTAAGCCTCAATATATCTTCATCTTCAACAAACCACCAGAAACCCTTCTCCGGCTGCTCATCCTTATCTCCCAGAGTGAGTTTTGCCTGAAGACTTACATTACCCGGGATTGTAGACCTTATAACACTGCCTTTTGCAGAGGCACTTATCTTTAACTTTCCTTTTGTGGGTACTATAAAATTAAAACTTACGTTATCACTGGGCCGGAGTCCGGCTGCGGCTGCGATGGCATTGACCGACACTTCTTTACCGGCCATGGCAGCATTGAAACTTATAGGCCCCGTATACTTTATACTGTCTGTACCTGCTTTGCTGCCATCCAGTGTATAATATATGTCAGCCCCCTCTGTAGAGCAGGTAAGACTCAACTTGTCGGAAGCCCAGTCGATCTCTGTACCGTTTTTGATATCAGCCACAGGTATGGCCGTGTATCCTTCTACCGGTATGACAACATTAACATCGCATTCTGCCTTATATCCGTTATAAGCGGCAGAAATAGTTGTCCTGCCGTTGGCAACAGCTTTTACATTTCCAAGCGCATCGACAACAGCCGTATTATTATCAGCGCTCGTCCAGTTAACATAGCTGTATTCACTAAGCGGCGCTTCTTCACCGTTAATATCCAGAAGCTTAAGGGAAAGAGACCTGCTTTCATCTTTCTTTGTAAAAGTAACCACCTCGGGTGTGAGCAGCAGCTTGCTGACGGCAGATTTCTTCTGGGTATCCGATGTCATTGCAGAAATAACGAGATTTCCGTATGTCTTGTCACTGCTCTTAACATCAGCCCAGCTGGTCCTGTCTGTTGATACAAAACTCTGTCCGCTGCTGATACCGACCTTGCTGTTTATTCCGTTATAATCTTCAACCGTACTCTCCATGACCACCGAGGATCCGGGTTTATCGAACGAAATAACTACCGCAAACTTCTCTCCCCTGTCAAGAACCACGGGAGAATTGAGACTTACGGTATATACACCCTCAAAATATACAGTTCCTTCAGTGGTAGCACTCCTGATAAGTGTTCCCGTGTCCGGAGTATCTCCCGTCAAGTTACCGTATATCTTTATCTGGTAATGTGAGCCGCTGTTCTGGACCATAGCCATCTCAAAGCCCACGGCTTCAAGACGTTCGCCTTCAGCCTCCGCTTTACCGTTTACCGTAAATACATTTGCATATTCGCAGACATCTTCATAACGTCCGTTTCCGTGTATCTGTGAATCATAGTAATAATGATTGTCCCAGGGAAAATCGGGCATCATCTGATATACCCAGGCTCCGCTTATAGAAGTATCATAGTAGGATAACCAGAAATAAGATTCATAGGACGCTTCACTTTCCGTGCTCCAGCTGTTTCTTACCAGCCACGCGCCGTCACGGGCGGGAAGCTGTCCGTCACATTCTTTAAAGGCTTCTCCGGGGAAATAATCATCCCAGCCCACAACTGTTAATGCATGATTAGTGCTTGTGGTATTTCCGCAGAAATACGAATTGTGTTCTTCATCATAATACTGTTTGTCCGCATAGATAGCTATACCTGCCGCTCCGTTCTCAACTATAGCCTCTTTAACCTGTGCTTCATTAAATCTTATGCTTATAAGGCAGGCATTTTTCAGATAAGCAACATCCGTACGTTCACCCGTAGCCGGAAGAGCTCCGCCGGCCGCTATAAGATCCGCTCCGCTATACGGAGCGCTCTTTTCGGAAGCAGCCCCGCGGTTACGCATAAGGGTTTCGGCAGCAAACTTAAGGCTTCCGCCGTTATTTAAGATATTATCTATTCCGTTTTCCGATATGGCATCAAAGATAACCCTGTCCCTGGTATCGCCGGCAGCATCGGATGCAGTCCCCTGTGTATAGGTCCAGTAAGCCATATGAAGATCACTGTAATCAACACTCTTATCCGCCAGGCCTGAATTTATCATGTAAAATTCAGCAAGAGTCATGGCAGAATGTGCCCAGCATGTGGCATACTTACCCTGATCCCTGGTCGGCGGATATTTTCCTTTAAAATATGACAGCCAGTCCATGTCGTATGAACAGGGAAAGTCATCATCCGGTTTAGCGGCATAAAGCAATTCAGGCTCGTCTGCATTCCGGTCCGAAACAAGCTCATCCATAGCCTGCGCATAACCAACGCCGGCATTCATTGCAGGGACATTCAGTTCTTCTTCCTGCGCTATATAACCTGCAGCATATATACGGCTCTCATCAGACTGTTCTTCCTGCTCGCAGGAAAGCCCTGTCTGCGAAACATCCGCATCATCCCCCGCATAAACTGAGGGGACAGATCCTGCCGTTTCCGATGTGAGCATTCCTATGATAAGCAGCCTGACAATGGCATTTCTTATCTTTTTCTTCATCAGTAGCTATCCCTCCGAATCCTGTATAAAAAAACCCAATTGATTTTACCACAAAATCCCTTCGTCAACAAGTTTTTTCAGACAAAAGGAAAGAACGGCAGGATGCCCTGCCGTCCTTAAACTTACTCATATAATTCGCTGTTACTGATTCTCTTTTTTAACCTTCACAGTAAACTTAACGCTCTTTCCGCTGCCGTCTTTCATGGTGCAGGTCAGAGTGACTTTACCGGCCTTATGTCCGGTTATGACCAGTTTACCCTTGCTGTCATCGAAGTAAGCACTGAGCACCGCAGGATCGGAACTCTTTACACTTACGCCGGAGATCAGTGTTGTAAGATCTCCGCCCGTTCCGCCGTAATTGCCCTTAAGGAAGTACGAACGGCTGTTATTTACCATGATGGACAGCTCATCGCCGTCATTGTACTCCGTATCATTGTAGCAGAGTGACAGGCTCTTGACCGAATTAACTGCTATAAAGGTCTTGCTTGCTTCATAACCAAGTCCTTCATCGGATATTGCTCTAACTGTGATCGCAAAGATGAACTGGTTTTTCTCATCATCACTATCGATAAGACCGCTCTTGGTTACAGCATCCTTTGCAGGCATTGTCAGTTTTCCGTCTTCCGCTTTGAATCCGAATATAGTCGCAAGAGAGTCATAATCATAATCGATCGCGCTTACACTGAAGTCACTTACGTTTCCGTCATCATCCCTCTCAACCTCAACGCTGCAGAAATCATATTCCCACTTGATCTTGGTGTTTGTAGGTGCGCCGAAGCTCTTTCCAAGAGTAGCAGTCAGGTTCACGCTCTTTCCGTATGCCAGGAAATGATATTCGGAATTCTGTCCGTCCTGCGCCACAAGACTGAGACCCGAAGCCGGAACCTGAACATTTACTTTAAAGCTTGCCTTCTTCTTGCTTCCGTCCTGTGTCTTTGCGGTTATTGTTACACTTCCCTTTGCCAGGCCCGTTATCACAGCCCTTGTACCGTCACCCGCGGGCTCCACCTTTGCTATGGCAGGATCGGAAGATGTCCAGTCAAGCGCATATTTACTGTTTGTATATACATCCAGCTTGTTTTCGGCGGTGGTGTTTCTGGGGATGTTAACGGTATAAAGCCTTGCAGACTGAAGCTTATCTGTCTTCTTAGCTCTCTTTATCTTATAAACATCGGGATCGGCGGATGTATTTATTGTAAGATTCTTGGTCTTTTCGGTACAAACCACAAAGTCCATACTTCCGGTAACCCCGCTGCCGTCCATGGCTTCAGCTATTACGGTAACCTTTTCAACAGAAGGTGTGCTTATAAGCTTAACTTTACCCTTCTTGCTGATGGTAACACCCGCAACATTATCTTTTATACTCCACTTGACCTTCTTATTGCCTGCAGTTGTCGGAAGCACTTCTTTAGCCTTAAACTGGGCAGACTTTCCGACAACTATGGCACTCTGGCCGGAGACCTTGATGCTCTCTACAGGATCGGTAACTTTAACGGTAAAGCTGACGGTCTTCCTGGAGCTGTCACCGTATGTACATTTAATGGTAGCAGTTCCCTTCTTGCCTGCTATAAGCTTCGCCCCGCCATCCGGAGTAGCCTCAACGCTTACTATCTTTGAATCACTGCTGGTAAAGGTAGAATCCAGCCCCAGATCATCCCCTTTATGATAACCATCTGCAAATACGACTATCTGCGTGGCATTATTCGATATAGTGATCTCATTCTTTGATATTGAAGCGGGATTCTTCGAAAAGAGTGTTAAGCTCTTTATTCCGCCGTTTGCCTTTCTCTTGATCTGATAATAATCCTTTGTAAGTATCGTGTCTACGATAAGCTTATCGCAGGTGCCTTTGACTATCTCTATCTCAAGAGGCTCTGATTGTTTCCCGTTTGCCATAGCAACAACGGTAAAAGTTTCACCGATCTCCGCTTTTTTCTTGCCGATCTTAAGTACACCGGTCAGCGGATCAAGGGTGACACCGTCAATTTTATCCTCCAGCAGCCACTTGACATCCTTTGTAGCGCTCTCCTTGGGTTCAAAATCCGTAGCTGTCAGAGTATAGCTCTTCCCCCTGACAACCTGCTGGGGACCGTTGATCCTGAAACTGTCTATCCTGCGGTGAACGGTTACGGTTACGCTGGCAGCTTTTCCGGAGCCGTCCAGTGGTGTACACTTTATGGTACATTTTCCGGCACCCACCGCCGTGATCGTAGCTTTTTTCCAGAACTCCTTATCTTCCCTGTCATCGCATGGTTCAACTATCGCAACGCTTTCATCCGAGCTGGACCAGTCGATAAGGTATTCGTTATGACGGATTTCATACCCGTTGACATCATTATATGTCTTAATGACCAGATCGTATGTTCCCGCCTCATCATCACTGTATTCCAGGGTTTCCTTGCTGGTATTCAGTTTGATCTCCCCGACGGGATTAACACCGTTTAATACCTTGAATTCAACGGAGCATTTGATCTCTTTGGGAGAAGTAGCCTTACACTGCACCGTAACATAACCGTCTTTTTTACCGTCGATCTTTGTACGCAGTACACCGTTCTGGCTTATGGATGCAGAGCATCCCACGGTATCAGTAACTGCCCAGGTGATAGTCTTTGTATCTATACCTGCCGCTTCATACCTCAGCGGTATATTATAGCCTGCGGGTATGCTGGGCATATCGCTGCCTTCTTCTTCATCCGGTATACCGGCGATCCTTAAGCTCATAGGCTTGCTTACCGCTTTGGGATCAATGGTAAATGTAACCGTTGTAGTCTTACTCATAACACCGATACCGGTTATTGCAGCCGCTGTCACGGTTACGGTCTTCTTTGCAGTCTTATCTTTATATATCGTGTTATATGAAATGGAACCGGTATAGATCTCGCCATGTACCAGCTCACCGTTTTCAACCTTGGGCGCGGTACCGTCAAGACTGTATACAAGAACAGCATTACCGTTGCTGCCTTCCTTGCCGGCAAAGTTTCTTGACTTTAAGCTTATTGCACCGTCTCCGGGAACCACAAGGTTACTCTTGTTGCCGGTACCTGTAAATGTTGCAGAGATATTACCGAAACCGTCATTTAAGATAACTTCGGGATATCTGGTGTCACCTTTAAATATCTTTGCGGCACTGATTATGTTCTTCTCTGCTGTACCTGCTTCGATCAGAGCCTTCTCCATCTCGGCAGGTGACTTATGCCCGTTTACACTCATATACAATGCAGCCACGCCTGCAACAACTGAAGCCGCTGCAGAAGTGGAACTGCGCTTATAATATGTTCCGCTCACACCAAGGGAAGCGATATCCACACCTGGAGCATAGATATCTACTACCGTGCCTGAATTTGAAAAGCTTGCTACACTGCCGTCCATGTTGACAGCGCCTACGGAAATAACTCCGTCATAAGATGCGGGATAAGATTTTGCATTACTTCCCTCATCACCTGCACCGGAGATAACGGTAATGCCTGCCTTAACAGCCTTGCTGATAGCTTCCTGCTCAGCCTTAACATAGATAGATCCCATTCTGCCTGCGATCAGTGTATCCAGAAGGATGATGTCTACCTTCTCTCCCTCCGACTTGATATCCGCAAGTGAACTTATGGCAGTGGCGAGTGCTGCGCTGTTAACAACAGCATCGTCATCAGCCACTCTGATGCCCAGGATCCTTACATTGGGAGCAATACCTACAGCAGGACGTCCGTTCTTCAGTCCGGCTGCAATGATACCTGCACTGTGAGTACCTTCACCGCTCACATCAACATTGGCATACTCCCCTACGACATTACATACTGCCCTTGAATTGTTTCCGTAATAATCCGCAAAATCCGGATGGGATGCATCCACGCCGCTGCCTATGACTGCAACGCGTACTCCGGTATTTCCGGTGGTAACGCCCCATGCTGCATAGGTACGTACCATTTCATGCATATACTGATAATTCTCATCCATGACATTAAGATACTGGTCACCTTCGGGCCCGGTTGAATACCAGTCTCCCCAGACAGGCTCCTTGGGAACTGTCTTGCCTTCCTCATCATCATAGATCTCTTCGCCGCTTATGTCTTCGTCAGCCTGTGCAGCTTTCTTATAAATATAATCAGGCTCTACATCGTAAGAATTATACTTATCCATAGCAAGCGCCTGTGCCACACTGAGCTTATCAAGCGCTATCACGGCTATACCGGCTTCATGACTCACCAGGCTTCCGCCATAGTAAGCAGCCAGGGCCTCTGCTTCTGCCTCATCTTCGACTACGGCTACAAGTCTGCCTTCAACATAATCTTCACCGGCTACCAGTCCGTCCAGATCAGCTTCTTCATATACTACATCTTTATCTTCTGCATCATCACTGTCCTTTTCTGCAGTGGTGCTGTTATCAGATGCAGCATTTTCCTGTGCTTTATCTTCGGAGACGGCATCCGTCTCATCTTCATCCTGAATAAACTCAATGGCATAATCGTCATTGCCGGGCTCTGCCGTTCCCGCCGCCAGCACTTCGGGAGCCTGGCCCGCAAGCATAGCCACCGTCAGCAGTCCCGAAAGGACTCTTTTTACTTTCGTATAACGCATGTTCTTCAAATCCTCCTAACAGTAAATAAAAAATGGTATAATGCGCCTGGTTAACATAATCAGAAAACATTATACCATATATTTTGTTTTTGAAAAGGGGTAAATTTCTAAATATTGTGGTTTACACCCGTTTCAGTTTTTGAAGCTGTGTATAGGAGCGGGTATACGTCCCTGCCTGTTAACGAAGTCATCACACTTAAATGTATTGACAGGCATTATCGGTGCATAGCCAAGAAGCCCGCCAAACTCAACCCTGTCTCCTACTTTCTTTCCGACGGCAGGGATAAGACGGACAGCTGTGGTCTTCTGGTTAACCATGCCCAATGCCATTTCATCCGCAATGATACCGCTTATGGTAGATGCCTGAGTATCACCGGGAACAGCTATCATATCAAGGCCGACGGAACATACACAGGTCATTGCCTCCAGCTTCTCAAGTGTAAGTGCTCCTGCTTCAACAGCCTCTATCATGCCCTGATCCTCACTGACAGGGATAAACGCACCGCTCAGACCGCCCACATATGACGATGCCATTACACCGCCCTTCTTAACCTGATCGTTTAACAGTGCCAGCGCCGCCGTGGTACCGGGCGCCCCGGGCTGCTCAAGTCCTATCTCTTTAAGTATATCTGCTACGGAATCCCCAACTGCCGGCGTAGGCGCAAGGCTCAGATCGATTATACCGAAAGGAACATCCAGCATCCTGGACGCTTCCTTGGCAACCAGCTGTCCTACTCGTGTAACCTTAAATGCCGTCTTCTTTATCGTCTCACAAAGCACCTCAAAGCTCTCGCCCCTGACACTTTCGAGGGCGGTCTTAACTACGCCCGGACCGCTGACACCCACATTGATCACGCGGTCTGCTTCGGTTACGCCGTGGAAAGCTCCGGCCATGAAGGGGTTATCATCGGGTGCATTACAGAATACCACCAGCTTTGCACAGCCAAGCGAATCCTTTTCTTTGGTATTCTCTGCCGTCTGCTTTATCACTTCGCCCATCAGGCGCACCGCATCCATATTGATACCCGTCTTTGTGGATCCCAGATTTACGGAAGAGCATACCATTTCAGTCTCGGATAACGCCCTGGGTATAGAGCGGATCAGCATCTCATCAGCTGCAGTCATCCCCTTGCTGACAAGCGCGGAATATCCGCCTATGAAGTTAACGCCAACAGTCTTTGCAGCCTCATCCAGTGTATGCGCGATCTGTGCAAAATCCCCCGGTGTCCTGCAGGCAGCAGCGCCTATGAGCGCTATTGGCGTAACAGAGATACGCTTGTTAACGATGGGTATCGCATACTTACGCTCAATCTCTCTTCCGGTGTGTACCAGGTCCTTTGCGGATGTTGTTATCTTATCGTAGATCTTGCTCTTAAGCTTCTCAAGGTCACTGTCTATGCAGTCCAGCAGGCTGATACCCATTGTGATGGTACGCACATCCAGATTTTCCTTTTCGATCATCGTATTGGTCTCAACGACCTCGTGTATATTGATCATGTCCTGTACCCCTTAAATTCTGTGCATGGAATTAAAAATCTCTTCCCTCTGGCACTTGATGACAACACCTATCTCCTCGCCTATCTGCGCCAGCTCATCGGCTATGGTATCAAAAGCCTTTTCCGAACCGGATATATCGGCTATCATCATCATGTTGAAATACTCCTGGACTATTGTCTGTGATATATCCAGTATATTAACCCTGTTATTTGCCAGATAGGTACATACTTTGGCTATGATACCTACCGTATCCTTTCCTACTACCGTGATTATAGTTTTTTTCATTTTACTCCTCCCTGTTAATATCCTTTGCTTTGCCAAGGATCATATTATAATTCAATGCACTCCGAAGGTACATCCCTTTTTGCGATATCTATAGGGAAATCGTCCCCGCGCCAGGTGGTATCGCTCATTTCCACCTCCATACGCACAGCCTCATAAGCCAGCTCAGGCATATTATTCTCATGACTTAAATGGCTTAAAAAGATCCTCTGCATTTTATCATTAAGAAGCTTTGTTAACAGCCTTCCTGAGGATTCATTGGAAAGATGCCCCCTCCTGCCTAATATGCGCTGCTTTAATACATAAGGATAACGTCCGGTCTGCAGCATTCGCACATCATGATTTGCTTCCAGATATACGGCAGACAGGCCGCTTAAATAGTTTATTATACGTTCGTCATATTCCCCAAGGTCCGTGACCACGGCTGTCTTTATATCCCCGTATCCGAAGCGGTATGCCACCGGATCTGCAGCATCATGAGAGATGCTGATGGAGCTGATATTGATATCCTTGATACTGAAACTCTCACCCGCATTAATGGGTATGAACGCTTCCCAGTCCACCTTTCCCATGCATTTATCATGTTTCATTGCTTCTATGGTCAGAGGTGTCGCGTATACATTAAGCCCGTATCTGCGCTGCATCACCCCCAGGCCGCTTATATGATCGGAGTGTTCATGTGTAACAAGTATACCGTCCAGATCATTGCCTGATATTCCTACATTGTTCAACGCTTCTTCTATGCGCTTTCCGCTGATCCCTGCATCCACCAGAAGATGTGTGTTATCACTTCCCACATAAATGGAATTGCCGCTGCTTCCGCTGGATATGCTCATCATCCTCATTTTCAGTTTTCCCACCTTATAACTATTTCCGCCCCGTTATCAATGGGCTCCATATATTCAGCCTTATGGCCGTTCAGATCGGTGATAAGTCTGGTCCCCTTAACATTCTGAAGGTCAAAGTCTATATAATCAAATACATCCACAAATACATATTCATTTTTGCCTGACATCTGTATGCTCTTTCCGTTGACGTTGACTCTGATGGACCGGCTGATGATCCTTTTACGGGACGGTACAGGTTTCTTTGATACCTTTTCTACCTTTTCAGGCTCTTCTGCCTTTTCGGTTTCTTCGTCCTTTTCCGTTTCCTCTGTATCAGCCTCTTCTTCATCCTCATCCGGAGCTGCGCTGTTTGTTACTGTCTGCTTTTTTATTCCCCACTTTATATTAAAGTTCTCATAAACCTTTGTGTCGTCATCGGCCACTTCGTTGTTTACGAGTATTTCAACGCCTTCTTCAAGGGTCACGTCCATAAAACGTTTAACCTGAGCCACGGTATAGTGGTCACACATCTCTATCTCATCGCCGTCCTGCACCTCATAGTATTCGGTCTTTTCTTCACCGTTAACCATGGCTATCCTGGGCAGCAGTATACGGCTTCCGTTGACTTTGACTGCGATCATGGACTTAAATTCCGGAAGTTCGGATATCTTAAGCTTTGCCGGTTCTCCGGCAGTGCTTTCTTCCACAACGATGACATCATTGGCACGTATAGGAGTATGCATATCGGCTTCTTCACCGTTTACGGTGATCTTTGCCGCTTCTCCCAGGCTTCCGCGCTTAAAGCCCTTCTTGCCGTTGATCATATAGTTTATCTCCCTTCCCCTTCTGGGAAAAAGACCGTCATTCGGGAAGTTTGCATGCATGGCTGCATCAACAACAGCCAGATTGCCGCTGTCATATATCTTTATATGTTCTTCATTAAAGCTTACATATATAAAATTATTACTCTGATCGTAATAATTCAGGCAGATACCGATAGGTGTTACCAGAAGAGAGTCCTTCTTTACATCCTCATCCTTAAAGCGTATCTTCCCCATAACCTCTTCACCGCGTACCGCCACACGCTCTGCCACGATACCCAGATGTTCGGAGAGTTTCCTGGTATAACCCTCTATACGGCCTCCGCCGCCTACAACAAACACTGCGCTCACGGGTTTACCGCCGTTAAGCTCCATAAATTTTTCGCCTACAAGACCGGTCATATCATCGATCTGGTCCTGTATCATGTCCAGAACAGCCTGCTTCTCTATCTTCTGAGGCAGACCCATTATGTCATTGTATTCGATAACATCGGCTGTCTCTATACCGCGTTTGATCTGCTCTGCGGTATTAAAATCAACAAGGCAGGCTTTTGCTATGGTCTCCGTAAGAGAATCACCAGCTACAGGTATCATTCCGTAGGCTATGATACAGCCGTCTTTGGTTATACAGATATCGGAAGTTCCTGCACCGACGTCCACGAGTCCTATATTGAGCATACGGTACATCTCGGGAATAGCCACAGATATTGCGGCGATAGGCTCCAGTGTAAGATTTACGACCCTTAATCCCGCAAGTTCCACAGCTTTATACAGACCGTCTACCACTTCGTCGGGAAGGAAAGTTGCGATCATATCTGCGCCGATACTGCGCGCTTTATGGTTTTCCAGGTTGCCTATCTGGTAATCGTTCAGATAATAACGTATTATGGAATTACCGACACAATAGAAATGAAGGCCGGAAGTATTTTTCTCCACAAAAGCGGCATAGGCTTTCTCTATGCCCATAGATGTCAGATGTGCCACATCTTCGGAAGTTATGGTCTTTTCCTTATCAAGCTCCCAGTCGATATGTACCTCCACGGTTTCAAGGACACGGCCTGCCGCGGCTATACAGACATCGGTAAGTTTAAGATCCAGCTTCTTTTCTAACGCATGCTTAACCTGGCTGATGGTATTCCCCACCTGGGCTATGTCATGTATCTGTCCGTCCAGCATGGCCCTGGTCTCGTGCTCCTTTGTTTCCTGAGCCAGGATATTAAAGATATCGCCTTCACGGAAACCGACGGTTCCGACTATGCTCCTGGTACCTATATCCAGGCCAAAAACCAGATTTCCCTGTCCTTTTGCTTCTGCCATATCTTACGCCTCACATAATGAATCGGTGGCCATACACCATGCACAGCCACCTTATATATTAACATAATGTTTTTATTTTTACCATATTTTTTTCCGCGGTCCGACGTCCTTCCGGCTCAGGCTATATATGTTACGGTTTTATTTTTTCCCGTTCAGTATATTGATCAGTTCCTCGCGGTCACCGTAATCCGGCATCTTATCACCCTGCTTTGCAAACTCTGAAGAAAGCACATAACGTTCTTCACCGTCACATACCGAAACATACTTTTCATATTCACCGGCACTTAGCTTTCTGACCCCCAGATAATACTCTACAGAAGGATTTCCGTCTTCATCCAAAAGCTGCTCTCCGCTTTCTTCATCATACACCTCATACCATGACAGGTTTCTGCAGAACAGCCCTCCGTTTTCCACACGGTAGAACACCTTGCTGCCGTATTCGCCTTCCGGCGCATCCTGCTCCTGTACCAGCAGTCCGCGTTCCGGATAATAGTAACTGGGCCCGAATGGCAGAAAGAATGCTCCTCCGAAAAACACTATATCCCCGTTCCAGCTTATTAACGAAACACTTTTTCCTTCTTTTTCCAGAGCCAGTACTATCGGTCCTTCAGGTCCGTCAACAAGGCTGAAACGGTCATATTCAAAGGTCGTATATCTTGATATCTCCTGCGTATACCCGTTCCAAAGGATATCGGTATAGGCGTATTCCGGTTTTTCGTAATACTGCACCTCAAGATTATCCATCAGTTTAATGTATGTGGTGCTCTCCACCCAGCTCCACAGATCATCAGACGGTATCAGTTCCTGTTCTTTCAGGTGGTATTCGGCCGCCTCCGTTTCTTTACCGTCTATCTTATATCTGTATTGTCCGCTTTCTTCATAAACTTTATCTTCTACGGTCAGAGTACTGATAAGTTTCCACTGCTCGTTTTCTACGGAATAATACCTGCAGGTGTAACCGGAGCTGTTGCCCTCATAGAGAGACATCATATTTGTTTTTTCCGAATAATCCAAAGCACAGCTGATGCCTTCCACGCCGCCTGCCGTAACAGCATTTACCTCATCGCCGTTTATTGTGAGCACAGCCATAAATGTATCGTCATATCTGTTGCATATCAGCTCAGGTATATCATCATCATCTACATAGACATAACAGTATTCAAGATCCTGCGGATATTCGAGCACCCCGGCGCAGCCGTTCTCAAGGTAATCCTTATATATCTTCTTCCATTCAGGCAAAACGGCACTGACTGCCGTATCCTCCGGTACGGAAGTAGGGCTGGGGATCACTTCCATCGGTTTGTTCTCATCGGCATTTACAGGTCTTTCGCAGCCCGCCAGATTAAAAACAGTTATACAGGCTATCGCTGTAACGATCCTTTTTCCCGGATGTCTCATTGTATATTCCTCTTAATGATCTTAAAGCTTAAAGTCTTTTCACCACCGTAATTGCCTGTTCCCCTTACGGTAACTTTTGCAGTACCCGGCTTTATATTGGCAGTATATGATATTATTTCATAATCATCATCTGAAAGGACCACACCGTCACACTCCAGCCTTATATCTGCTTTATTAAGGGTGATGGCACTGCCGGTATATTCTTTTGATGCTATCGTTGCCTTTGCTTTGGTTATTACATTTTTACATACTTTATAACGTGCCGTAACAGTTCCCTCATAGTTCCCGCATCCCCTGGTCACTACCTGTAAAACCGTACCGGCAGGTATGATATCGCCGGCTCTGACTCTGGCCTGTGCGGAACGCGGTCCTGCTTCTTCCCCTCCGACCATGCAGTCTTCATCATATCGGAAAATTAGCTTGCTGTCGTAATCCGTTCCGGCTTTAAGCTTTTTACCGTTTTTGTCCTTAAGCGTCAGCGTTGTCTTATATTTTCCTGCTATGCCGCTGTATGCTATATCTGATGCACATGCTTCAACTTCCGCTATGTTCTTCACCCTTACACTGAATGTGGCAGGAGCTGTCTTTCCGCTGTACGATCCCTTCCCCTGGATAACAAAGCTGGCATTTGCTGCACCGGCCCTTTTATTGTCACTGCACTTCACTGTATAATCAACATCTTTGATCAGAACACGTCCGTTAAGTTCGACCTTCACCTCCGGTACCGCACCGCCCTTTATATATACCGCTTCAGGTGAATACTCAACTTTTGCTCCCGTGATCGGGCATTTTTCAATCTTGAATTTTTTTGTAATGCTGCCGCTGTACCCGGCAGTCTCTATACCGCTTATCGTAACTTTTGCGCTGCCTGCATTTATATTCTTTGTGCAGCTTACGGTATAATGAACTCCCTGTTTAAGTACTGCACCGCTTTTTTTGTCTGTTACATTCACTTCCGGTACTATTGTTTCACCCGTATAGGACTGTGCTGCGATTTTGTCCGCTTTTACGTATTTCTTAAGACTCCTTGCCTTTATCGTGAAGCTTACACTCTTGCAGCCAAAGCACCTGTTACCGGCGGATGTGATATGTAATAACGCAGTCCCCGGCTTATCTGCGCCGATAATGTTCACTTTATAATCCTGATCCATTATCAGTTTTTCGCTTCCGAGTGTGACGTTAAGACTTAACGGCTGGCCTTTTGAATCCTTAAGGTTTTCAAATCTGCCCAGGTCAACACCTTCGGTATACAGCTGCGCAGGTATCTTAGATACTTTGGCCGTTGCCAGATCCTCACCCTTCGCTTCACCGATGACCAGTTCAAACGTGGTACTTCCTTCAAAATTTCCGATACCGGTTATCTTTACGTTATATGTTCCGGCATCTTTATAACTCTGTGTATCATCAATCTTATAATCTGTGAGTTCTTTAAGTGTTTTATCCTTCCATACAACTGTCGGAACCGGTCTGACCACGGATCCGGTATATGTCACAAAGACCGTTGACGCCACAGCCGTATCGATATCTGCAGGCTTTATTGTATATTTCTGCTCCAGGCTGCCCTTGATATTTCCCTTAAACTTAAATACCGCAACGGCATTTCCTGCATTGATATTATCCCTGTAGCTGATGGTATATTCGTCACTGCCAAGAATCTTCTTGCCCAGATATACCCTGAATCCTGCGGGTTTATGGGCAGTACCATTATATGTTTCTTCGGGTACAGATGCTTCTGCCACCCAGATTTCCTGCGGTATATCGGAAGCTTTTGTCCACTGTGCCCTGTCTTCGGCAATAACATCTCCCCAGTTTTCGGGGGCAATGGTATATGAAAATACCGATACTCCGCTGTACACATCGTTCTTAAAAGCAACTGCCTTAACAGTTATTGCCTTATCTATAACAATACCGTTTTTATATAATATACCCTTTGAGCTGTCAGGAGCCGTACCGTCAGTTGTGTAATATATCTTTGCATCAGGTGTATCACAGCCTAATACGACAACACTCCCTGCTTCAACTTCACCGCTCCCGGGGACTGCCTTAGGTGCAGCAACTGTATACTGGCTGCTGACACTTATGCTGCACTTTGCCGTCTTCCCGCCATCGTTGGTCTTAACGCTTATATCGCACACTCCGGCACCCACTGCGGTCACCAGCCCCGTACCGCTGACTTTCGCTACGTTCTTATCACTGCTCTCAAAGCTTACGCTCTTATCATCAGCCTCAGCCGGATATACATTCCATTCAAGCTGGAGAGTCCCGTCTACCGGAAGCACTGATGACGCCGGATTAAGTTCCACGCTTTTAGGGCGGCATTTTACATGCAGTTTGTAATTATATGTTGTTTTCTTTCCGCTCAAGCTTATCGTGGCAGTCAGCTTACAGCTTCCGTATTTTTTTGCACTGATCTTTCCGTCGCTTATATCCGCAAAGCTTTCGTCCTCAAGCTTCCATTCAGGTTTTATCGCCTTTACAGTGCAGTTATAAGATGAAGGAAAGTGTCCGCTCACAGACAGCTCGCCGCTGAAAGCAGGCAGAGTCTTTGCTTTATTCATTTCCAGTTCTATGGTACTGTTATTATCCGTATCAGCTATGATATTTGCAGAGCTGATATAAGACGGGCTTATCTTTATATTTACATCTTTATCAGAATCCAGCACCACAGTTTTCACTTCACCGCTGCCGTCTTCTTTCGAAAGCGCCATGGCCCAATAATCATATCCCTGGTAGCTGACATGCCCCACGGCAAATGATCTGTATGAGCTGTTGAGCATATTTCTGCGGTGCCCCTGTCCGTTATAATCCTCATCTGTCTCCTTCCACTGGTTCATGGTAGCGTCTGCAGTTGAATAACCTGCAGCAAGGTTTTCTCCGTAGCTGTATATATCACCAACCACTGTCCAGCAGGAGCTGCCGTCCGGTCTGGTATGGCTGAACATAATCGCTGCTTCTGCCGCTCTCTGCATGGCAGCTTCTTCCAGTTCATAGCTGTAGTTTAGTTTTTGCAGATCATTAACATATACTTTTTTATTGTTCTTATCATAATACCAGGCTTCACTTCCCGTCCTGAAATCATTTACCAGTTTTTCAAACTTCCGCGCCTGTGTCTGTCCGTACTTCATGCTGAAGATATAGCTATCTTCGTCAGACTCTGCAGGATCTGCCGTAACCTTAACATCCCAGCTGAAAGAATATTTCTTTCCGTAGTATTCCCCTGTTTCCAGACGCAGTTTAGTCGTTCCGGGTGCAGCGGCATATACCGCGCCTTCCGAAACATAAGCCACCCCGGGATCATCGGTAACAACCGTATATCCGGGAAGCCCTGCAGGATTTGTCAGCAAAAGATCTCCTTCGGATAAGATGCCTGGTACGGTTCTCCATCCGTTTTCCTCCAGTTCATATATAAAATCTTCAGCTTCGGTGGCCTTGATGACGGGATCATCTGTTATATTTACTGCGCAGTCAGCAGAAAGCCCGCCCTTTGTTGCTGCAGTGATCTTTGTCCGGCTGCCTGCTTCTCCTACCGCAGTAATGATACCGTTAGATGAAACAACAGCTACACTTTCATCGTTGCTGCTGAATGTAACATCACCGTCTGTAGCATCCTCTGGAGTCAGGATCGTATTAAGGCTTATGCTCTCACCCTTTACCACGGTGATCTCACTGTAGTTCAACCCTACCGAAGTGGCATGTATCTCCGAATCAAGGGTGATCTCTACAGAATAAACTGTATCCAGGAAGGAATAATCACCATGCAGTTCACATTTCCCTGCTGAAGCCGCAGTGATATATCCTTCTTCAATCTTCCCGTATGCGGGATCAGCAAGGCTCCAGCTCACCGGCAGATCCATAGTGATCTTTTTGGACGATCCGTTGATCTGATATACCCCCTGCATGGAAGGAAGCTTTGTTGCCGTTCCTATCCTGACATTAATGACATCACCGTCCTCTGCTCCGGGCATGATATATGCCCCTTCGGCGATATCTGCCTCTATCAGATCTGTGTGTATATCATCATCAGCTTCGGTATAGCCGGTATCTGCAGGAGCAATACCAAAAAGCTGTACCCAGTATTTTGTTCCGTTATAGTTAACGCCGGCTGCCGCCATATAAACAGCATCATGATCAAGCATGTTTCTTCTATGGCCCTGCCCGCCGTAATCCTTATCGCTTTCTTTCCACGCTTCGATCACAACAGCCGAACTGCTATGGCCTCCCGCCAGATTTTCCGCAAAGATGATACCGTTATCCAAAACGGTAAAACATTTTTTTCCGTTAGGACGCGTATGATCAAAATAAACAGCCGCTTCAACAGCGCGTATATATGCCGCCCTTTCCAGACCATAATCCCACAAAAGCTCTCCAAGCCCTTCATCACTGACTTTATTGCCTGCTTCATCATAATGCCAGGCCTCATCACCTGTCCGGAATGCATTTACCATATCCAGCTGTTTTCTGGCTTCTGTCTGCATATACCGGGTTTCTACCGGGACATAATGTATATCCGCAGCATGAACATTAATTGCCGGAGCAGCCTCCGAAAGCAACATGATCATGACCAGGATCGCAGAAACAGCTCTTCTGATATTGTAAATAAAACTCTTTTTATACATAAACGCCTCCGTATATCATGTTCTTTTTAAGTATGATCAGTTTTCTTTCAGACTGTGCATTACCGCATCTATCTGATCCATGGTATCCTGCAGTTCACCGCTGTTATCTATTATGCGGCGACAGTACTTGCGGAACTCGATATCGCTCTTCTGCCTGCGCATGATACTTAATGATTTTTCGCGGTCATACCCTCTGTTTTCTTCAAGCCGCTTAAAGCGTACAGCTTCATCCGCATATACATACCAGAGTTCATCGAGTATCTGATCATATCCTTCTTCTATGAGCAGCGCCGCTTCCAGAACAAACAAGCCGCAGCCCGCTTCCTCCTTTTCCTTTATCTGAACTAATATCTCCTCCTTTACCGCAGGATGTATTATGGCGTTGGCCTGCTTTAATGCTTCCTCATCCGAAAATATCAGTTTGGAAAATGCTTTCTTATCAAGACTTCCGTCAGCTGCTATGATACCGTCACCGAATCTATCTTTAAGTGCATTAAAAACCGGCTGTCCCGGTTCCTCCAGTTCCTTTGCAAGCTCATCGGCAACGATGATATATGCTTCATATTTTTCTTCCAGATATTTAAGTACTGCACTTTTTCCGGCGCCCACGCCGCCGGTAATGCCTATCTTTTTCATATGTTTCCTCCTTTATTTTGCTTCATACCAGTCAGTACCTGTATGCGCATCCACTTCAAGTGCTACGGGCAGGTCTGCTGCGCCTTTCATCTCTGTGCGTAAGATATCAAGTACCTTTTCCTCTTCATCTTTATAAGTCTCTATCAGCAGTTCATCATGGATCTGCAGTAACAGCTTTGAACGCAATCCGTTATCTATCAGGCTGTCATAGACACGTATCATGGCGATCTTCATTATATCCGCTGCTGTACCCTGTATGGGAGCGTTCATGGCAACACGTTCACCGAACTGTCTCTGCATGAAGTTTGAATTATTAAGCTCCGGTATCGGCCTTCTCCTTCCGAAATATGTTACCGAATATCCTTTTCCCTTAGCATCTGCTTTAACTGCTTCCAGATATCTCTTTATCCCGGGATAAGTAGCAAAATACTGTTCTATGTATTCCTTGGCTTCCTTCCTGGATATTGACAGGTCCTGGCTTAGTCCAAATGAAGATATACCGTATACTATACCGAAATTGACCGCCTTCGCATTACGTCTCTGAATATCGGTCACTTCGTCAAAGGGCACATTAAATACCTTTGAGGCCGTTATCCTGTGTATATCCTTTCCTTCCCTGTACGCCTCTATAAGATCCTTATCCCCTGCAAGTGAAGCCAATATACGCAGTTCTATCTGGGAATAATCCGCATCTGCGAACACACAGCCTTCCGCGGGCGTAAACACCTTTCTGATACGCCTGCCCAGCTCCGTGCGCATCGGGATATTCTGAAGATTGGGATCCGTTGAACTAAGCCTTCCCGTAGCGGTGATCGTCTGGTTAAAGCGCGTATGTATACGGCCATCCCCTGCGATATATTCCGAAAGTGCATCTGCATAGGTCGACTTGAGCTTGGCGTATGTCCTGTACTCAAGTATATCCCTTACGAAGGGGACATCTTCGGCAAGCTTTTCCAGTACATCCGCCGAAGTGGAATATCCGGTCTTTGTCTTCTTTCCGCCGGGAAGTCCCATCTTTTCAAACAGTATCACCGCCAGCTGCTTCGGAGAATTTATATTGAACTCCTCCCCCGCCTTAGCATAGATATTCTGCTCAAGTTCGTTTATCTTTTCGGAAAGCTCACGGGCGTATTCTTTAAGTGCCGCCGCATCGGCCTGTATGCCTTCCTTCTCCATACGGTACAGTACATACGAAACAGGCATCTCTATCTCATGGTACAGTTTATCCATCTCCTGAGCGGCCAGTTCTTTATACAGGACATTTTTAAGCTCCTGCAGCTGCATTACCTCCGCTGCAGCGAACCTTCCGAAAGCATCTTTATCTTTAACGGCTTCGGCTGTGCCCGCCTTGGCAAATACCTGTTCATATGAACTTATCAGCACATTAAGATATTGCTTTGCTGCCGCATCAAGGCTCCAGTCATTCTTAAGCGGGTTCAGCAGATAAGCTGCGATCTGCATATCATGGAGATCCTTTGTAGCTTTTATACTCGTAAGCTCCGCTCCGTATCCTGTTTCGCCAGACGTCTCCTGCCGGTCCGAAAGGTAATCTTCAAAACTGAACTGCTCTTCATTTCTTTTATTCCTTATAGTATTCTGCGATACGGCACCAAACAATGCCGCATAAAGACGCTTGACTTCAAATGTTACTATCTGCGTTCCGGCCTCATAGATACGCTTAAGTAAAGCGGTGATATCTGCAGCATCAGCATCTATGATATATGCGCATCCGTCTCCTGCGGTAAGGGCAATGGTATATACGCCGGCCTCCAGAGGATATACACATACAGCCGCTTCCCCCGTTTTCACAGCACGCTCGGCAAGGACCTGCGCTTCCTTTTCGCTCTTAACATATACATAGTCATAATCCTTCTGAACGCTCTGTACCGCAGCATCAAAGTTTTTAAGCAGAGCTTTGAAATCGAGCCTCTTACACAGCTCATAGGCTTCAGCTGTATAAGGACTGTTATATACCGCATCTTCAGGCGCGATCCCCAGTTCACAGTCTGTTTTGATCGTGACCAGCTTAAGGCTTAAGTCAGCCAGTTCACGGTTGGCCTTTATGCTTTCTCTTACAGCGTTCTTCTTTATCTCATCAACATGTTCATAAATGCCTTCTATAGAGCCATACTCAAGCATAAGCTCCGTAGCTGTTTTTTCTCCTACCTTGGGAATACCCGGCACGTTATCTGATGTATCTCCCATAAGTGCCTTAAGCTCGATAAAACGGGCAGGAGAAAGCCGGTATACCCGTTCCACATCAGCCGCATAATAATCCTCTATCTCCGTCCCGCCGCGCTTTGTTTTGGGTATACGTATCTTGATATGCTCTGATGCTATCTGCAAAAGATCGCGGTCACCGGATACCAGCGCAACATCCATACCGGCAGCTTCACCCTTTTTAGCCAGGGTCCCCAGTATATCATCAGCCTCGAGTCCTGCCTGTTCCACGGTAGTTATTCCCATAGCCCTGAGCATATCCTTCATCAGGGGAACCTGTTCCCTCAGTTCATCCGGCATGGGTTTTCTGGTCCCTTTATACTCTTTATACATTTCATGGCGGAATGTAGGCGCATGTACATCAAACGCCACAGCCAGATAATCCGGCTTTTCTTCAGATGCTATACGCAGCATTATATTAATGAATCCGAATACCGCTCCCGTATGTATCCCTTCGCTGTTTGTCAGATCCGGCAGTCCGTAGAATGCCCTGTTCAAAATACTGTGACCATCGATCAACATCAGTTTTTTACTCATAATAGTCTCCGAAATAAAAACTTGTAATATGTAACCTTTTATGTTATTATTTGAAAGTTGAGATTAGCCGGCGTGTCGGAATGGCAGACGAGGCAGACTCAAAATCTGTTGTGGGCAACCACGTGCGGGTTCAAGTCCCGCTGCCGGCAGTATTTACCCCGATCTGTAAAGATCGGGTTTTTTATATGCACACGCATGTTTTCATCCGGATTATGATATCATATTATGATATAAAATAAAACCCTTGACAGGGCAAAGAAATACCCCTGTACTCCGTTTTTTCAGGTGTACAGGGGTATATTTTATTTCAGTCCGTTCGTCTCTTTAAAGTTTGCTATACAGATATTATAATCTGCTTCAGTCACCCTGCCCAGAGGATCGATATACTGCTGCTCCTTCGTGCTGCCCGGAGCTCCCTTGCCCGGCAGTATAAGCCAGGTCTCAGCCCAGCACATCGGCTCCCAGTGCCAGAAATCGATAGACAGATAATCAAGATAATCATCGGTACGTCCAAAGTCTATAGACCTTTTCAAACCGGTAGTGGTCTCTGCATATCTCATCAGCATCCACATGAAATCCTGTCTGGTAATGTAAGCATCGGGAGCGAAGGTATCATCCAACACATAAGGGAAACCGGCCAGCATTCTCTTGCTATCCGCCCAAAGCAGCGCATTCTCATACTTATGCCCTTTTACATCGGTAAATCTGGTCTTTTTAGAGCTCACCTTAGGTTTACCCGCAAACTCGTATAATTTCTGAATAACTTCAGCTCGTGTAAGGAAGCTGCTTTCATCCGCTCCGGCGTCCGAATAAGGGTATGGATCCAGTGACGGAAGCGTATATCCCTTTGGATCGGTACTTAAAGTCACCACATCATCAAAGCAGATGAAGAATAAGCTGTCCAATCCTTGATCATCACCTGTTGTGGAATCATCCCAGTCAAAGTCTATGGTCCAGGAATGTATAGGTTTTCCAAGCTGAGATTCATTTCTTTTAACACCTTCATTATAAGCTCGAACAAGGAAAGGATTCTGGCCTATATCCAGTTTTGTCATACTGCTGTTACCAAAGGCCTGCAGGAAATGCATATAGTGGTTATTTGACAGGTCTATGGTTTCAATAGGGCAGCATTCACATATCAGGATCTCCAGCTTGGGATTATTTGAAACATCAAGGCTCTTAAGCTCACCGTTATACGCACAGTTTAACTTGAATAATTCCGGATTATGGCTAAGATCCAGATCTGTTATTCCGTTAGCTGCACAGTTATAATACTGAAGTTCGGGACATTTGCTTAAATCAATAGCTCCAAGTCTCTGTTCCTGAGGGGTCTTTGCATTGATCACATTATCCCATACATCCAGACGCTTCATCTTGGGACATACAGTCACATCCAGCTCGGTCAAGTGATTCTTGAAAGCATCCAGATGCGCCAGTTTAGGACAATAGCTAAGATCCAGTTCCGTAAGCTCACATGTTCCGCAGGTAAGATGCTCCAGTTCACGGCAGTTAGACAGATCGAGTTCCTTTATAGGATTTGTATTGCACTCGATAAACGCCATCTTCGGAGTATTTGAAAAATCCAGCTCGGTCAGTTTGCAGTCAAAGCAATATACCCACAACAGCTCGTGATTATGAGACATATCCAGCTCAGTCAAAGGATTATTTGAACACCAGATACCGGTAAGCTCAACATTCTTACTGATATCCAGGCTGGAAATTTCATTGTCTTTTATCCACAGGCCTACAAGCTCGGGGAAATATTCTATTCCCTTAACAGACTTTACTCCTGCACCTTCACAATCGACATTCCTTATATAGAATATCTCTTCCTCAGACAGGATACCGTTACCGTCCTTGTCATACTGACGTCCGCTGATGATCTTTCTGAAAACAGCATCCGGGAAATGTTCTTTATCGATCTTAATTGCAACGATCTCCGGTTTCTCGGGGTTATCGGGGCCGGTAGGTTCAGCAGGTCCTGTGGGCTCAGCGGGGCCGGTAGGTTCAGCAGGTCCTGTGGGCTCAGCGGGGCCGGTAGGTTCAGCAGGTCCGGTGGGCTCAGCGGGACCGGTAGGCTCTGCAGGTCCGGTGGGCTCTGCGGGACCGGTAGGTTCTGCAGGTCCGGTGGGTTCTGCCGGTCCGGTAGGCTCTGCGGGTCCTGTAGGCTCTGCGGGTCCTGTAGGCTCTGCGGGACCGGTAGGCTCTATTCCATCCTTGGGGATAGTATCAACTATGGAAAAATACATTCTTGCAGCCTTTTTACCTGCTGCAGAATTCAGCTTGCTGACAGCTTTTTTGAAACGTGTAAGATTCTTTCCCTTAAGACCCACCGCTTTAGCTGCGGATTTCTTGACTTTGGCCTTTACACGAAAGTATGATTTGGAACCGGTCTTTTTGTTTTTATATTCGGTAAACTTCCATTCGATAACATTACTCAGATCAACGGAATCTACTCCCAGCAGATCACAGGCCACATCATTAAGATCATTGCATTTGACCTCTGCATCCAGGTCTGTGCCGGCTTTGATCTTTCTGTTGCAAAACTGAACTACGGTGTAATAGGATACTTCTGCACTGATAGTATAAGGAACTTTGTTGATCGTGAAAGATTTTGATGTGATAGTTTTCTCATCATCACTGGTCTTGTCGATAATGGCCGGAGCCTGAGGTGCTTTGGCTGTTACATCCTCATAGATATCATCACCGTCAAAGTCATACTCCTCATATGACTCTTCATCTTCCTCAACAGACACCTCTTCACTTACGGTCACATCTGCATCGTCTGATGCCAGAACAGGTTGTAGATCTCCGATGAGCATTACGACTGATAGCAATCCTGCCAGCAGTTTTTTCTTCATTGGTTTAACCTCCCTCGTTTTACAGCAGATAGTCTCTGCCCAATATACGTGGCAATTTTACCACAGCTGTTGTTTGCAAAACAATAAAGAGGTAATGAATGAATACTTTTTTGTCATAAGCAGGCCCGGCCGGCTATTTTAAAACCAGCCGTCCATATTCTTCTTTCAGGATATCATATGATTGCTTAAGACGTTCATGATATGCAGGAACATCCCAGTTATCCCAGGTATAAGGCTGCATTCCGCTGTACTGTTCCCCGCTCATTATCCCCAGGTATATCTCATCTACATTGATACCGCCCAGATCATTCTGTTCCCAGAAATCCCATTCCACTTCTTTGGAGCTGGGATCACGGAAGCTTAACAGCCCCCACGCCAGTCTCAACTCGATAAAATCGCTTCCATAGCACATATCCGCAAGGGAATCATATTCCTCTGAAGCAGGATCGGCATTTCCGTATCGGAGCAGTCCGGTGTCCATGCGCTCGGCATCACGCCACTCTTCCGTAGTCGGGATCCACTGCGTACGGTTCATACACAGGTAGATCGGAATGAATTCCGCACTTTCGGGATCATCATATCCGGTGGTATTAAGGAGATTGTCATATTCGCCAAAGGTAAATGCATACCGGTCATAGTATTTATGTACCAGGAGTGTACTGTCTTCTTTGCCGTTCAGACACAGCATAAAGTCGGCATCACGGTCAAGCTCTTTATCCTTATATGCATTATGCCCCGAAAGCGGGGTTGTATCGAATGGGATCAATATACGGTCAGTCTGATTACCGCTCTTTGGCAGTGCCTTTACGCCTTTTACGCACAGATACAGGTATCGTTCATCTTTCTTTACATATAACTTAAGTCCGTCAGCTTCAGCCAGCGGCTTTTCATCTTCCCAGTCTTCAAAATCACCGTCTATCAGGACATCCATACGTTCTGTCCCCGGATCAAAGCTCAGCAGTCCGAAGTTCTGCTCACTGGTCTGTATATCACTCCAGAAAGGCCGTCTGTCTGAATCGGTATAATCCATGGTATTCCAGGTACGCTTAAACCATTCGTCCTGCCATGCAAAAACCAGCCCTCCGCAATAACCGCAGTCAAATATATCCTGAGCCATAGAGCTTAACGCTTCACCCTGTTCCTTTTCCGTTAAATGTCCCTGATCATAATGGGTATATCTGTTCTGATGAGTACAGCCGCGCGAAGTGGGCACTCCAAACTCTGCTACCAGCACAGGGATATCATGCAGGTTTATAAGATCTTTAAGATAAGCCTTATAGGTATTTATACTTCCGCTCTCATCCTTATAAGACGTATATTTATCGGAAAGCATCATAAAGTCCGGATAATACGGATATACATGATAGCTGGCGAATATCCCGGGCACAAACTTTTCCGTAGGTTTGATATGTTCAACGTTAATACTAACAGCATCTTCCATCTCAAAAAGCGGTTCTTCGGGATGGCTCATCTCATCAGCCGTAGGCCAGTTTGACCAGCTGACCGGCCGCTGCATACCGTACTTTTCTGTTTCGTATTTTATGGTCTCGTCACCAAGCCTTGCCAGGAATGCATGAAAAGCATCCGAATCCCTGACAGTCAGATATTCTCCTTCGTAGGAAGTGATCTCAGGGTAGAGATCATTGGTAGTCCCGACAAAATATGCGTCGGATTCGATACCAAGGATCCAGCCTATAACATAGTCTGCCACATCAGCTGTATATGTCCCCGATGCCCTTCCGGGACGCGGTTCGATCACGCAGTCACCGTGTATTATATCTATCTGTTCCTTAGCTTCTTCAACCGCATAATCTATTACGTCATACGCATCGCCGGTCTCTATGATCTTATCCTCATCATACCAGACGCCCATCATCAGATAGAGTTTCTTTTCGGAAAGAGCGTTGTATTCATAAAACGCGTTGTAAAATTCCGGCTTCATCGTGGTATATATACGTATACAATTACAGTTCATATCTGATATCTCATCAAACCAGCGCAGATAAGTCTCCCTGCTTATGCCAAGTTCCCCCGGAAAGTAACCCGGCGTTCCTGAGCCGATGTTCACACCGTTAAGATACGTGGGAACAAATTCATTGCCGTCATAGACCGTAAGATATTTACCATCAACCGTATATGCATAATCAACGCCATTTGCCGTATCTTTATATACCGGCTGCGGATATTTACTTTCTATATTTAAGACCACCGTTTCCTCCGGAACGGTATCATCCTGTTCCGGTATCTTTTCGTTATTTTCCGATACACTATCCCCGCTGACAGCCCAGATTGCCGGATCACTGCCCGCATCCGTATCTTCTGCACCTTCTCCCCCGTTACATGCTGCAAGCATCATTAGCGGCAGTATTACAGCAGGTATCCTTTTGATACCCTTAAGCTCCATCTTCAACAGTCCTCCGTATCAAAAATCAATACTAAACAATATCACAATTACTTATCCTGTTCAAGTTCATGATAATACGGACTAACTGCCGCGAATATGAACCGATAGACAAAATGCCGGCGTTATCGTAAAATGTTACCATCTGTTATAAGGAGGGATCGTTATGAAGCTTAATTATGCCCAGAAAATGTCTTTGATTTCTATTATATTAACGTGGCCCCTGCTCATTGCCTTTACGTATTTTATCATCGATATCCTTCATTATGATCTGTTGCAGGATATGAACGGCGGGCTCAGATTTCTTATCATCGCACTTTTTTCTCTTTTTATAGCAGCTCTTTCCACGCTTACCATCGGTATTTTTTCGCCACTTGCCAAAAATCAGAATATCATAATGACAGAACTTGAACAGAACGGTTATACCGAACGCTTCTTTGCTTTATCCGAGCAGGAAATACAGCGTATAATCTCTAAGGGACGTGTATATAAGGATTACCGTTATTTCAGTCAGTACGTAAGATACCAGGCTGACGGTTATCTTTTACTTAATAATGTAAATGCCGCTGTGGAAAGCATCTCACGCACCAACCTCCCTGACATGCAGGCACATCTGAAAAAAATAGAAACAAATGCTTTTCTTGGATACTTCGATGTCCAGATGGCCATCAGCGAAGAACTCAGGAACCCGGCACGGGCAAATGCCGTTATGCAGGACGCTGCCCCCTATATGCAGAAGTCTTACGGCAAAGGTATTTATGGCGATGTGATGATCGACGAAATATATTTTTTGTATTACCTTACCCTCGGAGATATTGATAGTGCATTCAATTATGCCCGGCACGCCCTCGGACGTTCAAATACTCCCATTCCTTTTTGCACATACATAGGAAATGCGCTTTTGGCAAAAGCCTGTACCCAGACCGGCCGTTTTGAAGAAGCCGAAGAATACATTTCTCTTGCAGAAAGCGCATGCAAATCTGCTCTCCAGAAGCAGATCATCGGACAGCTCCGTAATAAACTAAGCGTTGCCCGTGCCGCTTCGGAAACATGATAATTGTCTTATCTTACCCTTCCTATCCGATCTTCACATTATTTCTTCCGTCAGACTTGGCACGATACAGTGCACTGTCCATGCGTTCGAATGCTTTATCAAACTCATCATCTGCTGTAACTTCAGTAACACCTATACTGCAGGTCAGATGACCTATCTTTTCAAATTCAAACTCTTCAACTTTCTTCCTTATTTCTTCAGCCAGTTCTGCGGCTTCATCGATGGAAGCCTCATAGCAGACAACGGCAAATTCTTCACCACCCCAGCGTCCCAGGACCGCATTTCTGCCTTCCAGCCCTTCTTTTATAACATTGGTGAAACTGATAAGAGTAACATCACCTGTTGAATGCCCGAATTCATCATTGATCTTCTTAAAGAAATCGATATCCAGTATCATCATGGATGTTCTTGTATCATTTTTGCTTCTCTCAACGATAGCATTATTAAGCTCGGTCTCTATACGTCCGTGGTTATAAACCGAAGTAAGAGAATCCACCGAAGCCAGCATCTCATATTTCTTCAGGGTCTTACGCAATTCAACGGAGTCTTCATGTATATTCTGTACCATAAACACGAAACGGTAGTCATCATCGTTATTTGTCTCGGCACGGCTGAAAATAAGCTTAACCCATATATACACGCCTTCCAGGTTCATCATCATACAGTCAAATGAGGCTGTCTGACCGGGGACATATTTTTTCTTAAGTATATCCGGATCCGTTTCCTCCAGGAACTGCGCCTGATACTCTTTAGCTATCATATTGACGATCATCATACGCCATTCAGAGTACTTAAGCTGCTGGTTCATAACCTCACCGGATATCTCCGTCACACTTATGCTGCTGGTGGTATCCCTGACAATATCAATATACATGGAGAACAGATAGATGTTCTGAATGGTATCTACTTTTTTATTCGTCAGATCCTCTTCGCGGTAAAGACTCTTATCAAGCTCGTCAAGGAAGAAGAGATAATAGTCCTCGGCGATCGGATAAACCATAAACTGGGTCACATGGATGATATCATCTATCATAAGATTAACGCGCCTGCTGTATTTATCCAGAAACTTCCCGGAAGTAGGCAGGAAAACAAGATAATCCTCTACTATTGCTTCAGAGCTGTTATGGAAGTGATACCATAACTTTTCTATAAGATCGTTATAAGTCCAGTCATCCTGCAAAAATTCAGCAAAAATGCCTCTTTTTACCAGTACTTTAATACTGTTGGCTTTCGCATCCACGACAAGCACAGCTCCCACCTTATCCTTATAAAGATCAAGCGCTTTTTCAAAAGAAAATGAATCAAGACTATATTCCGACATGCTAACCCCTCCGCGGCAAATAATTGTGTACATTATACCACATTCCCGTTTACTTATGTATACATATCTCCACAAAAAGTTTGATTAATGAAATACGTTCTGTATAACTGTAAAAACTATTATAATGATCGGATATCGCCGTCACTTAACTTTAAGTGTTTTCAGATAAGCCTTGTGTTCATCCGAAACCCTGTAGCTCTCAACAGCCTTTTGTATGGCTTTATTATGTGTCCAGGGCTCCAGGCTGTTATCTTCGATAAAACTTATGGTTTCGTCGTATCTTTTAGCAAGTGCCGTAGCAAAATACCAGGCTTTCATCATCTTAAGATAATAATCATCACCTTTTTTCCCGGCGATCCACTTGGGATATTCTTCCTTAAAATCATCACCCAGATATTCGTTCATAAGTATCCTCATTCCGAATCTGGAAGTGTATACGTGGTCTGAATCTATCCATCTCTTCACATGTTTTACCAGCTTATCATGATGCTTTTTAAATACTGCAGGACTGGACTGATCACTTACAGGCCAGCAGTCTACATAAGGCAGGAAAGTGTCCACAGCCTTTATGCATTCATCAAAATCCTTTATAAGCGCTATCAAAAAGAAGTGTACCAGGTTCTCTTCATAATACCTGTGAGGCAGATCTTTCAGGAAATCTTCCGCCTCTTTGGTACCATATATCTCTTTGGCGATCTTTCTCATTTCAGGTGTTTTGACACCGATGATAGATTTCTTAGGGATATTCGGCACCAGATTTGCCTGAAAATCCCTGTACTCATCATTCTTAAATTCCTTTAATCTTTTGGATACCATATGTAACCCTCCGGCCGGTAATTATCCTCTGATTCCCCGTAAATATCAGAATTTTTCTTCCATCTGTCTGTAAATCTCTTTAAGCCGGTTATCACTCAGATCCGTCTCATTCAATATCGTATAACGGTCTGCCCGGGTCGCAGCAGCCTGTTGCCACGCTTTTATGAATATCTCTTCCGTAACTTTATTGAGGGAAGGCTTAACAGGTATGCCGTACTGTCTGATTATCTTTTCAACCTTTGCGGTATTCCTTCCCTGGAAGATGCATGCCGGATAACTTCCCATTGCAGTTGCTATACCGTGAGGCACATTGACCAGATCGGCAAAATCCTCTTCCAGCGCGTGGCAGAACAAATGCTCCGATCCGCTGCTGGGTCTGGAAGAACCTGCGATCTCCATTGCCAGCCCGCCCATTACCAGCGCATTGGTCAGTCTCTGTATAAAATCCCTGCTCTTTAACTCCTCATTTTCAGTATATAAAATGCTGTCAAAAGCCATCCTGGATATCATATAGGCAAAGTCGTCAACACTGTCACCGTTCTTTTCATGGGCCAGCTTCCAGTCATATAAAGCCGTATACTTTGAGACCGTATCACCTATACCTGCCAGGAGCTGCCTGTCAGGTGCACTTTTTACAACATTTACATCTATGATTATCGCATCGGGTATGGTGCACTTAAAGCTCTTGCGCGCCCTGCCTTCGGTTCCCAGTACCGCTACGGGAGACGCCAGCGAATCATTTGATAAAGTAGTCGGTAATGACAGAAGCTGTGATTTGGATACAAAGGCTGCAAATTTAGCCAGATCAAGAACCGTCCCGCCGCCAAAACCTATCACCAGGGAGATATCGTTCATCGTGATATACTTTGCCAGAGCAACCGCGCTGTCATAATCAGCCTTCTGTATCAGATAAAGCTCACTCTTTGGAAAATCATGCATTATCTCATCCAGGATGCCCTGAAATATGCCTTTAAGGTTTTCCTCCGTCACCAGTATCACCTTAGATCTTTTCAGCCTCGGAAACACATCCTTCATGACACCGGGTATATCATTAAATACGCCTTCTTCAACAATCAGATGATACGGAAGTCTGAATCTGTTCATTATTATCCTCCTTTTTACCAATCCTCTTCCAGCACCTGGATCTCCAGATAATCATAATCAAGTGTCTCTACAAAGCTGTCCTGATAGAAACGACAGCGCGATGCGCGCTTAAAATCCTTGATATTTTTCTCTAACCAGATAGGCATGCCAAGATCAAATTCATGCACCGCATCTTCTATAGCATGCAGAACCTTGTGCGTACGTGTATCTTCTTCATTACGCTCTATTGTCAGTTCTTTTTTTAACCTGGTATCTTTCCACAGTTTAAACCAGAATCGCATTACAACTCAGGTCTCCTTTATGATATAATCTTTTTATGGAGAATAACGTATTCAACAATGCCTTGTCAAATATGAGTTTTGAAATGGCTGCCCGCGGAGCCATACGTCATCTTTATGACTCCGGTTACAGCATAAAAGAGATAGCCGACCGGCTTACTTATCCTTTACCTGTATCCCGCATCGAAAAGGAAATATCGGATTACGAAAAAGAAAAGTCCTCTCCCGATGCGGAATATGAATATATCAGGACCACTGATGCTTACGGACGTTCTTCCTACAAACGTGTGCGTAAAGATAGCCTGCCTGATGCAGGTACACGTTTTGTTGATTCCGGCAGCTGAAGCTGCTCTTTGGCATACACTTCAAACTCCTTATCCCATATGCCGTAAGCGGCAGAAGTTTCATGTATAAGCTTGTCGCTGCAGAGTTCCGGGGGCAGCGCGTTCCCGCCGCACTTAAGCGGGGTGTTGATATCTACATATCCCCAGTTATGTTCCTCTGCTATATCCATCAGTTTTGCATTTAGTATATTGATATTTTCATTTGTGAGGCAGTTCCTGGATGCCCCGGGATATGCCGGTGTCATACTCACCAGATTGATCTCCATACCGGGTATCTCATCCTGTATACGCATGGCAAGCTCTGTAATACCGCTTGAAGTGCGGTCCACATCCCAGCATATAAGGTCATTGGTTCCAAGCATTATGAACACACGGTCTACATCCATTGAAGATACACTCTTCCACACAGGCTGCTTCTTTCCCTGGAACATGGGATGAAGATTGCTGTCCTCTTTAAGTGCATGGAAGGTTGCATAACTGTTGGTAGCCAGGAAAAATGCTCCCGAAGCCAGTGACTCATAATAATTTACATACATCTTATAACCCGTCATTACCGAATCACCGATAAAAACGGATCTTGAATAATACCTGCGTATGTCATTATCACTGACATTTTTCTTTTTTTCTGCTGAATTAACAGAAACCCTGTTTACAGATGCTGTTTCCTCACGCTCTTTTGTAGGAAAACGGCCCTCAAATCTTCCGTAAGTTCTGTAATGGGTATAAAGAGCTGTTGTATCATTGGTTCCAAGAACTTCTACTACATCCGGATATTTCTCCGCATAATATTCACTGTCAAATATCACGCCATCAGGCATTTCCTCAGGCTCTGAATATACCGGCACTGATGAGCCGAGTATACTGAATACCATTACTGTCGCTATTAATCTTACAATGTTTTTCATTTACTTCGCACCTTTACATCAATATCTTGAGTCCATCATTAATCATTGTACCAGATATTGGATAAAAATGCATTATATTTATTTAATAAATTGTAAACATATTATGAACAAAGCGAACTAAGGTTCAGTTTTTCAAGAATCCACAGGTATTTTAGCCTCAAGTATGATCCTGCCCAGTATCTTATCCGTTTCTTCCTTGCGTATCTTTGCTTCGGGAGTAAGGTTTAATCTGTGATGCAGCACATTTACCGCTACCGCTTTCACATCATCAGGCTTAACAAAATCCCTGCCGTTTATATAAGCTTTTGCCTGGCCGGCACGAATAAGCGCCAGCATAGCCCTGGGGCTGGCTCCCGCTACATAACTCTTCTCATCCCTGGTAAGCTTGATTATATCCCTAATGTAACTGATGACACCGTCACTTAAATGGATCTTTTCGACTTCCTCCATCATTACAGGTATCTCTTCTGCCCTGCATACGCTCTTAACATCAGCCACGGTCTTTCCGCTCAGGAAATTTTTGGCCAGTCTTATCTCTTCATCTTTTTCGGGATAACCTATTGATAAACGCATCATAAAACGGTCCATCTGCGCTTCCGGCAGCGGATAGGTGCCTAAAAACTCCACGGGATTCTGCGTAGCAATGACCATAAAAGGCCTGGGAAGAGGATATGTCTTCCCGTCAACGCTTACCTGCCCTTCTGCCATAGCCTCCAGCAGGCTTGCCTGGGTCCTGGGTGATGTCCTGTTTATCTCGTCCGCCAGTATTATCTGGTGCATGACCGCCCCCTGACGGTATTCAAACTCACCTGTCTTCATATTATATACGGAAGAGCCGGTAACATCCCCCGGCAGTGTATCAGGCGTAAACTGTATACGTCCGAAATCACATTCTATACATCCTGCCAATATACGTGCCAGTGTAGTCTTACCTACACCGGGAACATCCTCCATGAGAACATGGCCGCCGGCCAGAAGACATATCAGCAGGTTTTCCGCTACACTTTCCTTCCCTACAAAATATTCATGAAGCTGACTCTTTAAACCGGCTATTTTTTCGTTATCCATTTGCTCATCCCCCTTATGATCATCAATTGGTATAATATCATATTAAATCACTTAATGCACTTTTGAAGATAAACTCAGTTAAGCGTTGTGCCCACCTTTGCCAGAAATGCCATTAAACGTCCCTTCCTTTCGCTGATAAGCGCAAATACGCCTGTAATATCTTCCCTGATCTCATCCAGCATCTCACCGGCCGGAGCTTCTTTCGCATACAGGATATTCTCATACAGCTCTATAAAATTCAGGCAGGCCTTTTCCTCTTCTTCATATTCATACCCGTCATCTTCAAAAAGCTCTTTTGACGCCCTTATACGGTATTCTTCAAGAGTCTCTCCTTTAGAGCGTTTCAGTCCAAGTACCGCCAGCAGTCTTATGCCGTATCTGCAATAGACCGCAGCTCTCCGTGCCGGCTTCATCTTTTTTAGCCGTCTTCTCTGCAGGGCCCTGTCAGCAAGTATAAATCCAAGCAGGAACAGGGCTATCAATCCGGCAGGTATCAGTATCCCCCGCCAGTTGACAGTTTTATTTTCATCTTCCAGTTCCGGAACAGGCAGCGGTTCATCCTCGTGATTTTTTTCTTCGGATACAATTCCGGACTTTTCCCCGTCCTCAGTATTTCTTGGCATGAAATTCCAGCTGTTATCATAGGATATGCCGGGGGTAGGTTCATATTGTATCCACCCAAGGCCATCGATATAAACCTCTGCCCATGCATGGGACATTGAAGACCTGACATGATACGGCTGGCGGCCTGTGAGGGGTACCAGAAATCCCTGTACAAACCTTGCCGGCAACCCCATACTCCTGGCCATGATAACAAAGGTTGTTGCATAATGTGTACAGTATCCTTCCTGCTTCTCAAAAAGGATATAATCCACAAAATCAGCAGGACTCTTTATCTTTTCCGGGAGCTCACCGGGATTCAGGGTATACTTAAAGCCGGATAACACTTTATCAAGGCGTTCCAGGACTTCAGTATCGCTCTCTGCCCCTTCCGAGAGTTTTTCAAGATATTCCTCCGCCTTCTCTGAAAGCTGTGTATCGGGAAGATAATATTCATATATACGTTCTATATGTGCCTGATAATCCTCATATGAATAGCCTTGATCATCCTTGTAGTTTAATGCATAACAGCCACGATCCCAGCTTTCCCTGTCTATGGGCGTCACATTATCGGTAAGGAGCCTGAAATCCTTATTCTGGCTGTTCATCCTGAAATAGCTCAGTTCATACTTTGTACCATACCCCAGATGCGTAAGGGCTTTGATCTCACTTCCGCTTATAACCGCTCCTTCCTTTTCACTGCCGGGCGTAAACCTTACCAGCTTGGACGGTGCAAAATAATAGGAAGTATTGAACTCATCATATTCTACATTCAGATCTATACGTTTGTAGTAATCGAAATTGTTTTTTCTGTCATATATATCAACGGCAGTATATGTTTCAATGGCATCAAGTATATTATCGTGATTTTCCAAGATATTCAGATTTTTCCATTCCCTGCCGTCAAAATCATCCATTATCCTTCCGCTCAGATATATTACTCTGCCGGCATTGCTCCCGGTGCTCAAGCGCATGATCGTTTCATCTTCCACATACAGGTTTCCGAAATATGTTCCGTTTTCCTTAAAGCCCATCACCCCGGCATAATCTTCCTTGCCGCTGTTTATCATACGGCCGGCGTACTTAACTCCGTCCGATATACGCTTCATAATAACTTTGGCGAAGTTCCAGTCATAAGGTTTTTCCGGCGCCGGTACCAGATATATTATAAGCCCCAGTAAGATAATGAAAGGCGCAACAGAAACAATATGTCCTTTTCTTTCGGTATACCCGCTCTTTTCCCAGCTCCTCTGCACCTCATCTGCCACTACAAAAACAAGGAACAGAAATGCTACAGCCGACTGCAGCTTATCGGGGAGAGGCCCGCGGACCATAAGATATATCATCACCGCAAGGACAAAAAACGCAGCTGCCAGGCGGCATTTCCGGTTTTCCGCGATCATAAGTCCCGCGGCAAATGATGCCAGCGTTATCAGTAATATCCACAGAAACCAGAAATTGTCAGCGACAAACTGCATGCGCATACCGTTTTCCTGTACCAGTATGATACCGAATACCAGCATAAAGGTGACACCCGGAAGTATGAACTTAAGCCTCCCCTTAATATGCTTAAGGGAAAATGCACATGCCAGAATTATCAATGCCGCTGCATAGCAGATCTTTGTGTTTTCGGGAACATACAGATAAACCATAATGTTACTTATGGCCAGCACGAAGACCGGTAATACAAATATAAGATCATAAAAGAAAGCTGTCATATCCCTGCCTCCCTTATGTCCTGATGCGTCCCTATGCTAAAGAGCTTAAATCCGGGTATGTCTTCTCCGTGTACCGCAGTTTCACTGTTATCCTCAACTATACATGCAACCGTAAAGATATTATTCTCCCTTAAAAGCCGGGCTGTGCCGTCTACGGCAGCATTCCATTCGTGCAGCACCATAAAGGCACTCCTGCAGTTGAACAGCCCTCTGTGATCGCATGCTGCCGCCATCAGCTTTTCCTCATCATTTTCTTTTTGGAAAGCCACAGCAGATATGTTTTCATAAAATGCATCAAAACCGTCCAGAGCATCAACATCCGCTTCATGAAGCACAGAATCAAGATAGAAAACATGCACCGGTATATTCTTTCTTACAAAAAAGTATGCCAGTGCGATGGTCAGCTCCAGCAGCTTGTTTTCAAGCGGCAGATATTCCGCCATATTTTCCGAATATCTTTTGGTATCCATAAGGATACTAACACCCTCACGTTCACTGGCTGTCATTTTCCTGACAAGCAGTTCTCCGCTTCTTGCACTGGCTTTCCAGTTGATCATCCTTATATCATCGCCGGTCTGATATTTTCTAACTTCTATATCAGGTTCGACGGGATTGACCAGACTGTTCTTATACATTGTCTGCGAAAGATCAAGACTTTCTATCTTTGTCAGATCCACCAGATCCGGCTTAACATATACCCGCAGTGGCTCCCTGTTTTTATATCTTATGCGTATAAGCTTTAAGAAATCCGTTATCTCCACGGTCTTTATGCCAACTTCATATTCACCTCGGTAACGGCATACCAGCTGTGTATATTTCTTTATGCCGGTCTTCGGCAGCAGTTCGTATTCCGTATCGTCATCCAGACCGCTGATATCAGAAAAGCTGCTGTAAAAACGTATCTTGATGCTGCAGAATCCGAAATGGTATTCGTTCATCAGGGTAAAATAGAAAGGTACCATCCTCCCGGCCACGAGATTCTTATTGTCTATCTGCTGGAAGATATGGAAGAAAACATAGACAGATAAAAGATATATCAATAAAACTAAAGGCAGAAATGTAAGCGTAATAAAAATACCATAGCTTACAGTTCCGCCAAAAAAGCTGATACCGACCAATGACAGGATCCAGAGTATTCCATAGATTATACGGTTACGTTTCATTATTCACTGAAGATCTCTATAGCCCCGTTTACGGTATAATCACCACGGCAGCCCGGGATAATATTGGTATTCTTTTCGGCATACGTGCTGGCCCTGCCGGATTCGTTACGCAGACGCACCGTTATCGCGCAATCCTTAGCGGTAAATGTTCCGTCTCCGACCAGTCCGCCATATGCATATGCTTCAACACCATTACCTGTATAATGATAAGAGATATTCTCAAATCTGACATCGGAAACCCCAAAGAAGCACCCTGCACCGCTGGCCCTCTCGGCGCGCAGATCCAGATTGCTGCCTATATCACGCAGCAGCACATTTGCCTTTTCTCCGTTTATACTTCCGGCCACCAGCATAGACTTGCCGCTGCCGAAGAAATGTACGAATACATTTCTTATGGTTACATCTGCATTGGCATTAAAGGATCCGTATCCAAGAGCCTCCCTGCAGGAGAAAGTAAGATCCATTTCGCAGTTGAACACTTCAAGCTTGCAGTCATTATCAAAAGAGCCTATTGCCAGCGCCTGGCCTCCGTTAAACTGCAGGCTGTATCTGCCCTGGGTGATCTCTATATCTGTGGAGCCCTTAGCGCCTATACCGACGCCTCTTTCTCCGAATGCATCCATTATGATGGCACCGGTCTGATAAAACTCTATCCTTCCGGAATCTCCGTCAGCGCAGCCTATTCCGCAATAATCATTCGCTTTTATCTGGAAGTTCAGATCGCCCTCTCCGATAAGTGTAAGGCTTGCACCTGCCGGCACATTTATACCGCCGCCGCTTAAGATATTCTCACCCACAAGCAATAATGTAAGCTTTGCTCCCGGCTCGATATCAATGATCGGGGTATGCCTGGGGCTGCCCAGATATACATGTTCCAGCGTGATCTGGCCTTCGTATCCGGCCTTAACCTGTATCCTTATATCCGTACGCTGCCCGGGAGTTCCGCTTAATACGAAATCCCTGTATGTAACCTCTCCGCCCTTTGTGATAAGGCTGCTGTATCCTTCCTTAACAAGCGCCGCAACAGAGAACCGTCCGGTCTTTCCGGTCACATATTCACGTTTTCCGGTGCCTTCAAGACTTTCTTTATGATAACGCTTAATTTCTTCTATAATGCGCTCATCAATAGACTTAAGTACTTCGGGATTGGGCCTTCCGGTGTAATAACCCTGTATCAGGTCACATCCCAGATTTATAACTGTCCTTAACTCTTCGGATGTCTCAACGCCTTCAGCCAAAACCCTTATATCGTTATCATGGGAGAATGTAACTATTTCCCTGACGAAATGCTGTTTCTGGGGACTGTCCTGTATTCCCGACAGGAGCGATCTGTCTACCTTAACATAGTTAGGCATGTATCTGAGCAGGTTTGATACATTGGAATACCCCGTACCGTAATCATCTACGGCGGTTCCTATCCCAAGTTTCGCAAAACGCCTTTTCATCCTGTTAAGCTCTTCGTCATCAAGCTCCGCCTGTTCCGTCAGTTCGACAACGGCCTGTTTATTACGCTTATACAGCATTTCCTCTATCTTATTATAATCGCTCTCATCCAGCTTGGTACCCGGTATGCTGTTTATGAATATATGACGCCCTTCGAATGCTTCTTCATTAGCTTCCATCCGTCCCAGAACGTTTAAGAATGTCGCTTTCTCAACATCCGCAAGGCGCTTAAGATGAGTTGCATATTTGATTATCTGCAGCGGGGATATCTTCATCTCGCTGCGCGCCCTCATGAGCGCTTCAAATGCATATATACTGCCGTCAACAGCACTTACTATAGGCTGATAGTAATAATTCAGCCTGTTCTCATCAAGTATTTTGCCTACTTCCTCGATGCAGGCCTCTTCCTCGGGACTTATAACATGCTCCTTTGATTCGGGAATATCCTTGAAGATCCCTTCCTTAGCCAGGATAGTCCTTCTGGTGATCTCAAAGCCTCGCATTATCGCCATTACCCAAAGACGGTAAGCCTCATCATATGATCTGGGTTCATCACCGTAGTTGATAGCCACATATCCCAGGCAATTTGATTCAAAATACAGCGGCGTAAAGATATAAGCCCTGGGTTTGCTGTGATATCTGTCCAGTTCCGGCAGCATTTCAGCTGTATCAAAGCCTTCCTGCAGGCTTATCTTATCTTCTTCTTTGTTTTCTCCGTATGCAACAAGTGCATGCAGCATACGTTCGGGATACCCGTGATCAAGAAGCCTGCCTTCGGTAAGATACTGCGGCGTCATCCACTGATCCGCCAGACAGATATGGAAGCTCTCAAAGCCCTTTATCTGATATACATGTTCATAGATAACATCAAGAGTTCCGTGCAGATCGGCCTGCTTTAAGAGGTCTTCCTGTAAGGTATTATGAAGTGAATAGAACCCGTCTTCAGACAGTTCAGTCTCCCATCTGTCTCTTAATCTCTTTTCACTTACTACTTTATCTTCGGAACAGCCGCAGCTTGTACCGCAAAAGATATCAACTATCGTTTCCGGATCGCTTATATCCCTTCCTTCGATAAGATCAAGTATGCTCTTAGCAGCATGCTTTCCGGTAGACTCTGCCGGTATGTAAGCCGAAGTAAGCGGTGCAGGGGATAATCTCCCTTCCTCAACGCTGTCAAAGCCTACTACAGCTATATCTTCCGGTATCCTGATGCCGTTCTCGGTCAGGACCTTGCACAGGCCGATAGCCATCTGGTCATTTGCACAGGCAATAGCCCGGGGCATATCATCCTTTTTCTTTATCAGTTCCTCAGCATAAGTACCGCCGCTCGTATACCAGAAATCACCGTATTTGATACGGTCTGCCCTGACAGTTAAGGAATGGGCTTCCATAGAGTCCTTATATGCCTGCAGCCTGTTCTTTGAGTGGGTATGCCACTTCTTACCTGTTAAAAATGCGATATCCGTATACCCATGCTCCTCTATGAGGTGATCGATCAGCTTACGCACTGGTGTATAGCTGTCCGTCCATATAGTCTTAAAGTACCTGCTCTCAAGATCAACTACAAGTACCGGCCCCGAAAAACGTTCCTTAACCTCTTCTTCCAATGAAGCCGCAACACCCGGAGTCTGAATTGTATCCAAAAGGAGAACTACCGCATCGAATTTTGAATAATTAACAAGACGGTAGATATTTGAGTCACCTATTTCCCTGGCCGGAGTATCCTGATATTTGATATACATTGAAAAAATACAGACATCCATATTCTGGGAAAATGCCTGTGCCAGAAAACCTTTAATGAAGCGTTCCTGATAATATTCATCGGCCTGGCCCAATAAAAGAGCTATCCTCTTTCTGTCTGCCATCTCACGAACCTCCAGCGCCTAAAAAATCAATTTATATTTTACTCTATAAGCTGTCTGAGCGCAAGAAAAACTTGCGATTATGTTAAGCTAGTGATACAATAACAGCTTATTGGAGGTAAGAATTATGAACAAGAACGAAAACGAAAAAGAACAGGAACTGGAACTGGCATCCGTAGATTCCGAAGAAAACACAAATGAAGAAATCTCCGAAGGAGAAAACGATGCAGAAAAAGAACAGGATACCGAAAACATAAAAAAACCGGGATCAGAAAAAGACGGTTCATCATCTTCAGATGAAAAAGTTTCATCCAACAAGACCAAGATCATCGTAGAGCTTGCACTTGCTGCTGTTGCAATAATCGCTATAGTCATAGCCATAGCCATCAAGCAGAAACAGGAAAACTCAGACCCCACCGCATCTACAGCAGATCAGCAGATCGCAGGTACAGAGACCACCCCTGTAAATATCGACAATTCGGTACTTTACGAGAATATCCCTGCCATCACACCTCTTGTCCAGAATGAAGATCTGGATTATGCCTCTTTGGAATCCGAAGGCAAAATGCTCAAGCTCACCGGAACCAACGGCGAAGAGATCTACGTACATAATTACAGCAATGAGAAATACTTTAATGATGAAACTCCTTTTGACAACAGTGAAGTTGATGCCGAGATCAGAAAAAACGTTCTGGTAAGCTTCCTTGAGCCTGAAGAAGTAAGCCGTGATACCGCAGAGATGTACGATACCGTAAGCATCAACTACGTAGGCACCATGGACGGTGTCGCTTTTGACGGAGGCACCGCAAACGACCAGCAGCTTACTATCGGTATCAGCGCTTATATCGACGGTTTTACCGAGGGTATCGTCGGAATGAAGGTGGGCGAGACAAAGGATGTGCATGTTACTTTCCCGGAAGATTACAGCAGCACCGATCTTGCAGGTAAGCCTGCTGTATTCTCGATAACCCTGAATCAGATAATCAACGCAAACAAGATACCCGAGCTTACAGACGAGATCGCAAATACTTATACCGGCGGTCAGCTCACAACCGCAGCCGAGCTCAGGGATTACTTTAAAAAGAACCTGCTTTCCGTTAAGATATGGGATTTTATCGATACCGATTTCCATGTCAGCAGTGTTTCCGATGAAGATATACTGTCCTATTATAATAAGCTCATGGAATCCATTGACAAATCATCACAGCAGTACCAGATGAGTGCAGAAAGCATCATCAATATGTATTACGGCCAGGATATCGAAGCTTACAAGCAGGAAATGATGGTCGAAGCTGTAGAATCCATGCGCCATGCAGCTCTCTATAATGCCATTGCCGCAAAAGAAAATATAAGCGTAAGCGAAGAAGATATACTGAAGCTTGCAGGCGATTACGGCTATACCAGCGAGAATATCGATGAATTCAAAGAGATGTACGGTGAAGATATAATCCACGACTATATACTCCAGTCCAATCTGATGGATTATTTTATCACCTTGCACAAATAGTTATACGGAGGAAAGAATTATGAAAAAGAAACTGTTAACTGCGCTTGCCCTGCTTGGAGTATGTGCTCTCAGCGCATGCACATCCGGTGAAGGAAGCAGCGCCGCTCCCACCGCCGGCGAAGGCACACATACAGACAGCGATTATGACTACATCACCAGCAAAGGAAAGATGGTAATAGGCATAACCATTTATGAGCCTATGAACTATTACAATGCTCAACACGTGCTTGTCGGTTTTGATACCGAGTTTGCCGGGGAAGTCTGTTCACGTTTAGGAGTTGAGCCCCAATTCCAGGTTATAGACTGGGATATGAAGGAAACAGAGCTTAAATCAAAAAACATTGACTGTATCTGGAATGGCCTTACAGTTACCGAAGAGCGCCGTGCAAATATGGACTTTACAACCACCTATCTGCTCAACAAGCAGTGCGTAGTCATCAACAGTGCCAATGCAGGCACTTATACCGATAAGAACAGCCTGGCTTCCGCCATGCTCTCCGCAGAGAGCGGTTCTGCAGGTGAAAGCGCCATCGTAGACGACGACATCTTAAAGAGTGCAAGCTATACCGCTTCCAATTCACAGCAGGATGCACTTGTAGCACTTAATGCAGGCAATTATGATGCCATAGTCATCGACTATACCATGGCTAAAGCTTCCGTCGGAAGCGGCGATTTCTCAGCTCTTCAGATAGTTGACGGTATTGAACTGGCCAATGAAGAATATGCTATCGGTTTCCGCGTAGGCTCAGACATGACCGAAAAGGCCAATTCAGTGATCGCTGAAATGATACAGGACGGCAGCCTTGCTGCTTTAGCCGAAAAATATGACATGACAGAGCTCTACGAGCAGGCTGTTAATAAATAACACTTAAGGAGCAGGGTTTGGAGAATTTTATTTCCGTAACAGGAAAACTGGCATCAGGATTCGGAACGACACTGGCACTGTTTTTTCTGACCCTGCTCTTTGCCATACCTTTAGGGCTTATCTTTGCCTGCATCTCACGTGTGCGCTTTAAACCGCTGCGTTTCCTGATGCGGGCATTTATCTATATCATACGCGGTACCCCGCTGCTCCTGCAGCTCATGATAGTCGTTTATCTGCCCGGTATCGTATTCAACAACCCACTTACCAAATGGGAGATATTCCATCAGAATGTGCCTCTTTCATATTTCTGCGGCGCGCTTTTTGCTTTTGTTATCAATTACGCCTGCTATTTTGCAGAGATATTCCGCGGAGGTATCGAAAACATCCCCAAGGGCCAGTATGAGGCCTGCGAGGTTCTGGGTATGAGCCGCAGCCAGGCTTTCTTTAAAGTAATACTCCTGCAGGTAATAAGAAATATCGTAGCCCCTATGAGCAACGAAGTCGTTACGCTTGTAAAGGATACTGCCCTGGCCCGGACCGTATCTGTTGTGGAGATCTATTTTGCAGCCAGTGAAATACTGCGCCTTCAGTTCATTATATGGCCACTGTTCTACACCGGCGCTTTCTATCTGGCCTTCAGCGCACTTGTAACGCTTTTGTTTGGCATTATCGAAAAACGACTTTCAAGATACTGGAGATAAGCATATGGCATTATTGGAAGTAAAAGATCTGACCAAATCTTTCGGGGATACCAGGGTATTAAAAGGTATCAATTTTGAAATGGAGAGCGGCGAAGTACTCTCCATAATCGGCTCTTCCGGAAGCGGCAAGACCACTCTCCTTCGCTGCCTCAATTTCCTTGAGACTGCAGACGGAGGCAGTATAAGCGTAGACGGCAAGGCTGTTTTTGATGCTGCCGATCCTTCCTTGTCATCTCCCAAAGCCATAAGGCACAACCGCACAAGCTTCGGACTTGTGTTCCAGTCCTTTAATCTTTTTCCCCAATATTCCGTACTTAAGAATCTTACTCTTGCCGCCATATTAAAAGCAAAGGAAGAAAATCCGGATTTTTCAAAAAGCAGGAATAAGATCACCGCGTCCCTTGATAAACGTGCCATGGAGCTATTAGACCGCATCGGACTGGGCGACAAGAAGGATAACTACCCCTGCGAGCTCTCAGGCGGCCAGCAGCAGCGCGTGGCGATTGCAAGGGCCCTTATGCTCACTCCGCGTATACTCTGCTTTGATGAGCCTACAAGTGCACTTGATCCGGAGCTTACAAAAGAAGTCCTGCATGTCATCAAGGACCTTAAAACCGCCGGCAATACCATGATAGTCGTTACACATGAGATGGATTTTGCCAGGAATGCCTCCGATAAAGTGATCTTCATGGCCAACGGCATAATAGAAGAAAGCGGCACTCCCGGGAAGATATTTGAATCACCCGAAAGCCCGCTTTTACAATCATTTCTTAAACAGTAATATTTCTTTTACTGAACCTCAAGATACTCGGATTTTATGAAGGCCTGCTTGCCGTTATAGACTATGGCTGTCCAGCCGTCCTTTTCATCCTCGATCATATCATAGGTCGTTCCGGCGTAAGCTACACCCAAAAGATCCGAATTGATATCTGCCTTTGCACGGATGTTGACCGTAGATATAACGTTTACTTTTCCCTTGACCTTAAGCTCTTCTCCCACAACCGTAAGATACTCAGACTTGATATAAGCATCATTACCTTCATATATTACGTGACTCCAGCCGTTTGCCAGCTGTTCCTTGCATGTAAGCCTTGTCCCGGGTCCGACGCTGCCAACCTTATCGGCCTGTTCGCTGTCCGAAGCACGTACATTAACATAGGTCGTAGCTTCCACTTCAAACTCCAAAGAAGGCTGAACCTGCTGCTGGCTAACGCTGCCCTGTTCTTCTTCTCCGTCATCTGTATCCGCATCATTTTCAGATACCGTGTCTTCATCCTCGTCTTCAGGCTTATCGTCTTCTGCCACAGCCGCAAGGCGAACACCTACTCCATCCCTTATAAGCTGCTTTAACGATGCCATATACTCTTCATAATCGGGATTGGCATCCATTATCTCCTGGTACTCACTGTCTACTCTCTTAAACAGATCTACCACATCATCCTGAGCCGTTACCTTCTGGATATACTCAACCACGTCATCTTCAAAGCTTCCGCTGTATACATAGAGTTTACCGGGATTCTCTTCGGTCCCTTCCTCACGGCATACCACCAGGGTCTCAAGCGCCGGTACGGTCTGATCCCATTCCTTAAGCTTCAGGTCGTAGGAAACATATACCATATATGAGTTATCATAAGGCCCTTTCTTTGTGTAGCACTTAATATTACGGTAGCCTTCAATATACTCGCTTTTAGCTTCAAGTTTTGCCTGTTCAAGACTGTCAGTATAACTGCGGAGGGATGAATAGGTATCGATGTCTTCCTGTTCCCTTGCAGTAAAGTATTTCTTTATAAGCTCATTAAGGTCCGCTTCCTCATTAAGTATAAGAGTGTCCTGTTCGGCTTCTGCCTGATTGGCGGAAGCAGCTCCGTTAGCCGAAGCATTATCAAGGGATACCGCAGTACCTTTGGGTCCGATCTCGGAATTGCGGGAATGCAGCCAGACCGCCAGTAATACTCCCACCAGAAGTATGGTAAAGAGCCCCACTGCAAGGCAGGCAGCTCTGTGTGATTCTATCCACGCCCTGAGTCCTTTGCCCTGCTTCTTATTACCTTTATTATCCAGCAGCTCAGATATTTCCTCCGAGCTGTCTTCTCTTTCGGGCTTTTCGTCATCTTCCACTGAGATTATATCATCCATATAGAATGCATTTCTCATCAGGTCTGCCCTGTGAGCATATGCAGGCTTGGAAGCTTCCTCACCGGATATTTCCCTGTTCACCTGTTCCATTATATCAGCTTTGCTGGCTGAAAGGCTGCCCTCCTCATATTCGGGAAGAGGCGGCATCGCGCTTTCGGGTCCCGTTCCTGCACCGCTGTTCTGAATATCTTTATTATTGTTATCCATATCTTTTCTCCATAAAAACAGCGCACCCGGCAGGGATCGAACCTGCATCAACGGCGTCGGAGGCCATCATTCTATCCATTAGACTACGGGTGCATCCGTAGTATATTACCACAAAAAGCACCCCTTGTCCAGTTTTTATGCCGTCTCCTCCATGCCGGAAATACTTACAATGCGTACATCTTCCGTATTTCTGTCATAATGATATATCGTGTCGGACAGCACCTCATCCGGCGACAGCTGCGTGTCATTCACCTCACTCACCATCGTCTTTAGAAAGCCCGCATCCTCATATCCCAGATCCGGAAGCAGGATGATCTCATGCACGGATGAAGGCAGTATATACAGGTCAGTCTCCAGGGTATCCGCAAACTCTTTCAGCACGCCTTCGTACAGCAGACAGGCCGCTCCGTAATAATTGATGTTATTGGTCAGTACAAATAACGGTGATGTATCACCGCCTCCGGTCATCTGTTCCATCATCGAATCAGCAATATCTTCTATACTTTCATCATCCCGGCATAAACCGCTTTCCTCCGCCTTCTTTCTGATGTTTGCTTTCAATACATTCTTCATAAGCTGCGATAAGCTCTCTATGCCGGCAGGAAGCAGCCTGCAGGTATTTTCCTTTGCCTGATCGTAAAGATCTTCCGTAGTCACATTCCAGCATTCCATATGCTTATTGTAGATAAGTATCGAAGCATTGCCGAACTCTTCATCTCCCAGCAGATAATAAAAAACAACAGCCATATCAAGAAATCGGATATACGGTACTTCCTTAAGCAGCTCCGTATTCTTCTGCATATTTATCAGTCTGTATGCTATCCGCTTCCTGGCTTCTTCCCAATATACGAAACTCTCCGTATTAAAGCCTCCTCCCAGCTTATCGCTGTCTATAGCCTTTATCATCTCAGCAATAAGCCGGCCGAAGGGAACTCCTTCGTTATAAAGCTTCAGATGATCCTCAATATATAAAGTAGGTGTTATGTTTTTGTCAGGGTCTGTAACACATATTCCTGTACGGATAATGCCGTTGATCTTCCTGATCTCCCTGATCTCAATCTTTTTATCTCCGCCATAGTATTCCTCCAGGGCTTTTTTGACCTTTTCCGAAAATTCTTTAATCTCCATTTTATTATCCTCCGAAATTTATGAAATAAAAAAGACAACACAGACTGCATATGCAGTCCGGTTGTCTTACAAGTTTTTGATAAATATCCTTCCGGCGCTTTATAAGGCGCTGTTAAGGATTATACGCGGCTTAAGTACTCTCCGGTTCTGGTATCGATCTTGATCTTCTCACCGATCTCTACAAAGAGAGGTACGGAAACCTGAGCACCGGTCTCAACTGTAGCAGGCTTGGATGCACCTGTAGCAGTATCACCCTTGAAGCCGGGCTCTGTATCGGTAACCTCAAGCTCTACAAACAGAGGAGGCTCTATAGCAAATACATTGCCGTTGTGTGAGCAGACCTTAACCATCTCATTTTCCTTAACGAACTTAAGAGCATCGCCAACTGTCTCTGAATTGAGGGCTACCTGCTCATAGTTCTCGGTATCCATGAAGTTGAACAGATCTCCGTCTGAATAGAGATACTGCATCTCCTTCCTGTCGATACGTGCCTGGGGGCATTTCTCGGTAGGTCTGAAGGTACGCTCTACCACGCCGCCGTTCTTGATATCCTTAAGCTTTGTCCTGACAAAAGCTGCGCCCTTGCCGGGTTTTACGTGCTGAAACTCAACTATCTGATATACGCTGTTATCAAGCTCGATAGTCATGCCGTTTCTGAAATCACCTGCAGAAATCATTATTACTTCCTCCTGGATTGTCTTTAACTTTTGCGCTAATACCTGCCTAGAATATCATAAGGCAGGATAATTTTCAACTACTTTTTTATCTACATATCTAAGCCTGTACATCTTAAGGAATCCCCCCATGTTCATGGGTCCCCCCCCTTGCGAATATCTTAAGGCATCTTTACGTCTCAAGGTATCCACCGGCTTCGCCGGTACCCCTTGAGACCAGCCCTCGCTTCGCGCGGGCCCCTCCTTAAGATTACTGCTCCACATCCTTCATTGAGAATGTATATCTGCCGGGGTTCTTGGGATCCTTGCCAAGGCAGATGACCTTAACCTCATCTCCGATGGAGAGAACATCCTCAACCTTGTCGATCCTGCGGTTGGCAATACGTGATATATGTACCATGCCTTCCTTGCCGGGAGCAAACTCTACGAACGCACCAAAGTCCTTGATGCTTACTACCTTACCGGTGAAGATCTGTCCTTCTTCGAACTCGGTAACGATGGTCTGGATCATCTTAACAGCATCATCCATAGCCTTGGGATCGGTACCGCATACGCTGACTGCACCGTCATCGGTAATGTCAACCTTAACACCGGTACGTGCGATGATCTCGTTGATGGTCTTTCCTCTCTGTCCCACAACCTCACCGATCTTATCGGGATCGATGGTGATCTGGATGATCTTGGGAGCATACTCATTAACGGTAGCTCTGGGTGCTGCGATAGCCGGCTTCATGCAGTTCTCCATGATGAAGAGTCTTGCATCACGGCAGCGTGCGATAGCGCCCTCTACGATAGGTCTGGTCAGACCGTGGATCTTGATATCCATCTGGATAGCTGTGATACCGTCCTTGGTGCCGGTAACCTTGAAGTCCATATCTCCGAAGAAGTCCTCAAGGCCCTGGATATCGGTAAGCAGAACGAAATCATCATCGGTCTCGCCTGTTACCAGACCGCAGGAGATACCTGCTACCATCTTCTTGATGGGAACGCCTGCAGCCATAAGTGACATACAGGATGCACAGGTACTTGCCATTGAAGTAGAACCGTTGGACTCAAAGGTCTCACTTACTGTACGGATAGCATAAGGGAACTCTTCCTCACTGGGGATAACAGGAAGCAGTGCTCGCTCAGCAAGTGCGCCGTGTCCTATCTCACGTCTTCCGGGTCCGCGGCTTACCTTGGTCTCACCAACGGAGTATGAAGGGAAGTTATAGTGATGGATGTATCTCTTAGCCTTTACGTTATCATCAAGGCCGTCAACCTTCTGAGCCTCTGAAAGAGGTGCAAGGGTACAAACGTTGCAGATCTGGGTCTGTCCGCGGGTGAACATAGCTGAGCCGTGAACACGGGGGATTATATCAACCTCTGCTGCAAGCTTTCTGATCTGGGTGATCTCACGGCCGTCGGGACGCTTGTGATCTTTAAGGATCATCTTACGAACGGTCTTCTTCTCGTACTGATAAAGAGCCTCACCAAGGATAGCCAGCCATTCTTCGTTATCTGCAAAAGCCTCTTCGAGACGCTTCTGGATATTGGAGATGTTCTCCTCACGAACCTGCTTCTCATCGGTGAATACTGCGGTCTCCATCTCTGCGGGAGGAACGATCTCTTTCATCTTATCAAACAGCTCCTGGGGAACTGCGCAGCTTACATACTCATGCTTAGGCTTACCAACCTCTGCAACGATCTCGTTGATCCAGTTGATGATCTTCTGGTTTACATCATGAGCGGTGTAGATAGCCTCGAGCATCTTGGACTCGGGGATCTCATTTGCACCTGCCTCGATCATGATGACCTTCTGTGCTGTAGATGCAACGGTAAGCTTAAGATCACCGGCTGCCCACTGCTCCTGGGTAGGGTTGATGATGAGTTCGCCGTTTATCATACCCATCTGTGTCATTGCACAGGGGCCGTCAAAAGGTATATCGGAAATGCAGGTTGCGATCGCACTGCCCAGCATAGCCACAAGCTCGGGACGGCAGGCGGGATCAACACTCATAACCAGGTTATCAAGTGTAACATCATTTCTGTAATCCTTGGGGAATAAGGGACGCATAGGTCTGTCGATAACGCGGCTGGTGAGCACTGCGTTCTCTGATGCCTTGCCTTCTCTCTTATTGAAGCCTCCGGGGATCTTTCCTACTGCATACATCTTCTCCTCATATTCAACAGAAAGGGGGAAGAAATCGATACCATCCCTGGGCTTTTCCGATGCGGTAGCTGTAGCCAGTACCGTAGTGTCTCCGTAGTGCATGAAAGCTGCACCGTTGGCCTGAGCTGATACTCTTCCTATATCAACGGAAAGTGTTCTGCCGCCAACTTCAATACTGTAAGTCTTGTACATGATTCCTCTCTTTCCGGCTCTGTCGAGCCAAATAACTGGTCTTGTGACCGGGTTTTAGTTGCTCCCGGGAGAGGATCGCCTCGAAAACACTGAACAATGTTCAAAAGCTTTTGAGCACTCTTCAGTGATCTCGCCGGCTGTTTCCTTCCCGGTTTTAAAAGATAAAACGGACACGGAGCTTTAGCGTTCCGTATCCGTTATTCTTTTTTTGATTACTTACGAAGGCCGAGCTTATCGATCAGTGCACGATATCTCTCAATATCCTTCTCCATCAGGTAATTCAGGAGACCACGACGCTTACCGATGAGCATATACATACCACGGCGTGAGTGGTGATCAAGAGGATGATCCTTAAGATGAGCTGTAAGCTCCTCTATTCTTGCACTGAGAACCGCTACCTGTACCTCAGGTGATCCGGTGTCTCCCTCTGAACGTGCATACTCCTGCATGATTGCCTGCTTCTTCTCTGCTGAGATCATTTAATTGTCCTCCTTATTATTATTCGGCCGTATCCGGGATGAGGGTCGGAGTTTCCCGCCTCTCAGACACGGTTAATCACACAACAGTCGATATTCTATCATAGCCGTTATGTTCTGTCAACCTGCATTTGCACTTATCTTGTGCTGTTTCTCTCTATAAGACATCCGTTTACGCTCACATTGCCGTGGCGGTAATTCGGATCTTCGGCACGCTTGCTTATTATGGTCAGGCAGATGCTTATCATCTCATCGACATTCACATGCCAGGTGGTCAGTTCTACCCCTTCCACCTTATGTTCAGCATAATCATCATACCCGGTCACCGCAATATTTTCAGGGACTTTGTAGCCGTATTTCTGCAGATTGCTTATCAGCCTGTATGCCGTCTCATCACTGCTGCACATGAAAGCTTCAGGCATATCCACCGGCAGATGCTGGTCAATAAGATAACCGTTTTTATCACGATCAGGCAGTATCCACCGGCTGGTTATCTCTATATCTTTGGTCATATGGTATTTCAGATATCCCATAAGCCTGTCAAGTATCGAACGGGTAGCCTTATAACTTCCCACAAAAGCTATTCTTCTGTAGCCTTTGTGCACCAGATACCGGGTAAGTGAATAAGCACCGTTGATATTGTCTCCGGTGATGGAATCCACATCATATTCCTCATTGGTGAAATCAAAGAAAATCAGCTTGACGCCCGTAGCCATGACCTTTTCGATATATGACGGCCTCATCTCGCCTATCATCACACATTGCTGTGCTACGTTATTTATTATCGAAACAGGAAGTATGCCTCCCTCTTCGCTCTCACGGCGTACTATCTCAAGTATCCCTATAAAGCCGCGGGCAGAAAGCTCCATGGCCATCTTCTGATAGATTTTTGCATAAAAGGATCTTTCAGAAACAAAACGCTCCGCGATAAGTATCGCGACCTTCACTTCCGCTCCTTTTGCTGCATTCTTCTTAGGCGCAGGCTTGTATCCGAGTTCCTTTGCCTTTTTCAGTATCTTTGCCCTGAGCTCGTCACTCATGCCTTCCTTTCCGGCAAGGGCTTTTGATACCGTCACTATGCTAACCCCCAGTTGGGTGGCAATATCCTTCATTGTCACCTGTTTATTCATAGCATCTCCTTATTCTGTTCACTGAGCCGAAAGAAATTCCTTATTTTTCCTTATAAGATCCAGTCTCTGCTGCACGCAGTCTGCACTGCGCAGAGGATCTTCGGGTGTATTGAAGATATAGTCTTCCAGTTTTTCCACGGTCGTCTTCGCAACATGCAGCCTCGTATCCGAGGACGCATAATAAATATACACCTCATTTGCCTCATTGACAATAGCGCCGTTTGTAAAAAGCACATTCGATACGTCACCGACACGCTCCCCGCCAAGCGGTCCCATAAACATGCCTCCGGGCTGTGCTATAACTCTGGAAGGATCCTTAAGATCCGTAGCAAAGCAATACAGTACATAACGCAGGCCGGCAGCGGTATTCCTTACGCCGTGGGCTACATGAAGCCAGCCCTTCCTGCCTTTGATGGGTATGGCCCCCGCACCGTTCTTGGATTCTGTAATGGTATGATAACGTCTCTCGCTGGTCATCTTTTCTTCATTGATGACAGCGTGTTTAATATCGTCACAGGTCCCGAAACCAATGCCCCCGCCGCTTCCCGTATTGATAAAATCATCCATCGGTCTTGTATAGAATGCATATTTGCCGTCAACAAACTCCGGATGAAGCATGACATTTCTCTGCTGGGGTGACTTTAACGTTTTAAGATTATCCAGGCGTTCCCATTTTTCAAGATCCCTGGTCCGCACGATACCCGCTGCGGCAACCGCAGCAGACAGGTCTTTAACGCCCCTGTCTTTGCTCTCAGAACAGAACACACCGTAGATCCATCCGTCTTCATGCAATGTAAGACGCATGTCGTAAACATTTGTCTCCTCAGGGCATGTATCCGGTATCACAACCGGCTCATCCCGGAACCGGAAGCCGTCTACAGGCGAATCCGATTCCGCCACAGCAAAGAAAGATTTACGGTCGGCACCTTCTACACGCGCCACTAGATAATACTTACCATTCAGATAAATAGCCCCCGAATTAAAAGTACTGTTTATCCCCAGTCTTTCCATGAAGTGCGGGTTTGTCTCGGGATTCAGATCGTATCTCCAAATGAGCGGCGCATGTTTTGCCGTAAGCACCGGATAGATATATCTTTCATATATCCCGTTATAAAAACGGCTGTCGATCTTATTTTTCCTTTTTATCAGCTTCTCATAGCTCTTATTAAGTTCGGTATACCTGGGGTGAAGCATCGCTTTCTCCTTTGTAAAAAAGATCCTTTGCCGGGTCGGGCAAAGGATCTTTTCAGAATAGTCTTTCAGAATGTGAACTTATCAGCGAAAAATGCCTCAAGCTCGTCTATTGCAACTCTTTCCTGCTCCATGGAGTCACGGAAACGTACGGTTACCTTGTGATCTTCTTCGGAGTCAAAGTCATAGGTAATGCAGAAAGGAGTACCGATCTCATCCTGGCGGCGGTATCTCTTTCCGATGGCTCCCCTGTCGTCAAACTCACAGTAATACTTCTTTGAGAGCTGATTGAATATCTTCTCGGCGCCCTCGTTAAGCTTCTTTGAAAGAGGCAGCACACCGATCTTTACCGGTGCAATGGCAGGATGGAAATGAAGTACCGTACGGATATCGGGCTCTTCCTCAGTTCCCAGGTTCTCCTCATCGTATGCTGCACAAAGGAATGCCAGCACCATACGGTCAGCCCCCAGTGAAGGCTCGATAACATAAGGTATGTACTTCTCGTTCTTTCCTTCATCAAAGTATGTCATATCCTGCTTGGATACGTTCTGATGCTGGGTCAGGTCGTAATCGGTACGGTCTGCTATACCCCAGAGCTCACCCCAGCCGATGGTCGGGAAAAGATACTCAATATCCTGTGTGCCCTTTGAATAGAAAGCCAGTTCCTCGGGATCATGCTCACGGAAACGCAGCTCTTCTTCCTTCATGCCCAGCGAAAGCAGCCAGTCTTTGCAGAACTTCTTCCAATACTCATACCATTCAAGGTCTGTACCGGGCTCGCAGAAGAACTCAAGCTCCATCTGCTCAAACTCTCTGGTACGGAAAGTGAAGTTACCGGGAGTTATCTCATTGCGGAAGCTCTTTCCGATCTGGCCGATACCGAAAGGTATCTTTCTTCTGGAAGTACGCTGTACGTTCTTGAAGTTTACAAATATACCCTGTGCTGTCTCAGGACGCAGATAAACGGTTGCCGATGCATCCTCTGTAACGCCCTGGAAAGTCTTGAACATCAGGTTAAACTGCCTGATATCGGTAAAGTTATGCTTTCCGCAGTTGGGGCAGGGAATGCTCTTTTCCTTGATGAAGTCCATCATCTTCTCACCGCTCCATCCGTCAACACTGCTCTCTAAAGTCACACCGTTTTCATGTGCCCAGTCATCTATAACTTTATCTGCACGGAAACGCTCATGACATTCCTTGCAATCCATAAGAGGATCGGAGAAGCTTCCCAGATGCCCGCTGGCTACCCAGGTCTGGGGATTCATAAGGATCGCACAGTCAACGCCGACGTTATACGGATTTTCCTGTACGAATTTCTGCCACCATGCACGCTTTACGTTATTCTTAAGTTCTACACCCAGATTACCGTAATCCCAGGTATTTGCAAGGCCTCCGTATATCTCCGAACCGGGATATATAAAGCCCCTGCCCTTACAAAGGTTTTTGATCTTGTCAAGTGTCTTTTCCATGATATTCCTCCTGTATCAATATATTATTATATAAGTCCCGTCCTCTGAAGCCTCAACCGATCTGTCAGAAGTCTGCTTCATACTCTGGGTATAATACTTGATCTTTGACGGTAAGCTTATCCTTCCGTGCCCCGTAAATATAAGGATCTTTTTATCCGCCATGTTCATCAGATCATTTTTGCCTATAACATGTTCCGGCTGCTGTGCAAATGACAGGGCGCAGTCGAAATCATATCCCTTATCATAAGCCTCCTGCACCGTTCCTGTAAAGAGTTTATACGGCATATATTCATCATAATCTTTTACGGTGGTAAAATGCAGCTCCACCACCATGCTCTCATCCCTGCGTGTATGGTTCTTCATATTGATGCTCTCCACACCATGCGACGCATTATAATTGAGCAGTTCTTTATTTATATATTCCGCCAGCTCGCTCTCATTGTATTTACCATCCGAAAAATCATCTATAAGTACAGCGTCGACACTGCCGTCCTTTAATATGGTCAGACTGCCAAGGTTAACGTCCGCCTGTTCATATCCGGATCCGCAGCCCGCAAGCATCATTAAAGATGTCAATACAAGGGCACAGCTGATTCTGTATCCAAGCTTCCTTTTCATCATTGAGTCCCGGTTACCTTCACCTTAATCTTGAGCACCTTGCCGTTTATCTTGGTGCTTATCGTAGTATCTCCGGCTTTATTCGCAAATATCGTTCCGTACTCATCAGCAAAAGCACAAAGGGGTTTTGTACTCTTATATACAGGCTGCTGATACATAGCATGGCCGCTTCCGTCCAGATATTCTATATCAAAGTATTCACCCGCATTTATCGTAAGCGTATAGGCATATGCACTGTTCTGCTTAAGTCCGCCAGCCTCTTTTATTGCGGGATCCTCAACAAATACATTTACCTTGAAATCAAAACCAGCGCCTTCGGCATCTACAGACGCATAATGGATATTCATGCTTACGCTTCCTGCAGATAACGCATTAACAGAGCCTTTGTTGCTGACCGATACAACTCCGCTCTTATCATCGTATGACCAGTCCGCATCCTGATTCTTTACACCGTTAATCTTTATCTTCTTCTTTGCCCCGGTATTAAGATATATATCACGTGTTACCGGCTCAGGCACGCTTATCTGAAGCTTGACGCCGTTATTACACGTCAGGTGTGTCGTTCCGGTGCCTATAGCAGTGATCTTTCCTTTTGACGAGATATGTACAACCGGATCGGCAAACCCTCCGGCAGACTTACACTCACTCATTCCCATATCAGAGCTCCATACCGCATCTTTAAAAGAGTACCCCTTAAGTTCAGCTTTAAAGCTCTGCAGCGGTGATAATACGATAGTATCATCTGCTTTGCTTATCTTAACATCTTTCCTGTTCTCGGTAACCTTTATATTAAACTTGAATGTTTTTGCACCGATAACCGCGCATACCGTAGCACTTCCGGCAGAAAGGCCATAAGCCTGCGTTCCTACTACCTTCACAACAGAGGGCTGCAGACTGTAATAGTATATCGGATATGCATCCTTTATATCAACTCCGTCAACCGCAACCGTAATGTTCCCCTCAATATCAAATCTCTCTCCCGATACCAGGGTTACGTTCTTTTTCAAAAATCCGGGCTTGCTGACATACACATCATACTCTTTACCGTTACCGCTTATGATGGTCTTTCCTGCTTTTTTTGCCGTCAGCTGTCCTGACTTGTTTATATTTGCGATCTTTTTGTCTCCACTGGTCCAGCCTTCGGAAGGATCCAGATCAAATTTCTGTCCCTTCACAAGATAAAGGACATCACTGTTCATGTCAGGTGCGGGATCAAAAGCCGAAAGTGTATCATTTAGTATCGGATCGTCTCCTTCATGATCGGAGGTCAGTGCATTTATAACAAAGTTGCTCCTGGTGTTAGTGGAAGATGATCCCACAACATCAGTCCATGTCAGACCGTCTGCCGAGTAAAAGCTCTGCCCCTTTTTGCAGCCCACGGTGTATTTGATACCGTTGCTCCTGGAGTATGCCCTTTCATAACAGATGGTCTTATCATCAGAACGCCTGATAACCACCGCAAAACTTTCACCCTTCCTTACAGTAACACTCTCATTAAGGTCTATGGTATACTTGCCGTCAAGATACAGGGTTCCGGTAGTCGTGGCTTTCTTGACCTTCCTGCCGGATGCAGGTCCTTTAGACGGATTAACGTGGGTATATATGCTTATCTCATAATCCGTTCCGTCACCTTCCAGGCCCAGGGCATCAAAACTGACCGCCTTAATATCTTCAAAAGCAGCCCCGCTGCATGCAGTATAGATATTCGCGCAATAAGGCTTTAAGATATAACTTTTTGAATGGATCTGTGAAGTATAGAAATAATTATTCGCAGGCAGTTCCTCCGGAAGGGCTATATCAAAAGTCCACGCGGATTTCTGCGTACTGCCGTTAGGCTGCGTCAGACTGCTGTCCTCATAGGATAACCAAAAGTAATTATAATAACTCAGGCAGTCACTGCCGTTATTCCAGCTGTTCCTTACCAGCCATGCTCCGTCTTCCTGCGGAACAGATGATCCGGAGGCATTAAAATACTCCTTCGGGAAAGAATCATCCCAGCCCACAAGCGTTATGGCATGGTTAGTATTCACATGCGTTGCACCGTAATAGCAGTTATGCTCATCATTATAGCAGCTGTCCATTGCATAGATCGATACTCCCACTATGCCGTTTTCAGATATGCACTGCTTTATCAGTGATCTGTTCTCTATATTGATCTCCCTGGCATTTCTCAAACGTGCCACGGAATCATATTCTATGCCAAGCGGCGCATAGCTGCCGTTATTCATATTATCCGCAAAGGTGTAAGGTGCTTCGTTCTCTGATACCGCGCCTCGTCCGTTTATCAGGGTCTGTGAAGCAAAGTCAAGGTTGCCGCCGGCATTCAAAATGCCGCCGGTACCGTCAAAGCTGACCTTATCCCCGGTATCACCTGCTATTGAAGGCGTTCCCTGATAATAACAGTAATATGCCATATGCAGTTCTGAAAGATCCGTATCGACTCCCGTATCCACCAGGCCGTGATTTATCATATAAAACTCTGTCAATGCCATTGCCGAATGTGCCCAGCAGCTGCCGTACGGATTCTGATTCCTGTTAACAGGATATTTTTCCGTAAAGTAAGCTCTGATCTCATCGCTCTGCGTATATGCGAAGGGAAAAGCCGACGCAAGCTCAACCGGCTCCTCTGACGGCTCCCCAAGAGAAAGTATCTCTGCCTCGGCTATATCAACATCGGGATCATCAACCAGATCATTATCGATCTTTATCAGACTGATATCATTATCTACAAGGCTCACCTCGCCCTTTCCGGGTATCTCAAAATAACCGGAGTATTCCTCCTCATCCTCATCATCCGCCTCGTAAGATATGCCGCTTCCGTAGTCGGGTTCTTCCGGCTCTTCAGCAAAAGAAGGCAGGCTTGCATTTACCTGCATAACAAGACTTAATGCGATTGTTAATAACCTGTATGAGCGCCTGTATTTCATTATATCGGTCTCCTGAAATTCAATGTGATAATTATAATGTCACTGTTCCCATTTAGCAATAAATTCTTTGCCCGACAGCCGTTCAAAGCCGCCCGTTATCTTTGGGAATACCAGCTTATATGCTTTAAGATACTGCGTACTCTTACCTTTATAAGGATGTCCGCCATACTTAATATCTCCCGCAAGGGGATGCCCTATGGATGCCAGATGTGCTCTTATCTGATGCGATTTTCCCGTAAAGAGTTCAACCTCCAGCAGTGTGTAACTGTCTCTTTTTTCAACAACACGATATGCCGTCTTTACATATCCTTCAGGCTTTTCGTCTGCCGGCGCTGTAATAGCAGTAATACGGACCTTATTGTTTTTTTCATCCTTATGCCATATGCCCTCAAGGACTGCGCTGCCCTCCATCCGTCCCTCTGCCAGGGCCATATAGAACTTTCTTAAGCTGTGATCCTTTATGATATCCGAAAGGAAACGGCTGCCGGCATATGTCTTTGCACACATCAGAAGTCCGGATGTATTGGTATCCAGCCTGTTACATACCGACGGCCTAAAGCCCTCATTTATAGATCCCTTTTCCCTGCAATGGTACAGCAGCCAGTCATTAGCCGATCTCTTGCCGCTCTTATCAGACTGGCTTAAGAGTCCGGCAGGTTTATCCATGATCAGTATATCTTCATCTTCATAGACAATCTCAGGCTCCTCTCCCGCCCAGGCAGGTATGTCCGCAGCCAAAACACCGGTTCCCTTCATCTTGGCAAAAGTTTCGTCCGAGAAATAGAACCTTATCACATCACCTTCTGCAAGTATGTCGCTGCCGTCACTCTTAACGGCATTCAGGGTGATGTTCTTTTTCCTCAGCATCTTATAAATAAAGCCGCTTCCCGCCGCCGGAAGATACTTTTTCAGATATTTGTCCAGACGCTGTCCCGACTGTTTTTTTTCAACAATAACTTCCTGCATGATCAAATAGATATCTGACAGATGGTTATCAGCAGCTCATCACTCTTTTCACCGGCTTCGGGGGTCCGGCTTATCCTCTCCAGGAATGCCTTTTCATCAGTAAAAAGTTTGACGCTTACATTTCCTTTAGATTCGGTCTTTAATATATTCTTAATATGCTCTTCTCCGCGTCCGGCTTTCTTTTCGTCCCCCGCCATAAGGCCAAGCACCTCATTTTCGGTACATACACAGCTGTATAAGGGGTATTCCTCTTTATATGCCGTAAGGAAAAGATCAAATCCCGCAGACGCCCTGCAGACTTCCTTAACCTTTTCATAAAGCTCCCTTGGACAGCAGAATTTCTTTGCTTTTTCAAACATAATGGCGGATATCATGAACCTTGCCGCCGGCAGTATGCCAAGTACCGCTGCAACAGTCAGAAGATTATTCCGGCTCTTCCCCCATGTTATGTCCGGATTCCTGCTTTTGGTAATGACCATGCCCAATACCAGCATTCCCAGAGATATGCAAAAAAGCAGGAGCGTCTTTATCCACTCCCGCTTTCCCTGGGCTTTTATATAGCCGTAACTGCCTTTAAGTATACGCTGCGTCACTGCATACTCCCATCTTCAGGGTTGTCAAATATACTGGGGGGCTCAGCCTCTGTCATCACCGGGGGCATTTCCTCCTGGGGCGGCATTTCCGGCTGTGCATTCAGCTCAGCCAGATTATCCTGAACAGTCTGGTTAACAACACTGAGGGAATCCAGGAACCTGTTTGTATTGCGTGTTGTGCTGTCCAGACAGTCTACTATGATGTTATTCAGATTGATCAGCATATCATTGAGATAAGCCTGCGCTGATGCCAGATATCCGTCAGCTTCAAAACGTGCCTGTGTAAGTATACGGTCGGCTTCCGCGCCTGCAGCCGCCACTATATCGTCTGCCTGCTTGTTTGCACGGCTGGTTATCTCGGATTCACTTATAAGCTCACTGGCCTGCTGATGAACAGCTGCGATCAGTTTGTCTGCTTTATCTCTTGCATCCTGTTCGACTATATCTGCATTGGACAACAGTCTTCTGTATTTATCGATTTCTTCGGGCAGATTGTTCTTAAACTGCTTGACCAGATCCTCAAGCCTTTCCCTGTCAACCGAGATATTGGTGCTGCTAAGAAATACCGGCTTGCTCTGCTCAATAAGCTGTTCCATCTGTTCAATGATGCTCTCAAGCTTGCTGTTGACCCTGTCCATTTTTCTCTCCCTTCGAAAAACTATTTACGTTCCTTAAATTTGTCATATATCGGTTTTACCAGAAATTCCGGCACACACTGGCTTATATCCCCGCCGAAACTTGCGATTTCTTTTACACCTGATGAACTGAGGTAGGCATACTCAAGGCTGGTGGTAAGGAATACCGTATCCACATCCCCATGTGAAAGCTTACTGTTGGTCTGAGCCATCTGAAGCTCATACTCAAAATCGGTGATAGCCCTCAGTCCTCTTATCACGACATGTACTCCCTTTTCGTGACAATAATCTATCACCAGTCCGCTGAAAGAATCGACCTGCACATTCTTAAGATGTGACGTCGCTTCCTGCAATATTTTAACTCGTTCCTCTATGGAAAACAATGGAGATTTAGCTTTATTATTCAGTACGGATACCGTAAGCGTATCAAACATCTGGGCCGCACGCTCTATAACGTCCAGATGTCCCAAAGTCAACGGATCAAAGCTGCCGGGATATATTGCATGTTTCATATTATTTTCTCCTAAGAAAGATATGCTTATTAGTTTTATAAACTTTTTCTTTGAAGATGTCAAATCCGAGTGGTGAAGCTATATCTTCCAGTTCACGTTCCCGTTTTTCTTCGATTATTATTATAGTATCCTCTCCCACAGCCTTGCTGCGCTGAGCAGAAATGAGCACCTGCTCATCAAAGCCCTGACCGTATGGTGCATCCACAAATACTATGTCAGCCACTTCCCTTACACCGTAGTTAAGCGCCGCCGCTGCATCCTGCCTGAAAACAAACGCCTTATCAAACAGTTTTGTATGTTTTAAGTTTGCTTCTATACAGGCAATGGCATTTTTATCAGTCTCAAAGAAATATGCCTTCTTAGCCCCGCGGCTCAACGCCTCTATACCTATAGCCCCGCTGCCGGAGAACAGATCCACGAATACGCAGTCAGGTACATCCGCCTGCAGTACGTTAAAGAGAGTCTCTTTAACCCTGTCTGTGGTGGGTCTGGTATTATCTCCCTCTGGAGCTTTTAACTGTAATGAACGGGCACTTCCCGCTATAACTCGCATCATTTGAGTTTTGTCCCCTTTGCGTCACGCTTCTGGGCCCTGATAAGGGCAAGGTCTATCTTCTTTTCGTGGAACTCCACTAAATTCCTTTCATTATGGGCACTTCCCACTGTGACCATCTCTATATAGTCGTCCTTTTCAAGCTTCATACCCCTTACGCCGACAGCCGCCTTCTTCTTCATGGGCACTTCTATGGCATCTATCTTGAGCAGGTACCCCTTATGGGTGAACATAGCCAGATAAGACTGGTCGTAGAGCACATCTACCTTTACAACTTCATCATCATCCGCCAGCTTGGTAGCCGCCACCATACGTTTTGCAACATCAAACTCGTCACCGGTAACGTATTTTATCATAGCCTGTTTTGTAACAAACAAAAGCCTTAAGGTACTCACCTCAGCCTGGTCAAGTACACAGATTATGTCTTCCTGCTGTGAACTGTAATTACTTACGTTATCGAAAGGTACACCCTTGTCTCTGAATCGTCCGTGGGGAAGATCCGCCACCTTTATAGTATGCAGATTACCTTTATTTGTAAAGGCACAGAGCTTTCCGGTGTTCTTGCATGCGACTATCCATGCATTTTCCGTTTCTATCGCCTCTCTGTTACGCTCAAGGGTTGCCTGATCGATAGTTTTGCAATATCCGAAACGGTCCATAAGGAAGATTACATCCATCTCTTCCATCTTCTTCTCTTCATAGACCACTTCCTCTGCATTCTCGATGGAAGTCTTTCTGGGAACGGCATAAGCCTTCTTCAGCCCCTGCAGATCTTCTATGATCACGTTTGCCATGGATTCACGGCGGTCCAGTATATCCTCATAACGGTATATATTGGCTGTTGTCTGCTCGTATTCACGGTTTAAGGCTTCTATCTCAAGACCGATCAGACGGTATAATCTCAGTTCCAGTATGGCATCTGCCTGGCGCTCCGTAAAGTGCAGCATCCCTGCCATTATCTTTGATTCCTTGCTCTTGAAGTTTATACCGTCGGTCACGCCCTCTACAAGGCAGGCCTTTGCCTGGGGGCGGTCTTTGGAACCGCGGAGTATCTCGATAATGAGGTCAATAACATTACATGCCTTGATGAGACCTTCCTGTACTTCTTTTTTCTCACGTTCCTTCGCCAGAAGATTGGTATACTTCCTGCGGTTTAATTCGAACTGGAAGTTCACATTATGCCTGATGATATCCTTAAGGCTCATGGTCTCAGGCCTGCCGTCGGCGATAGCCAGCATGTTCATGCCGAAGGTATCTTCAAGCTTGGTCTTTTTATAGAGCATATTCGTGAAGTTCTCAACATCAGTGTCCTTCTTAAGCTCTATCACTATACGGATGCCTTCCTTGGAAGACTGGTTTGAAATATCCACGACATCAGTGGTCTTACGGCTCTCCGCCAGTGCAGCAACGTCGCTTAAGAACTTGGAGATACCGGCACCGATCATAGTGAAGGGTATCTCTGTGATCACCAGGAGTACGTGTCCGCCCTTTGCATTCTCTGTCGTGACCTTACCGCGTATCTTTACCTTGCCGCTGCCTGTCTCATATATCTGGAGCAGTTCATCCTTATTGGTAACTATGCCGCCGGTAGGGAAATCAGGGCCTTTGACATACTTCATCAGTCCCTCATTTGTGATGTTCTCATTCTTTATGTATGCTATCGTAGCGTCAATAACCTCGCCAACATTGTGGGGCGGGATCTTCGTGGCCATACCGACCGCAATACCTTCACTGCCGTTTACCAGAAGGTTGGGGAAACGCGCAGGAAGCACGGAAGGTTCCTTCTCGGTCTCATCAAAGTTGGGGATAAAATCCACAACGTCCTTATCCAGATCGGCCAGCAGCCCTTCCTGTGATATACGTGCCAGTCTTGCTTCCGTATATCGCATTGCTGCGGCGGGATCGCCTTCAATATTACCGAAGTTTCCGTGTCCGTCTACCAGAGGGACACCTTTCTTGAAATCCTGGGTCATTACGACCAGGGCATCATATATGGAAGAGTCGCCATGGGGATGATATTTACCCATGGTATCACCTACAATACGTGCGCTCTTACGGTGCGGCCTGTCGAAACGCACTCCAAGCTCGTGCATATCATATAAAACACGGCGCTGTACAGGTTTAAGGCCGTCCCTAACATCGGGTAACGCACGTGATACGATTACGCTCATGGCATAATCTATATAGTTCTTCTGCATTACCTCGCTATACTCTGTTTTTAGTATCCTGTCATTTGACTGCATGAATATCTACTCCTTAATAACGTAAGATCTGCCGGTCACGGCTGATCATTTATACATCCAATACCGCATCGGTAGCGTTCTCATGGATGAAACTGCGGCGCGGTGCCACTTCACTGCCCATCAGAAGCTCCGTGGTATCGGATGCCAGAATGGGATCTTCTATATCTACACGCTTTAAAAGCCTGCGCTCGGGATCCAGCGTGGTCTCCCAGAGCTGCTCGGGATCCATCTCTCCCAGACCTTTATATCTCTGCAGGGTAAAGCTGCCCTTATGTGTCTTTCTGTATTTTGCAAGAGCGGCATCATCATATAAGTATTCTTCTTTGCCTTTTGAGGGAACTGCCTTATACAAAGGCGGCATAGCTATATATACGTGGCCTTCCTGTATCAGTTCAGGCATGAAGCGGTAAAACAGCGTCAGGAGCAGCGTGCAGATATGCGCACCGTCGACATCGGCATCCGCCATGATTATTATCTTATCGTAGCGCAGTTTGGTTATATCAAAGTCATTACCGTAGCCTTCAGAAAAGCCGCAGCCGAATGCGTTGATCATGGTTTTTATCTCGGCATTTGCAAGCACCTTATCAATGCTGGCTTTCTCTACGTTAAGGGTCTTACCTCTTATCGGAAGGATAGCCTGGTACTCACGGTTACGCGCAGTCTTTGCACTGCCGCCTGCGGAATCACCCTCGACGATGAAGATCTCGCACTTGGATGCATCGCGGGATCCGCAGTTCGCAAGCTTTCCGTTTGAATCAAATGAATACTTCTGCTTGGTAAGGAGATTGGTCTTTGCCTTTTCCTCGCTCTTACGTATCTTGGCTGCTTTTTCTGCGCAGCCGATGATATTCTTTAGTATCTCCAGGTTACGGTCAAAGAAATGCACGGTCTCATCACCGGTAACCTTGCTCACAGCTTTGGCTGCATCCTGATTATCAAGTTTTGTCTTTGTCTGGCCTTCAAAACGGGGATCCCTGTGTTTTATCGAAACAACAGCCGTCATACCGTTACGTACGTCGGGGCCGGTAAAATTGGCATCCTTGTCCTTCAGAACGCCCAACTGCCTTGCGTAGCTGTTGATGACCGTAGTGAACATGGTCTTAAAACCTGTTATATGGGTACCGCCTTCAGCGTTATAGATATTATTGCAGAAGCCCAGCACTATCTCATGGAACTCGTTGACATACTGAAAAGCACATTCGACTTCCACATCTTCCTGTTCGCCTTTAAAATAGACCACATCATGGACAGCTTCTTTGCCCTTATTAAGTGCGGCCACAAAGCCTCTTATTCCTTCGGGCTCATGGAATTCCACCTCATCGGGTTCCGCTCCGCGCAGATCCTTAAAATATATGGTAAGCAGTGGATTTAAATATGCCGTTTCATGAAGGCGTGACTTTATATCATCCGCCTTAAACCAGGTCTTATCAAAAATAGTATCATCCGGAGTAAAATTGACCTTGGTACCGGTCTTCTTTGAATTGCCGGTCACGGGAAGCAGGCCGTCCACCAGCTCGGTTACCGGGTTTCCTCTCTCATATTCATCTTCATAGATGTGGCCGTTACGCCTGATGGTCACCTTCAGGTGGCTGGAAAGGGCATTTACAACCGAAGAACCCACACCGTGCAGACCACCGCTGGTCTTATAGGCAGAATCATCAAACTTTCCGCCGGCATGAAGTGTGGTAAAGACCAGACGCTCTGCACTCATACCCTTTGCATGCATCTCAACAGGCATACCACGGCCGTCATCTTCCACAGTTGCAGATCCGTCCTTCTCAAGTGTGACCCAGATATGATCGCAATGCCCTGCCAGATGCTCATCAACAGAGTTATCAACTATCTCATATACCAGATGGTTGAGTCCCTTCGTAGAGACCGAACCTATATACATACCGGGGCGTACACGTACCGCCTCCAGTCCTTCCAGCACGACTATATTTTCCGCGCCGTAATTATCATTCTTTATATCTGATGCCATATCTTCCTCACTACATCTTGTATATTTTTTAACGCACAGGCGCTATTTTAACAAAAAGGTCAACATAAGTCAACAGGCAACCGAACTTTTGTTCGCCCGCCCGTTTTCAAATAAAAAATCCTTCTTATCCGTTTGGGATGACACAAAAACTTTGGGTAAGACATAGTGTCATCCCGACCGGATATCAGGATCCTACATTAACATATTTGCATAATAGGGCATGCTATTCTCTGCGGTTTTCATCTCCGCATACTCAGGATTTAAGATATCCTGTGAATCTTCATAGTGTATCTTTGTTTCGCTGATCCAGGGTTCCCTCTTTTCGTCCAGGTCACACTGGAAATTGATGCACATACCGTCGGCATACATTTCAAAGCCCATCCCCCCCAGCGTCTCAGGCGTGGTAAGGCGTTTTCTTAAGATCTCACGGTATTCGGGGCTCACCAGCTTATCATGCATGGGTCCTTCCGAATATCTGCCGGAAAGCTGCTTTATCAGCAGATCGATAAGCTTCTCCGTATCCGTATAGAATTCCGCCACGCTCATCTGATGTCCGTCTGTTGTACTGAAACAGTATGTCTTGTGATCTCCGTAAGGATCTGCATTTTGAAGGCCGCCTTCTATCGGTATATAGTAGACCTCACTTCTGAGCATCAAAAACCAGAAAAACCCTTTTCCGTACTTCGCCCGGAAATCGCCCAGCAGGCGGGCAGCGTGACACATACCCGTTCTTTTATCCTCCGGAACCTTTGCCATTGCATCATACAGCCACAGTCCCCTGGCTTTCTCTTCTTTATTAACCTGTTCCATCCAGAGATCCAGGCTGTTTTTCAATGCCTCCGGCACGTCACCGAAGGTTTTCCATCTGCCTGCCGGATATTCTACATCATAATCATACACTTCCCCTTGAAGGGTGACGGTTTCCTTATCGGCCCCTTCCTGGCTAAGAAATATACTGTAAGCATCATTATCTCTTTTTGAAACTATCCGCAGCATGGGCTTTGTACTGTGGAATTCCATTCTGCCATAGTCAAGTCCGGCCTTTATCAGAAGATTCAAGATAAATAAATGAAGCGTATATCCGTCTTTTTTCCATATTTCCGGAACAAAGTGATGATTTGCTCTTGCATGATAGGATTCTTTATAAAACTGTATTGAAAGATCAAAGCTTTCCGTCGCTCCTGGTACACCGTCCTGCCATGCATCCAGGCCGTTTAACTGATCCAGTTTGCCGTTTGCAATGCAGAGCGCCAGTTTATTCATCTCTTCAGGGCTAATTTCTACATCCGGGATCTGCTTTCCGCGTCCGGTATTTAACGCCATCATCATCCCCATCATGGGTCCGGCAGTATTCAAACCGCCTGACGATCCGGGTGCACGTCCGCCTTGGTCCATTACAGCCTTTATGATACCGCCGCCGTCTTCCGTACGCTCTATATCAAAAGTATAATAGCCCATGTAAGGAGGTCTGGGCGCCATCATCCCGCCGTTATCCCTGACAGGCACCTGCACTTTCAGGCTTAATTTCCTTACCCTGTAATCCTGAAACCATTTGATGGCATTCTTATCTGTATTGATATGTATTTCACCGTATTTTGGTGCTTCATAAGGATCACGGTTAAAATTCCGCGGATTATACTGCATATCATAGACAATCATGGCCATACGGGTCGATATCATTCCCTGATCTTTTCGATCAAAATAATGATAGATAAGTTTCTCAAAACCCGACCATTTGGCATTAAAGCCTTTGTTTGTAATGATATCCCATTCGTTATAACCTTCTTCATTCTTACGGACATTGAAAAGACCGCTTATATGTTCTTCACCTTCATCATAAACGATGTGGTCCTTTTCTATGGTTATGACAGCGCCGTTAACGCGCTGTTCATACCACTTGCCCTGAAGTCTTTCGATTATCTCTTCCGGCTGTAACTGTTCTTTTTTATTCTCGTCAGCCATATTAGCCCCCTATATGATCAAAGATCCTTCGCTGCGCTCAGGATGACAATTCTGCAGTCCTTCGTCCGGTATGGCATTATCATTTATTCTGCTCTTTCTTCAGGTTCTTATTTGCTGTCGACAGCATAAGCTTTATACGATTGAGCTGGTTGACCTCACTGGCTCCCGGATCATAGTCGATCGCCACGATGTTTGACTGGGGATAATGCTTCCTGAGCATCTTGATTACGCCCTTACCCACAACATGATTTGGCAGACAGCCGAAAGGCTGTGTACATACAATGTTCGGTGTGCCCGAATGTATCAGCTCAAGCATCTCACCGGTAAGGAACCAGCCTTCTCCGGTCTGGTTACCGATGGACACGATATCTTTCGCATAATCTACAAGTTTAAAGATACTTACCGGCGGATCAAAATGTCTGCTCTTCTTAAATGCCTCCGTAGGCGCTTTACGCACAAAATCCATACCCTTGATACCCCAAAGGGAATTGCGGGCTGTCTTTTTACTCATGCCCAGATGCTCAGCCTTATAGATCTGGTTGTAGAAGCAATAATACATAAAGTCGATAAGGTCGGGCACGACAGCCTCTGCGCCTTCATGCTCCAGCAGATCCACCAGATGATTATTCGCCGTAGGCGCAAACTTGACCAGTATCTCTCCCACTATACCTACCCTGGGCTTGCGGGCCTCATTGATCGGAATATTATCAAACTCCTCTATCATCTGACGGCACATCTTTTTATATGTACCGAAAGAAGGATGCGAAGACGTTATGAAGGCATTGCAGCGTTTAAGCCATTTCTGGTGTACCGCCTCTACACTTCCGGGTGTAAGTTCATAAGGCCGCATACGGTATATGCAGCGCATAAAGATATCTCCGAAAAGTGCTGCATAGAGTACCCTCACGCCCATCTTAAGGCTTAACTTAAAGCCGGGGTTAGCCTCTAAACCGCTTAAGTTAAGAGAGATAACAGGAATATGTCCGTATCC
>JAFYCS010000024.1 GCA_017539565.1 Lachnospiraceae bacterium
TGATATACGATCTTTCCGGAGGTGGGATCATAAAGCCTCATAAGCAGCTTTATCAGAGTAGTCTTACCTGCTCCGTTATAACCAACTATCGCGATCTTCTCTCCGGGCTGCACCTTAAGGCTGATTTCCTTTAAGGTTTCCTCCATCTCCTCTTTATACTTAAAGCTTACATCCTTAAGATCCAGCAGCGCATTACCTTCCGGCACATCTGCGCCTTCCGCACGTTTGATCTTCGGCTCATAATCCAGGAAAGCACGTATCTTATCGATATACAGGCTGTTTTCCTGGGCCTGGGGGAAGATATCCGCCAGATCGATCATGCCGCGGCGCAGGCTGCCTGTACGGTTAAAGAGTACCACTGCATTACTGTAGTCTATGGAATGCAGTACTGCCGCCTGGAATACAAGGTAGGTAATATAAAGCCCGTCCATTATGAAATCACCCACCACATAGCTGTTGGTAAAATTCAGCAGCGATCTCTTAAGCCCCACCTTTTTCTGCACGGCATAAATATCATCATTTGCCTCTTCAAACTCCTTCTCCAGCTTTTCTCCCACATGGGGATGGAGGCGCAATTCCTTCGCATAATCATTAAGATAAAAGACGCGGCTCACATAGTTCCTCTTGCGCTCCAGAGGATTTACCTTCAGACGCACTTTGTAATTCAGCTTATTGATGATGCGCGATATAAAAAACCTCAGTACAAAAGACGCCAGTACAAACAGTATACCTGCAGCATCCGTCATCAGGTAAAACACCCCCGTAGTAAAGAGTATGGTCAGGGCCTGGACTATACGGTTGCACATCTGCAGGAAGCGGTCAATGGAGCTTTCCGCTTCCGCTACAGCCAGCACAAAGTCGTTATAATAATCAGGATCGTCATAGCAGGAAAGGTCGATCTGCGCTGCCTTCTCATACATCTTTTCTTTAAGAGCCCTGTATAATTTGGGTTTGCTCCTGTAACTCCAGCCGTGGATGAAATAACCGTCCGGTATTATCTGCAGCATATTTATGACCAGTATAATCCCTATGAACAGCAGCGCTTTCCAGAACGGTTCCTGATATTCCGCGCAATGCAGTACATAGCGTATGCCAAGTACATGCTCAAGAAAGATTATCCCCTGATAGCGGAACCCGTCATACAGGAAATAGATCATATAACCTGGGCAGGTCTTAAAGCAGAGTTTCCAGAGAAACAGCTGGTTATCTATGACTCTTTTCATGCGCGCACCTCCCTTCCGGCCAGATAGTTCCTGGCCTGCTTTGTATACATATCCGCGTATATTCCCTTCTCATCCATAAGCATCCTGTGTGTGCCGGCTTCCTTTACCGTTCCATCCGACAAAAGGTACACCCAGTCTGCATTCTGGACGGAGGATAAGCGGTGAGAAATGAACACCAGCGTGTTATCCCTGCAGCGCTCGTAGATATTATCAAACAGTGTTGCTTCAGCTATAGGATCCAGCGCGCTTGAAGGCTCATCAAAGATCTTAAAGGGGCATTCCTTTACAAAAGCCCTGGCCACAACGATCTTCTGGAATTCGCCGCCGGAGAGTACCGCTCCCTTATCATCAAACTCATGTGTTAGTGTGGTATCCAATCCTTTGGGCAGACTCATTACTTTATCATATGCACCGGAAAGCTTTAATGCCTCCGTGACCTTCTGCTCTTTTTCGTTTTCCGGGATATCCTCTCCCATCACCACATTATCAGTGACCGACATGGAGAACATACGGTGATCCTGAAAAGCCGTGGCAAACAGCGCCCTGTATTTCTTCAGATCGTATTCGCGTATATCCCTGCCGTTTAAATATATACTGCCTTCTGTAGGATCGTAAAACCGCAGAAGCAGTTTAATAAGCGTAGTCTTTCCCGCGCCGTTATGACCTACCAGCGCATAGGTCTTTCCTTCACGGAATTCCATATTAAGATGCGTGAGCACTTCTTTATCCTTGTATGAAAAAGATACATCCCTAAACTCTATGGACTTTATCCTGTCCCCGGGATCCGCGCCCTCACTGTCCTCAGGTATCTTTTCCTTATACTCAAGAAAGGTCCGCAGGTATTCGATGAACAGGCCGTTCTTAAACAGCGCCGTTAAGGAATCTGTAAAGCCTATAAGTATCCAGGTAGTCGATACCATCATGCTGGTGATGACCGCCAGCTGTGCCAGACTCATGCTGTGGGATACAAGAGTCCTGTATGCGCCGTAGATCAGCAGACCCTCAAAGATAAAAGTGAAGGTGAACATGACGTACATCCAGTGAAGTACCACCGCCTTCAGCGTATATTTCTTCGTAACATCAGCAAGGCCCGTGATAGCCTCACGGTACTGCCTTCTCATCAGCCTGAATACATCCGTGAGGCGCATTTCCTTTGCGTATTCCGGAAGATACATAACACGGTTGATATATGCTATACGGCGGTTATGGGGCGCCATATCCTGATTCCTTGCGTAGTCCAGATGGCTTAGCTTTCTGTTAAAGATAAAATTCCCGATAACCGGAAAGATTATGAAAAGCACCGATATAGGATCCACCTGATACATGAAAACAAAAGCACACACGCTGGCTATGGCCCCGAAGAAAGTTTTAAATACCGCCTCTGCAGTGGTGATCAGACGCTCATCCGCCCTTTCCATTGCGAGAGTGTATTTATCGTAGAATTCGCTGTTCTCAAAACATTCCAGCTCCACATTCCGGGATTTTCTGAAGAGTATTTTATATAATCCCTTATTGACCACCGCACAGGCAAGCGGAAAAACATGTCCGTTAAGCACACTGTTGTATAAAGTCATCGCAGCCGAAACCACAACGACGATCACAACAAATACCATTATAGTCCCGAAGGACGAACCCTTCTCCAGTGAATCGATAACATATCGCATGAAGAAAGCGCTGTAAAACAGCCATTCAAAATATCCCAGGAAACGTGCGATACCCTGGTGTACTACCATGGACGGACAGATCTTTGAAAGCAGGCCAAGTGCAAAAAGATTGTTTTTTATCGCTCTTCCCCGCCCGATCTCTCTTTTCTTTTTCATAAACCCTCCTCCCTGTTTCACTACGCTTAAGTATAAAAAAACAGGCCCCGATACCTTCCGGTATCAGGGCCTGACAGCTCACTAAAAATCACATTCTCTGACACAGTGACCTCTGTTTTTAAAACAGAGCGCACCATTAAGCTCTTCTCCGGGAGGTAAACACAATATCGACAATATATGAATGCCGTCTGATACAATATGACATCATCTTGCTTACCTCCTTTCAGCTTTCTATTTTAGGCATTATACAGAGCACTGCGAAATATGTCAAGCGCTTCGATCAGAAATCTCCGTATATTCCCTGTTTCATATGATCACACCATCAAGGTGATCGCACTCATGCTGTATGATCTGGGCAGTATAGCCTTCATACTCCTGCGTATGCTTTTCAAAGTTTTCATCCAGATACTGAACACGGATCTTTTTATATCGTTTTGTCTTTCTGACGCCATCCAGTGACAGACATCCTTCCTCTGTATCATAGGGCTGAGCCTTGGATACAATAACAGGATTCACCATCACCACGTCCATAAAACCCATAGATACGATGATAATACGCTTCCGGTATCCGATCATGTTCGCTGCCATTCCGACGCAGCGCTCATGAGCATCCTTGAGCGTATCTTTAAGGTCCTCTATTATCTGCCGGTCTTCTTCCGTTGCATTCTCCGACTTCTGCCCAAGAAAGAAAACATCTCTCATGATATCTTTGATCATCGATTCACCCTCTTATCTGAAACATTCCGGTATTTCCTTCACGCCTCTTGCTCGGCAGAGCACGGATGTCGCACCGGTATAGGAAAGTGCATTTCCTTCAGTATCCGTAACCGTACAGCCTGCCTCCTGCGCTATCAATGCCGCTGCTGCATAATCCCAAAGCTGTATCTTCAGCTCAAAATACAGGCTGCATCTGCCAAGAGCTACACAGCACATATCCCATGCTGCTGTCCCGGATCTTCTGAGATCAACACATAAGGGCAGAAGCTTCTTTGCAATATCAAAAGTCCTGTCCTGTAACTCAGTATAATACGGTGCTGTTCCGAAAACAGAAAGTGAATCCTTAAGCGGTGCTTCGGATGACATGATCCTATCACCATTCATATATGCCCCCTGTCCGCTGACCGCTGAAAATGTCAGATCATCATACGGATCATAAACCACAGCCATATACGGTTTTCCGTCTTTCAATAATCCCACAGAGATCACGGACGGTCTGTATTCGTATATAAAATTCGATGTCCCGTCGATAGGGTCTATAACAAAACAAAAGCCGCTGCCCATCTTGGAAGAGAATACATCCTGCCCATCCTCTTCACCCAGGAATCCAGCCTCAGGAAATATTTCTTTCAGCTTACTTATCAGAAATGCCTGTATCTTTTCATCCGTTTCCGTGCAGAAATTCGCATGCCCTGTTTTTTCCATTATCTTCGGACGCCTGGCATTCAGCATGATCTCCCCGGCCTCTTTTATAACTCCGATCATCCTCTCAATAGTCATTTCTTATCTGCCTTTATCCTTCTTATCTGATAATCTCCACAACTTCACCTATATACATATCATGAGGTGCCTGACCTTCGTACATGGCTTTTGCCACATCCTCAGGCATATTCGCAACTAACAGCTCCTGTTTAAACATCTTACGGCATACCAGGGTAAGCTCGGCCTCCCTGAAGGAAACGGAATCACCGGCCTTCACTGCCTCAAGCCCGGAATCTTTCATCTTATCCATATCCCTGCCGGACTTCGATCCAAGCACGCCAAGTATCTGCTTATACTCCTCCGGGAAAAAGCTGATCGTAAAGTACTCATTTGCGTCCATGAAATCATGAGTATATCTGGAGGTGCGCACATAAACAGTCGCTACAGGCTTCCCCCATATCGTACCCAGACCGCCCCAGCTGATGGTCATGGTATTAAAACTGCTCTCATTACCTGCTGTCAGGAGCGCCCACTTTTTGTCAAACTGTGAAAAGATCTCTGTATTAAATTCCATTTATTATTTCCTCCTTTTCAAAAATCCCCCACGGGTTATATTACCATACTTCATACATTTCTCCAATTCACAAGGGGCTATCGTACTAAAATAGAGTGGCAGCTCCATCGGGAGACATAAATCATCCGTTCAATCCCGGTTAATATATTCCACCTTAAACCGGTCATCAACAGGATAATCACCGGATATCTTATATGACAATCCCCGTTTTTCCTCCGAATACTCAAATTCTATAAGTGCATATTTTCCTTCTTCAAAATCATATCCGTCGCCCTTATCACAGTATACATCAAAAGATGTATCACGCCCGCAGTATACGCACACCCTGTTTATCCTGCCGTCTGCTTCATCCGCATAAGATATACCGTCAGAAAACGGGATGACGGATCCTTCGCGGACAAATACGGGTATCTTATCCAACGGAGCGTCGGCATCGATCAGGCTTCCGCCTTCATAGAAACTACCCGTATAAAGATCATACCAGCCGCAGCCCTCAGGCAGATAAACTTTCCTGCTCTTAACGGAATCCTTTATTTCTACCGAATCCGCCATATAATACATAGGCTCGTACACCGGTGCAACCAGAAGTGAAGGCCCCAGAAGAAATTCATCATTTATATCCAGGGCTTTCTCATCTTCATAAAAGTCCACTGCCAGGCTCCGCATCATAAGCTCACCTTTCATATGCGCCATAGCAGCCAGCGAATATAAATACGGCATAAGGCTGTAACGCAGTCTTATATGTTTGACTATCGCATCATAGAAGACATCCCCTTCATCCCCAAACTGCCAGGGTTCTCTCGGGGTATCCGTTCCATGTGACCGGAATACCGGAAGAAATGTTCCTAATTCCAGCCATCTGACATATAATTCCCTGTAGCCTTTATCCTTAACTCCGTCATTATAATCGCCTTTCCAGAACCATAAAGGCCTATGGGACATATCGCCGCATCCCCTGTTTTCATATTTATCATTCACCACAAAAAAGCCGCCTATATCCAGGGTCCAGTACGGCATACCCGTCATACTCATCTTCATCCCTTCAACGATCTGCTTTCTTAAGGTATCATAGGTTGCCGTAATATCTCCCGACCAGAGTATCGTTCCGTACTTCTGTATCCCCGTATATCCGGACCTGGTAAGGTTCACAACTCTCTTCTGCGGATAATACCTTCTCCAGTTTTCATAAATTCCCTGTGCATGGTACAGGCCATAGGAATTGATCTTATCCCAATCCATGGATCTTCGTGACAGATCGGTCACCACAGCGTATCTTTCCTGTTCGGGTTTCTTTGTCTCTCCGCCCCAGTCGGCATCGGAAAAAGGTTCCGCATTGTCACACCACAATGCATCAGTTCCGCTGTCCATTATCTCTTCCCGGCACTGCTTAAAATATATATCACGTGCTTCTTCGTTATAAGCATCATATACATTCGAATTCGGAAGGAGCATGCCATTATCGGAGAATTCTTTGTAGTTATCCGACTCCGGACTCATATTGGGCCATATACTCACCATGAAATGAATATTCTTTTCATGAAGCCTCTTTATCATTTTCTTAAGATCGGGATAACGGTTTTTATCAAACTTTTTTTCTCCCCAAAGCCCGGCTTCCCAGCTTAACCAGTCCTGGACTATACAGTCTATGGGGATATTCTTTTTACGGAACATATCCGTGACCTGTTCCAGTTCTTCCCCGGATACGTAACGTTCTTTACTCTGGATATATCCGAATGCCCAGCGCGGAAGCATGGAGGGTTTCCCGGTAAGCCTGTAATACAGCTTTACGATCTCTTTGATATCCTTTCCCAGAAAAACATAATAAGAAAGGCTTTCGGTACTGTCGATAAAAAACTCAATTGTATTGCCTTCGGATCTGAATACCTGGCAGCTTTCCGAATCTATAAGCACACCGTAATGTCCTGTCGATACCAGGAACGGGATTGCAATACGCATATTGGATTCATACAGATATTCCGTGCATCCCCTGTAATCCAATATGCCGTCTTCATACTGCCCCATTCCAAACAGCCGCTCTTTATCCCCGATAGAAAAGCACAGTCTGACAGAATGCATATCCCTTGCCGGGACTTTTCCTTCACTCTCAGTATATGAAACTTCCCCGTTAGCCGTATTCTTGGTCTTAAAACCATCTGCTCCCGGTATATATCTGTATTCGGTCTGAGGGATGATACTGACGGATGACTGTCTTATCACACATTCACCATTCCAGTTAAAATCTATACTCTCATTATCAGCGCTGTCTGTACTTTCCGTATCATTGAGCGGGTATAATACATGTACTATCCCTTCAGAAACATTTTCGATCATCCTTTTCATCCTTTTCATACTTTTCATACTTTATCCTTTCATTATACCTGCTGTATACAGCAGTATTATCCCGATCATGTATTATTTTGTGATCACTTTTTCCCGGTCAGATAATATACCGCCAGTGCTGTCCGGTGCGAAAGACCTTCTTTCGACAAAATATTGGTGATATAATTCTTCACTGTCCCTTCAGAAATATACAGCCTGGCAGCTATCTCTTTGTTTGACAGGCCCTCGGCCACGGCACGCACGATATCCATCTCCCTCTCGGAATAGCCTGAAGGATCAAAGCCTCCCGCCGGTGCTGCTTTATCTTCCGTATTCTCCGCTCTGCCGGCCAGGTTCTGTAAGATACTCTCTTCCATCACTCCGGTTCCGTTATATACGGATTTGATCATCTGTTTCAGGTGCTCGGGCTTATGGTTTTTAATCAGATAACCTTTGGCACCGTTACGTAATGCCTGCTGCACCAGCTCATCATCATCAAAAGTGGTAAGTATCAGCACCTTTCCCAGATCTTTTTCCACGATAAGCTTTGTTGCCTCTATACCGTCCATTTCCGGCATCTGTATATCCATAAGGATCACATCCGGCCTGTTTTTTTCTGCCAGTTCTATCAGTTCACGGCCGTTAGCCGCCGTCCCCAGGACTTCAAAATCATCATCAACATCAAGAATGATCTTCATACCGTCCCTTACGAAATCACTGTCATCGGCTATCATCACCTTTATCTTATCCATCACTTCTCCCTTCCCCCGTACATCATGCCTGAGCATTCTGCATCGGCAACAGCATATTTACGCAAAAGCCCGCCTCTGTCTCAAAATTAATCGTGCCGCCGGCATTACGTATCCTCTGCCGCATCCCGGAAATCCCCATTCCGTCTTTCACGGATTCGCAGCCTACTCCGTCATCTGATACCGTGCAGCGTAACATCTCATTCATCACCAGTATGCTTATATCGATCCTTTTGCATCTGGAATACTTCATCGAATTCGTCACTGCCTCAAAAGTATTATCCAGTATGACCTCCCAAAGCGTATCGGGGATCGCCGACAGATTTCCATCTGTATTAAGCTCGGCCTCCACGCCCTTTTTATTACAGTCGGCGCAGAGTTCATACAATTGCAGAAGAGCCATCTTTTTCTTTTCCGGCCGCTCTTTACGGAGGATCGCACGTATCTCATCCATCCCCCCGCGCAGCTGGTCGATAACCGACTGCACCATACCCCCGGCTTTTTCCGGATCCTTATCTATGAGCAGCTTGACTGCTTCAAGCTGGTATATCGAACCGTTGATATTGTGTCCCAGCTTATCATGAAGTGTCTGCGACAGGGCCGCTCTTTCCGAAAGCACCTGGTTCTCAGCCTCAAGCATATTCCTTTTAAGTTCGGCCTGCACTTCATACTCACGATCCTGATATTCGCGTTTTAATCCCTGCTGCAGGACCGTATCTTCATACATCCGTTTCTCGTAGCCTGCCACCACGTATTCATGCTGGACGTAAAACACTATAAGCATGGTAACTATCATGAATTCCGTGATATTCCCAAGAGGGCTGTCAACAAGCACCGCAAGATACATAAGGAAATACAGAGGAACCCTCCCTTTAAAGAAGCTTATGATCTCAAAACCCGTAAAACATGCAAGCGGCATAAAACTGCTTCCACCGATGACAAACAACGCAATATTGAGCAGGAGCGCCCCTGTAAGAAAGACCGGCTTCCATTTACCTTCCGCGAGTTCTTTCATCATCATCGCAGATATAAATAACGCCAGAAGCAGGAGTATCCTTAACGGTACTCCTGCACTCTCTACATTACCCGATAATCCGTACATGCCATAGACCAGCATGAGAAGCATGCGGACAAGTATATAATAATTTTCCTTTAAGAATTTCCCCATTCGCTTATCCTTCGGAGTCTGATCCCCAGACTGCCCGTACTGATCACCACACACAGGTAGATCGCTGTTATACATAATACCATACCGAAGGCCGAATTGTCTCCTGTAATTATCATCTCGGATGCATTTAAGAACCATTTCTGGGGCATGAGCGATGCCAGCATTCTGATCATATCCGAAACGTCATCCAGCGGAAAGTACAGTCCGCTTAATAATGCCGACAGACACCATACGGAAAATGCAGCAACATTTGCACCCATTACATCCCCTATGAGTATTCCAAGAAGCATGCTCACTGAACTGAATATCAGCCCAAGCAGGAATATCATCAAAAGATATTTGCTTCTGCTCATGCCCAAGTCCTCATGGCTTATGATCATGCTGCATACTCCCATCACAGCAGTAGACATAAGAGAAATGACCGCTGCCGTAACAAGCTTCGAAGCAAAGTACTGTACAGGCCCCGCCTTGGTCAGACCTATCCTTGTAAACACACCGTTCTTCTGTTCATTTATCGCAGCATGCGCAACAAAGACTCCGCAGAAAACAAATCCCAA
>JAFYCS010000025.1 GCA_017539565.1 Lachnospiraceae bacterium
ATAAGCGTTTTTTTATATTTATCCTTTGTTTTCATATCTCTCAATTTCACGATCACCGTCTGCGTGATCGAAGAATATCACAAACCGATCCTTTTCCCGTGTCATCGATATCGTCACATCCAATTTCCGGCAAGACTTTTCAAACAGATAAAGGATACCATATCGGCCGCAAAAAGTATACTATCACCACTTCTCCTGGCCACACATATAAAACCGCCCCCGGTGAAACGGGGGCGGTGGATATCATCTTACTTTATTCCTCTATCCGGATATTAGTTCTCGGGAGCCAGTTTGTCAAAGGGCTTAGCCTTGATCTTCACCTTGAAGGTCTTGGTTCCGCTGTACTCGCCGTCACCCTGTACCGTTACGGTCATGGTACCCTTCTTGATGTTGTTCTTGTAAGCAACGATGTTGAAGTCCTTGCCGAGTTCAAGCGTGCCCACATTGATCTTGCCACTTACGAAATCATCCGCATCCAGAGTGATAGGCTCACCGGTGTAGGTCTTGAAGAAGTTCTTGTCTACCTTGAACGCTCCCTTGACCTTTGCGATATCTGCCGCAGGCTTCACATCCACAGTCACACCGTCTTCGCCGGTCGTCACTGCTGCGTTTGCACCCTTGACCACTACCTTGATCTCCTCAGTCAGAGCATCGCCCTTGTTCAGAGCCGTGCCTTCTGCGTTCTGGATCTCAACCGTGTAGAACTTCTTGTTCAGGGCATTACCGAATGCGTCATTCACGATGACCTTGACATCCTTGGCCTTCTTACCGGACAGTGCCTTCACAACGATGTTGTTCTCGGTGATCTCCATCGGGGTCACGGTGTAGGTCACATCTGCATGCTTGCCCTTGAAGTTGCCCTTGCCGCTGATCTTTGCAGTGCCCTTGTTTTCGCCGGCTTCCTTAGCCTTGAAGCTTACCTTGTAATCCTGGCCTGCTACCAGTTCAACATCCTCATCACCAAGCTTGATGGTAGCCTTGATCTCAGGAGTTGCTGCCTTTACAGCCCAGTCTACTGCGCTGATCTCGAACTCTGCAGAACCGATCTCTGCAGCCGCGATCGTGTAGCTTGCTTTCTTCACCTTGCCGTCGCTGCCGATAGCTGCAACGGTTGCGGTACCCTTGTTGATGTTGTTGGAGAAGCTCAGTCCTACTTCCTTTTCGCTCTCGGTCGTAAAGCTACCGTCCTCTTCAACCTTGTACACGATGGTGCTCTTGTCCTTGAGGGTTACGGTTACTTCCGAAGGATACTGTGCCTTTCCGTTGTAGGTGAACTTCTTGATGTTAACGCTTACCTTCGAAACCTTGTCTGCCAGTTTATCCTTGTCGACATCATCTCTGGGATCCACGATCTTGAACTGAGCCGTAGCGCTCTTGCCTGCATAGTTGCCCTTACCCTTGACTTCCACCTTGTTGATCTCGCCGATCTTGTTCTTTCCGGTGTAGCTTACGGTGTAGTCGGTGCTCTGTGCCAGTACGATGTCGCCATCCATAACAGTCACAGCGGGCTTGATCTTGCTTCCGGTGTACGGATAGGTCTCTTCCAGGCCGATGATCACGATGTCGCCGCCTTCAACGGAAGGTGTTCCTGCAGGGCCGTCCTTCTCGACGCCGGTCTTTGTGTCGATGTTCTTCTTGGAAGTCCATACCTTGCCGTTGAGATCAGTTGCCTTTGCAAGATACTCGATCTTGCTGCCGATGGTCTTGTCTTCCAGAGTGACTTCCAGAGCCTTCTTCTCGCCACCGTTCTTGCAGGTAGCTTCTGCGGTAACAATTGTGTTAGCCTTATTGACGGAAACGTTCTTCCAGTCGAACTTCACATCCCATACATGCTCACTGTGGTTTAAGAATTCCTCTGTATCAGACACCTCCTGACCATCGCTGGTCTTACCGGTATACTTGTAGATCTTATGAAGCTCATTCTCGCTAACAATACTGATGCCGGAAGCACTAACGCTTACAACCTCTGTCTCGCTTTTATCCTTTTCGCATACGATAGTCAGCCATGCTTCGGTAGGAGCGGTATAAAAACTGCCATTGGAACTTACGGTCTTTACTACCCAGCTGTGGCTTACGGTATTACCTGAAACTACCTTCCGGAAGCTAAATGCCTCCTTGATATCAGGATCTACATTGCTATCAAAAACAGCGGTATAGTATGTGATGGCTGTCTCTCCACATTTTGCATTGTTATTACTTACAGTTACGTCTACGCTTACACTTACCTCTTTAGGACCGTCGACTGCCTCATTATGGCTCAGGCTCTGGCACTCCTTGGTAATACTAGCCCCGGTATAGCCATCCACGTCATTGCCATACCAGACAACATTCTCACTAGCGGTATCAAACTTCCAGATATGCCCGAACGGCTCTCCCTGCTGTGCTGCATCCTTCACATTGATGTAGGTTACACCGTCAAAGCTTGCTGTCGCAGCCCAACACTTACGTACCCCCTTAGTACAGGTGGCTTTCTCATCCGACTCTGCTACATTTGCCGAAAGGACCTTCTTAGCATGATCAGGATCCATACAATCATTATTTATGCAGTATATGGTAACTTTAGCGGTATATCCATCTGCATCGCTTCCTGTCCAGGTCCATTCTACCTCACCGGGAATATTTTCACTGGTACTTGCGTGATAGCGGTGATCGACGTTAGTATAATTACCGGAGCATGTATCCGTATATGTATTTCCGTCATACTCTGCCGTTGCTGTATATACATTACGTTCCTTATAGCAGATATTATTGCCTGACACTTTCTCCTGTGCGACGGTGACATCAGCAGAAACCGTCACAGGTGCTCGATTTTCTGACGGACAATTCTCCGATATACAGTACAATGTCACCTTTGCCATATATCCGGTGTCGTCACTGCCGATCCAATTCCACGATACCTGCCCTGATACATTTCCGCTGACGCTTTCATGGTAGTGATGATCATGCGGCGCTTTGCCCCAGACAGGACCTACACACATATCTTCTGATACCGTCATATCCAGTGTGACCTTCCGCGGCTCCTGATCCATCTCCAGTTCGAGTATATCAGCCCAATACAAAGGTATCATGTCATTATAGCGTGCATCCGGAAAAGCAGAAATGACAGTATTCAGTTTTTCTCCGTGCTTCACATAGGTATTCTCAATCTCAGGGACAAGAACACCGTCCTTTATAAAGCCCGCCTCATCGATTTCTTCCGAATAATCATCAAAAAGGTTTAAGCTCCACTGTATACTATTGTAAAAAGTAAAGTGCAGGGAGGAGTATATACTCTCATCAGCATCACTCACTTCTAAGGTATATTCAGCCTGCGTAATGTCGCGCTCCCAAATAGAATATATCACCGCATATGCAATGTACGCCGGTTCCTCTGCACACTTGCCATCCTGATCATAGAAAACGAAGGTGATATCATTACCGCCATATAAATCATCATCATCCGCCTGATACTCCTCAGGATTAACATTAACATAGAAATATCCGGCAGTGAATTCGTCCTCACCAACATAAGCCTTCATACTCTCACTCTTCAGTGTTCGGTATACTTTCTGTGCGCTTACCTGCCCGATACTGACTGCGCTGCTGCTAACATCAATTGTAAAAACATCTCCCCCATCTCCATCAAGCGCATCTGCCACAGGTACAGGAACATTATCCCCGGCCAGTGCCGGGATACGGTCCCCTCCCAGGGTGCCCAGAAGCATGGTCAGCGTAAGGATCCAGCTCAACAGACTTCGCAACTTTCTTCTTTTGTTTTTCATTTTAACCCTCCCTCGTGTTATATAGTAATTAATTTGTGCACTATAAGGACATTATGCTCTTTTGCATAGATAAAAGCAATGGGGTAAGCTTTTTATCCTAACCATCCCTCTTCAACAGCGCGGTCCAGATTAGCTTCCACCCATCCGTATACCTCAGGCATAAACTCTTTGACAATTGCCATTCTTTTTTCTACCGAAGGGCGTTTGGTCCCGCTTTCCACCCAGGTATGCCCCCCGGTCAGGGTATTGTGTAAAAAGGGCTGAAGCCGGTCAAGGCAGGCCGCATATTTCGCGTCCGCCGTCTCCATCGCATCAAACTCTTCCCAGAGCTCACGTATCATCTTTCCCTGTTCAACAGGGATCTGTCCAAATAATCTGTCTGCTGCCTCCGCCTCGCGTGCTTCTTTGTCCTCATTGCCTTTCACATCATATGCAAAGGTATCACCGGCATATATCTCAACCAGATCGTGCACTACGCACATCCGGGCCACACGGCCTACATCAACCTTTTCCTTTGCGTACTCTTCAAACAGCATCGCCATAACCGCTATATGCCAGGAATGCTCGGCATCATTCTCCCTGCGGCCGTGATCCACCAAAAGCGTCCTTCGCAAGATACCTGTCATCTTATCGATCTCTGCGGCAAACTTCAGCTGCTGATCCAGACGTGCCTTTCCGCTTGGTAAGTAACTTTCGATACCCATTTCATAAATCTCCTTATATATTATTCAAACTCCTCTTTATGCTCTGCAAATAATTCGTAGTAAGCTCTTACCGATCCCAGTTCCGTCCACTTCTTGATATCAACCGTTTCCTCATCAAGATCATATATCCTGGCGCCTTTTAAAGAAAGAATGAACGGTGAATGTGTCGCTATTATAAACTGGCATCCGAAGAACCTTGCACTGTTCTGAATGAACTCCTTAAGCTCCAGTTGTTTGTCCGTACTCAGGCTGTTTTCGGGCTCGTCGAGCAGATACAGGGCATTTTCCTTTATCTTATCATTAAAATAGATAAATGCACTTTCCCCATTGCTGTGCTCACGTACGTTCCCCATAAGATTCTGCCTTACATATGCGGACTGTGTCGTACTCCTGGCCTGCTTCACTTTTTTCAGTGCTTCATAATCATCAAGCGATCTCATCCGGAAATGACTGTATTTGTTGTCCAGGTAATCCTCAAACAGCTCTTCCCTCTTCACATCGATTCCATTATTAATACATCTGAGATTGAGCATGAAATCAAATACATCATCACTTGTTATCATGCGGCTCTGCCGGGGTATAGCCTGTTCTGTTTCATATTCGCATAGCTTAAGATAGTCCTCATAAAAATTTGTCCTGTTATACAATGTATCACGCTGCAGGCCCAATTTCTCACAGATAATGTTTAAGGCAGTGGATTTTCCGCTGCCATTGTGTCCGTATAATATTGTTATTGGTTCAAGATCGATCTGTTTTAAATGATGTGCTGAAAGGACTCCAAACGGATAAAATGTCTCATAACAGGTCCGTCTGGTGTAATTTATAAATAATTCTTCCTTAAGTACATCCGCAAATCTGAAACGCGAAAGGTACATACGCTTCCCCATCTCCTTGTCCTAAACTATGCCAATCATAGCAAAGATGAGCCGAAAACTCAATCAAACACCCTGCCACGTATCTCAGATACCGGTCAGCAGAAAACTCTTTTAGTATCTGTTTATATATGGTAAAATTAAGAAGTTATGGACAATAATACCGGCAAGAACAAATATCTGCATATTTTCCGTGACTATATGGAATACTTCCTGGTCTATGCTTTTTGCGGCTGGGTATATGAATCTATATGGTGTTGTATGATATACCACCGAAGGGGATTCATAAACCGCGGCTTTTTATTCGGCCCATGGCTTCCCGTATACGGTTTCGTCTTTTTCATCATATTGGGACTGTTCACTTTATTAAAGATCAAAAAACCTGTTATAGTATTTGTGACAGGCACCGTTATAGCAACAGTCTCCGAGCTCATAGCAAGCTAC
>JAFYCS010000026.1 GCA_017539565.1 Lachnospiraceae bacterium
ATCTGCGGTACCGTTATGTACCAGCTCAACAGCCTTGGTAGCAGCCTCGATGTCATCCTTCACATCAACCACTTCAAAATTGCCAAGATCTATACCCAGCTCCTTTGCGATGGGCTCCATCTTATCCTTATCGCCAACCAGGATGGCGTCAGCTATGCCGCGAACTCTTGCTTCCTCAACTGCTTCAAGAACAGGACCGTCCTGTGCAACTGCCACAGAAACCTTCTTTCTTGATACGCTTGATACTTTTGATAACAGATCGTCAAAACTCTTACTCATCTTTCATGTCTCCTTATTACTGTTGTAGGCGCCCCTCCGGCGCACACCTTAATGCACTATTTTATTACAAACGTCCTCGAAAATCAAGTGTGAGTATAATCCCTGTTATAACCTGAAGTAGCTTATCACATCAGCCAGTTCCTTTGAGAGAGCCTGCAGTTTTGAAGCAGCCTCATTTATCATGGTGAAGGTTGCATTCAGCTCTTCCATGGATGCGTTTGTCTCCTCCGTGGAAGCAGCATTCTCTTCGGATATAGCCGACAGATCCGTCATGATCTCCATCAGGCCGTTTTTAGCTTCGTTAAGTGAAGAAACACGTCCTGTGATATGTGTAGACGTCTCCTTAACATTCCCCACATTACCGGACATTGTTTCCATATTTACCTTTGTTGAATCCAGCTGTTCAGCCTGTACGCTGAAGTTCTCATTCAGTTTTTCCAGAACGCTCACCGAAGAAGCAGAATCCGCCAGCAGTTCTTCAACGATACTCTTGATCTTATCAGCGCTGTCACTGGACTGATCAGCCAGCTGCCTTATCTCATCAACAACTACAGCGAAACCGCGTCCCGCCTCTCCTGCGCGGGCTGCTTCTATGGAAGCATTCAGTGAAAGCAGATTTGTCTGGGTTGCTATATCGTTTATAGCCTGGGTAAAATCCGCTATCTTTTTTGCGGATTCGTTTGTGGATGTAATGGTCGCTCCTATCTCCTTTACAGATACCGTCACCTCATTACTATGACGTATCAGTCGCTCAAGGGCTTCCATCGCCTTATCGCAGGCTGCCTTCATTTCCCCGGTATACTTATCCATGTCATGTACATCTGAAGTGATATCCTCTATATCCCTGCCGATATCATCAGTATGATGTACCGCAGTCTCAACGCTCTCTGCCTGGGATACTGCGCCCTTTGATATCTCGGTCACTGCATCGGTAACCTGGTCAGAAGCCATGACTGCCTGGGCGGCAGACTCAGCAAGCTCCCTGCTGTGATCATCCAGCTCTTTTGAGGCTGTCTGAGACCTGGCGATGACATCGGTCAGTCTTTCATCAAGCCCCTGCACGTCGGTAGCGATGATCCCCAGCTCATCACTGCGTTTCACAAGAAGCTGATCCACATTCAGGGAAAGCTTTCCGTCAGCCAGCGTATTTACATTCTCTGCTATTTCCTGCATGAGCTTTGAATACTTCTTTGACAGGAGCAGACCAATGGTCACAAAAACGGCCGTAACTATCACCGTGATAGTGATCAGGGCAGCAAGCTTTTTATTCATATCCTTATCAAATTCCGTCGCCTCACGCCCTGCAAAGAAACAGCCTACATACTTTCCGTTCTGGTTTTCCGGAACATAACATACATAATATTTTTTACCGTTGATAACGGTATTAAAATCAAGAAACTTATTACCTGACTTAACCGAATTATAGGCTGCATCACCTATATCTTTCCCCTTCATGCCGTCGATAGTGGTGATGGCACGGGTCTTATCCATGATAATTGTATACTCCAGCCCGGTGCTGGCATTCAGGTTATCAAATACCTTCTGAAAGTCTTCCTCTTCACTTTCAAGATTATATTCACCTTTCCATAACTGTCCGTCTTCGAAATGCCATTCCCCCGGATACATGTTGTTTATAGACTGCTGTAACTCAACGCACGCCGTCTCAAGCATTTCTTCACCGATCTCATGATAGGTGTTACGGAATTCAACGTAGGAAACGGTGCACAGTATCACAGCCATCGATACCATTCCTATCACCGCCAGCAGGACGATGTGTCCTATAAGATGTTTGTTCTTGTTTCCCTTGATGTCCATAAGTTTGCCCTCCTTGTATGTAGTGTAGTGTGCTATTTAAGAACAGACAACTTCTTATATTGTATCATTTTGCATATTAAACAGCAAGAAATAGCCCCTAATATATGCCGCCGATACCGGTATCCTTATCCAACGTGCCGGTATTGTACAGAATAAGTACGTCCTTTATATCCTCGTGGCTGTTTATAAACTTTGATACTCCGCCCTTATGATAGCGGGTATCAAAAATATACAGCGTATGGTAATGATCTAAAAGGAACGGAACCAGGCAGTTTGCATAACTGTCCTTGACCAGGGCCATCGCGCCCGCTTCCTCCGGTACGGCATCATTGGTGATGGTGATAAGTCCGTGCTGGTTGCTTAAGAAATAAGAATACTTATCACGCTTATCCAGATACTGCGGATCATATGGCGTATCCGTGATAAGGCCGCTGTCGGCATACTCTACCTTAAGATCCCAGTCCGGATGACTATATGATACTATCTCA
>JAFYCS010000027.1 GCA_017539565.1 Lachnospiraceae bacterium
CCGAATCCTTTAAGCGGTATGCATAAGTGTAATCCTCTACGCCCGCATCTTCCCCTTTTTTTATCTCTTCATATGCTGCCTCAGACACAAAAGCGACTCCAAAGCTTACAGGGTCGGCAGTCATATCTGAAAAATTCTTTACGGTCAGATTATAATCCGGCACGCATCCGATACCGCATATCCTGTAATCTTTACCTGATAATCTAATGCTGTCTCCTGCTTTCAGATCATTTCTCTCAGCAAAAAGATTCATTATCACTATCTCATCATCTTTTTCAGGGAGCCTGCCTTCATCGATATTTATCAGATTAATTTCTTTTCTGACATTGAAGATCCTGAGTGTCTTTTCCGGCCCGTTATCACCGGATCTGACGGAAACATCCACACTGAAGATCTTCTCTATACTGCCGTACTTATCGGATAAAGTATTGAATTGCCCATCGGAAAGCGGAATGAAAACCGTGAACTGTCCGTCCTGTAATCTGCATCGTTCGTTATATTTTTCCGTCCCGGCTATGGTAGTTTCTGCCATTCCGGCAACACTTACGACCAGATACATCCCCAGCACTATCATAAACAGCAGTGCCAGATATCTTCCGAAATGTGATCTTAATTCTCTTATTATTCTTTTATTCAGACTCTTCATTTACAGATCCTCCAGTTCAGCAGCAGGTACCTTTTCTTCATTCATGTAGTTCTTCCGTATCTCTCCGTCCTTCATGATGATCACCTGATCCACCATATTCTTGATGGCATTATTATGAGTAACTATAAGCATCGTTGTTCCGAATTCTTTGTTCACCTTTTCAAGCAGGATCAGGATATCTTTCGACGTCTTTGAATCAAGCGCCCCGGTAGGCTCATCGCAGAGCAGCAGCTTCGGGTTCTTGATAAGCGCTCTTGCTATTGCACACCTTTGCTGCTGTCCTCCTGATAGCTGTGAGGGGAACTTATTCTGATGCTCCGTTAATCCCAAAACCTCCAGCAGTTCATCTATATCCATAGGATCCTCAGACAGATATTCGCATACCCTTATGTTTTCACGTACCGTAAGATTCGGTACCAGGTTGTAAAACTGGAAAATAAAACCAAGACTTTCTCTCCTGTACTCCGAAAGCGCATTATTCTTAAGTCCCACTATTTCCTTACCGGCTATCTTTATGGATCCGCTGTCAGCCGTATCCAGACCGCCGATACAGTTAAGCATTGTAGATTTTCCCGAACCGCTGGTTCCCTGTATCACGCACATAAGACCTTTCTCTACCGAAAGATCTATCCCTTTAAGAACCTGTATATAACTCCCGCCTTCACCATAGCTTTTCTTTAGTCCTTTTACTTCTAAATACATATATCTGCTCCTCCCATAAACAGTCGTTAGTAATATGAGCTACCGCTCACATTTTGTGATGATAGCACCCGCTCGGATCTTTGTCAATAGAAATATGAGCTCGTACTCATATTTTCTTCTTTTCATTTCATCTCTAATGTGTTATACTCTCTTCATTAACGGATATATAGGAGGTCGGAATGGCACCTGTAGAAACAAGAGTACCTAAACAAAAGCGGAGCATGGAAAAAAAACAGCGTATCAAAGACGCCGCTGTCAAACTGATGTCCGAAAAGGGATATCATTCCACCAGTTCCAATGAGATAGCAAAAGAAGCCGATGTATCCATCGGTACCTTTTATTCATATTTCAAAGACAAGAAAGCGCTTTATACTGAACTGGTTGCTGATATATACAACATGGTCCTTGAACCTGTCGATCTTAATTCTCTTCCGGAGGATATGTCTGTCGAAGATACCGTATATATGTATATATCATATATTTTCAAAGGTCATGGGATAATGCCGGAGTTTCAAAGGGAGATGTCCTCCCTCTCGGAGCAGTCGGATGAATTCAGAGATATTGAGATGTTATATAAAAAACAGATCGCCGAAATGTTCGTAGAAATGCTTGGCGATTACAGGGATATGATAAAAGTCAGTGATTTAAAAACCGCTTCATATATTATCCTCACTATGGTAGAGGCTGTAATTCATGACACCATGTTTCATAATAAGGGCAAAAATAAAAAGGCTGTCACCAGGGAACTGACAGCCATGATAGTTAATTATCTTTTCTGATCAGACAAAGATCATCAGCATAACGATCGCAAAGCCTATCACAAAAGCAAAGGCTCCTTTGTCGTTATCCTTCCTGGACGCAAGCTGCGGTATCTCCTCGATCGTTGTATATATCAAAGCTCCGCCGGCTAAAGCCATGATATAGGGCAATGCATCCGGAAAGAGTAAAGATATTATTACCGTTATAATTCCCAGCAAAGGGATCGGCACTCCCGAAATAATTCCCATGAAAAATGCTTTACCTGTATTTGTGCCTTTCTCACGTATAGGCAGAGATACAAATAATGCCTCGGGGATATTCTGGACTGCTATAGCTATAGCCAGGACCAATGCCGTAGATGCCGATATCCACTCAGTCTTTAAGAAATGACCGGCATATATCGCTCCCAGGGCAATGCCCTCCGGTATATGATGGATAACTTCGCTAAGCATCACTTTTATATCGGGATCCAGCTTACTCTCAGGCCCCTCTGTGATCTCCGCATATACGTGGGTATGCGGCACCACACTGTCCACGATATACTGAAAAAGAACACCTCCGCAAAAGCATAACGCTACCGGTACGATCCCGTTATCCATCCGGGCTTTCAGCCCCATAACAGCCGGTTCGATCATTCCCCATACCGCAATGGAGATCATTATTCCGGAAGTCCCGCCTATCAGTATCATTCTTATATTATCAGATAACTTTCGGCTGGCATACACAACCGCTGCACCCAATACGGTTCCTGCCAGCGGTATCAGCATTCCGAATATCGTTTCACTGTCTGACAAAGCCTGTGATCTGTCCAGATGCGTTATCAGTGATCTGAATCCTATGAATATAAGGATCGTTCCTCCCATGATCTCGGAACCGGATTTATACCGTGTGCCGAAAATATGTCCTATCTTTACACCTATCATAGAAATAACGCAGGTGATAACAGCGATCACTATAACTGCAAAGATGACGTTTAACAGACCTTCAGTCGCAAATACTTTTACCGGCACAGCCACGAAGGTGATACCGACTGCCAGTGCATCGATGCTGGTAGCCACAGCCATCAGAAACATGGTTTTCACGTCAAATTCCGGCTTTACTTCCTCCGGCGGAGAAAATGCTTCTTTTACCATATTGATACCGATCAGAGACAGCAGTCCGAATGCTATCCATGGTGCTATAATACTAATGAATTTCTCAAATCTGGAACCTACCAGATATCCGATAAACGGCATGATCCCCTGAAAAGAACCAAACCATATACCGCAGAGAAGATACTCTTTTGCAGTTATTTTCTTAACAGCCAGCCCTTTGCAGATCGATACGGCAAAAGCATCCATTGCCAGACCGACAGCTAAAAGCAGCAATTCAAACAGTCCCATTATCTCCCACCTCTGCAATCGTGTAGCTATGTCATTCTATACGAATTCTCTTTTCTTTTCAAGAAAAAAGACCCATTTTCCTCCATGAAAACGGATCTTTAAACATATTCATATTTTGTTAGCTAACACTTCGTCATTGCATTGATACCATACGCGCATACGTTCCGTTTTCTTCCATAAGTGATGCGTGATCGCCCCGCTCGGTTATCTCACCGCCGGATACCACAAGGATCTGGTCAGCATCCCTGATGGTTTTAAGTCTGTGGGCGATAACAAGAAGGGTCTTATTCCTGCACAGCTCTGATATAGCTTCCTGGATAGCACGTTCATTATCGGCGTCAACACTTGCAGTCGCCTCATCAAGTATTACGATAGGTGAGTCTTTCAGTATACATCTTGCTATCGATATCCTCTGCTTTTCTCCTCCGGATAAAGAAGCTCCGCCTTCTCCTATCACCGTATCAAAGCCATCCGGAAGCTGCATGATAAAGTCATAGCAGCGTGCTTTCCTTGCCGCTTCATAAACCTCTTCTTTGGTTGCTTCCGGCCTGCTTATAGCTATATTGTTATAGACCGTATCCTGAAACAGATATACTCGCTGGAACACCATACTCAGCTGATCCATAAGGCTTCCCAATGATATTTCCCTTATATCTTCTCCTCTTACAAGTATGCGGCCCTTCTTTATATCCCAGAATCTTGCAAGAAGCGACGCTATCGTGGATTTTCCTCCGCCTGAGGGTCCTACCAGCGCAGTCATCTCTCCCCTTTTAATGCTGAAAGAAACATTTTTAAGGACTTCTTTATCTGTATACCCGAAGCTTACACCATCATACTCGATCTCCGCAATATCGGAGCTGTCAACGATCGCAGCATCAAGTGTTTTTCTGCCCTCATCTTTCAGTTCTTCAGCTTCAAATACTTCTTCGATCCTGTTAAGGCTTGCCTCAGTGACTGTAAGTCTTGCCATCTGACCATAATAGCTCTTGATCGCCACGAACATATCGAACAGAAACAAAGCCATACCGACCATGTATTCATCTGAGATAACGCCTGTGTTATACAGATAAGCGCAGACAGCCAATACAAGTGCAGTTCCTATTCCAAATGCCAGATAAAGTGCCCGCGCCCAGGGTCCATAAGCTATTTCAAAATCAATGCTTTCCTTACAGCTTTTTGCAAATTCATCAGAAAGCTTTTTAGATCTCTCGCCAAGCATGTTATAGGACTTGATGATGGCTATCCCTTCCGCAAAATCAAGTACTTCTTCCGTAAGAGATTCGCTGCACTCCTGTTTTATATCCGAATGCTTCTGTGTTGTCTTAAGCATCAGATTTCCTATGATGATGAATACTGCAACTATCAGACAAGCCAGTATCCCAAGTCTTATGTCCATCACAAACATCATTACGCACATAAGTCCCTGTGATATCATAAATGAAACCAGCTCAGAAAGAACTCCCATACAGTTTTCTTCAATAAATACCATATCTGTAGCCAGGACAGAACTGATCTTTCCTATGCTACCTTCCGTAAAATACCCCATTGGAAGCTTTCTCAGATGATCTCCAAGCTTTAAACGCATATCTGCAAATACCATATATCCTGCGGCTGACTGCAGCACATTGGATACATGTTCAAATACCGCCTCAAGAATAACGCTTACCAGGACCGCTATTCCCATATAAAGACATTTATTGCTATCCATCTTTTGCTGCATAAACAAACAGATGCAGATAAAACATAATATAAGTGGTGCTTTAAGCATGATCCCTTTAAGAAATGCTGTTATATATGAAGCTCTTATTCGTGTCTTATACTTTCCCGTCATATTGATGAGTCTGTGCATTATCTTTAACATTGTTCTTACGCCTCCTTAATCTTCCAGGTACTTGCGGATACAGAAGCTTCCCACAGTTTCTTATACTCGGGGCAGCTTTCAAGAAGCCGCTCATGTGTATCGGCCGCTATGCATTTACCTTCCTTCATCACGCATATCTTATCGGCGTTCTTTATAGTCGATAATCTGTGTGCGATCACAAGAACGGTTTTATCCTTAATGATCTCATCAAGAGCCGCATTCATCTTTTCCTCATTTTCAGGATCCATAAATGCCGTAGCCTCATCAAGCACTATGATCGGTGCATTCTTTAGTATCGCTCTGGCCAGTGATATTCTCTGACGTTCTCCTCCCGATAACTGCTTTCCTCCGTCTCCGGCCTGTGTATTAATGCCATCAGGCAGTCTTTCCAGGAATTCATTACACTGGGCACGTTCTGCAGCCTTCAGCACTTCATCCCGGGAAGCTCCCGGTTTTCCTATGAGGATATTGTCATAAAGGCTGATATTAAACAGGAACTGTTCCTGGGAAACAAATGCAACCTGATCGTTCAATGCCTCCAGTGACATATCTGTGATATCCTGACCACCTATCGTTATACTTCCTGAATTCAGATCATAATAATGCACCAGCAGCTTTGCCAGTGTGGATTTCCCGCTGCCCGACTCACCTACCAGCGCAGTTGTCGTCCCCTGTTTAAACGAAAGATCTACACCATGGATCACTTCCTTATCCTCATATCCGAAATGAACATCCTTAAACTCTACATCCAGACTGTTCCCCTTAAATGCGGCGGTTCCTTCTTTAAGAGGCGGATGATCCATCATTTTCTCCAGTTCAGTTATCTTATAATCCAGCTGGGGAAATTTCCCTGCAAAATTCAGCGCCTTTAATACAGACGGTCCTACAGAGAACGACATACAGAATACCAGGATCATCTTATCAAGCGTTATTGTTCCGCCAAGCACCATCATCGATCCGAATGGGAGCATCAATAACACCAGGCAAGGAAGAACACTTGTATATATAGCCATCCACGGCCAGCATACCTTGTACCAATCCAGAGTAAAGTCGCGATAACTCCTTACCACATCACCGAAACGTTTATAAGAATCACCATCTTTATTGAAGACCTTAACGACCTCCATACCGTTTACATATTCAATGATCGTATTGTTCATCCTGGCAGCCGACTCGTAATAGTCATTCATTTTTTCCATACCGGATTTCATCATCATACCCATGGCGAACATTCCGACAACCAATGGAACGAGTGATAAGAGCCCCAGCCTCCAGTTTGTAATAAACATAAGTAAAATGATAATGACCGGGATCAGTATATTTGCTATTCCCTCCGGAATTGCATGCGCCAGCAGAAGTTCTATCTGATCAATATCATCAGTAAACACTTTCTTGATACGCCCTGTCCCCAGTTCCTGGATGTTTCCAAGCGGCTGTTTTTCAAGCTTTGCTTTAAGAGATATGCGCAGGTTCTTCAGGGTATTGTAGGCCCCTATATGTGAAAACGTAAGTCCCTGTACATACAGTAAAGAAAATAAAATTTCACAAACAGCTACAGCGATCACCCTCACCAGTATATAGGAGGCATCTATATGTTCTCCTCTGGTCAAAGGCGAAATGATCTGGTACAGGAAAAAGTAAGGCAGCACATTTGCAACGATACCTAAAGTCATCAGGATCGCAGCCCATACCGTATACTTCCTGTTCTCTCCCATGTAGGGAGCTACTTTCTTTAACACTTTCTCATCCTCCTTTTTCGTGTTAGCATTTGCTAACTACGTTTTATTTTTTATGCCGTCAATAAGACGGCATTAATAACGCTTTATTAAACTTTCCTTATTCCAGCCCTATCGCCTTGCTCCAGTCAAAATACCTGCACAGGATACGGCAGTGCTCCTCTATCTCTTTCCAGCTCATTTTATGTACAAAAGGTTCACAGATCGATGCCCAGAATGAGGTGCACAGCACGTGCATCTCTGCTTTGCTGATATCTCCATTTACCATTCCTCTACTCTGAAGTTCTCTGTAATACAGCATGTTCAGCTCTGTAAGATGAAGCGCAAATTCGTGCCGGTAATTCTCGTAAATGGTTCCGGCGGACTTTTCCAGCAAAAGAACAAATCCTTCCCGCACTTTCCAAAGAATACGAAACAATCCAAGCATACTGTCTTCCCTCATGCTCCAGATATATCTCATCTCCTCATCACTCACATCCTTAAGCGAAGGAGCTGTATTACATTCCACATATTCCTTTAACGAATCAACCGTCTCCTGTACCACTGCACAGAACAGCTCTTCTTTTCCCTTGTAGCGTTTATATACCGCACCTGTAGTCACACCGGCATTCTCACAGATAGTCTTAAGCTCTGCCTTGATAAA
>JAFYCS010000028.1 GCA_017539565.1 Lachnospiraceae bacterium
AGCCGGTGATAAGGTCTTGATAAGAAATTGATAAGGTATTGCTAATTTACTTTTTGAAATCCGGTTGATAAACTTATGATAGGCACTTGAAAATAGTACAGTTTTAGTACATTTCGAGTACACTTCGAGTATTCTATTCTTAAAAAAACTGTGATATTATTATAATCAGCGAGAGCTGAACAACTGAATATTTTATTTTATACAATTAAGCGTTTCGGAAAATCCGAGGCGCTTTTTTTGTACCCATTCTTAAGAAAAAGAAGGAGGATTCACATGTCAGATTTCGAAGAAATTGACAAAGCGGCCAAAGCTCTTGAGGCTGCAAAAAAGAAAAGAGAGCAAGCCCAGCACCAGGTCATACGAGAAGAGAACCGTCTGGAGACCGAAGAGAAAAAGCAGCGGAGCAAAAGAACCCATATGCTCTGTTTCAAGGCAGCACACCTTGAGAGCATTTTCCCGGTTGTGAAGGATGCATCCAAAACGGATTTCATCCAGTTCTGTGATGGACTGCTCAGAGTTCCCGGTGTAAAGGAGTATGCGAAGACGTTTTCGCCAAAACCGATTGAGGAGGTGATGAAGTAATGGCAAGTTATCATTTTCATCTTGCACATGTTTCCAGGGGAGCCGGACAGAGTGCAGTTGCAGCTGCGGCTTATCGTGCCGGTGAGTGTCTCAGGGATGATTATTACGGAGAGGTGCATGACTTTATGATAAACTAACCCTATGCGGATTTGATATACTATATATAATAGGTAGAAACGGAGATTATTATAGATGGACGACAAAGAACTTGCCTGGGAAGAGATAGAGACGGAGCACATAGTTGAGGACGAGTGGATTGATTTCCGGAAGTCAACATACAGGTATCCGGACGGAAGGGTATTCTCACCATATTACAGCTATAGCCGGCGTGACTATACCGTGATAGTTGCATCGGATGAGAATGGTCATTATCTCTGTGTGAGACAGTTCCGCCAGGGCATCAAGGAAGTGACTACAGAGTTTCCGGCAGGAGGCATAGAGCGTACCGATGGCAAGGAGTATGGAAGCAGGGATGCTGCTGAGGCTGCACTTGACTGTGCTAAGAGGGAACTTAGGGAAGAAACCGGGTATGAGTTATAGACTGTACGATATGCAGTTTTGGTATTGAATGTATAATCAGGGGGACGGTTCTGCGGTTGCCCGGTTTTTTCAGCGGTTTGAGCTGATTTTGGGGGCTTTTTTGGGCCAAAATCAATCAGAGAACCGTCCCCGTGATTGCCCGTGATTGGCCTGTGATTGCTCAAAAACGGATAATGTGATAAAATTCACTTTTCGGAAGTATTTCCGGAAAGTGTTTTTATTTTGATAAGAGATAAAGGGGAAAGATTTATGAAAAAGAATATAATAACAGCAGCAGCCGGAATGATCATTGCGCTTACCGGATGCATGTCGAACCAGGAGCATAAGGATCTTGCAAAGGAGCTGCTGGAAGACAAGTATGATGAAGAGTTTGTCATAAACAAGAACATGGGCGAAGGCTATGATCTGGATGAGGGCATAGGAAAAGGCTTTAAGACGGATGAATATACTGTTGAGGCATATTCGGAAGATCATCCGGAGATCATATTTGATGCAGTCGTTTTTCCTGACAAGTCAAAGGTCTCCGATCCCTATGCGGCAAAGAGGATATTGTATTCAACTTCAAGAAAGATCGAAGATAATCTTGAAGGACTGGATGGGAAATACTATGTCCATATCGTCCCCATCGTGTATGACACAAAAATAGATGATCCTGATGCCGATATCGAAGAACTGGTGGATAATAATCCCAGTAACAGCTATACGGTTTATCTGTTCTATAGCCCGGATGATGAGCTCACCAGATCAGATTACCGCTATATAAAAAACATGTTTGACGGGCTGGAATGCATGAGCGGAAAGGTAGCCTTCTATAATGTGGATAACAGGACACTGAATAAGGCAGAGGATTACATTGAAAGCAACAAGGAACTTTATCACGAGTTCAGGAAGATGACAGATGAATACCGCTTAGGTTATATCAAGTTTGAAGACGGAAAACTGGACATGGATGAATCAGAGTTCGGGAAAATGATAAAGTAAAGGCTCATTAACAGGGGGACGCTTTTCTGTTCAGAAACGATCAGGGAATCGTCCCCTGATCGTGTTGAAGGAAGTGGTGATAAGTGATATTATTTAAGAGGCTGTTTATATCTATTTGAGTGTATTCATTCAGGAGGTGTTTTATGAAGAAGGATAAAAAGTTTTTCTGTATGTTATTTACCGCCGGTATGGTTTTAGCTCTTGCAGCATGCGGAAAAGGAAGTGACTCCGCAAAGCCTGATGCTTCTGCCCAGACTGCCGCACAGAGCACGGCCCAGGACAGCGGCAGCACCCAGGATGGCGGCAGCAGTACAACAAGTGACTCCGGATACAAACTTACGGTACCTGCAAAACTGACGGGGAAACTTAATCTGATCGAGCTTGAAGACAGGGATACTTCCGTTCTCCGCGGTATAAAAATCTGGGGAAATAATGTCGGAACGATTGAAGATATCAACGGAAAAGACTTCTCTCTTGATGATGTACGTTGTATATTCCTGCTTAACGAATGGGTGGAATTCTGCCCCGATATAGATAAGGACTATGGCTTACGCGTATGGATCCTTAAACACCGTGATGATCATGAATACTATGCCGACTGCAAGTTCTCCGATCTGATGCCCTATTTTGTGACCTACTGTGATCTTCATTATCCCGAAGACGTAGATACTCCCGATGAATGGGGCTGGGGCAGTTTCTATCTGAATCCGGAGGACTGTGAACCCGCTTATTATGATTTTGTGTTTACTTATGAGGGTAAAGCCATAGCTACCCTTGTGACCCGTTTTTATGAAGACGGAGAGCTGAATGATAAGTCCGGTGCCGAACTGGAAGCTCTTATGCATGAATAGGATCAATGACTGTTACTGAGTACTTTGAAGTTCTGAAGACAAAAGATATCATTTGCTGGGGCAGTGGAAAGCATTTTCGTAATGTGACCTGCCCCTTTTTGTGTAAAAGCGGCCTTATAGAGAACCTAATAGGGTTTATGGATGTTTTCGGATCAGCGGAAGTTATGATCGGAAACCGGGTCTATGACAGGATCGCTAAGGACAGATTAGCAATGATGGACAGCGGTAATACAATTATCCTTATCGCTGTCACAGGTTATGAAGAAATTCAGGCAGGGATAAGATCTGATAAGAAACTGGCTCTGATAGAAACTATTCCATCTGTTTACCTGGAATCTTTGTATGAGGATATGCTGCTTTTATCGGCTGATAAGCCGCCGGTGGATTACCGGAAGCATGAAAAGAAAGTGATACCCGGGATCATCCACGGTATCTGGTTTTCCGGTGAACCCATGCCGCAGCTGTATCAAAGATGCCTGGAATCCTGGAAAAAGTATGCACCTGATCTGGAGATAAGGATCTGGGATCTTGAGATGTATAAGCCGGCTCCTTGTCTGTTTTTTGAACAGGCCGTTGAACACAGGAACTGGTCTTTTGCATCGGATTACGCCAGGGCAGACATTATGCGCAGATATGGCGGTATATATATGGATCTGGATGTGGAGCTGCTTAAGCCTATAGATGATCTGCTTTATAATGATGCATATATGGGCTTTGAATCACTTGACCGTATCGAATGTGGTTCCGGAATGGGTGCAAAACCGGGACATCCGATCATGCAGGAGATCTGCGAGAGTTATGAGAACAGGCCTTACTTAAAGGATGATGGAACCTGGGATAATTCCACCTGTCCGGTGCGATATACACAGGTCATAGAAAAGCATGGTCTTAAGAAAAACGGAGGTTTTCAGTTTGTAGATGACATCACCGTATATCCCTTTGAAGTACTGACCGGAAAAAGTTTTGATACGGGGATCGTATATAACACGGAACTCAGTTATACATTACATCATCATAATGGCAGCTGGATCCCGGATCCGGCACATCAGGCAATGTGTGAGCGGTATAAGGGGATCCGGGAGTTTCTGGATTCGAAAGGTATAACAACGGATCAGTCAGAGAACCGCTCCCGTGATAGTTTACGATAGCGGCTGGGGGAGATGCCGGTGATCTTCTGGAATGTACGGAAGAAGTGGGCGTAGCTTGAGAAGCCCAGGTAATCCTGCACCTCCGTAACAGTCTTTCCTTCACGCAGGAGTGTTTCTGCCAGATTTACGCGCTGCAGGGTTATATAGTGGCCGATAGGTACATGCATGTGACGCTTGAACAGTCTGGCCAGATAGTCAGGATTTAAATAAAAATGGGATGCAAGGTCCGGGATGCTTAAGTTTTCCCTTAAATGCGCAGACAGATAGGATATGATCTCGTTTACCTTCTTCTGTGAAGCGCTGACCGGCAGACGGCGTGTTTTCTTTAGTTCCTTCTTTAGGGAATGGATCTCCTTGAGCAGGCTGAAAAATGCCACCATAGCATCCGGAGTTGTACGTTCTTTAAATGAGAGCAGTTCGCGAAAAAGGCGGATCAGCTCTTTTTTTTGTTCTTCTTTCGGAAAAAGAAGAAGGGGTGTTCCGTCATCCTCAAGGTATGCAAATTCTGAAGCGCCTTCACAGAGAACGCTGTTAAGCCATTTATCATGAACAGTTAATATATAACGTTCGTAGCGTACTCCCGATTCGTGATAGAGCTGATGCACACAGAAAGAAGGTATGACTATCAGGGTTCCGGCGGGTACTGCCAGGACCGTGTCATTAAGAAGAACGTCCGGCAGGTCCGTCAGGGTAAAGTATATCTCTGCTGCGTTATGGGAATGGGGGCCTACGGGCACGGGCGCGTCTGCATTCCTGTATGCTGCGTCATAAGGCGGATCAACGGGGAACAGTGATATATTGGATCTTCTTTTTTCTGCTTCTGAACGTCCCATGTTACCTCCACAGGTCGGAATATTACATAAAAAACGTATTTTATATACATATTAAAACATTTTATGGCGTCTTACAATAGGCTCATACAGATTTACTAAACACATCGAAAGGAGGACAGACATGATCAAGGCCGGGATCATAGGATGCGGCGGGATCGCACAGGTGCATGCCTGGGTACTTTCATCCATGGATGATGTTAAAGTGACTGCACTGTGTGACATCGAAGCCGGACGTGCTAAAAAGCTTAAGAATGATTATGCAAAGGACGCAGAGATATACACGGACTGGCATAAGAGCTGTGATCTGGATGTGGATGCAGTACATATCTGTACGCCGCATATGCTTCATGCGCCTATGGCTGCAGAACTGTTAGAAAGCGGCAAGGCTGTCTTTTCCGAAAAGCCCTGTGCTGTCAGTACATCACAGTTTGAGAAAATGAAAAAGGAAGCTATTAAAGATCCGGGTAAACTGGGCTTCTGCTTTCAGAACAGATATAACGGGACTACGCTAAAGATGGATACTTTGGTGTCGGAAGGGCGTATAGGCAGACTCCTTGGCGGCAGGGCCTTTGTTACCTGGAGAAGGGATGAGGATTATTATCTGGGCAGCCCCTGGAAAGGAAAGAAAGAAACGGAGGGCGGAGGCGTACTCATAAACCAGTCTATACATACCCTTGATCTGCTCCTCAGATACCTGGGTGAGCCGGAAACAGTAAAAAGCAGTCTGGCTAATTATCATACCTCTGGAGAGATAGAGGTAGAAGATACGGTGGAAGCCTGGATGTCATTTCCTGACGGGAAAAGAGCATGCTTCTATGCTTCAAATGCATATGCTAAAGATGCTCCGGTGATCATAGAGCTTCAGGGAGAAAAAGGACGCATATGCATGAACGGGCAGGAAGTAAGCCTGTATCCTGATGAAGGGGAGATTGAACATTTTATCTGTGAACAGGAGCGCGGCATAGGAAAGGATTACTGGGGCTGCGGACATAAAGCCTGTATAGGCGATTTCTACAGCTGTCTTAAGACAGGGAAAAGATTTCAGAATGATATAAACGGAGTGGAAAACAGCTTTCGTACAATGATGCGCATCTATGAAGATGCAGGAAAAAAATAAAGGAGGACAGTGATGGAAGAAGTAAGGTTGGGAATAATAGGTCTTGGCGGGATGGGAGGCAATCATGCCAATTCCCTGATCAAAGGGCAGGTGCCCCGCATGCGTCTTACGGCAGTGGCTGATATAAGACAGGGCAGGCTTGACTGGGCAAAGGAAAATCTCCCGGCAGATGTGGCTGCTTTTTCTGATGGCAGGGAGCTGATAGATTCCGGAAAATGCGATGCTGTCCTTATAGCTACACCCCATTATCTTCATCCGGAGTTTGTGATATATGCGCTCGAGCACGGAGTACATGCCATCAGCGAAAAACCTGCAGGAGTGTATACAAAGCAGGTAAGGGAAATGAACGAAGCTGCGGCAAAGAGCGACAAGGTATTTGCAATCATGTTCAACCAGAGGACCAACTGCGTATACCGTAAGCTTCATGAAATGATAGAGAGCGGGGAACTGGGAGCATTAAAGCGTGTTAACTGGATCATCACGGACTGGTACCGTACACAGAGTTATTATGATGCTGCAGGATGGAAAGCTACCTGGGACGGTGAAGGTGGTGGAGTATTGCTTAACCAGTGTCCTCATCAGCTGGATCTGCTGCAATGGCTCTGCGGACTGCCTGTGAAGGTAAGGGCCTTTTGTCATGAAGCTAAATGGCATGACATAGAAGTAGAAGATGACGTCACCGCATATATGGAATTTGAAGGCGGTGCGACGGGAGTCTTTGTTACCACTACGGGAGATGCGCCGGGAACTAATCGCCTGGAACTTACCTTTGAGATGGGAAAGATAGTATGCGAACATGAAAAGCTTATTCTGGACAGGCTGAAAGTGAATGAACGCGAATTCTGCAGGACTGAGAAAAACGGCTTTGCAAAGCCGGAGATGGAGCGCATAGAGGTGGAGACCGACGGAAAGAACGAGCAGCATGTGGGTGTCCTGCAAGCCTTTGCCGGACGTATCCTGGATGGTACACCTCTGGTAGCGGAGGGGCAGGAAGGCATACGTGCACTGATGCTTTCAAATGCGATGTTCTTATCTTCATGGCTTGATAAGACCGTAGAGCTGCCGGTAGATGAAGATCTTTTTGTGAAGGAGCTTGATAAGAGAAGGGCATTATCAAAAAAGAAGGAAGATACCGGGATCGTGTTTGATACAACGGGAACATATTAAAAGTATAAAGGAGAAAATGAAATGGAAAAATACAGCAAGTTAACAGGATTTGCAGATGAGATAGCGCAGGAGCTTGATACCCAGATTGAAAGTCTAAAAAAACTGGATATGCATTATGTTGAGATGCGCGGAGTAGACGGAGACAATCTAATCTTTCATACAGATGAAAAAGTTCAGGAGATAAAAAAGAAACTCGATGATGCAGGCATAGCACTTTCAGCACTGGGATCACCCCTTGGAAAGATAGGGATCGATGAAGCTTTTGATAAACATCTGGAGGACTTTAAACGTGCCTGCGAGATAGCTCATATGATGGATACAAAGAATATAAGGATGTTCAGTTTTTATATATCCGATGAGCAGAGGATAAGTATGAAGGATGAAGTGTTTGAAAGGCTTGGAAGATTCGTTGACTATGCTTCACACAATGATATAGTTCTGCTTCATGAAAACGAAAAGGGTATATACGGGGAAAAAGCTCCGGAGTGCCGTGAACTTATGGATAACCTGGCCGGGGAGCACTTTAAGGCAATCTTTGATTTCGCAAACTTTGTCCAGGCAGGGCAGGATACCCTTGAAGCATATGAGCTTTTAAAGGATCATATCGCATACGTACATGTAAAGGATGCACGTAAGGAAAACGGAACCGTGGTACCGGCCGGATACGGAGACGGCAATGTAGAGACTATCCTCCGTAAACTGTTTGAAAAAGGCTTTGATGGTTTCCTTTCCCTGGAACCCCACCTGTTTGATTTTAAAGGCTTTGCAGGACTGGAGCGTGGCAGGGATGCTATAATTTCGCAGACCGGTCAGGCCCTCAGCGGCTTTGAAGCATTCTCCCTTGCCCATAAGGCTCTGATGGAGATGCTTTTCAGAAATGAGCTCCGATAAAATCAAATATAGCGGCGAACCACATTAAGATACCAAAGACTATCGCGAAGCCTAAGAGAAAATTTTCACGCATTTTATTGATCTGATGCATTATATCATAAAATGAATGGTAATGGTATGCAGTTGAAAATTGTTATCGGAATGCCGAAAATCAAGAATTAGAACTTGTCAGGGAAACGTAATTCGGATACTATTAATCTTGTGATATGATCAAGCGAAGAAAAGAGAGGATGCTAATGCTATGGACACTACAGATCAGATAAAAGTATTGATGATAGATGATGATGAGCTGATCGCCAGATCAACATCGGAGTATTTCAATATAGTAGGGGTTAAGACCGCTTATGTTACAAGTTATGACGCAGCGGTAGAGTTTATGGATAAACAGGAAGTTTCCCTTCTGCTTTTGGATATCAATCTGGGAGATAAGTCCGGCTTTGACCTGTGCAAAAAGATCCGTGAAAACTATGATATGCCCATCCTCTTTATCAGTGCCCGGACAAGTGATGATGATGTCCTGATCGCACTGAATATCGGCGGGGATGATTATATCAAGAAGCCGTATACATTGAATATCCTTCTGGCAAAAGTAAAGGCTGTACTGGACAGATATGAAAAGGCCAGGGAAGCTGCAAGAAACGCCGCTGCAGACGGGAAGAAAAAAACAAAAGCGGATGCAGCGGACGGTAGGATACTTATAAGAGGGGATCTGTATCTGGATACTGCGACCCACAAGCTGATCGATCACGGAAAACAGGAAGAACTCCGGGCAATGGAATATAAGCTTTTACTTTACCTTCTGGAAAATGCAGGCAGGGTAATTACCAGAGATGAGCTTTTAGATAATGTCTGGGGGGATGAAAATACCTGCGACGGAACAATAACCGTGCATATCAGGCATATCAGGGAGAAGATCGAGGCTGATCCTAAGAATCCCGGTATCATCAAAACGGCATACGGCGTCGGATATATGGTTGAAGAAAAAAGATGAAGAACTATATCCGGATGATCATACTTATATCGCTTCTATTGGGAGTGGCGCTTCTTGCTTTCGTTTTCATCGCGAATCAGACGGATGCCGCATCCTTTGGCGTGTCCGGGGAAAACATCGTCACCTTAAACCGCATTGCTGCTTATGCGGAAGAACATAAGGCTGATCTGTCATCGTTAGATAATGCAGGCTTTGATGCTGATTTTGTTATCCTCGATAATGAAAATGATCTGATCTATTCACATTCTCAAAAGACAAATGATGTTTCCTTAGAAAAAGCAATTCAGAACCGCTACCCATACCGTTATTTATCGGAGAATAATAAAGTATGGGGGACTGTGATACTCTTTGATGACGGAACTGACGGATACCGGGTACTCTTTAAAAAACTCACGGCAGCTCTCGTGGTTTTTTATGCGCTGCTTATGATCGGAGTGGTATGTTACGGCATCTATGTCCACAGAAATATCATCATGCCCTTTCAGAACCTTAAGGACTTCGCTGCTAAGGTAGCCCAGGGAAATCTTGATGAGTCTCTTAAAATGGACAGGAACAATATGTTCGGAGCCTTTACGGAGAGCTTTGACATAATGCGTGAAGAACTGGCGGAAACAAAGAGCAGGGAGCTTGAGCTTCAGAAAAAAGAGCGGGAGCTTGTGGCATCCTTAAGCCATGATCTGAAAACCCCTGTAACAGGGATAAAGCTTACTGCCGAACTGATGCAGATGAGGCTGTCCGTTAAAACAGATACTGTCTTGAACACATCGGAGACTTCCGGAGAAGGGGAAAAGCTGCCGGACGGGGAAATCACGTTTACTGCAGAAGAGATAAAGCAGCTTAACACGGATGCGGAGGGGATCCTTAACAAGGCCGGACAGATCGATACGCTTGTGAGCGATCTGTTCACCTCGACGCTGGATGATCTGGGCGAGTTTAAGGTGAACTTAAATGACGAGAAATCAATAATTCTGGAAGATATAGTAAAGAGCTTTGATGACAGAGGCCTTGCCGTAGTGGGGGATATACCTTCTGTAATTATAAATACAGATGCTAAGCGTATGTCACAGGTTATCGGAAATATAATGTCCAATTCCTATAAGTATGCGAATACAAAGATCGATATCGATTTCAGGTTAGCGGATAATTATCTGGAAATGCAGATCAGTGACCACGGCCCCGGCGTTCCTGCCGGCGAGCTGGACCTGATCACCAACAAGTTTTACCGCGGAAAAGACTGGGAAAACAGCGGAAAGGACGGGCATGGCCTGGGCCTGTACATCGCAAAGAGCCTGATGAAGCGCATGAACGGTGACCTGATCGCTGAAAGTAACGGGGATGGGCTTGCGATCACGCTGGTCATTCCGCTGAGTTAATAAGTTTTTAATATTTTTACAATATTGTTTTAAGGAAGTTATTTTCAGAGTCATATATAATGCCTTTCAGATAGGATGTCAAAATCACAAGAAAGGATATTATATATGGCTTCTTCAATTTTAAAAACAGAAAAACTCTGCAAATCATTTTCCAACGGCGGCTTGCAGCAGCACGTGATAAAGAATATGGATCTGGAGATCCTTGAAGGGGATTTCACGATCATCATGGGGGCTTCCGGTTCCGGAAAGTCCACGCTTCTTTATGCACTCTCCGGCATGGATAAACCTACTATGGGAAAAGTATTCTTCGGCAATAAGGAAATCCAGGATCTTACAAATGATGAGCTGGCGGTGTTCCGGCGCGGAAACTGCGGTTTTGTCTTCCAGAGCATCTATCTTCTGGAAAACCAGACCATACTTGATAACGTGCTGACAGGCGCACTCATTGTACAGAAGAATTCACCTGAGCTTGTTAAGAAAGCGCAGGACTTACTGAAAAAGGTAGGCTTATCAGAGGAAATGTGGAACAAGTATCCAAACCAGCTTTCCGGAGGAGAAGCCCAGCGTGCGGGCATCGTAAGGGCAGTGATCAATGATCCGAAGATCCTGTTTGCCGACGAACCTACGGGGCAGCTGAATTCGGCCTCAGGTAAGGATGTACTGGATATCTTCACAGAGATCCACAAAAACGGACAGAGCATCGTGATGGTAACACACGATCTGAAAACTGCACTGAGGGGCACAAGAGTCCTGTTTTTGCGGGACGGCAGTGTTGCCGGGGAATACCGTATGAAGAACTATGAGGAAGATGACAGCAAGGCGAGAAGGAGCGGACTGCAGAACTTTCTCGATGAGATGGGATGGTGATCGGAATGAAGATAGTGAGATTATCCCTGTTTAATTTAAGGAAGAATAAAAGAGAAGCGGCAGCTATCGTTTTTCTGACGATGATCACGGTCTTTCTTCTGGGAACCGCTCTGACGACCATACTTGGCATGGGCAAAGTCTTTGACGAGTGCTTCAGTGCCACCGGCAGTTGTGGGTATTACGTGGAATTCAGAGAGAGCGCATACAGATCCCTGTACCGGGATATCCTGGAAGAGGACTTCGGGATAAAAGATAACGAGAAGTTTAATATGCTGTTCGCACTCAACATTAATACCCTGAGTAAGGATGGTGACAAGGTAGCATATCATTATATCATTCTGACAGAAGAGTCGGAGCATAAGATAGAAGATTTTGTTATCACAGACAGTATGCAGGAAGACCGGATCAGCGGTCTTGCCCACCCGGTCTGGATCCCTTCGGGTGTTGCCATAAGCGGAGGATATGAGCCGGGTGATGCGTTTACTCTGATCATCGGCGGAAGGGATTATCCTTTTATGGTGGCAGGTGTTTATGAATCGGGACTCAGCAATAATTCCGGATACGGATATAAGATCGTTGTTTCAGAGCGGGATTATGAGCTGCTGCGAGGGATCATTGATGAGTACGTATGCCTGGCATTTGACGGCGGGGAAGGTTTTGATGAGGTTCAATATACAGAGCTGTGTGAAGAAAGATCTTCCGAGAATCTGAAATCGGATATGCGCTTCGAATCAAAACGGACAGAGGAGATTAATGAGACCGGTTTCTGTCAGCTCTTCATGTGGCTTGCCATGATAATGGCGTGTATAACGATGGCGGCTTCCATCTTCCTGATCCGGCATAAGATCAGCAATGATATAGAGGACCAGATGCAGCAGATAGGAGTTCTGGAAGCTTTGGGCTACAGATCTAAAGAGATATCGCTTTCATACATCCTTGAGTATGTGCTGACCGCGGGGACGGGGGCTATCCTTGGAGGAGTATCAGCCTGCATTTTTTCTCCGGTAATGGATTCGTTTCTGGGAAATCTGATGGGGCGCACCATACACAGGGATCCTGAGTGGCTTAAGATCCTGCTGACAGCTGCAACGGTCGTTGCGGTGACAACGCTTTTCGCACTGCTTAAGGCAGGTCAGATCCGGAAATATCCTCCTGTGGTTGCTTTTCGAAAAGGGATCAGGACGCATCACTTCGGTAAGAATATCCTGCCGCTTACGAAGGCCGGAAAGAATATAAATGTTACCCTTGCGTTTAAGAGTTTTTTTAGGAATATAAAAACGAATATCGGGGCAGGACTGTGCATTGTGCTGGCAGGAACGGCGCTGATGTTCAGTACATGCGGCTTTGTTTTCTTCAGTCGGGGGGCGGGGGCGATCGTAAGCCTGATGGGAATTGAAATAGCAGATGAAAGGATAGTGCTTCTTGACGGAGTGGATGCTTACGCATTTGCAGATGAGATCAGAAATTTCCCCGGAGTCAGGAAAGCACTGGTCACATATGAAGAGGAGGATCTGACTGTAGAGGGCAGCAAGGTGTCTAATTCTGTGATCGTATATGATGATTTTTCCGAAACTGAAAATATATTTCTGTCTGAAGGTAAGTTTCCTCAGGAAGATAATGAAGTGGCGATTTCCTTAATGAGGAGCATGGATTCCGATCTGCATGTGGGCGACAGTTTAACGATAGAAGGAAACGGAACGAGAAAGAGTCTGATCATCACGGGGATCATCCCTGAGATGTCCAACGGTCAGCATAACATCTATATGAGTGAAAAGGCGTATTTAAGATGTGTTCCGAATGCGCGTCCCGATACCGTGGAGGTATTCCTGGAGAAAGGTGTAGAGAGATCGGAGTTTGAGAAAAAAGTGACCGAAAAATACGGAGCCAGCGCAAAAGATATGGCTGAAAGCGCTGATGCATCTGGTGATCTTGAGCAGAGGATCCGCAGTGTTGCAGAGGAGCAGATGGCAACGCTGATCACACATTACGGAGTTAATGAGATCGATTATTCCATTGTGATAGGCGATAGGGTGATCTCCGGCAGAAGCAGCAGCTTTGTCATCAAGGAAATGAGTTCATATCAGAACCTTTTTAAGACACAGATTGAACCGATCGCAAATATGTTTTTACTTTTCTGCGGCGGCGGAGCAATATTCGTTACGATAGTTGTAGCGGCCATACTTGTGATCATAGCGGCATCAAATGTAAGAAGACAGAGAAAAGAACTGGGGATCATGAAGAGCATGGGATACTCATCTGCGGATCTGATGAAGCAGCTGGCGGTCTCGATGCTGCCGGCGACAGTGACAGCTTCTGTGATCGCTGCAGTGCTCGGATCGATGATATATAAGGGTTTCTGGCTTATCATCTTCGGGATCCCGAACGAAGCCAATACAGCGGTATTGGTGATCACGATAGTGGCGCTTGTTATCTTCTGCTATATAGTGACATATCTTTCGGCCGGTAAGATACGGCAGGTATCCGTAACCGAGCTTATGACAGAATAAGAGGTGAAAAGAATGAAAAAAGCGATCATAAGTACATTGATGATAATGTCTGCTGCAGCGGCTGTTGTGGGCAGCGCAGGCACAGCGTCCGATAAAGCTGAAGCGGGAATGACACAGAAAGGAGCAGGCTTTATGTCTGAAGCACCGGACGATGCACAGAACGGCAGTGGAGTGCAGGATGCTGATGCTGAACGCGTATACTGCCTGGCTTCCGTAAGCAAGGTCTATGCAGCGGCAGCAGTCATGCAGCTTGCGGACAGGGGACTGGTAGACATTGATGCGCCGGTCACGGAATACATCCCGGATTTTAAGATGGCAGATCCAAGATATAAGGATATCACGGTCAGGATGCTGATGGATCATACTTCAGGCATTATGGGAACGACGCTTATCAACGAAACACTGTATGCGGATCATGATGTTGATGCGGAAAGCATTCTGCTTGGAAACCTGGCGAAACAGAGGCTGAAGGCAGATCCCGGAGAATATGCGGCATACTGTAACGATGGTTTCGGCCTGCTGCAGATCATTGTAAGGAACGTCAGCGGCATGAGCTATACCGATTTTATTACAAATGAATTGGCGGCTTCCATCGGCTTAAGTCACACAGGAACGCCGGAAAATGCTGCATTACTTGGGGATCCGGTCAGTGTATATGTGGGCGGCCTTCCGAATGATTATGAATACTGTATGGACTTCGGTTCCGGCGGCATCTGCGCCACTGCATCAGATGTGGCGGTATTCGGAAGTTCCTTCTTTAACGGCAGTGACAGCCTGATAAGTCCGGGGCTGGCAGATGAAATGAAAGAATGCTGGACGGATTCTGATAATGCATATCTTGACGGCTGCGGTCTGGGCTGGGATTATGTCGAGTCCCTTAAGTATGAGCGTGAGGGCGTTCAGGTGCTTGGCAAGGGCGGTGATGTGCGGACCATGCATTCCCATTTGATGGTTGCCCCGGATGAAAAGATAAGCGTGGCTGTTTTATCAAGCGGCGGAGGAAGTCAGTTTTGCGAGCTCATGTGTGAAGCTTTGCTTGATACTGCGCTTGAAGAGCAGGGGATAGCAGTGCAGGATCTTAAGCCGGTCGATGTAAATATTGTAGAGAATGTTCCCGAAGAAATAAAACAGTATGCGGGATACTATAGTTTCAATGATGCTCCTGCTGTGGGGCTTGCCAAAGTGAGCTTTCCCGGTCAGGGATCGATGCTTCTTGAGGTTGAAACCTTTGACGGAAGGAATACACAGGCATATTTTAAATATACAGATTGCGGCGGTTTTGTGGAGGTCAGCGAAAGCGGCGTGATCAGGAAGGATCAGAGAGTACTTTATTTCGAAGAGCAGGATGATGGCAGAGTATATATTGCTGCTGAGAAATATACGGAGAAGGCTGAACTGGGGGCGTACCTACAGAACCAATACATAGCGGAGCGTGTGGAGGCTAATCCGGTAAATGAGAAAGTTAAGGCGGCATGGGAATACAGATGCTCGGTTCCCATGGCCGCGTATACTGACCGTTATTCTTCGACCGTATATGATTCCCCCTTTGTGTTCATGAAGATTCCCGAAGACCTCCCGGGCTATGTTCTGGTCGGAACAGGACTGGGAAGCCGCCTGCTTAAGATAAAGGATGAGGTGACAGCGGTCGCCTTCCAGACCTTGCCCTGCTCTGCAAACAGGGATCTGCTGGATCTTTGTGTGAATAGTGACGGCACCGTCGAAGTATCCTATGGTAATTCCTATGTATCTCTGGCGGAGGTTCCTGAGTTTACGTCTGACATAACGGAAGTAAGGCTTACAAGCGATAAAGCTTCCTGGTACAGGATCAGTGACGGTATGGCCTATGAAGTGATAACAGCAGACTGTCCGGATGACGTGGTAATCTATGTATATAACAAATTCTTCGAACCGGTTTATACAACGCATTATATTGATGCCGGTGAAGAAATCAATCTTCCGGTGGGCGGCTTTATAGTCTTCCTTGGTCAGAGCGGCCAGACCGTTACGATAAACTGATAAATATGAAAAAGGGGACGGTTTGATAACCGTCCCCTTGATAACGTGCAGTTTTTTAGCCTGCTACATACAGGACATGGAATTTACGCTACCCGGAGGAGACATGTGACCGCCGGCATCAATCTGCCCGGCTTCATTGACAGCAGATTCCAGAAGATATATATTGTAATTGCACGGGAGGGCATTATGAAAAAGGTTGAAGCTCCTGACGGAAAGCTGGAATTTAAGTTTTGCGTTGAAGTAAATGAAGGGTACAACAGGACCACCAGATCCGTATACGAAAATGCATCAGGTGAGTATTATCTGGTCGAGTCTGAAGAATACCATATCGGATCAGCATATGATTATGTTGATGTATATTATGCCCTGGAAAAAGGCGAAGCTGAATATTTTGAGAAGATTGCCTTAGATGCAGAACAAAGGAAAAAAGAAGAAGCTCTTGAACGTGAAAGGATCGCGCGGGAAGATCAGGAGCGGATGCTGACTACAGGCGGCGATCGGTATTTTTATAAGAAAAAACGAAGTGATACTGTCTGGTGGCTAAAAGAGAGCGGAGATGACCATAAGTTTTCTTTTGATAAAGAAACGGTCTATGACCTTATGAGAGATTATCCGGATAAACTCACTCCTGAGCAGAAGGAGATATTTGATAAAGAAAATCCGTTCTGGGCGAAGCGCCTTCAGAAGAAAGCAGAACAGAGAATGACTTGAATGGGAAATCAGAACATTAAAAAGATCTTTATTATCCTTGTCAACGTGATCATTATGGCTGCCATATTGATCTTTGTTGTGATATATTCTGGAATTGCCAGCCGGGATTCATACCGTATCCAGATAGAACATTTTGAGAATACCACTGTTACCATGGAACGGGTGACGGAAAACTATCTGGAAGGAGAGCAGAACATCTGCGATGTATGGGCTCACTATATCAGCAGTAAAAACATGACTATGGAAGAAGCGGCAGCGTATATCCGTGCCTCCCATGTGCTGGCAAATGCTTCGGCTCATCTGATCAGCCTGGATACCCTCACGGGGCTTTCTACACGCCCCAAACAGGGAACGGAAGATGACTATGCTGTTTCCTACGAACGTGTACATATCCTGGATAAGATGGAACTGGATGAAAAGATCGGGAATTCCATAAATATTACCCGCGCATACACAAATCCTATGAATGGAGAGCAGTCGCTGGCTTTCTGCAATATGGTAACGCTCTATGATCCGGAGAGTCAGACCTCAAATAAGGCAGCTCTTCTGCGTGTTATCCCCATTTATGAGCTTGAAAAGAAATGGGTATTTCCACAGACAGAGCTTGTAAACGCTGCGCTGTCCATGATCGACGGTAACGGTGATTATATCCTTAAGGGGAACAGTTTTAAAAACTCCAGTTTTTATGAGTTCTATAAATCTTATAATCAGACGGACGAACAGACCTGCCGGCAGGTGTTTGAAAAGATCATGTCATCAACGGGCTCTGTTTCAATGCTGGATTCCCACGGGCAGGAGTGCATACTTGCCTATACTCCCGTTACGGATACTGCCGGGTGGACACTCCTTGGACTGGTACCGTCTAAGGACCTGCAGGCAGATGAAGAGAACTGGATGCTATTCGGAGTGGTCTCTGTCGGTCTGCTGATATTGTTTATCTTTGATATGTTCTATATGCTTACTCTTAACAAGCGTCTGATCCTCACAGCCAGGGAAGCTGATGCAGCAAATAAGGCAAAGACCGATTTCCTTTCCACCATGTCACACGACATCCGTACTCCCATGAATGCCATCATAGGCCTTACGACCATAGCCGGTAAAAATCTGGGAGATCCGCAGTCGACAGCTGATAACTTAAGGAAGATCAGCCTTGCCAGCAATCATCTGCTGACGCTGATCAACGATATCCTGGATATATCTAAGGTGGAGAGCGGAAAGCTGAAACTCAGTCCCCTGACATTCTCCATAGTGGAAACGGTGGAGAATCTCGTAAATATCTCACAGCCCATGATCAGGGAAAAGAATCTTGAATTCAGTTTCCATATCAACCGTATGGAAAAGGAATATCTGTATGCAGACCAGCTGCGTCTTAATCAGATTTATATCAATATACTCTCCAATGCTATCAAGTATACCGAACCCGGCGGATGTGTCAGCATAGAGATGCGTGAGGAAAAGAGCGATGCCCCCGGCTGCGTACGCCTGGTATACGTCGTGGCTGATACGGGCATAGGCATGAGCAGGGAATACATGGAGACCATGTATCAGCCCTTCTCACGCCAGATAGACAGCCGCGTCAACAGCATACAGGGAACAGGCCTTGGCCTGGCTATAACAAAACAGATGGTGGATCTGATGGGTGGGACCATCGACTGCGAGAGTGAACCGGGAAAGGGTACGACTTTTACCGTCACGCTGGATATCCCTGCAGCCGACAGGCAGAGGGAAGATATGCAGCTTGATGCTGTTGACGTTCTGTTAGTGGATGATGATGAGATCATGCTTAAGACTGGAGTTGACACACTTGAGGAACTTGGTGCGGTAGCAGAGCAGGCACAGAGCGGTCTGGAGGCCCTGGGTATGATCGAGCACAGGCACCTTTCAGGCAAGGATTACGATGTGATCATTGTTGACTGGAAAATGCCGGAAGTTGACGGCATAGATACCATTAAACGTATACGCACGGAGATAGGTGCGGATACCCCGATCCTTCTTATTTCCGCATATGACTGGTCGGATATTGAAGATAAGGCAAAGGAGGCCGGTGCTAACGGCTTCGTCAGTAAGCCTCTTTTCCGCTCAACGATCTATGATAAGCTCAATGATCTTATGGGTAAGGAGTCAAAATCCGTGGAACCGGAGGATGATACTTCCGATCTGGAGGGCCTTAACATACTGGTGGCTGAAGATAATGATATTAACTGGGAGATAATCTCCGCTATGCTGGACATGTTCGGGATCACTACAGAACGTGCGGAAAACGGACGCATCTGTGTGGATAAGATACGCGAGGCTAAGGGCAGTTATACCATGGTCTTTATGGACGTGCAGATGCCTGAGATGAACGGTCTGGATGCGACGAGAGCCATAAGGAAGCTTGAGGATCCCGTGGCGGCATCCGTTCCCATCGTTGCCATGACGGCGGATGCATTTTCGGAAAACGTCACGGAATGTCTGAATGCGGGAATGAACGGGCATATTGCAAAGCCTGTAGATATAAAATTAGTCATCAAGGAAATACGAAGGATACAGGAAGGAAAACTATGATCATGAAAAAGAGAGCGTGCGGAATACTTTTGACGTTGATTATGATCCCGGGGCTGGCAGGATGCACCACCGGGAAGCCGGAGCCGGAGCAGACGGTTCAGGAGGGCTTCAAGCCGTCCCTGGATACTTCCGTAAGCGGACATATAGATGTCTACGGCGGTTACGACAACTTTGAGGCACTGGAGGCTGAATTTGACCGTTTCAACGCATATTATCCCAATGTTGAGATGACGTACACGAAGATTGACGATTATAACAATATGATCGGTACGATACTTAACGGAAACGACGCTCCTGATATCTATGTCAATTATTCATGGATGTACGGAAGGGAGCAGTATCAGGCTTCCATAGATCATGCCGAGGATCTTTCGGATCCGGCACTGGGGATTGATCTTAACTGCCTCCGCAGCAATATCATCCTGAATACGGAGGATGGAAAGCTGCCGATGGTACCGGTTTTCTCAAACACCTACGGCATGCTGGTGAACAACAGTCTTTTTGAAAAAGAAGGATTGAGTGTTCCCACGAATTATCAGGAACTGGTGGCAGTGTGTGATGCGTTCCGTGAAAAGGGTTATGCAAGCCCCGTCATGGGCTTTTCCAATGAGGAGACGACCTCGCTTTTTACTCTGGCGATCTATCCTTACTTCTGCGACACTGTGGCAGATGATGCGGAGGCAGTTGGTAAACTTAACGCCCTTGATCCTTCAGCAGGTGAGTATATGCGTCCTGCACTTGAGAAGATCACGCAGTTTATAAATGACGGATGTGTTAACCTTGACGTCTGTGCAGAGATCGAGAACAACTACGATGCAGTGATCCTGCGTTTTTTTGAAGGTGACGTGCCCATGATGGCGGGCTCCGGAGATACCGTATCAGGAACCGCGAAACGCGAGAGCCGTTCCGAGGCATTTACCGCCAATCCCTTTAAATACAGCTTTGTCCCGATCCCTATGTCTGATGACGGCGCCAACTTCCTTGACATGCCCAATCTCCAGTTCTCCGTCAACAAAGACAGTGCGGATCTTAACATGGCCAATGAGTTTATGCGCTTTCTGGTCACATCAGAAGAATTTAATAATATGGCGCAGATAAAGGGGCTTATGTCGCCGACAAAAGACCTGTCATTTAACAGCATGTATGCGGCATTCGAGTCTGTTCCGGAATCACGTATCCTGTCGCCGGAGGAATTCGGGCTCGCAGATGATGCGGTCAAAGAGTTAAGACAGGCGGTTTACGGTGTCGCTACCGGGGCCATGACCATAGATGAAGCGGTGGCCGCTTACGGCACTTTAGCACAGTAGATGCCGGATGTAATGGGTTATTGTATCATCCGTACAAAAAGGGTATAATAGTCGATAAAACAGAAAGTTTTGAAGAAAAGAGATAACTGATCATGATCTATTATGACGACCTGCCTTTAGATGAAGATATATTAAAAGCCCTTGGAGAATTATCCATCAACTATGTGTTCCAGCCGATCTTTCAGGCAGACGGAAAGACGATCTATGCATGGGAGGCGCTGATGCGCCCAACGGATATGTCAGTAACGGAGCTTATAGATGAGTATGCTAAGAAAGATAAACTCCATGTACTTGAGGTGGCGACCTTCTTCGGTGCCATGCAGGCGTATTTCCTGAGGGGATATACGGAACGTGTTTCCATAAATTCCTTCCCTTCAGACTGTATGAAGAATGAGGAGGCGGATGCATTCCTGGGATATTTCGGAGAAGAGATACGCGGCAGGATGATCATCGAGAATCTTGAGTATCCCTACTTTTCGCCGGAGCACTGGAAAGAAAAGGACAGGTCCGTAAGAGCTATGGATAACCTGCTGTCGGTAGATGATTTCGGCAGCGGTATCAATGATATAGAAAAAGTGAACCTTATGAATCCGCATATCGTAAAGCTTGACAGAAGCCTGATATCGGGCATCGATCATATAAAGGAAAAGCAGGACAACGTAAGACAGCTGGTACTGGATTTCCATTCAAAGGGAATGCTGGTAGTTGCAGAGGGCGTCGAAGAGAAAGAAGAGTTCGACTATCTCGTGGGGCTTGGCGTTGACCTGTATCAGGGCTTTTATCTGGCACGTCCTGCATGACACAGAGACGTTCCTGTAAAAGCATTTATTCAAACTGGCTTCTGTACAGTTTGTAATATGCTCCCTTCCTGCTCATCAATACATCGTGATTACCTTGCTCGATAACGTCGCCGTGTTCCATTACGATGATGTTATCGGCATTTCTTATGGTGGATAATCTGTGGGCGATGATAAAGCAGGTCTTGCCCACCATCAGTTTCTTCATTGCATCCTGAACTTTACGTTCCGTAGAAGTATCAACATTACTGGTGGCCTCATCAAGTATCAGCATGCCCGTATCGCAGAGCATCGCCCTTGCTATGGTGATAAGCTGCTTCTGGCCTTTACTGATGTTTCCGCCGTCCTCACTGATGACTGTATTGTAACCGCCGGGAAGCTTCATGATGTAATTATGTATGTGCGCTGCCTTTGCGGCGGCTATGACCTCATCATGGGTGGCGTTTTCTTTTCCGTAGGCGATGTTATCGAAGATGGTGCCGTTGAATACCCAGGTTTCCTGCAGTACCATGGAATAGCTCTTGCGCAGGCTCTCCATTGTGTATGCGCGGTTTTCATATCCGTCCACGCAGATCTTTCCGCTCTGTGGATCGTAGAAGCGCATCAGCAGGTTGATCATGGTGGTCTTGCCTGCACCGGTATGTCCTACGATAGCCACGGTCTCACCGGGATGGGCTTCCATATTGAAATCGTGGAGTATGGTTTTTCCGGGGATGTATCCGAATTCAACGTCACTTACTTCAACATGTCCCTTTGCATCGGTGAGTTCCTTTGCGTTTTCAACATCCTTTACTTCTTCAATCTCATCTAAAAGCTGGAATACTCTTTCCGCAGCGGCTAATGCACTGAAGATCTCATTTATGATATTTGAGATCTCGTTGATGGGACCGCTGAACTTACGGCTGTAGAGTATGAAGCTGGATATCTGTCCCAGGCCTACGATGTTGTACATGTACAGGATGGCGCCGCCCAGTCCTATGGCGGAAAGGCCGATGTTGCTTATCATACCGATGGTGGGGCCCATGGTCATGCCCAGGCCGTCGGCTTCTTTATAAGCTTCTGCAGCATGCCTGTTGATCTTTGAAAAGTCTTCGCATACGCGGTCTTCCTGTGCGTAAGCCAGTATGGTCTTCTGACCGGTGAACATCTCTTCGGCAAAGCCGTTCATATCACCGTAGGCGCGACTCCTTTCGCGGTAGAGGGGCTTGGTCTTCTTACCCATGTATCTGGTAAAGAGAATGGAAGCGGGGATAGTAAATACCATGCACATTACAAGCGGCAGCGATATAAGGCACATCATGATAAAGCTTCCTGCCACGGTAACGGTGCTGGTGAGTATCTGTACGATGTCGGAAGATAAGCTGGTGCAGACCACGTCGATATCATAGGAAACACGGCTTATGATATCACCCGCAAGGTGTTTGTCAAAGTAATCTACCGGGAGGTCCATCAGTTTGTTGAACACATCCCTTCTTAAGTTGCGCGCCACCTTTCTTCCCACGCGCATCATGCCGATGTTCACCAGGAATGAAAGAATGTTGCTGCCTACATAGACTAACAGCATCAGAAGGCCGTAGCGGATCACCAGCGGCATATTGACCCTGCCCGGTCCTGCAGCTGCTTCGTTGATGGCTTTTCCGGCGAAATTAGGGCCTAAGAGATTACCGATATTGCTGGCAAATGCAAATATCAGTAAAATAATGAATACCCAGCCGTAACGCATCATATAACCGATAAGGCGCCTTAGTGTTTTTCCGGCGTTCTTCGGTTTTTGTTTTTCCCCGCCTCTGTCTCCGGGTCCCGGCATCTTAAATATCCTCCGTGTTAAAACAGATATCAGCTCGTCTGCATCTCGTAGGTTTCGCGGTATGCAGCGCAGTTTTCCATCAGTTCGTTATGAGTCCCATAACCGACACACTTGCCGTTATCCATTACCATTATCTTATCCATGTTCATAACGCTGCTCACACGCTGTGCGATCAGGATGAGAGTACTGTCTTTGTGGTTTTCCCTGATAGCGTGGCGCATCTGGGAATCGGTCTTGTAATCCAGCGCACTGGAGCTGTCATCCAAGATCAGTATCTCCGGCTTGCCTGCGAGGGCACGTGATACTAAAAGCCTCTGCCGCTGGCCGCCGGAGAGATTGGCACCTTTTATATCCGCCTGATGGTCAAGGCCGGCGTCGAGGCCTTCGATATATTCATAGGCCTGCGCATCCTTCGCAGCCTTTATCAGTTCTTCGTCGCTGTATCCGCGGCCGAAGGCGATATTGTTCCTTAAGGAATCCTTGAACACCATGTCGTTCTGGAACACCACGCCGAAGAGCTTACGCAGCTCGTCTTTTTCAAAGCTCTTTACATCCCTGCCGTTTATGCTTATCTTTCCTTCGTCAGCATCGTAGAAGCGGAGCAGCAGGTTGACAACGGTAGTCTTGCCGCAGCCTGTGGGTCCGATGATCCCCAGGCTCTCGCCCTTGTTTAAGCTGAAGCTTATATCGTCCAGGGCCTTCTCACGCATGCCGCCAACGAAATCTCCTTCGGTGCTGCTCTTTTTATCATAAGAGAAGCCGACGTTTTTAAATTCTATGAAGGCAGCGTTTTTGGAAGCCTTCGTGTCCTTATCATAAGTAATCCATTCGTCACCCTTTGAGATGACGATATCAATACGGTCTGCGCTGGCGCTGGCTTTTGAAAGGCTCATGAAGATACGGTTAAGACCCATGACGCCCATGGTGATCATATTGAAATATGTTAAGAATGCCAGGATGATACCGGGTTCCATGTTTCCTTCGTTAACGCGCTTTGCGCCGTAGATGACTACAAGGGTGAGACCAACGTTTAAGCACAGCTGCATAAAGGGACCGGGGATGGCCATTACGGTTCCCGCTGTTATATCGCTTGAGGTCATCTCTTCGTTGGCGCTCCTGAAGCGCTTCTTTTCATAGTCGGATTTGCTGAGAGCCTTTACCACTCTGATGCCGGTGATGTTCTCACGCATGATGCGGACCACGGTATCCAGCTTCTGCTGTACCTTTGTGTACATGGGGATACCCTTTGATGAGACTATGAAGACCACGGCTATAAGGAAGGGAAGCATGATGACCAGTATCATAGCCAGATGGCGGTCCATAAAGAGTGTCATGATAACACCACCCAGCAGTATGATGGGGGCTCTGACACACAGGGCCTGCAACATTGTGACTGCACCCTGGACATTATAGCTGTCGGATGTCATGCGGCTTATAAGACTGGGAAGACCCACTTCGTCAAAGCTGTCACCGGAAAGGTTGGCGGTGATCCTGAAAAGATCCTGTCTGACATCGTAACTTACCTTGTGGGCATTATCGATGGCACGCCTGTTTGCGATGACGTTGAACTGCCGGCAGCAGATGGTGGCAATAAACATAAGTCCGCCCCAGAGCAGGACCATCTTAATGTCCCTTGCCGGAACAACATGATCGATCATGTATTCCAGTATATACGGAAGAGTGAGTTCAAACATCGTGCCGACAAGCTTTATGAAGACAGCCAGGAATATGGCATATCTGTACTTACCCATGTATCTGAAGATCAGTTTCACTTATTTACCCTCTGATAGATCAACAACTCTCAAATTATATCACAAGATCGTTTTTGAATAAAGACAGACTTTTATGCTATAATAGGCATCATCAAAACGGCGGGGTTGGTTATGGGAGAAGGTTACGATTTAAAAACGGAGGATTTCAGTATCCTCGATTTGTATGAAAAGCCCGGGGAACAGGAGGTGCTGCAATCCTTTTATCAGGACTTAAATCTCCTGCAGGTCATCGATAAGCTTACGGCCAAATGGGGCAGGGATGTGAGGCAGTATTACAGATATCTTCCGGGGACATTGGAAGAAGTGGAATACAGGCGTGCCATATACGGTGACATCAAGAAGGAAGCTGTGTACACCGCTCTCATGGATTACACGCACGATATGGAGAAGGTGTGGGAGCTTCGCAGGGAGAAAGAGAGAGTACTCAACTCCATGCAGAAGTATGTATGGCATGTCAGGGAGATAGCCGCGTACTGCAGTGCTTATGAGGCACTGGAAGCAAAGCTTGATAAGGCCGGGCTTTCTTCGGAAGGCATGACGGCATTCCTGCGCATCTTAAAAGAGATAATGGACAGCGGCGGATACCGCAGCCTTAAGGAAGAGATACTTACGCTCCTGGCAAAGATAAAAGGACTGCGCTTTATCATCACTTATGATAAGGACCGGATCAGCGTCATCCCGGGAGAGATAGAGGGCAACGGTGCTTATGAAGAGATGTTAAGGAAAGAAAGCGGCAGGGAACCCGGACGTCTTCAGAATCCCTTCCGTGCTGATCCCCATTTGAGCGAACTGGAAAGCGCATGCCTTGAGATACTTGAAAAGAAAAGCCCTGAGTTCTTTGCAGAGTTAAAGAACACAGCCGGGCGTAATACGGAATACGAGCTTCCGGTTTTAAAACGTTTTGAAAAGGAAGTTATTTTTTATTTGTCATATGCGACACTTACCCGTGATATGCAGAAAGCGGGCTTTGAATTCTCTGCGCCTGTGACTGCCCCTGAAGGCACTATGGAAGCAAACGGGCTCTACGATCTGGCGCTGGCACTCACTTCACTTACAACAGGAAAAAAAGTCATCGCAAACGACCTGGCCGTAAAGGAAGGGGAGCGTTTCTTCGTGCTGACCGGACCCAACCAGGGCGGAAAGACAACATTTGCAAGGAGCCTGGGACAGCTGGTATATTTTGCCAGAGTGGGACTCGATGTTCCCGCAGTATCCGCAAGCGTTCCTTTCTTTCCGGAGATACAGACACATTTTTCCGTGGAGGAGAGTGTGGAGACGGGCCGCGGAAAACTAAAGGAGGAGCTGGTAAGACTGGCACCCATGATGGAAGAAAACAAAAGGGGTACCTTCGTCATCATCAACGAGCTCTTTACCACTGCGGCCAGCTACGATGCGGTCATCATGGGAAAGAAAGTACTTGAGCATTTTATCGGACTGGGCTGTATGGGTATCTATGTCACTCATCTTAAGGAACTGGCGGAAGGGCATGAAGGTATCGTAAGCCTGAGGGCAATGCTTAACGATGAACGTAAGCAGACCTTTAAGATAATGCGGGGAGAGGCACTGGATACCGCCTGTGCGGAGAATGTGGTGAACAAATACCGGCTGACCTACGATCAGCTGAAGGAGCGCCTATGAAAGTATGTTTATTATACGAAGACAGGGAGCGTGTCAACGAAGTAACATATTACGATACCGCCAGCATCATAAAGGATCTGGGGCTTAAGACCCTCTTTGTTTCCGCTTCGAAAAAGCTGATATACGAAAACGGTGCGGTGAAGAAAGCGGATAAGGAAGATACCTATCTTGCGGAGACCTTAAGGAACGTTATGATGACGCCACTTGCCACAGCTGAAGAGATAAAGTTCAGGCAGGATATCATCAGGGACTGCATAGCGCATGAGGATATGATACGGGAGCTCTATACCATAAGCGGCATGGTGCTCCTTAAATGGAACGAGCTGGGCAGAGGCACCAGGGATAAGATGCAGCAGAGTAATCCTGTTACAAAGCTTACGTCAGAGATAAGAGTTATACATCTTTTATGCGATGCCCTTTCCCGGATAAGGGGATTACTGGGGCAGCAGGAAGGACTTGAGTCAAAGGGACTCTTGACATTCAGGGATGAGCTGTTTAAGGCTTTTCCGGAGGAGAGGGAGAGTTTTGTAAAGAAAGTGCTCGATGATATTTCCTTCTATACCGACGGGACGGAACGTGAGGATGAAGGCCGCAGCCAGGTTATAAAGCCGCGTATCGTAATGGAATGCGGATTGGAGGACGGGCTTAAGTTCAGCTCATTAAAATTAGAGGAGGTATCTTCCAAAAGCAGCAAGTTCTACAAGCCCGGAAGCACCATGTCGAAGATACAGGATTTCGTGAACTCGCGTCAGCCGGATTCTTTTTCCGTGACCAAGGATATGCATATAAATGAGCAGTCACAGACACTGGAATACGGCGTGGTAATGTATCTTACTGAAGAGCTTAAGGGCTTTACAGAGGAGTTCCAGACATTTTTTGACAGGCTAAAATTCCAGGCAGCGTTTTATCTTGCGGCTGTGCAGCTGGCGGCGCAGATGGAGAGGCTGGGGATGGACAAGTGCTTTCCTGAAGTCTGTGACAGGAGAGACCTGGAGTTTGAAGAATTAAGAGAACTGGTCATGGGACTGGAACACAGTGTGAATGTTATCGGAAACAGCTGTAAGCTTGAAGATACCGAGCTGATGATAGTGACCGGTGCGAACCAGGGCGGCAAGTCCACCTTCCTTCGCAGCATCGGTATTGCCCAGGTGATGATGCAGTGCGGGCTTATGGTATGGGCAAAGTCATACAAAAGCGGTATCTTCCCGCGTATCTTCGTACACTTTACCCGCAGGGAAGACAGCGAGATGAACAGCGGCCGTCTCGATGAAGAGCTGGGCCGCATGAGTAAGATAGTGGAGCAGGTGGGCGACGGATCGCTGCTTCTGTTAAACGAATCCTTTGCCACCACTACGGAAAAAGAAGGCTCCGTCATCGCTTATGATATCATTAAGGCGCTTAACGAAGCGGGAGTCAGGATACTTACGGTCACGCACCTTTTGAGTTTTGCAAGGCGTGTGCACGAAGAGTCAAAGGGAAAAGAAAATTCAGGTGTGGTATTTTTATCGGCGGAAAGAAAGGAAGACGGTACCAGGACCTTCCGCATGATACACCACGAGCCGGAGCTTACCAGCTTCGGGCTTGACCTTTATGCGGATATAGTAGAGAAGAAAAAGAAGGATTGAGGTAACAGGAAAATGAGTGAGAGGTTTATGCGTACGCAGCTTCTGTACGGAGAGGAAGCGATGAAGCGCTTTGCATCCGCCAGGGTTGCGGTATTCGGAGTGGGTGGTGTCGGAGGCTATGTGGTGGAAGCCCTGGCCCGTTCGGGTATAGGCGCCCTGGACCTGATCGATAACGATACGGTATGTGAATCAAATATAAACAGGCAGATAATAGCTACCGATAAGACGGTGGGACAGTACAAGGTTGACGCCGCGCGCGATCGTGTAAAGGATATCGCACCGGACTGTGTGGTAAGGACTCACAGGGTATTCTTCCTGCCGGAGACGGAGGATCAGTTTGATTTTCGTGATTATGATTATGTGGTGGATGCCATTGACACCGTGACCGGAAAGCTGTCCATCATACAGAAAGCAAAGCTGGCCGGTGTTCCCGTGATATCTTCGATGGGGGCAGGAAATAAGCTGAACCCTGCGGCCTTTGAAGTGGCGGATATCTATGATACCACGATTTGCCCGCTGGCAAAGGTGATGCGCAAGGAATGCCGCAAGAGAAATATCGATTCTTTAAAGGTGGTCTATTCGAAAGAAGAACCCCTGACACCGCTGGAACATATAAGTGAAGGCAGCAGGCGCCAGATACCGGGCTCTGCAGCTTTCGTACCTTCGGTTGCGGGACTTATCATCGCGGGTGAAATAATAAATGACCTTGCGGGGAGAGCGGATAATGAAACCGGGGAGATCACTGAATAAAACCGGGACGGCGGTAAGAGAGGCTTAACCGACCACCATGTTCTTCCCGTTATTCTTACCGTAATAGAGTTTTTCATCGGCCTTCTGGACCCACTTGTCCATGGAGGCCGTGTTTTCTTTTAAGGCGTAGCCTACGGTTATCGTAACGTTTATCTTCTGACCTTCGAAAACAAATTCGTTATCTTCAACTGCTTTACGCAGTGCTTCCATGCGGCCGCGTACGTCATCCGTATCCGTCAGCAGTATAAGGAATTCCTCACCGCCCCATCTGGAGAGGACACAGCCGTCGCAGCTGCTGCGCATGATATCTGCCAGTGTCTTTAAGATATAGTCGCCTGCGTTATGGCCGTAGACATCATTTATCTTTTTAAAGTTGTCTATATCGATCATGGATAAGGCATCGGCATCTTTGTAAGCATTGGGAGTAGAGAGCTTCTCAACCATATAGTGACGGTTGTTAAGTCCCGTGAGTCTGTCGGTATAGCTCATCTCCTTTAACTTTTCTTCTGATGTGGTGGTGGTCTTTATCAGCATCATTGTGTATGTCACCATGAAGAAGAACACTATCATTGAATTGCTGAACCAGAATACGCCGGCAGCGCCTACAGGGCCCTTATATACGGGGCCGTTTATTGCAGCATAACCGGTGCTGGCCAGGTAGCAGGCGATGATACCGGCGGTGAAGATACTGGTAGTCACCTTGGGCTGCTCCAGCTTATAGGCAATGTAATTCGTGTAATAGATTATGGGGATCATTGATAAGCTGTACAGGCAGAAGCCGTATTCATATCCCAGACATACAGTGGTGAGTCCCATGTATATCGTGATCCAGATATAGACCAGGCGTACATAGAAAGCAAAGCTGCGCTTTACTATCAGGACATAACCGAATACATATACGAAGATGGTGGGAATGCTGAAGTATATCAAAAAATTGGCCTTGCACAGGTAGAAGAATGCCATGAGACCGAAGACCATAAACAGTATGGCGGTATTGATCAGCAGTGTGAACTTTTTAATATTCTTAGCATCCATGCATTAACCCTTCTTTTTGTAGAGTTCACTATTGCTAATTATAACACTATAAATCCACTTGCGGCAACGTTTTTGTCATTATGCGGCGGGATGAGCACAAATGGGGCGTTCTTTACCCGGTGCACGATATATGGTATAATCATATTCTGAGTGATGGGGGTATCACATGCTTAAATATAATATAGATTATGAGATAATGGGCATGCTGGTGACGATAGTCATCGTCATTGCCTTTCGTATGAATTATGTGTCGAGGACCAGGAGCGACATGGCATTCATGAAACTGGTCCGCTGGATACTTGCGGCGCAGGCTCTCGACATGATCACCGCTATAACCTTTTCCTTTGAGGATCCGCGCCTTAACATCCCCAACCTGATCATGACCACCGGTTATTACTTATGTGCATTCGCAACGTCGGTCTGTTTTGAAAGGTATGTCGTCAGTTACATTCCCGAAAATACTTTGAGCAAAGCTTATGAGGTCATCCGCAAGGCGATGATCGTGATCTATGTAGTTCAGGGGCTTACCAATCCCTTTACCAGGCTGGCGTTCTACTTCCTGGCTGACGGAACCTACGTGCACGGCCCCATCTATTACATCGGTTATGTATGGCCGGGTATCTTTGCCATTGCCACTCTGGTCCATATAGTCCGCTTTCGCAGGCTGTTTTCAAAAAAACAGTGGATCGCCAGCGTCAGCTTCCACTTCGTAGTGTTTGGCGCCATGATACTTCAGGCTGCTTTTTTTCAGGATGTTTATCTTACATACGGACTGATACCCATTTCACTTCTGGTGATCTTCTTTTCACTGGAGACTCCGGATTACCGCAAGCTGTTAAGTACCATGGAGGAGCTGGAAGCAGCTAAGCAGGAGGCGTGGCGCGCCAACAGGGTAAAGAGTGATTTCCTGGCTAACATGTCCCACGAGATACGTACTCCCATCAATGCGGTGCTGGGCTTTGACGAGATGATACTGCGTGAGAGTACGGAAAAGGAGGTGCTGGCATACGCCGCGAACATCAAGACCAGCGGGCAGAACCTGCTGGGCCTGGTAAACGACATACTGGATCTTTCAAAGATAGAAGCGGGGAAGATGGAGATCGTGGATGCTGAGTATGATCCCGTCACGGGGCTCTCAGAGCTGATCAAGATGATATCCCCAAGGGCTGCGGAAAAAGGACTGTCGCTGTCCTGCGATATTGATGAAGATATACCGCGCAGACTTATCGGCGATGATGTGAGGATAATACAGGTGCTCACAAATCTGCTCACCAATGCGGTCAAATACACGCAGAAGGGTGAGGTGAGCCTGAGTGTTTCCGTTAGCAAGGAAGAAGAGGACAGCGTTACTTTACTGTACGAAATATCGGACACCGGTATCGGCATCAAGGATGAAGATAAGGAGAAGTTGTTCTCGGAATTCTCACGTGTTGAAGGTGAGGCAACCCACAGAATTGAGGGTACCGGCCTGGGACTTCCCATTACAATGAAGTGTCTTAAGCTGATGGGCAGCAGGCTTGAAGTGGACAGTATCTACGGCACCGGATCAACATTCTATTTCCAGCTTAAGCAGAAGGTTGCGGACAGAACACCCATAGGTGATTTCGAAAAAGCGCGGATCAGCGATGCGATAGAAGTGGAGGTCTTCCGCGAAGACTTTACCGCACCGGAGGCAAAGGTGCTGGTAGTCGATGACGTGGAGCTCAACCTTAAGGTGTTTAAGGGCCTGCTCAAAAAATCGAAGATGGATATCGTGACCGCCGCAAGCGGAGCTGAGGCTATCAGGCTCATCAGGGACAACAGATACGATGTTATCTTTATGGATCACCAGATGCCGGAGATGGACGGTATAGAGACGCTGGAAGAACTGCATAAGGATAAAGATGCGCAGATAGACGGCGTGCCTGTTATCGCACTTACCGCGAACGCCATAGCCGGTGCCCGCGACATGTATATGCAGAAAGGTTTTTCCGATTATCTTTCCAAGCCCATCGACGGCTGGGAGCTGCTTAAGATGCTGCACAAGTGGCTGCCGCAGGAGAAGATAAAGCCGATAGAGAAGGAGGAAGCTGCCGGAGCTGTGAAGGCCGCAGGTGTTACGAAGGCTGAGGAAGAGGATGATGATGTGATGGAATTCCTGCCGGTAGGAGAGACTGCAGCTGCATCGGCAGCCGGAAACGACTGGATAGACCGGATAAAAGCCTTAGACATAGATACGAAGGCCGGACTTTTATATGCCGGCAGCAGCGAAGAGTTTTATAAAGAGATACTTGGTGACTTTGCGAAGGACTTTGCCGAAAAGTCCGGAGAACTTAATGAATGCTTTGATAATAAGGACTGGGAAAACTACGGGATCCTCGTCCATGCCCTTAAGAGTACTGCAAAGATGATCGGTGCCATGGACCTTTCCGAGGAAGCCAAGAAGCTTGAGCTCGCTGCTAAAGACGGCGATGTGCTCCTTATCGAAGCGGGGCACTCCGGTCTGATGTCCCGCTATGCAAAGCTCTGCGCCTCTGTCAGCAAGGCGTTATAAGGAACACGCTGAATCGACCGGAGTGAAAGCAGTTGTAATGGTGTCTACGCTGCACCAATTGTCGTGGAGAGGGCTGCGTGATGAGTGGCTCAGATCAGTCCGTCTGCTTCCAGCTGTTCTAACAAGGCGGTGCAGCCTTCGATCACATCCCTGTAGGTCTCATCGAAACGTCCCGTATACCAGGGATCCGCAATACTTCTTCCGGGTCTGTCCGTATAATCCAGCAGCAGCCTGATCTTTCCTTCGATATCCGGTCCGGTGATACGCGTTGTATTTCTTATGTTCGCAGCATCCGCGCACAGCAGCAGATCGTAGTGTGAATAATCCGCGCGCGTTACCTGTCGGGCGCGTTTATTGCTGAAGTTTGTATAGGGCGTTTTTCCTATCCCGTGCTCCCTCAGCACCTTCTGAGCCGGCGGATAGATCGGATTTCCCACGCCCACCCAGATCTCCTCCGTGCTGGTCGCTGCAGACGCGATCTCAAATTTATCCTGTATACCACGTTTTTCCACCATATCCTTCAAAACAAACTCGGATATAGGTGATCTGCATATATTGCCGTGGCAAATGAATAATATCTTGATTTTCTCCATAAATCCTTTATTTTCAGGGGCTTGCGGGTTTTGCTCCATTGGCTTTGGTGGCATAATATATGCATATTTTGGCATATTTTTGGCCCCAAAAGGTGTAAAAAAAGGTGTAAATCGATTGGCCTTACACCTCGGTTTTTTACACTACTTTCAGCCTTTTGAGCTCATCCTGTGCATCTTCGAAACCTATGTGGGTGTAAACATTCATCGTGGTTCCGATATCGGAGTGCCCC
>JAFYCS010000029.1 GCA_017539565.1 Lachnospiraceae bacterium
ATCGTTCGTAACCCTAAGGTATTCCTTATGGACGAGCCTCTTTCAAACCTTGATGCTAAGCTTCGTGTACAGATGCGTATCGAGATCTCAAAACTTCACCAGAGACTTGAAACAACCATCATCTACGTTACCCATGACCAGACAGAGGCTATGACCCTTGGTACCCGTATCGTAGTTATGAAGGACGGTGTTGTTCAGCAGGTTGATACTCCTCAGAACCTGTATGAGAAGCCCGCTAACCTGTTCGTTGCAGGTTTCATGGGATCACCTCAGATGAACTTCCTTGATGCAGTAGTAGAGATCCAGGGCGAGACCGCTTACCTGAAGATCGCTGACAAGGCTATCCCTCTGAATGCTGCAAAGAGTAAGAAACTTATCGATGGTAACTATGACGGCAAGACCGTTACCTTCGGTATCCGTCCTGAGGACGTATATGACAGCGAGATGATGGTTGAGGCTTCTCCTCTCTCAGTATTTGAGTCCACCATCCGTGTATACGAGCTTCTGGGTGCAGAAGTATTCCTGTACTTCGATCTGGACGAGTTCGCTATGACCGCCCGTGTTGATCCCAGAACTACCGCACGTCCCGGCGATGTTGTTAAGTTTGCATTCGATACCGAGAAGATCCACGTATTCGATAAGGAAACTGAGCAGACCATCACCAACTAATAAGAATGATCATGAGCCCCGGCTTTTCAGCCGGGGCTTTTTTTATGTCTGCCCCGGTGCCAGGCACTTTGTACAAGAAGGCCAAAGTGCCTGGCACCCTAAAAAAAGGGCTTGCCCTTGATAAATATACGTGATATACTAACGCAGTATGCGGTTGATGCGACACTGGGGAGTAGTATATGGCAGCTAATAATAAAAGGGGACTTGGAAAAGGCCTTGACGGTCTGATCCGTAATACCAATGTGAATACGCCTGCTGCGGAAAACAAGGGCGGAAATAACGAAGGCAGGCCCCTTATGCTTGATATTTCAAAGATCAAGCGTGACAAAACGCAGCCGCGTGAATATTTTAATGAAGATAAGCTTCAGGAACTGGCCGATTCCATATTGGAACACGGAATGATCGAGCCTCTGGTGGTGCAGCAGGATGGTGACAGTTATACCATCATTACCGGTGAGCGCCGCTGGCGTGCAGCAAAGATAGCGGATCTTAAAGAAGTTCCTGTTATAGTACGCAGCTTTTCAAGCCCCAAGGAAAAGCTTGCGATACAGATCGTTGAAAACTTACAGAGAGAAGATCTCAATCCCATAGAGGTGGCTAAAGGCTATCAGCGTCTTAAGGAAGAGTTCAATGCTACCGATGATGAAGTGGCAAAGACAGTCGGAAAGAGCCGTGCTGCAGTTACGAACTTTATCAGGCTTTTGAGGCTTGATGAGCGTGTTCAGCAGATGGTCATTGATGAGAAGCTTTCCATGGGACATGTGAGAACGCTTCTTGCTATAGAAGATGCGGATAAGCAGTTTGAGACCGCACAGAATGCTTTTGACAACAGCCTTTCCGTAAGAGAGCTGGAAAAGCAGGTCAAAAAGCTTACGGCTCCCGCAAAGAACGCAAAGAGAAAGAAAGAAGATCTGACACAGTATCAGATCCACTTTGACGAATATGCCGAGCGCCTTTCCCAGAGACTGGGGGTTAAGGTGGCAGTCAGCCTTAAGGATAAGAATCAGGGCAGGCTGGAAATAGATTTTTACAGCACGGATGATTTTGACAAGTTTTACGAGAGACTGAGTAATGAGCAGCAGGATATTTGAGGCCATAGGCCTTGGGGGAATGGATCTGGCGATCCCCTTTCTGATCATGCTGATAGCGGTCATTGCCCTTATAGTGGTGGTGATCATGCAGATGAAAAAGCAGGATGCCCTCAGACGCAGATATGAAAGATTCATGCAGGGCAGTGAGGCGATGAGCCTCGAGGACGAGATGCAGCGCCTGGCAGGCGATGTATCCAGACTTAAAAAAGAATCAAAGGCATATGCCAATGATATAGATCTCCTTTTCAATAAACATGAAGGAGCGCTGCAGAAGCTGGGACTGGTCAAGTACGATGCTTTTGCGGAAATGGGCGGAAGGATGAGCTTTGTCCTGGCGCTGCTGGATGAGAGGAACAGCGGAGTGATAATAAATTCCGTGCATTCATCAACAGGCTGTTACAGTTACGCAAAGCGTGTGACAGCAGGCAGATGCGAGACAAACTTAAGTCCCGAAGAAACCGAAGCCATGAACAAGGCGATCGGCCAGCAAAGCTGAATATGATACCGGGCTGCGGGGGTATATACCGCATCAGGATCTTAACATAACAGAATACGAGGGATTATCATGATAGACATCAAGTATCTCCGTGAGCATCCGGAGGAAGTAAAGGAAAATATCAAAAAGAAGTTTCAGGATGAGAAGCTGCCTCTGGTAGATGAGGTAATAGAGCTGGATAAGGAGCGCCGCGATGCGCAGAAAGAAGCGGACGAGTTAAAGGCCAGCCGCAACACCTTGTCAAAGCAGATCGGTGTGCTCATGAAGGAAGGCAAGAAGGAAGAGGCTGAAGAGGTCAAGAAGCAGGTTGCTGCAAATGCAGAGAAGCTTGCCCAGCTTGATGCAAAGCAGGCCGAGATGGAAGAGAAGGTTACCAAGATAATGATGGTGATCCCCAATATCATCGATCCTTCGGTGCCCATCGGTAAGGATGATTCCCAGAATGTGGAGGTTCAGCGTTTTGGCGAGCCTGTGGTACCTGATTTCGAGATACCCTACCACACTGATATAATGGAAAAGTTAAAAGGTATCGACCTTGACAGTGCAAGACGTGTTGCAGGAAACGGTTTCTATTACCTTATGGGTGATATTGCCAGACTGCATTCAGCCGTTATAAGCTATGCAAGGGATTTCATGATCGACAGAGGCTTTACCTACTGCGTACCTCCTTTCATGATCCGTGCTAACGTAGTTACCGGCGTTATGAGTTTCGCTGAGATGGATGCCATGATGTATAAGATCGAAGGTGAAGACCTGTATCTTATCGGTACCAGCGAGCATTCCATGATAGGTAAGTTTATTGACCAGATAGTTCCCGAAGAGGAGCTTCCTTATACACTTACCAGCTATTCACCCTGCTTCCGTAAGGAAAAGGGCGCACATGGTCTGGAGGAGCGCGGCGTATATCGTATCCATCAGTTTGAAAAACAGGAGATGATAGTTGTCTGCAAGCCTGAAGAGAGTCCTATGTGGTTTGACAAACTGTGGCAGAATACTGTAGACTTATTCAGGAGCATGGATATACCCGTGCGTACCCTTGAGTGCTGCTCAGGCGATCTGGCAGATCTTAAGGTAAAGAGTGTGGATGTTGAGGCATGGAGCCCCCGTCAGAAGAAGTATTTCGAAGTGGGCAGCTGCTCCAATCTGGGCGATGCTCAGGCAAGAAGACTTAAGATCCGCGTAGACGGCAAAGACGGGAAGTACCTGGCACATACCCTTAACAATACCGTGGTTGCGCCTCCCCGTATGCTGATCGCATTCCTTGAGAACAACCTTCGTGAAGACGGCAGCGTTGCCATTCCCGAGGTACTCCGCCCTTACATGGGTGGCAAGACGGAGATAAGACCGTAATCTTAAGGAGGGGCCCGCGCGAAGCGTGGGAAGATTCCTTAAGATATTCGCAAGGGGGGACCCACGAATGTGGGGGGATTCCTTGCGATGTAAAGCTTTAAGTACACTACGGAGTTCGACACGTTCTCTTAGTTAAGTACCGCACTTTGAAATGTAAATAACAGCCCGAAGCGTTCACCGCTGAGGGCGTACTGTAGAGGGATGCACAATGTCAGCGCGACAAAGTGTTCCTTCAGCCCGAAGCACCCCGCTGCTGAGGGCGTAAGATAATGCTTGGCCAGCGATAGCGGGCCGCCCATCTGCGAAGCAGATTATGCATGGCGGACCGCAACCGAATGGCGAAGCCATGAGGTTCTCTTAGTTAAATGGATATAACGGGTCCCTCCTAAGGACCAGTTGGGGGTTCGATTCCCTCAGGGAACATTTTATCAATCGAATATCGGAAGAAAAAATAGTCAGGTTTTATTGCAAACGGTGCAATAAAGGGAGGGCCTGACGCATTAGCATGTTGTATCAATGGGATGCAACGGGAGGAGTAATTATGAAGAAGAGAAGCATGACATTGTTGATGCTCGGTATGGCAGTATCGATTTTTACTGCTGCATGTACCGGCAACGATCCTAAGCCTGAAGGTAATACGGGTACCGTAGTAGAGCTTACCCCTGAGAATTCGGGAGTAGATGTTACCCAGGCAGGTAATACCGATACCGAATCTGTGGATGATGAGCCTGTGTACGAGGAGCCCGAAGAGGAAGAAGACATTATTCCCGAGGGTATGTACCGCAGCGAGCTTACCAACGAGTTTATCCCTATCGAATTAAAAGACCAGCGTCCCATCGCTGTAATGACCGATAACGAGATCACAGCTCTTCCCCATTACGGGACCAGTGATGCAGATATCGTTTATGAGATGATGAACAGTACGGCAAACGGACGTATCACACGTCTCATGCCGATCATAAAGGACTGGAAGAACATCAAGCAGTTCGGTAGTGTACGTAGTGCACGTCCCACAAACTTCATGGTAGCTGCAGAGTACAATGCGATCCTTTGCCATGACGGCGGCCCTTACTACATCAATCAGTATACCGCAAAAGATTACACAAACAATCTGAGCGGTGGTTTCGCACGTTTCTCCAACGGAAAGAGTACAGAGTATACAGAGTATATTACTTATGATACATACAATAATCCCAGTACCGGTAAGAGCTTTGACGGACTGGGAGCACGTATACAGCGCGCGGGCTATTCCGAGACTTATAACCAGTATTATCCCGGAGAGCATTTCACATTCTCCAATAAGGAGCTGAAGCTTTCGGACGGCCACAGCGATGCTTTCAAGGCTACGGATGTTTATCTTCCTTTCCCTCATAACAAGTCGGAGCTTCACTATAATGAAGAGATCGGAAAGTACGAATATTATGAGTACGGCAATGTATATGTAGATGAAGGAAACGGAAACAAGCACCTGACTTTTGAAAATGTTATAATCCAGAAGTGCAGCTTCACCCAGCTGGATGAGCACGGATATCTGATATATAACATACTGGTAGGACAGCCCTGGGACGGATACCTTTTACAGAACGGCGAGGCAGTGCCGATCAACTGGGTCAAATATGGTGAGTCCGAGCGTTGTGTATATATGTATGCCGATTCTTCGCACATAGTACTCAACACCGGAAAGACCTATATTGCAATAGTACCCGATGATGCCTGGGGCGATCTTAAGATAGACTGATATCATTAGGAAGGAGAACGGGGGATGGTTGCAGGTAACTGCGACCATCCTTTTAGCTTATTAAGATGGAAACATATGTGATACTCAGGGATCTGGCCATAGTGATCCTGGCTGCAAAATTCATGGCCATTGTCGCAAAGAAGTTTAAAGCTCCCGGCGTGGTGGGAGAGATAATCGCGGGCCTTATTTTAGGGCCGGCCTTGTTGAATATTGTAGAACCGGGTGAGTTTATCAATCAGATGGCTGAGATCGGTGTCATACTTATCATGTTCTCGGCCGGTCTGGAGACAAATCTGAAGGAGCTTAAGAAATCCGGACTTATAGCCCTTGCCATAGCATGTATAGGTGTGGCGGTGCCCCTTATAGGCGGTACGGTATTGTATATGTGCATTCATGGATTTTCGGCGCCGGGTACTGAAGAATTCCTTCGTGCACTCTTTATAGGCAGCATAATGACAGCTACTTCCGTGGGCATTACAGTTGAGACCCTGCGTGAGATGGGTTATCTGAACGGCAGGGTAGGACAGACTATATTAAGTGCGGCCATCATCGATGATGTTATAGGTATTATCGTACTTACCTTTGTCCTGGGAATGAAGGATCCGGACAGTGATACGGTGCTGGTCATAGGAAAAACAGTACTGTTCCTGATCATATCGCTTGTCGGCGGATATGTTATCTACCGCATCATGAAGGTTGTGGATGCACGTTATCCCCACACAAGGCGTATCCCTATAATAGGCCTGGGTATTTGCTTATTGATGGCTTATGCAGCTGAAAAGTACTTCGGTATCGCGGATATAACCGGTGCGTATGTGGCCGGTATCATACTCTGCAACATAAGGGATGCAAGCTATATAGACAGGAAGGTGAGCGTTAACAGCTATATGATTTTCGCTCCCGTATTCTTTGTAGCCATAGGTCTTAAGACGGATTTTTCAAAGGTGGACAGCGGGATGCTGTTATTCTCCGCAGCTTTCGTGGTAGTAGCCATGCTTACAAAGGTTGTGGGCTGCGGGCTTACGGCGAAGATATGCCGCTTCAAATGGATAGACTGCTTAAAGATAGGCGTGGGAATGATGACCAGAGGAGAAGTTGCACTGATCATTACCAATAAGGGCTTAAATCTTGGTATAATAGATTCATCATATTTTACGGCCGTGATACTGCTGATAATCATATCAAGTATCTCCGTGCCCATAATACTTAAGATACTGTACACAAAGTCGCCCGATCCCGCGGGAGAAAGTGCCGTGACATCGTAAGGACTTTAGCAAGAAGGATCTTAACGGGGGAACAGAATGAAGAGATACCTGCTGATAAGCATATTGATGATGTTTCTTATCTCAGCCTGCGGTAAAAAGGAGATGAAGGTTGTTACCCTTACTCCGGCCACGGATCTGAATCCCGGAGAGCAGGTACCGCTTCCGGAGAACAGCCCGCAGGAGGTCAAGCTCACGGAGAAGTGCGTTATCAGCTTTGCCAATCTTACAGGTGTGGATATAAGCAGTCTCAGCTTTTCTCTCGGAGGAGAAGCCGCAAGGGAAATCCTGGGCGGGGAGCTGTTACGTGACGGAAGCCTTGTGACCTGGGAAGGTGAAGCGATAGCCATTATCGGAAGCAACAGCTGCGCCGATATCAGCGTAAGCGCAGTGGCAAAGGACGGGACCCAGATGACTTTTCCCGCATATACCCTGCTGGATCCCGAAAGTACCGATCTGGTGCTGACTAAAGACGAAGAAGGTTACAAGTTGTATTTGCAATAAGCTCCAAATCTGATATAATGACATCAAATCGTTTATAAAGGGGTTGCGTAATGATCTTTGTGCCTACTGATGAATTGAAGAGCGGGATGAGGCTTGCAAAGCCTATCTTTAATAAGCAGGGAGTCATGCTCTATGAGAGAGATTCACGGATCACACTCCAGGGTATTAACAGTGTGCGTAACTTTGGCATCATAGGCATCTACGTACTTGAACCGGCAGAGCCGGTACCGCCTATGAGCGATGAGGACAGGGAGTTTGAACGTTTCCAGACCATGGCGGTGTTCACCCTGCAGGAGATATTAAATGACATCAGGGACGGTTCACAGCCTTCAAGACTGGAGACCCTTACCGCAGATATTATACGCCGTTTCGGCAATCATGTATCAAAGTTCAATTTCACGCAGAACCTTCGCAGTGTAGAGGATAATGTTTATAAGCATTCCCTTAACGTGGCCATACTGACCGCAGCCATATACAATAAGCTGGCTGTGAATCCCGAGGCCCAGCGCTGCTGTGTAATAGCGGCCCTTTTGCATGACATAGGATCGCTGGATATACCTGACCCTATCAGCCGCAAGAAGGAGGCTGACCTTACGGATGAAGACCGGGAGATCATAGAGCGCTGCAAAGAAGAAGGCTACCGCCTGCTCCGCGAGAATTGTGATCTGGACAGTGAGGTCATGAGGAACATCTCCTTCCTGTTAAGGGATCTGAAGGAGCTCAGAAACGGTGGCTTCAAAGATATCCGCCAGCCGGATTTCCAGCTGGAGACATTGAAGGTTGCATGGTATTTTGATACCCTTACAGCCATGAAGTACGGCGAGGAACCCAAGAGTGACATAGCGGCTTACAAATTCCTTCATCATCCCCGCAACCGCATGAACCAGCAGGTGGTAAGGGCGCTTACCCAGGCTATCAATATAGTTCCCATGGGTTGTACCGTTCAGATGACGAACAGGACTAAGGGTATAGTCCTTACGGAAAACGGTGATGATATCTTAAGACCCTTCATATTAAGCTTTAACGATAACCATGTGTACAATCTGGCGGACGGTAAGGTATATGAGAATATGCAGATACAGGATGTCTTAAAGACCATGGATAACCGGTATATTATGACAGATAAGTTCGAAGAATACAGGCAGGCGCTTAAAAACGGAGAGGCGAAGGTAATACACTTAGGATAGCTTTAAATCGTGGCTGGGAAATACACATCTATCGAGAATCTGTACAACAACAGATACCTGAATTTCTATCATATGGACGCGCTGACGGATTCCGGCAGGGCGTTCGATTATTTTTTTGTTTCACGCAATAACAGTGAGAATATAAGGATCGTAACGGGAAGCGATGCTCCGGAAGGCTGTGTTATCTACCCGGTACTTAAGGAGGATCCCGGAAAGATCGTTCTGATACGCCAGTACCGCTATCCCCTGGGACGTTTTATCTATGAACTGCCGGCAGGCCTGATAGAACCGGGAGAAGATCCCGAGCAGGCAGCTGTTAGGGAGCTTAAGGAGGAGACCGGTTATGTTCTGGAGCCGGTACATGGTGATGAGATGTGGAACAGGGCTTTTTATATGGGAGCCGGTTTTACGGATGAAAGCAGTGCAACGGTATTCGGGTATGCCGTGGGAGATCCCGGAGCGCGTGCACCTGAAGAAAGCGAGAGCATCAGCGTGTTGACCGCAGACAGGGCAGAGGTGCGCCGTATATTAAGAGAAGAGCAGGTATCCCTGCGTATGGCGTATCTGTGCATGAATTTTCTCAGGGCCGATCCGTCCGATCCCTTTGCTTTTTTGAAGACAGGAGAATGATTTACGATGCTGAGTATAGATCTGTGCGGCGAAAAATGGAATATGACCGATTGCGGGAGCGAAAAGAGGTATAAGGCCACTGCACCGGGCAGTGTTCTTTCCGTACTCCGCGCAGCCGGGGAGATACCCGATCCCTATGCGGGCGAAAACGAAAAGGACCTGCTTTATCTTTTCGAGCATGATTATGAATTTGATACCGTTTTTAACGTCCGCGGGGATATGCTTCAGGAAGAAGTCCTGGAGATGGTATTTGAGGGCATCGATACCATAAGTGAGATATATCTTAACGGGGAGAAGCTGGGACGCACAAAGAATATGCACCGCACTTACCGTTTTCCTGTAAAAGACAAGCTCCATATGGGGAGTAACGACCTTAAGATACATTTATTTTCTCCCCTCCAGTATATAAAGGATCACAAGAACAAAGCACATAAGGATATAGAGTGGTGCGCAGACGGAGCCGTATACGGCGGACATATGCTGCGTAAAGCACATTCTTCCTTTGGCTGGGACTGGGGACCGGCTCTGCCCGATATGGGTGTATTCAGGTCTATAAAGGTAGAGGGCTGGTCAAAGGTCAGATTAAAGTCAGTATATTTCTTTCAGGAGCATGACCGCGAGAACGGCGGTGTCACCCTGTTTGTGGATCCGGTCATGGAGTTTTCGGATCCCCTTCCCGTGGAAGTTAATATCGATGTGAGCGGGGAAGCTCCCGTTGAGATAATGACACGTATGCCTGATCCCGGTGTCATGTCCACACAGAAGGGCGATAATGAGATGGGCATACCCATTCATTCACCCAGGCTGTGGTGGCCCAACGGCTACGGCACCCAGGAGCTTTATGAGGTGAAAATAAGCCTGAAAAAAGCAAACAGGCTGTATGATGAGAAAACTTTCCGTGTGGGACTCCGCACCATTGAGCTGAGCCATGAGAAGGATGAATACGGAGAGGAATTCTGTTTTGTGGTAAACGGTGTAAAGATATTTGCCAGGGGAGCCAATTATGTTCCTGAGGATGCGGTATATCCTTATATCACAAAAGATAAGCAGCGCAGGCTGGTAGAAGCGGCAGCAGCTGCCAATTTCAACTGCTTAAGGGTATGGGGTGGCGGTTATTACCAGTCCGATTATTTCTATGACCTTTGCGATGAAGCGGGTATACTGGTATGGCAGGATCTTATGTATGCTTCGAATATCTATGACATGACCTCCGGTTTTGAAAAGAGCATACTGGCAGAGACAGCGGATAATGTGGCACGTCTGCGTCACCATGCATGCCTGGCGTTGTGGTGCGGTAACGATGAGATAGAGAGTGCCTGGGATACGCTGGAAGGGTTTAAGGATCATTCCCCTGCGCTTAAGGCTGATTATATCAAGATGTTTGAATATCTCCTGCCGAAGAAAGTCAGGGATGAAGATGAGAGCACTCCATGGTGGCCTTCGAGCCCCTCATCGGGAGGTTGTTTTGACATGCCCGGTGACGAAAACAGGGGAGATTCCCATTACTGGGATGTATGGCACGGGCTTAAGCCCTTTACGGAATACGGGGAACATCATTTCCGTTTCCTCTCCGCATTCGGATTCCAGTCTTTCCCTTCGTACAAGACGGTGAAGAGTTATGCTAAGCCGGAGGAGCGCAATATCTTTTCACCTGTTATGGAGAGCCATCAGAAAAACAGGGACGGTAACGGAAAGATACTTCATTACATGTCAAAGAATTTCCGTTATCCCAAAGATTTCGAACAGCTATTATATGTGAGTCAGATACAGCAGGGTATGGTGGTAGAGTACGGTGTGGACCATTTCCGCAGGGAAAGGGGCCGCTGCATGGGGACTCTTTACTGGCAGCTTAATGATAACTGGCCCGTGGCCAGCTGGTCATCCATAGATTATTACGGACGCCGCAAGGCACTGCATTATATGGCGGCACGCTTCTATGCACCGGTGGCAGGAAGCCTGCTGGTCGAAGGCAGCAGTGTCACGGCATATCTGGTAAACGACAGTATGGAGCAGGTAAAGCTCAGGGTAAGGCTTACGCTTATGACGACGGACGGACAGGAGCTCATGCGTTTCTCGGATGACGGCAGGGTGGATCCCGGAAAGGTCTTTAAGGGACAGAAGAGAGATTTTGCAAAGCTCTGTGATAAAGCCCCCGGGGAGGTCTATCTGATGGCCGAATTCGATGCGGACGGAACGGTCTTTTATAAAGATGTGACCTTTGTGCCTTATAAGCATCTGGATCTGAAAAAGCCTGACATCTCCGTGGAGGTTAGGGAGACGGAGGATGCCTGGCAGATAGTGCTTTCAAGTGATGTTTATGCTCCTTTTGTTATGCTTGAGCTTAAGGAAGCGGACGCGGTATTTTCCGATAATGCGTTTTCGCTGCATAAAGGCCGGGAGCGTGTGATCACGGTCCTTAAGAAGGACATGAGTGCTGAACCGGAGGATGCGGAAAGCTTCCTGGAACAGCTTAAGATATACGATCTTTACAATTCATATTAATAAGCCGCAGGCTTTTTCCGTCAAGGGGAAAGGCCTGTACGGATCTTTTGCGGAGGGGTTGATAATGAGTATAGCCGTTAATGAACAGGAAAGAATATTCAGGCTGGATACACCGGATACCAGTTATATCTGTGCTGTTACCGATGATCCCGGATATCTGGGACATGTATATTACGGCCCCCGTATTCCGGATGACGACATACGCTGTCTGCTCCGCACATCGGAGAATCCTTATATACCTTCCATGAACAAAAGGGATAAGCTCAGTTTTACGGACTGCTATCCGATGGAGTATCCCGTATACGGTACGGGTGATTTCCGCGAGCCTGCCCTTAAGATACGTACGCCGGAGGGGTACTGTGCAGCGGAGCTTAACTATGCCGGATACAGTGTGGAGAACTTCAAAACGGGACCGGTACCCGGAGTGTACGGGGATAACGGGCAGGTACTGACGATAAAGCTTAAGGATGACTGTCTTAAGCTGGAGGTCCTTTTGAAATATACGGTATTTGATGACTGTAATGCGGTGATACGCCACAGCGAGATCATCAATAACAGCAGCAGTACGCTCTTTCTGGAACGGGCCCTTTCCGCATCCTTTGATATGGATAATGAGGATTACGAGCTGATAACCTTAAACGGCAGCTGGGCCAGGGAGCGGCATATCAACAGAAAGCCCATAGGATACGGCTTCCAGGGTGTGTATTCGGACAGAGGAGAGACTTCACACCAGCATCATCCCTTCCTTGGGATAGTTTCAAAGGACTGCACCCAGAGCCGGGGCGAAGCTATAGGGGTCAACCTTATCTATTCAGGTAATTTCATTGCAAGTGTATATGAAGGACAGTTTGATAACCTGCGTGTGATGACAGGCATCGATCCGGAGAGTTTTGAGTGGAAACTGAATGCCGGTGAGAGCTTTGTAACACCACAGGCAGCCCTTGTATATTCGGCAGAGGGGCTTGGGGGCATGAGCAGGTCTTTCCATGACCTGTACCGTGAGCATCTTATCAGGTCGCCCTGGAAGGATAAAGCCCGTCCCATATTGATAAATAACTGGGAAGCCACTTATTTTGATTTTAATGAGGAAAAACTCCTGGCCATAGCAAAGGAAGCGGCTGCCTGCGGTATAGAGATGCTGGTAATGGACGACGGGTGGTTCGGAAAAAGGAACGATGATAACAGTTCCCTGGGGGACTGGAACGTTAATGAAAACAAGCTTAAGGGCGGCCTTAAGAAGCTTGTGGATGGCGTCAATGCCCTGGGTCTTAAGTTCGGCATATGGTTCGAACCCGAGATGATAAGTCCCGATTCCGATCTGTACCGTGCCCATCCCGACTGGGCTATCGCAGTTCCCGGACGGACTGCGGGACTGGCGCGTAACCAGTATGTGCTGGATATAAGCCGAAGTGAAGTCAGGGATCATGTTTTCAGATCTTTAGCCGATATATTAGATAGCGCCAATATTGAATATGTCAAGTGGGATATGAACAGACCCTTATCTGATCTGGCATCCCTTGGACTTGAGGCTGACAGGCAGAAGGAATTATCTCACCGCTATGTCCAGGGAGTATATGAACTGCAGGGCAGGCTGATGGAGAGATATCCGGATCTGCTCCTTGAGAACTGTTCGGGCGGCGGGGCCCGTTTCGATGCGGGAATGCTCTGTTTCAGCCCGCAGATATGGTGCTCGGATGATACGGATGCGATAGAACGTCTGCTGATCCAGGAAGGTACTGCGCTGGTATATCCGCTTTCCGCTATGGGAGCGCATGTCAGTGACTGCCCCAATCATACTGTGGGCAGGGTAACGCCATTTGAGACCAGAGGCTATGTTGCACTGGCCGGCACTTTCGGCTATGAGCTGGATATCACACGTATACCTGAAGCAGACAGGGCGATGATACCCGGACAGGTAAAGATGTATCACATGTATAATGAGCTGGTAGCTGCAGGCGATTATTACCGTCTGGCATCATATTCCGGGAATAATTCATATGACAGCTGGATGTGTGTCAGAAAGGATAAGAGCGAAGCACTGCTCACATTCATACAGGTAAAGGGCAGGCCCAATGCCCATTCCAGAAAGCTTAAGGTGGAAGGCCTGGATCCCGGTAAAACATACCGGATCTACCGTTTCGATATGGAAACCGTGAGCGAAGTACCATACGGAGACGGAAAAGCATATCATGGAAGTACCCTGGCAAATGCCGGGCTGATAATAAATAATATGTGGGGAGATAATAAGGGGATCCTGCTGCATATAAAAGAGGAATAAATATATGAGAAAAGATAAGAAGAATCAGGCTGTTATAAAAGCTATAAGCGGTTTTATGCTGATATTCATGCTCTGCATAGGCAGCAGCGGTGTAAAGGCATCTGCAGAGGGAGGCAGTGATGAGCCTTCACCTGTGCCCACACCTACACCAACTGTGTCTGCGCAGGAGATAACACCCACACCGGGAGAGGAAGATATCCCGGAGGAGGCTGTGCCCACGGATGCAGATGAGGATGAGTCAGACGGGGCAGAGGCACCCACTCCCACTGCAGCGGAAGAAGACGGGGATGAGGAGGAGCCGGGGATGGATCTGGCTTCGACACCCACGCCTACACCCTTCCCTATACAGGAAGCAGTCATCACCCTGGCTTTTGATACAGCGGTATATACCGGAGAAAACATCACCCAGAAGGTTGTCAGCGTAGTATGGGGATATGATACTCTTATTGAGAATAAGGACTATATAATCGGCGAAGGCCTTATCCGCAGGGAGATAGGCAATTACAAAGTAAGCATAATAGGTATCAATGCATACAAAGGTACGGCATATGCAGAATGGAGCATAGTGGCTCCCACACCCACACCCGAACCGACAGAGACACCTACGCCCGCTCCTGACGATCCTGATCCTTCGGATGTCACACCTACACCTACTGAGGGGCCTACACCCATACCCGAGCCGGGGCTCAGAGTCCTGGGAGTGCAGGGTAAGCTGTATACAGGCTCAAAGATAACCCAGGATGACGTCATAGTTAAATATGACGGACTTCTGCTGGCAAAGGGCAGAGACTACTCAATTAAGTATAAGAATAACGTTGACGCCGGTGTGGCCAAGATGATAGTTACCGGAAAGGGTAACTATAAGGGAAAGTGCATCGTGGACTTTACCATCTATAAGATCGACCTGAACGAGTACTGTACCGCCGAAGACCTGGTCGTGTCCGTGAAATCACCGGTTAACGATAAGACACCCGAGGTACGCTGGGGTGATACTGTATTAAAGCGCCTCCGGGATTATAATATGAGTATAGAACCAAAGAACCTGAAGGAGCCCGGAGTATATGATATAGAGATAAGCGGTACGGGGAATTTTACCGGCAGCATTAACATAAGCGCCACTGTCATGGATGGTGTGAATGTTAAGAACTTAAGAGTCAGTAAGATACCGGAGCAGACCTGGACGGGCTTTGCCATAACCCCCCGTGTGAATATCACATACAGGGGTAAAGAAGTTACCAGCGGCATCGAGATCACATACGAAGATAATATAGAAACAGGTAAGGGATATCTGGTGATCACCGGTAACGGTGAACCCTTTAACGGGGATACTGTCTTTGCGGGAAGGGTTAAGGTCCCGTTTAAGATAAAGGGTAAGGATCTGGCGGACGTGGCCATTATAAGCGTAAAAAATGCCGTTTATACAGGCAAGCCCTGCACTCCCGAGATAAAAGTCAAGGTAGGCAGTCATGTACTTTCGGAAGGGACAGATTATACTACACGCTTTAAGTATAACAGAAAAGTAGGAACAGCGTATTACCACATATACGGCTGCGGCAGGTACAGCGGAAAAGTCAGAGGTGAATTTGAGATAACCCAGTGCAGTATCAATGACCTGGATGTGGATATTTCTATCCCCGAACGCGTATATTACGAAAAAGACGGTCCCATGCCGGTACCTGTGATAACACATAACAATATCCTGCTCAGGGAAAATATTGACTACACCCTTACGTACAGCGAAAACAGAAAGGCAGGGAAGCTTTTTAAGGTTACCGTAGAGGGCATCGGTAATTACTACGGACGCGCGACAAGGGAAGTCATGTGCTATGCAAAACCCCTGGATATGACTATATCCCTGACTCCGGATCCTGCCTGGAAGAAATTCACAAAGGTTGAAAAATATATCGTGAAGCCTGTGCTTATGGATACCAACGGACTTATGCTGGAGGAAGGGATAGATTACGAAGCGGATTATACTTATACGGATATACTGGGACAGCCTCTGGAATATGATGAGTATATGCCCCAGAGCAGGACTATATGCATTCACATAGAAGCTAAGGGAAATTACAGCGGAAAGACAGTGATAGAATACAGGGCTGCTGCGTCAAAGATATCGAAGGCTAAATTTAAGGTGGATCCGCAGGTATATACCGGTTATCCCGTAGAGCCCGGACAGGAGCAGATCACTGCTTCCGTGGAAACAGGCCAGTACGAGATCATATACTATAAGAATAACGTGAAGACGGGAACGGCTTCGATGATAGTCCACGGACTGGGAGAATACGGTGGCTATAAGAAAGTGAAGTTTAAGATAACCAAATACGCGATGAACGAATAAAAACCTATTCGATCACCGCTTTGTCACCATCCAGTTCGATCACCACGTGACGTTCGGGATTATCGAAATCGTGGGTATAAGTAAAGTAGATCTTTCCGTCCGACTTTGAGAACTCTATCTGGTCCGAAAGCTCGGATAAGGAAGAAACGCCAAGTGCGTATGCTATATATCTGTAGAACAGGTTTGTTTCGGTGGACTGGGCGGTAAGCTCGATACGTTCACCGACTATGCTGCGCATATAATCTATGGATTCCCCGTCTTCATGAACAAAAAGACCGTCTACCTGGCCGTGAGGTACCATGTACATCACGGTCTGTATACGTTCACCGAACTCCTTGTCTTTTTCAATAGCAGCCAGGTCTTCGGGAGATAATACTTCCGGAGTGGGCGTAGGGGTTGCGGTGGGGATTATCTGTACAGCCTCTGTTGAAGAGGCCGGGTCTTCACCTGATCCGGACTTGGTACAGGCCGATAATGCCAGGGCTGTGACTAATGTGAGCGGTATTACTTTCTTTATATTCATACATATTATTCTCCATCTTCAGACTATGGATATTATAACCTTTCTGTTTTTTATTGAAAAGGCATTTTTTGCATATCCTGAACAGAAAAAACTGTACAGGGATTGGGAATTGTGGTAAAATACCACTGTTTAAGAGTAAATACAGTCACTTTTTGGAGGCGGAAATGGATCAGTCATCACTTGTAGCCCTGCTTACTTTATTTGGCGGAGCGCTGATAATCATACTAGCTGTCGTGATATCGGTGATAAGCACCTTTGTCAGTTCCGTGGCATCCGTTGTTGATGATGAAGAGGACTGACGATGGCAGATAAGACAGGCAGAAAGGTCAGGCAGGATGAGGGCTGCAGTGTGCAGTCCTCTGTTCGTATTAAGCCGAAGAAACCTTCGCTGTACAAGGTGATAATGTTAAATGATGATGTCACCACTATGGATTTCGTGGTGGAGATATTAAAGGATATCTTCTGCAAGAGCAATGACCAGGCTGTGGAGCTTATGCTCAAAGTCCACCACGAAGGCAGGGCAGTCATAGCGGTATACACCTATGATATAGCCAGGACCAAGCAGCGGCTGGCCATGGACAGGGCCAGGGCAGAGGGCTTTCCTTTCCGCATTGATATAGAGAGTGAATGAGGCGATAATATGGTATTTGATGATATTACCGAAAAGATAATGCAGGCGACACTGTTTAAGGCGTCCGAGCTGGGCAGTGAGTTCGTCACTCCCGAGCATGTGCTCTACACATGCCTTGATCTTCCCGTGTTTACAAGGGCTTTGGCCATGAACGGCGGGGATCCCAAGATGCTTAAGGCGGATCTTGAGGATTTCCTTAAGACCATGCTGCCTGCGATAAAGACCGAAAAGGATACCAGGAGCATAGGAGAGCGCATCTCGGATTCCTTTGCCACCATGATAGAGACAGCGGTAGAGCTGGCCGAGCATACGGGCAGCAAGTTCATCTGCCTTCATCACGTGATATTTGCCATGAGCAGGCTCAAGGAGAGTTTTGCGGAGTTTTTCTTAAGCCAGCAGGTGGGAAAGATAGCGGATCTGGCATCTACGCTTGAACTGCTCACCGAAGAAAGGAATGAAGAACTGCCTTTCGGGGATGAGTACGAAGATGAATATGACAGCCCGGAGGGCTTTGTGCTGGAATATGCAAAGCTCATGAATGAGCAGATAAAGGGACGTAATCCCCTGGTGGGCCGGGAGCAGGAACTTGACAGGATAATTCGCATACTGCTGCGTAAAGAGAAGAACAATCCCCTGCTCATAGGCGAGCCCGGTGTGGGTAAGACCAGCATAGTATACGGTCTGGTAGAGCGCATAGAAAACGGCGATGTGCCGGAGGCCCTTAAGCAGGCATCTGTATATTCACTGGAGGTAGGTGCTTTACTGGCAGGTACCCAGTACAGGGGCGATTTTGAAAAGCGTTTTCTGGATATAATGGATGCCCTGGAGGAAATGGACAGGCCCATAGTGTTTGTGGATGAGATCCACAATCTGATAGGTGCGGGATCCTCCGGAAACGGCGGCATGGATGCATCCAATATGATGAAGCCTTATCTGGAGGGAGGGAACATCCGCTTTATCGGGGCTACCACCTATGATGAGCATAAGAAATATTTTGCGAAGAATGCCACTCTTTCCAGGCGTTTCCAGAAGGTAGACATCAAAGAACCCGACGAAGATGAAGCTTTAAAAATATTAGAGGGAATAAAATCGAGTTACGAGCATTATCATAATGTGAAGTACGGAAAGGATGTACTCTCGCATGCGGTGCATCTGAGTAAGGAATTCATAGGAGGCAGATATCTGCCGGATAAGGCTATCGATCTGATAGATGAGGCGGCGGCATACAGGCGTATGCATCCGCTGACCGGACAGAAGAAGCAGACCGTAGGCAAGGATGTCATAGAGACCGTGCTGGCGGAGGTGGGCAATATACCCAGGCAGACCGCACAGCAGTCGGAGCTTGAGGGACTTAAGAATCTGTATGAACGTATTACGGGCAGTATTTTCGGGCAGGAAGAGGCCGTTCGCAGGATAGTGGATGCGATCTGCATGTCACGTGCGGGGCTTCTGGCCGAGAATAAGCCTATAGCAAGCTTTCTGTTTGTCGGACCTACAGGCGTGGGTAAGACCGAAGTGGCCAAGGTACTGGCAAAAGAGCTGGGTGTGGAGTTCATACGTTTTGATATGAGTGAATATGCGGAGAAGCATACCGTATCCAAGCTTATAGGTTCCCCCGCAGGCTATGTGGGCTATGACGACGGAGGATTACTGACCGACGCCATCCGCAAGACACCGCACTGCGTATTGCTTCTGGATGAGATAGAAAAGGCACATCCGGATATCTATAATGTGCTGCTGCAGGTTATGGATTATGCATCGCTTACGGATAACCGCGGGCAGAAGGCGGATTTCCGCAATGTGATCATCATAATGACCAGCAACGCGGGAGCGAGGATGATAGGCAAACAGAATATAGGCTTCGGAGCCAGCAGGTTTAATGACAGCGTTATGATGGAGGAAGTAAAGCGTGTGTTCACGCCGGAATTCCGTAACCGCTTAAGCGCAGTCGTTACCTTCAACCATATGAACAACCGTATGGCCGGCCAGATAACCGATAAGAAGATAGGCGAACTTTCATCAAGGCTTAAGAGCCGTAAGGTTGAGATACATGTTGAGGACAGCGCAAGGGATTATATCATTAAGAGAGCTGTCACCAAAAATTACGGCGGACGTGAGATAGAGCGTATCATCGACGGCGAGATAAAGCCGCTGTTCGTATCTGAGATACTGTTCGGAGGTTTAAAGAACGGCGGGGACGTATATCTTACCCTTAAGGATGACAAGCCTGCCCTGGAAGGTAAAAAGCCTGAAAGAAAAGCGGAGAAGGAAGCAGGAAAGAAGCCGGTAAAAAAGAAAACTATAGAACCCAAAGACCTGATGAGCGGCAAGAAAAAAACGGAAAGCAGGAAAAAGCTCAGTCAGAAGGTGAAACGTAACCCCGGGAAGAAAGAGGAGGAGTAAGGCTTGAGCGATTACGATTATCTTATAGTAGGAGCCGGGATTTACGGCGCTGTTTTTGCGCATGAGGCAAAGCAGGCCGGTAAGAAAGTGCTGGTCATAGAGAAGCGCGACCATATCGCCGGTAATATTTACAGTGAAGATGTGGAAGGAATACAGGTGCATAAATACGGACCCCATATCTTCCATACTTCGGATAAGGCCGTATGGGATTATATGGGTAAGTTTACGGAGTTCAACCGTTATACAAACAGCCCCATAGCCCGCTATAAGGACGAGCAGTACAATCTGCCTTTCAATATGAACACTTTCCATCAGATGTGGGGAGTAAGGACACCTGAGGAAGCCAGGGCAAAGATAGAGGAACAGAAGAAAGAAGCCGGTATCACCGAACCCCGTAATCTTGAGGAGCAGGCCATAAGCCTGGTGGGCCGCGACATCTATGAGAAGCTTATAAAGGGTTATACGCAGAAGCAGTGGGGACGTCCCTGCACCGAGCTGCCGGCCTTTATCATCAAACGTCTGCCTGTACGTTTTGTTTACGACAATAATTATTTCAACGATACCTATCAGGGTATCCCCATCGGCGGATATACGAAGATGATCGAGCGTATGCTGGAAGGTATAGAAGTAAGGACCGGCTGTGATTATTATTCTGACAGGGCATATTATGATTCGCTGGCAGATAAGAAGGTGTTCACGGGCATGGTGGATGAGTATTTCGGTTACGAATACGGTACGCTTGAATACAGGAGCCTGCGCTTTGAAACGGAGCTTCTGGATGTTGAGAATTATCAGGGCAATACCCTGGTAAACTATACCGAGTATGAGATACCTTATACCCGCATAATAGAGCATAAGCATTTTGAATTCGGCGCCCAGAACGGGAATGTAAACCCGAAGACCGTGATAACCAGGGAGTATCCTGCCACATGGAAAAAGGGCGATGAGCCCTATTATCCCATCAATGATGAGAAGAATAATGCCCTGTATGAGAAGTACAGTGCCCTGGCAAAAAAAGAGGGCAATGTGCTCTTCGGCGGAAGGCTGGGTATCTACCGTTATCTGGATATGGATAAGGTGGTGGCTCTGGCTCTTAAGGATGCCAAAGAGGAGCTGTAGAGGCAGCCATAGTAACTTGTAATAATCGGCCATAATTGATATAATGGTTGACATAAATTTTGAGAGGTGATCGTTATGATCCTTGACGGAAAAACAGTTTTGGTAACAGGAGGTACGGGCTCTTTCGGTAAATGCTTTACCCGCTACGCCCTTACCCATTCGGATGTTAAGAAGATAATCATTTATTCAAGAGATGAATATAAGCAGTTTGTAATGCAGAATGAGTTTAAGGAGTATTCCGACAGACTCCGCTTTTTCATAGGTGATGTACGTGATCTGGACCGTATGCGCAGAGCGCTCAAGGGTGTGGATTATATAGTGCATGCTGCGGCGCTTAAGCAGGTTCCCGCCTGTGAGTACAATCCCAACGAGGCAATAAAGACAAATATACACGGTGCCATGAACGTTATAGAAGCGGCCCTTGACAGCAATGTACAGAAGGTGGTTGCACTTTCCACCGACAAGGCGGTAAATCCCGTGAACCTTTACGGCGGCACCAAGCTGGTGAGTGATAAGCTCTTTATCGCAGCCAATGCATATGCCGGTTCAGGGGATCTGGCATTCTCTATAGTACGCTACGGAAATGTAGCGGGCAGCAGGGGATCAGTCATCCCCTTCTTTAAGAATCTCATCAATAAGGGGGAAAAGAGCCTGCCTATCACGGATTACCGAATGACGCGTTTCTGGATATCCCTTGAGCAGGGGGTAGAACTGGTGCTAAAGGCGCTTGAAGAGAGCGTAGGCGGGGAGACCTTTATAAGCAAGATCCCTTCATTTAAGATCACCGATCTGGCCGAAGCTATGCTTCCCGGATGTGATAAGCCGGAAGTAGGCATAAGGGAAGGTGAGAAGCTGCATGAAATAATGGTAACCGTGGAAGATTCCATGACCACCTATGAGTATGAGAAGCACTTTATCGTATATCCCCAGATGGTATGGAGCGATAAGAGAGCCATTAAGCCCAGCGGGAAAAAAGTTCCTGACGGTTTTTCATACAGCTCCGGCAACAATACGGAGTGGCTCAGTGTGGATCAGATAAGAGAACTGCTTAAGACCGTATAACGGGGGAGTGAGATGAACCATCATTATCTTAGAAAAACCCTCCCGACGGACAGGGGCAGATATTTAAACTGGTTAAAGGACGAGGAATTACGACGCAGTTCCTTTGGTCTTGAAAAGAACGATTATGAAAATGACAGGGCCTGGTTTGAGGCCCTGATCGCAGATGAAGGCACAGACAGCCTGGTGTATATGGATTTCTTCATGGCACTGGGAGAGGCCAGGATCATCCCCTCTGAGGATGAAGAGGGTGTTGGCCTGGTGTCCTTAAGCGTTTCAAAGGAATTCCACGGACAGGGCATAGAAGCAGAGATGCTCGATGCCCTTAAGCTTAAATTTAAGGATAAGTATAAAAGGCTTGAGCCGGTAGACGTACCGGAATATAAGCTTAAAGCCGTTCCTGCAAAACAGAGGGACGGACGTTTTGAGATACTCCGCATACTTGCCATGTTCATGATAATCACCATGCATTATCTGGGCAACGGCTCTCTGTTAAATCCCTTATCTGAGGACAGGTCTCCCGCAAATATGGCGTTCTGGGCAGTAGAGGCTTTATGCTTTGCTTCCGTTAACGTATATGTGATGATAAGCGGTTACTATTCCGTAGATACCCGCTTTTCCCTTCGTAAGTTCGTAAAGCTGTGGTGTGAGATCTTTTTCTACAGCGTGCTGGTGGGGGCTGTATGCTTTGCAACAGGTATAGAGAGCCTGGAAGAGCATATGAACCTCTATGAGATCCAGTATCTGGTCTTCCCCGTCAGCAACGGGCATTACTGGTTTGCAACATCGTATATGATGCTGATGCTCATAGCACCCTTCCTGGGACGCGGTTTTAAGATGTTAAACAAACTTCAGCATGGCTTCATACTCATATGTCTGCTGGTATTTACCTGTGTATCCAAGAGCCTGTTTCCCATGCATATGATGGGACTTGAGGATCACGGCTGCAGCCTGCAGTGGTTTATCACCCTTTATGTACTGGCGGCATATATCCGTCTCTACGGTCTGCCCATATGCAAAAAGAAAGCCGGGTCTGCGCTTCTGTATGTGGTATCGGCTCTGCTTGTAGTACCCTGTATATTATTAATGTATGGTCTGGAAGCGGGACTTGTCTCAGGAGCGCACTTTACTGATGCTTCACTCCTTGTGGATGACTATAATCACCTTCTGGTTCTGCTTTCCAGTGTCGGACTGTTTATGTTATTTGTACATATGAAGCCCATCACCGGAAAGGCAGCTGCTGTTATAAGCAGGATAGCATCCTGTACCTTCGGTGTATATCTTTTGCATGCACATCTGTATCTTGAAAATGAGTGGCCGCTGTGGTTTGATGTGACCGGACCTAAACAGGAGATGCGTCCGGTACATCTGATAGCGACGGTGTTTATAATATTTGCCTGCGGATGTGTCGTGGATATCATAAGGCAGATCATCTTTAACGTGTTTGAAAGCCTGTGCGACTGGGCTCTTGGGATATATTATGCAAAGAAGGAAGTATGGGACTATCTGATAGCCGGCTTTGCCGCTACTGTTGTGAGCTGGGTCACCTACGCGATCTTCGCAATGGGTATATTCTCATTTATGGAAGAGACCTGGCGCGTAGTGCTGGGGAATGCAGCCAGCTGGACGATAACAGTGGTATTTGCTTATGTTATAAACAGGATATTTGTTTTCCACAGTGAGAAGACAGGATTTAAAGCCGTTACAAAGGAATTTCTGGAGTTTGTTGCCGCCAGGCTCTTTTCATTCGGCCTGGAAGAAGCTATCATGTTCCTGTTTGTAACGGTGCTCAAGTGGAACGAGCTTCTGGTTAAGATGCTTATAGCCAGCATAATCGTTATTGTAGTCAATTATATTTTGAGTAAACTGTGGATCTTTAAGGATCCCTCCAAGGATAAGAAGAAGGAAAAGGCAGAATGAAGAGGATAAGCCTGTCCGACAAGTGCATACTGGTCACCGGTGCGGCAGGGTTTATCGGGGCCAATCTGGTACTCAGCCTCTTAAACAGCAGGGAACACAAGGGGATGAAGATACTTGGCGTCGATAATATGAATGATTATTACGACGTGGCCATCAAGGAGTATCGCCTGAAAATGATAGAGGATGCTGCGAAAGCATCGGATAATGAGTGGGTATTCTTTAAGAAGAGTATAGCTGATGAGGCATTTATCAAAGAGCTTTTTGAAAGCTGCAATATAAAGATAGTTGTCAATCTGGCGGCACAGGCAGGGGTACGCTATTCCATAGTCAATCCCGATGCCTATATGGAGGCCAACATCATGGGCTTCTACCGTATACTCGAAGCCTGCAGGCACAGCCGTGAAAAGGACGAGACAGGCGGTGTGGAGCATCTGGTATATGCGTCATCCTCTTCGATATACGGGGATTCATCAGATATACCTTACAGGGTTGATGCACCCACGGAACATCCGGTATCATTATATGCCGCGACCAAAAAGAGTGACGAACTGCTTGCCCATGCCTACAGCAAGCTTTATGAGATACCCTCTACGGCGCTCCGCTTCTTTACCGTGTACGGTCCCGCAGGAAGGCCTGATATGGCATATTTCGGTTTCACGGATAAGCTTCGCAGGGGAGAGAAGATAAAGATATTCAATCACGGTAACTGCCGCAGGGATTTTACCTATGTTGACGACGTGGTGGAGGGCATCATCAGGGTGATGCAGGGCGCCCCGGATAAAAAGAAGGGAGAAGACGGGCTTCCTCTTGCTCCTTATGCGATATACAACATAGGCAATTCAAAGCCCGTGGATCTTATGGAGTTTATCGATATACTGGCAGCCGAGCTTAAGCAGGCCGGAGTCCTTCCCGGGGACTTTGATATCAAGGCACATCAGGAGCTGGTGCCAATGCAGCCCGGCGATGTGGCAGTGACTTATGCCGATACCTCTGCACTGGAGAGGGATTACGGCTACAGGCCGTCCACCGATATAAGGACAGGGCTTAAGAATTTTGCGATCTGGTATAAGGAGTTTTATCTGTCTTGAGTGAAGAGAAGAAAGCTACAGGAGTAAACAGGACTATCACTTTGGTAGTTTTTCCCCTGCTGCTTTTTTTATTTGCGCTGATAGGCGCAGGGCAGGGGACGGATCTTTCCGATACCATGTACAGTGCCTGTAATTACGCATTTTTTGACAGTGATGTCAGCAGCTGGCATTTTGCAACCTTCCTTGCAAATCTTCTGGGACGCGGCTTTTATCTGATATGCGGCGGCAGGCTTATAGGGCTCAAGCTGCTTTGCAGCCTTGTTCCGGCGGGAACGGCCATACTGGTTTATTTCAGGCTTAAGGAGCGCGTACATCCTTATCTTTTATTTCCGGCACTGCTCATTACCCTGGGACTCAACTGGAGTCCTTCCGTGATATTATATCAGCATTTAAGTTATCTGGGGCTTACAGCCGGGGCACTGATCCTTTTTTATGCCATGGGCAAAAAGGACAGGCGCTTTATGGCGCTGGCAGGCCTGGTGCTGGGCCTGGGACTGGGAGTGAGGATATCGAATCTTACCCATTGCGCCCTGATAATATATGTGATATGGGATGACCTGCGGGCTAAGCAGGCAAAGAGACTGGCGGCAGACATACTCTGCTGTGTGGGCGGATATATGGCCGGGGCGGTCCTTGTTTTTCTGCTTATGCTGATCAGCGGTGGCACGGATGGCATAATGCGCATGACCTCCTGGATAGCCGGTCTTCTGGGCGGCAGCAGCGGTGAAGGCGGCTATACCCTTAAGGATATGATCTTCACCACAGCCGATAATTATCTCGGGAATCTTCTGTTTGCACTGATACCCGCTGCCGGTGTGGCAGCAGGCAGTATAATGTTTAAGCTGATAAAGCCCGGGATGAAGATAGCTGCACAGTTTGTCTACAGCGGAGGGATCGGTCTTATATTCTTTTACTATTACCGTAACGGGGTATATGATTTTAAGTATCATAATGTGGGCGCCATCTTCCGTATATCGGTGGTGATACTGATATTGCTGATGGTTCTTGATGTATGGGTATTATTCGATAAAAAGTTTTCTTCGAAGGAAAGGGGACTTGCCCTTCTTGCATTGATAACCCAGTTGATCACTCCCCTTGGCAGCAATAATCATCTTTATTCCTGCATTAACTGTATGTATCTGTTGCTGCCGGTGGGAGTACATCTTTTTGCGGGGATTATCCGGCTGCGCAGCAGGGAAAGGTGCTGGCATTATCCGCTGCTTTTTATGGGAGTTTCGCTGACGCTGCTTTTGCTGGTGCAGAGTGCGCTCTTCCATGTTAATTTTGCATTTAAGGACGGCACGGACGGGACCTGGCGTGAATACAGGATAGGCAGGGAAGGCCCCGTTATGCTGCAGGGTATGTGTACATCTTATGAGAGGTTCACATCCATAAAAAATGTATGCGATATGATAACGCTCAACTATCCAAAGGGAGAGCCCATGCTCACATACGGGGATATACCGGGACTGCATTATATAATGAATATGCCCCCGGCAGTATCTACTGCCTGGCCGGATCTGGAGAGCTATCCGGCAGAGCAGTATAAGGAAGAACTGGAAAAGATAGAAGGATACCCCATCTGCGTGATCACAGAGGAAGCGGATGATCTGTCTATGGGCGAAAGAGATATGCAGGATAAAAAACTTTCATATTTATTCGCATTCCTATATAATAACGGATATGAAAAGATATATGACCAAAAAGGTTTTGTGATATACGAAAGGAAATGACTATGAAGATCAATTTTAACGTACCGCCCCATACGGGGAAAGAACTGGATTATATAAAGGAGTGTATAGCAGCGGAAAAGATCTGCGGCGACGGTGCATATACAAAGAAGTGCAACGCCTGGATAGAAGAAAAGACCGGTGTAAGCGCAGCTCTGCTCACCACATCCTGCACACATGCCACGGAAATGGCAGCGCTCCTTCTTGATATAAAGGAAGGTGATGAGGTGATAATGCCTTCCTATACCTTTGTATCAACTGCGGACGCATTTGTGCTGCGCGGGGCAAAGGCGGTATTTGTGGATATAAGACCCGATACCATGAACATCGATGAAAAACTTATAGAAGAAGCAGTTACGGAGAAGACGAAGGCCATAGTTCCCGTTCATTATGCAGGTGTATCCTGTGAAATGGACACCATCATGGATATCGCAAAGAGGCATTCACTCTTTGTGGTCGAGGATGCGGCACAGGGTGTGATGGCATCTTATAAGGGAAAAGCCCTGGGAAGCATAGGAGATATGGGCTGCTATTCCTTCCATGAGACAAAGAATTACAGCATGGGAGAGGGCGGCGCGCTGCTCCTTCGTGATGACAGATATACCGATATGGCAGAGATAATCAGGGAAAAAGGCACCGACAGGAGCAGATACTACCGCGGGCAGGTCGATAAGTACACCTGGCAGGAAGCCGGATCCTCCTATCTTCCCAGTGATATGAACGCCGCTTATCTTTATGCGCAGCTTGAGATGGCGGATGAGATAAACAACGCCAGATTAAAGATCTGGGATACCTATTATAAGGAGCTTAAGCCCCTTGCCGATGCCGGCAGGATAGAGCTTCCCGTTATTCCTGAGGGCTGTGTTCACAATGCCCATATGTTCTACGTAAAGACAGCGGATCTTTCGGAACGTACGGCTCTTAAGGCCCATCTGGCAGATAAGGGTATCCTTGCGGTTTCACATTATGTGCCCCTGCATTCATCACCTGCAGGAAAGAAGTACGGACGTTTTGCCGGCGAGGATAAGTACACCACAAAAGAAAGCGACAGGCTGCTTCGCCTGCCCATGTACTTTGGCCTTACCGAAGATGAGAATATGTACATCATCGACAGCGTAAAGGAGTTTTACGCATAAGATATGTGGACGGATGAGGAAAACGGGTACATAGAGCCCGGGCAGCCTCTTGATGAAGAGCCCGGAGGGGAAGCGGATAAGCCTGCAGAAGATAAGGCAAAGAAGAGGCTTATCAGTATAGCTGTCCCTGTGATACTGACACTTGTTTTCTTCATAATCCCTCTTTTTTGGGGAACCCCGGTATATGCCCTTAATGATGACATTCAGATAAGGGATATACTTTCAGGTGCCTACAGCGGCAGCCCCGATCTGCATACCGTTTATATGGGAGCTGTTCTTTCAGGGATCCTTGCGCTGCTGTATACGGTCATTCCTTTTATTCCCTGGTATGGATTGTTTTTATGTGCTGCTCCGGCAGCAGTCTTTTTTATAGTCTGTCTGGTGATCATGCGCAGTGATAAAGCTTTGCTCATCAGATCCCTGCTTATCACGATGATGAGCGGTCTGTGTCTCTGGTTCTTATATCCGGCATATATAATGCCTCATTATACGCTGGTGGCGGCGATGTTCGCCGCAGCTGCGCTGTTTCTTATGATGAACAGACAGTATATGGGCGGCGTCATAATGCTGCTTATATGCCAGCAGGTCAGGCAGCAGGTCTTTCTGATGATACTTCCTTTTGCGGCAGCGGTGCTGCTCCTTTGTTTTATCGAAGATAAGGATAAACACCGGGAGCTTAAGAAACCGCTGCTCATTTTTGCGGGTACCCTTGCCTGCCTGCTTGTATTTAACCTGATCGCATATGCAGGCAGCAGCTGGCAGGATTATCTTAAGCTCAATGATGCACGTACACAGCTTTATGATTATACGGGGGTATGGACGAGCAGCGCTGCTGCAGACCACTATGCGGGATACGGTGTGAGCGGAGAGGAGCTTGAGTTTTACCGTCAGTATGATCTGCTTCCCATTGAAGGAGCCGGTACCGGGACTTTGTACGGTATGGCTGCTTACCGTGAAGAGGGCAGACATCTGCAAGGCATGGAGCATCTTAAGGCGGTAGTATACGATCTGGCAGCTCTGTTTCTTCATGACAGGGGAAAGGCACAGGTGTATGCCTGGGGGCTGCTGCTGTTATATGTCCAGGCGGTTATCGTGGCGCTGCACAGGGGAAAGGGCTGGGGAGTCCTTTTCGGGGCAGGCTGTTTTCTCATGCACATTATGATATACGCTTATCTCCTGTGGAGGGGGCGTGTTCCGGACAGGGTGACCGTATCTCTTTGCATGGCACAGTGCTTTATGCTGGGAGGAATGGTAGTCAGATATTCCGATGAAATAAGGAGGATATACTGGCTGATACAGGCTGCCATATTGACCATCGTGCTCTCACAGGTCCTTAATGCGGCGGAGAACATACGTAATACATACAATGAACAAATAGCTGTAAATAATGAGGATGATGTGTTATACTCTTATATGGCGCAAAATGCCGGCAGGCTGTATGTACTGGAAACTTATGCGACTGTATATCATACGGCTTATGTTACGGATACGGACCGCGCGGGTAATACGGTGATTATGGGCGGCTGGCAGTATCTGAGTCCCCTGCAGGATAAGAAGCTTAAGGCATATGCATATGACAGCCGTTTTGAGCTGTTTTCAAAGGGCGGAGCGGAGCTTGTGTTCAGAACAGGAGACGGTCTGTCTGCCGGTGATATGGACAGCTATCTTAACAGAATATACGGCACCGGTCTCAGGCTTGTAAAAGAGCTCCCCGGTAATTTTGAGATATATGTAGTGGAATGATGGACAGATTGGAAAGCGAAAGAATATTATTACGCCCCATAACTGCGGATGATACCGCAGATATATTGCGTTGGCGTAATGCTCCCCATGTGATGGAGCATTTTATCATACGTACGCCTCTTACGGAACAGCAGCACCTGAATTGGCTTAAAGAGCAGGTGGGTAAGGGATACGTTGAGCAGTTTATCATAGTCGTCAGGGAAAGCGGCAGGGCCATAGGCAGCCAGTATTTCCATCATATAGACAGGGAAAAAAAGACTGCGGAATTCGGTATATTCATAGGAGAGCCGGATGCTCTCGGAAAGGGCTACGGTCCCGAGGTACTGGATCTTGCATTAAGGCATGCCCGTGAAAAAATGGGGCTTAAAACTGTTACACTGAGGGTCATAGCAGATAATGAGGTTGCCTGCAAGCTGTACAGCGGCAGAGGGTTTAAGCTCATACCGGAAAGTACACAGACCAGGGAATATAACGGCAGGGAAGAAAAGATATATCATATGGAGCTGGTATTTTAGATGCAGTTGATAAGTTTCGTGATCCCCTGCTACCGTTCGGAAAAGACCATAGAAGCGGTAGTGGCGGAGATAAGGGAAAAAATGAATACACTTCCCGAATACGAATGGGAACTGGTGCTGGTAAATGACTGCTCTCCCGACGGGACGCTTCAGGTGATAAAGCATATCGCCGAAGAGGATAAGAGAGTTACCGTTATCGACTTTGCAAGGAACTTCGGGCAGCATTCTGCTCTGATGGCCGGTCTACGGCAGACCAAGGGCGATATCGTCATATGTCTGGATGATGACGGACAGACACCTGCTGATCAGGCAGACCGTCTTCTTGATGCCTTAAAAGCCGGGGCAGATGTGGCTTACGCCAGATATCAGCATAAAAGGCATTCGGGCTTCAGGAATTTCGGATCCCATGTAAACGAGCTGATGGCGCGTTTCATGCTGGGTAAGCCCAAAACCCTGCAGGTCTCCAGTTATTTTGCGGCTAAACGTTATATAATTAACGATATGATACGGTATGAGAACAGCTATCCTTATGTGATAGGTCTGGTACTGCGTTCCACAAATAATATAGTCAATGTTGATGTAGACCACCGTGCCCGTGAGATAGGAAGCTCCGGTTATACTTTAAAAAAGCTGCTGGATCTTTGGATGAACGGGTTTACTTCTTTTTCCGTAAAACCCCTGCGTATCGCTACGGTGATGGGGGTGATCGCGGCTATCGTGGGATTCATATACGGAATAGTTATCATAATCCAGCATTTTATACTGCCGGACCGTGTACAGGGCTTCGCATCCCTTGCAGCAATACTTGTATTTTTCGGCGGTATGATGATGATAATGCTGGGGCTTCTCGGGGAATATGTGGGACGTATCTATATAAGCCTTAACAATTCACCGCAGTATGTTATCAAGGAAATCTATAATAAGGAGAATGAAAAATGAGCCTGACTAAAGAGAATCTGGTACTTTCGGTTATCATCCCCTGTTATGACGAGGTGGATACGATAGAGGTTGTACTGGATAAAGTACGCGCCTGCGGTCTTAAGACAGAGATCATAGTGGTGGATGACGGCTCTACCGACGGCACCAGGGATCTGCTCAGGAATGAGCTTAAGAGCAAGATCGATATCCTTCTTTTCCATAAGCAGAATATGGGTAAAGGTGCCGCTCTGCGCCATGGATTCCAGGCGGCTACCGGAGATCTTGTGATCGTTCAGGATGCTGATCTTGAATATGATCCCAATGAATTTAACAGGCTTATCGAGCCCTTCATATCCGGCAACGCCGATGCGGATGTGGTATACGGTTCCAGATACCTGCGCGGTAATAAGTTCCGTGTTGACGGCTTTTATCATGAGTTCGGAAACAAATTCCTTACCATGGTATCAAATATATGCTCGGACCTGTCCCTTACGGATATGGAAACCTGCTATAAGATGTTTAAGCGCGAAGTCATACAGTCCATAAAGCTTCGTGAGAACCGTTTCGGTTTCGAGCCCGAGGTTACGGCAAAGATAGCAAAGAAAAAATGCAGGATATATGAGATACCCATTTCTTATCATCCCCGTACATTCGAGCAGGGTAAGAAGATAGGCTGGAAGGATGCTTTCAGGGCCATATACTGCATAATAAGATATAATTTTTTCAGTTGATACAGGAGATACAGAAATGACTTTATACGAAAAACTTGTAAGCGGAGAAGAAAAGCTTTCACTTGTGGGGCTTGGTTATGTGGGGATGCCCATAGCCGTAGCCTTTGCAAAGAAGATAAAGGTAATAGGTTTTGACCTTAATGCGGAGAAGATAGCTCTGTACAAGGGCGGCACGGATCCCACAAAAGAAGTGGGGGATGAGGTTATAAAAAACACTGCGGTCGACTTTACCGCAGACGAGAACCGTCTTAAAGAAGCGCGTTTCCATATAGTTGCTGTGCCCACTCCGGTAAATGCAGATCATACACCTGACCTTACTCCCGTGGAAGGTGCCAGCCGTATACTGGGACGTAACCTGACAAAGGGCAGCGTAGTGGTATTTGAGTCTACGGTCTACCCCGGAGTTACCGAGGATATCTGCGTACCGATCCTGGAAAAGGAATCGGGACTTAAGTGCGGAGTTGATTTTAAGATAGGTTATTCTCCGGAACGTATCAATCCCGGGGATAAAGTGCACAGACTGGAGACCATCACCAAGATAGTATCCGGTATGGACGAAGAAACTCTGGATACCGTGGCCAAGGTATATGAGCTGGTAGTCGATGCCGGGGTATACCGCGCAGAGTCAATAAAGGTGGCAGAGGCTGCCAAGGTGATAGAGAACAGTCAGAGAGATATAAACATAGCGTTTATGAATGAGCTGTCCATGATCTTCCACCGTATGGGGATCGATACAAGGGCGGTGCTTGAGGCTGCAGGGACCAAGTGGAATTTCCTTAAGTTCTATCCCGGCCTTGTGGGCGGACACTGCATAGGTGTGGATCCTTATTATCTTACTTATAAGGCGGAGGAGCTGGGATATCATTCACAGATAATACTTTCCGGCCGCAGGATAAATGACGATATGGGCCGTTATGTTGCAGAGAGCCTGGTTAAGGATCTGATCAGGGCAGACATAGCAGTCAAGAATGCAAGGGTGGCTATACTGGGCTTTACCTTTAAGGAGAACTGTCCCGATACCAGGAATACCAAGGTTATTGATATAGTAAACGAACTTAACGAATACGGAATCACCCCCATGGTAGTCGATCCCGCAGCGGATGCAGCGGAAGCAAAGCGTCTGTACGGCATCAGTTTTAAACAGATGGATGATGTGAAGGATATGGATGCGGTGATAATAGCAGTTGCACATAGTGAATTTGACAGGCTGGGTGCGGATGAAATAGATTCATTCTTTGCTGCAGGCAACAGGAAGAAGGTACTGATGGATCTGAAGGGTATCTTAAAACGCAGCGATTATGAAGGCAGAGAAGATTACTTATACTGGAGATTATGATAATGGGATATAAAGATCTATCATTTCCGGAGGGGAGCAGATTCCTGGTTACGGGAGGAGCGGGCTTTATCGGTTCAAATCTGTGTGAAGCCATACTGGATCTGGGAATGGAAGTACGCTGTCTGGACGATCTGTCCACAGGTAAGCAGGCCAATGTGGACTTCTTAAAAGACAGAAAAGGATATGAATTTGTCAAGGGTGATATAAAAGATCTTGATACCTGTATGAAGGCATGCGAAGGCATTGACTATGTGCTTAATCAGGCGGCATGGGGAAGCGTGCCGCGAAGCATAGAGATGCCTCTTTTTTACGAGGAAAACAATATAAGGGGAACCCTTAATATGATGGAGGCTGCAAGACAGAACGGGGTTAAACGTTTTGTTTATGCATCTTCTTCATCAGTCTACGGTGATCATCCGGTACTGCCAAAGGTCGAGGGGCAGGAGGGAAATCTCTTATCGCCTTATGCGCTTACCAAACGTGCCTGTGAAGAGTACGGCAAGCTGTATTACAGACTGTATGGTCTGAACACCTATGGTCTGCGGTATTTTAATGTATTCGGACGCAGGCAGGATCCCGACGGAGCATATGCGGCTGTGATCCCCCGCTTTATACGGCAGCTCCTCCACGGGGAAGTGCCTACGATAAACGGTGACGGAAAACAGTCCAGGGATTTTACTTATGTAGATAATGTTATAGAGGCTAACCTTAAGGCCTGCCTTGCAGGCGATGAGGCTGCGGGACAGGCATACAACATAGCATACGGCGGAAGGGAATACCTGATAGATATATATGATGCCCTGTGCGAAGCCTTAGGAGTTTCGGTGAAACCCAATTTCGGTCCGGACAGGCCCGGTGATATCAAGCATTCCAACGCTGATATATCAAAGGCTAAAAGACTGCTTAATTATGATCCGGAATATGATTTTGCAAAAGGTATCAAACTGGCTATCGAGTGGTATAAGGAGAACCTTAAATGAGGAGCATCGCCATACGCATAGATGATGTATGCCCGGTAATGGACTGGGAGGCGTTTTCGCGTTTTTCGGCACTTCTGGATAAATATGAGATCAAACCGCTGATAGGTGTGGTGCCTGATAATCAGGATCCGTGTCTGGATGCGGGAGATAAGCGTAATAAGGCCTTTGATGATCCTGCGGGATATGCTGCATGGTTAAAGAGTCTTACGGACAAAGGCTGGATAATTGCAATGCATGGTGTTCACCATGTATATACCACCCAAAACGGCGGTCTTTTCCCAATGAACCATTTCTCTGAATTCGCCGGCGTGGAGCTTAAGGATCAGTATCACCTTATCCGTCACGGCCTGACATGCTTAAAAAAGCTGGGTTTAAAGACAGATATATTTATGGCGCCCGGACACAGCTTTGATAAGAATACTTTAAGGGTACTGCGCAGGTTCGGATTCAGATATATCACAGACGGTTACGGCAGTTTTCCCTATGAAAGATTATCATTTACATTTCTTCCGATCTCTTTTTTGCGGAAGGCGGAGCTCAAAGGTGAAGACGGCATTACCACCTTTGTAGTTCATCCTGCGGAAATGAGCGATAAGGATTTTGAGGAATATGAAGACCTGTTTGAGAACAGGCGTGATCAGTTTAAAAACTACAGCGAGATGTTTAACATCCCGGCACTTAAGCGGAACAGAGGCACGGATCTGCTTGAATATATGATGGTTACCACCAAGCATTATGCCGGGAAGATCATATAGGTGAACTGCTATGCAAGACGGCAGGATAGTAGTGCTTCAGATAATAGGAGGACTCTCCATAGGCGGGGCGGAAAGCCGTATCATGGATATACTCCGTGAGATCGACAGGGATAAGTACCGCTTCGATTTTCTTTTGAATGAAGCACCCGGACAGTATGAAGAAGAGGCCAAAGCACTGGGGTGCAGGATATACCGTACCGTAAAGTATAAGGTATACAACAAAGGCCGGTATTTAAAGGAACTCAGGGATTTTTTCAGTGCGCATCCCGAGATTGATATAGCCCAGGGACACAGCACCAATACAGCGGCGCTGTACCTGCCGGTGGCAAAGGAAAACGGTGTGGCTGTCACCATCGCCCATGCCAGAAGTGCGGGAGTTGAGCCCGGTCTGTCGGGATGGCTTAAAAGACGGACACGCAGAGGATTGTTTGATAAGGCGGATGTATGCTGGGCATGCTCCGGAGAAGCTGCGGCTGCGGTATTCGGAAAAGAGAATCTTTCCGGGGTACGCATCATTCCCAATGCCATAAAGGCAGATCTTTTTGCACCGGACGAAGAACATATAGCCCGGGGCAGGGCCCTGAGGGAAGAACTGGGGATAAGGGACGCCTATGTGGTAGGGCATGTGGGGCGTTTCCATTATGCAAAGAACCATCCGTTTCTCATAAAGGTATTTTCGGAGATCTGCAAAAGCAGGGATAACGCCAGGCTTCTTATCGTCGGGGATGGGGAAGACAGGCCGGTGATAGAACAGCAGATAGCCGGGGCGGGCCTTAAGGATAAAGTGATACTTGCGGGAATGCAGAGGGATACGTCGAAGTATTACCAGGCTATGGATGTGCTGGTATTCCCTTCCTTTTATGAGGGACTGCCGGGTACGATAGTGGAAGCGCAGTGTGCAGGACTGCCCTGCGTGGTATCCGATGCGGTGACGAGGGATGTGGACAGGACACCTCTGCTGAGATACCTTTCACTTGATGAAAGTGCACAGAAGTGGGCACAGACCGCTATGGAAATGTCTGATGAATACCCGGCTGCAAACAGGCAGGATATGATGAGATACTGCGATATGATGAAAGAATCCGGGTTTGATGTTACCGCCCAGGTGCGGGACCTGGAGAAAACATATAAGGAATTGCTTACGGAGTATGGGAGAGATAAATAAAGTATTATTCCATATATACAGTCTGGGAAAAGGCGGTGCAGAGCGCGTTGTGACAACCCTTGCGGGGGAGATGGCGCGCAGGGGCATGGAAGTTGTCATAGCTACGCTGGCCACCGAAAAGGAGGAGTATCCTCTTCCGGAGGGAGTACGTCGTGCAGATGTGGGACTCAGTGAAGCAGAGAACAAAAAGGGCAGGTTAAGCCGTATGCGCATGCGCATAAAGAAGCTCAGGGATTGTCTGTCCAAGGAGAGGCCTGATGTAGTATATGCCTTTATGCAGACTGCCAACTACAGGGCTATAATGGCTGCGGATCCGTTAAAGATACCGGTCATAATATCCGTGCGCAGCGATCCGAAGGTGGATTACGCGTCAAAAAAACAGAAATTCTTAAGTAATATGCTGTATAAGAAGGCTGCCGGTTCGGTATTCCAGACCACGGGAGCCAGGGATTTCTTTCCTGAGGAGATAGCATCAAAGGCAGCAGTGATCCTGAATCCCATAAGCGAAAAGTACCTGAAAACCGAGAGGGCGGCAGATATACGGAAAGTATTTGCAGCAGTCGGGCGTTTTCATGATGCAAAGGACTATATGACACTGGTCAGGGCTTTTGAGCGTTTTCTGAAAGATCATGAGGAATATACGCTTGAGATATACGGCGGAGACAGCGGCGACAACAGCCGCCTGCAGGTGGCCGAATATGTACATGGTCATGCGCTGGATGATAAGATACTTTTCATGGGCAGCCGCAGTAACGTGGCGGACTGCATCAGGGATGTTACCGCATATGTACTCTCATCTAAATATGAAGGCCTGCCCAATGCGCTTATGGAAGCCATGGCTCTGGGTCTCCCTGTTATAGCTACGGACTGTCCCAGCGGCGGACCGGCGGCGCTGATCAGCGACGGGGAGAACGGACTGCTTGCCGAGGCCGGCAATCCACGGGAACTGGCGGCGGCCATGGCCAAGATGGCGGAGAATCCTGAAGATGCGCAGAGAGTTGCAGATGAGGCAAAGAAGATAAGAGAGATAGCCGGGACAGCCCGTATAACCGATGAATGGCTGGATTACGCGAAGAGGTGTATCTGATATGGCACACGAGCTTAAGAAGATAGCCGTCGTCGGACCGGTATATCCTTTTAAAGGCGGCATTTCGCATTACACCGGACTGCTGGTAAAGGCTTTAAAAGCAGGACATGAGGTGGAATGCATTTCATATTCCCTGCAGTACCCTAAGATACTGTTTAAAAAGGAACAGAGGGATTACGGGAACAAGACCTTTGAGATAAAAGATACCCGTTTTATCATAAATACCGCAAACCCCTTCAATTGGGGAAAGGCGGCACGTGAGATAAAAAAACTCAGACCGGATCTTGTGATAGTACAGTGGTGGCATCCGTATTTTGCACCCTGCTATGCAGCTGTACTTTCGGGGCTTAAGGGCATACCGGTATTCCTTACATGTCATAATGTGCTGCCTCATGAGCGTTTTCCCATGGACAGGTTGCTGACAAAGTCCGTATTAAAGAAAGCCGCAGGATGTATAGTACATTCAAAAGAAGATGAGGCGGACCTTAAGGCAATGATCCCGGCAATGCATTACAGGCGTAATATGCATCCTACTTATAATGCCTTCCGGCTGAAGGGGATCAGCCGCGAAGAAGCAAGAAAAGAGCTTGGTCTTAAGGCGGAAGAGAAGGTGCTCCTGTTCTTCGGACTGGTGCGTAAATATAAGGGCCTTAAATACCTGATCGAAGCGGCGCCTGAATGCGTGAAGGCTCTGGATGGCGTTAAGATATGTGTTGTCGGGGACTTCGGTGATGCCAGGGATGAATATATGTCCCTGATAGAAGCCACTGGTGTAAAGGACAGCTTTATGATAAGGGACGGTTATGTACCCGATGCCGATGTGGAACCGTATTTTGCGGCTGCGGATCTGTGCATCTGTCCTTATATTTCCGCGACCCAGTCGGGAATAGTGCAGATAGCTTTCGGCTTCGGGCTGCCTGTTATCGCCACTGATGTGGGAGGCCTTCCCGAGGCGGTAACGGATAAGAAGACAGGGTATATAGTTCCGCCCGGTGATCCGCAGGCTCTGGCAAAAGCGATAACTGCTTTCTTTACGGAAGAAAGGGCCGGAGAGTTTAAAGAGAATATCAGGGAAGATGAGAAGCGGTTTTCATGGGAAAACATGGTGGGAACCATTGAGGATCTTTATAAGGAGGCATGTTCTTGAAGACAGTGGTGCTGATACCCGCGTACAAGAGTGCTTTTGATGCTGATGAAGAAGCATGCGTGAAGCGCTATGTCAGGGTATTTAAGAACCGGGATCTGGTATTTACACTGCCTGAATCCCTTGACAGCAGTTATTATACCCGGACATTCCCGACGGTAGGACAAAGACGTTTTGACCAGCGTTTTTTCAGGGGGATCGAAGGATATAACAGATTACTGCTTTCGGAAGGCTTTTACCGGGCTTTTGACAGATACGATTATATGCTGATAGCCCAGCCTGATGCCGTTGTCTGGCAGGATGAGGACAGGCTGGATGAGTTTATAGAAAAAGGTTACGATTACTATGGGGCTCCCTGGGAGCCGGCCCGGCGTATCTGGGAATGGACATTTATTAAGAAGAACAGCTTTCCGGGCTTTAAGATCCGCTGCTGCAAAGGCAGAAATGACGGGATAATAATGGGTAACGGCGGTTTCTCCTTAAGACATATAGAGCATTGCCGGCAGCTGATACACAAGTTCGGCTGGCGCAGGATATACTGGTTTGTAAACAGGAATGAAGATATCTTCTTCGGTGTATTCGGCCGTGACAGCGGTATGGGATTTAAGAGTGCCGATCTGCTGACGGGAAGGGAATTTGCGGCAGAGTATCATCTCAGGGAACGTGTTGAGAAGGGGGATATCCCCTATGCGGTACATGGCTGGAGCAAGGATTTTGCCGATTACAAAGATATGCAGGCATATCTGAAAGAATACGGCATTGATATATGATGTAAGCCTTTTCCGTACTTTACATTTTAAATACTGCGTGTTAAAATCATATATGCATTATTATCGGGCAGAATATCGTCTGTAGATGCAAATTCTGGACCAGGAGGCCGTTGGCGGGGATGAACGAGGAAGAACTCCAAAATTACATTTCCGAAGTTCTGAAGGGAAACGAAGACTATTACAGATACATCAGTGACTTCGCGGATAAGTATGGATACGACCCTGCCACCATGGAAGAACCCCTGTCACAGTCCATCGGCTATGTTGAGGATGCCCAGCGTGTCTGTAAGGAACATATACTGGCTTTAAGGGGGGAGGGATCGTCCCAGAATGCGAGTATGCTTACTTTTATGGCACTGGGAGATAAGCTTGCGACTCTGCTGAGGAATCTCCAGTCCGTAAGGAACCGCCAGAAGTCCGTTATACAGTCAGCTGAAGGCAATCTGCGTGAGGATGTGAAAAAGCTCCTGGATGATCTTTTTGCAGTGAAGTGGTTTCCCGATTATGTGGGAGTACCTACTGTAGAAGGGCTCAAGAAATACACTATCAAGCATCCTTTCCTGAAAAAAGGTGCCCATATGAAGTGTATTATCACATATATGCTTGAGCTGGCGGAATTTGACAAGATGATACAGGTGCTGGCAGAGTATTATTTTAACGATACACGCGGATATGACGAAAAGGAACATAAGGCCATTGAGGTTACTGCGGAGAATATCCGTAAGTCTGTGGTCACGGGAGAGGACATTCTGATGGCAAAAGCTGCCTTTAATAAGTATGAAGGAGTATATAACTCCATACTGGGCAGTTAAAGGTCAATAATATGAGATAAGGATAGTTAAGAGCGCAACGTCTGCATTTGCCGGGCTGTTGCGCTTTTGTTACTTTACGGCATTATAATGATATTTGGCGGAGTCTGTACATAAGACGTTTATACGGAGGAGAGCATATGCCTCGTTTTTTCTGGCAGAGTAAAGATAAGCCTAAAAAGAAGGGTCCGGAGAATGAGGGACCCATGATAGAGCTTAATGATATGACCGGTTATGAGGTCAGAAAGCGTCAGCGGGATGAGGAAGAAGCCCGTAAAAAAGCTGCTGAAGAGCAGCATAATAAGGACAGGAAAAAGGTGTCAGCGGAACTGGAGTTTGCGGCAGCCCTGTATGATGCAAATGATGTGAAAGAAGCCGGGAAAAAGGCCTTCTCAAAGATCAGTACTCTTCTTGTGCGCTATAACCGCCTGCAGGATATAAAGAGGGATAATAAGATCAATGCGCAGGAAGCGCGTGATGAGGAAAACAAGAGCTATGAGAGCGAGATGGCACGGCTGAACTACGAGGAAGAAGAGATCAATAAAGCTCTGGAAGAGAATAAAGACGGTGATGTATCGGATCATAAGGAAAAGCTCAGGAATATCGCTGAGAGCCGCAGGAAACTGAGGATAAGGCATGATAGTGTCCTTAAAAAGATAGATAAAGAAGAACATGGTATCACAAATGAAGAGAAGACACTGCTGGATCAGGACAGGGGCGGAATAAGAAGTGCATTGATGCTCGGAGGAAAGACCTCTGCAGGCATGGGTTATACCCTGACGGAAGGCAGTCAGGCCGATATCATAAAGGCCCGGAACTATATAGATGAACAGGGGAGTGAAGAAGGAAGCCTCATGGGACAGATGTCCCTTCTTGATAATGCCGTAAATACCGGAGGAATAGATCTTGAGCAGCGTGGGAAGGGGAAGACTGAAGGAATAGCCCACGCAAACCTTTCGGAGATATTAAGGAATCTTACAGCCGATGAACTGGAAGAAATGAACTCCGGCAGGGGTGAGAAGCTTAACATCAACATGGAGATGCTTGATAAAAGCAAAAAAGATCCGCAGCAGATGGATAAGCTTTTCGGCGCGAAAAAGGACATGGACGGCGTGCGTGATGCTGCCGGGAAAAGAGGCGTGACTTATATACATGAAAAAAGCAAAAGTGAGGGCGCCAGAAACTATTTTGTCGGTAAGTATAACAGCATCAGGGGAGGTATCAACAGCTTCAGAAAGAATCATCCGGTTTTGGGAGCTGTATTTATGGCAGCTCCTGTCGGTACACTGATGGACCTCTACGAACCCAGGAAACGTGTAACCATGAAACAGCATGGTCTGACACCTGAGGCGATAGCGCGTGCCAAAGGTAAAGCAGGGGCTTATAACGATCCGGAGAAGGCGAAGCGGATCATCAGATCTTTCAAAGGCAATTCAGGGATCCTGGACGGCTTTTTTTCACATGGTGCTTCCATAAACCGTAAGATACAGGTGGGATCCTATTCCAGCCCGCAGCAGAGACGTGAGCAGATGAGAGC
>JAFYCS010000004.1 GCA_017539565.1 Lachnospiraceae bacterium
CATTACATAAGCCTCCTCTTATATGGTCTTACTTCTGGTTATTTACCTGCTGTTTCATAAGATTCGGACGTCCAAAGAAAAGACTAATGTAATTAAAAATTCTTTTCAAGTATTTTTTACCTGATATACATACTTTTTTATCCATGATATAATCGATGAAATATAATGACTAGGAATGCAACGGAAATGAATTATACTTATATAGTTATTTCAGATAAAAATGAATATATCAAATGGGGACCTGACGCCAAGATATGTAGTATCTATGATCCCATATCAGGCGGTCCGGGAGAAAATGATATCCTGGCATTCGGCCAGCTGAAAAAACTGTTCGGTGAACCGGCCTATATAACCGAAAACCTGGAAAATCAGTACCAATACTATATCTCAGCCACAGATGAAAACGGAAAAGTCTATCACCTTTCGGCATATTGCGGCCCGAGCGGCCCTGCTATCGGCGGAAACGTAACAGATAAGGCTCTCTTTGATGCAGCAAAAGCACTTGCCGCATATGTCAGGGCATCAGATACCGCTGATTATGATTATTCCGGTTATTACCCGGATGCAGATCTAAAGATCAATTGCGGGATAAAAGACGGAAAAGCATACTGCACCACAAAAAAGCTTTCATTCCTTGAATCGGTCATTATACATATATTTAAAAGAATATAGATAACAGCAGCGGGCTATAACGCCCGTTACTGTATCTTAAACTCTATAGCCGCTTCTCCTAAGCCTTCTGCCGTGATCTTCAGTAAAGCACTTCCCTTAACATATCCGGATCTGATTATCGCCATGGCGCGTCCCCTGTAGCTTACGGTTTCGCCATCGGTATAATCATCTTCCGTTACCGGGTTTGCCGACCCGAAGCCAGCAAGCTTTCCGCAGCCGGATATTTCTGCCTGCAGATTTATTTCGGCATCAGGAACAAGCCGTCCTTCTTTATCCGTCAATTCAATACCTACGTATATCAGATCATGTCCGTCAGCCTTCATTACTGTTTTCTCCGGACACAGCTTTATCCGCTCAGTTTTTCCGCTTGTAAATAATGTGTCACGGCTTACTTCGGCTCCGCCTGTGAAACTCACTGCCTCAATCTTTCCCGGTTGGTATGCAGTTTCAAAGCATACCGAGTTTGGCATGGGGCGCTCCATGCCTACTTTCTTTCTTCCCAGGGACTTATCATTTACAAATACTTCTACCTCCTCCGCATTGGAATATACAACAAGCTTTACAGGCTTACCTTCCCAGCCATTATAATTCCATACCGGACGTACATCGGGAAATCCCCACATTGTCATCACTTCCGTTTTACCGAAAGTCGCGGGATGCATGGAAAACAGGAAAGTCTCTTTATTTCCCCACACAACACTTCTGTATGCGCCCTGGGCAAGCCTCTGTCCCGTAATATCAAAGTCAGCGTCATTTGCACATCTCCATGGATAGGGAGAACCCGGTGAAGGCATCAGTGACCAGGGATTCTTTACAGCCGGATCATCCTCATCAACATATACAGCCTTACCTATACCTGCTTCCCCAAGATAATCCCAGGCAGTCCAGGTGAAATCACCGATCACATAAGGAAGGCTTTCTACCATAGGCCATCTGTATCCTATCTGTACTGCAAAGTTTTCCGATCCCAGCATGACCCTTTCCGGGAACAGCTCATGATCCCGTTCGTACAGGTCTTCCATATAGTTGTATCCTACGATATCAAGCCCGTTGGTAAAGGGTTCGGTTACCCTTTCCCATCTTGTCTTATCAAGACCTTCAGATGAATTCTGCTCCTGATTCTGTCCCTTAGCCAGTTCATCATCCAGTCCGCTCCATAATGAACAGATGCCGTTGCTCACAGGTCGCGTTCCGTCCAGCCTCCTGATAGTTTCCGCAAGCTGTGTGGCAATAGTATATCCGTTATTCAGTCCGCCTCTTTCCGGGATCTCATTCCCGGTAGACCATATGATGACCGAAGGATGACTCCTGTCACGTCTTACAAATGCAGACAGATCCTTTTCCCTGTCATTCTCAAAAAACTGGCTGTAATCACCGCCACGCTTAGCGATACCCCATGCATCAAAGGCTTCGTCAAAGATATACATTCCCAGCCTGTCACAGGCTTCCACCAGTGCAGCTGAAGGCGGATTATGTGCGGTGCGGATGGCATTAAAACCAAGATCCTTAAGTTTTCTGACTTTGCGTGCTTCAGCTTCATAAAGGGATACAGCACCTAACAGACCGTTATCATGATGCAGGCATCCGCCCTTTAACTTTACTGTTTTTCCGTTGATACGAAGTCCCCTTACCGGATCGGCAGTGATCGTACGGATACCGAATAAAACAGATGCCTCATCGACAGTATTATCTTCATCTGCAATAAAATGGGTCCTGTACACTCCAAGATTTTTAACCTGTACCCTTACCTGATACAGGTTGGGATCAGCTGCATCCCACAGCACCGGATCCTTAAGATTCATGGTCATGTGGGCAGTTTCTGTCTTACACTTGTTTATCTGAATGACACGCTTTGTTTTTCCAAGTATTTCCTCTTTACCATCACGTGATACAAAAACACTTACTTCTGCCATCCTGTTTTCTGCTGTGGCATTTTCCACTTCCACATCAAATCCCAGAAAAGCATAACCATCCGCCACTTCTTTTGTATAAGCAAATATCCCGTCATTGGCTATGTGTACTTTAGGCCCATGACAGAGCATCAAGCCTCTGTATAAACCAGACCCGGTGTACCAGCGTGAATTAACGTACATACTGGTATTTATATTAATCGTGATCCTGTTTTCCTCTCCAAAAGCTACGTGATCCGTAAGATCTATGTAACAGGGAGCGTAACCGTAATGCTGGCTTCCCACCTTGCAGCCGTTTATCTCAAAGGTAGCATTCATCATCACTCCGTCCGGCTTAAGCCCTACGCAGTCATTTTCCCATTCTTTCGGGATATACACATACTTTGTATAATTCGTGTTATCTCCTTTAAAATACCCACTGTCAGACTTTGCCGGAGCATCGGGCGATACAGGCGTTCCTATCATACCGTCATGGGGAAGATCCACTTCCACTCCCTGAACTTCATTAAGCGCACCAAGCGAATCAGCAAATCCTCTTCTGAATATCCATTTTTCATCAAGACAAATGTGTTCCATTTGATATGTCCTCCTTTGG
>JAFYCS010000030.1 GCA_017539565.1 Lachnospiraceae bacterium
ACCTTTCCGTCCTGGCTTTCTTTATCTGTTTCTTTATATTCAATATTAGGATTTAGTCCGGCTGATGATATGAGACTCTTAGCTGTACTCTCATCCTTTCCAACAACATCCGGAACCTTCACTTTACTTTCTTCAGTAGATTCTGTGGTAATATCATCTGTTTTTTCAGTAGTGGCTGTTCCCTTATACTGATAAACCGTAAGATCTACAGCACTGCCCGGATCAACCTTCTTTCCTGATACAGGACTCTGTTTAGAAACCTTGTTGTTCTGATCCTGCTTATCAGTGTCTGCATATGATATCTTACCAACCTTTAAGCCTGCATTTTCTATGCTTCTCTTTGCTACATCCAGATCCTTCCCGACAACATCCGGAACGATACCTTTAATACCCTTTGATATAACTATCGTTATCTCAGTAGGCTTTCCATCTGTAGTTACTTCAATCTCTGTGCCCGGTTCGATGCTTTGTCTGATAACGTGATTGTTTGCTATGGCTATACTTTCTTCTTCGGTCATAACAACCTTCAAGCCTAATGCTTCAAGCATATCCTTAGCTTCATCCTTATCCTTAAACTGAACATCCGGTACTCTGACAGTCATGATTCCAAGACTGATTTTAACGTCAACTATATCTCCTTCCTTTGCATTTGAATCTGCTACAGGAGACTGTTCAAATATCTGCCCCTTCGGAATCGTCATACTGTATTCAGTACCAACAAGACGTATATATAGATTATTATTTCTAACTGTTTTTCTGCCTTCCTCCCAGCTCTTTCCAATAAGCTGCGGAACCTTTGCCGTCTTTGCAGCGTCATAGGTAGAAATACCTGTAGAAACGCTTAAAGTTACTTCACTGCCTTTATTTACTTCAGTATCCGGCAGGATATTCTGGTCATAGATATATCCTGGAGCAATCTCACTCTCGCCTTCAACCGTCATATAGTTTAATCCCAGAGAATCAAGATCCTTCTTGGCATCAGGAGACAACATCCCGATATAATTGCCCATATAAATGACTTTTCCACCGGCACTTACAGTTACCTCTACTGCCGTATTCGGAGCTATCTCTTCTCCGGCATTTTTACTCTGTGTCAAAACATAATCTTTGGGGATATTATCATCTTCAAGCTTGTCCGTTATCTGGAATAACAGTCCTGCATCAGTAATGATCTTCTCAGCATCATCTACTGTCTTTCCGACAACATACGGTGTTCTTATACCATCTTTAATATCCGGTTTTGGAGGAACTACAACCCAGCGGATTATCATTACCACAGCCACGAGAACTGCAGCAGCACCTACGCCTGAAACAATCTTTAACCACAAAGGCCACTTCGGAAGGATAGTAGTTTTCTTTCCTCCGCTTACTCTCTTGCTTCCCCTAAGAAGATTTTCTTTAAACTCTTCCGCACTCTTGGTTCTTTTCTCAATGCTCAGATTAAGAGCATTCATTATGGCATTCTGCTTGTCCTTAGGTAACTTCGCACCCAGCTTACTTGGTACGACAAGCTTGTCCTCCATTCCTCTTTCCATTGAATCCTGAGGGGTAACACCGGTAATCATTTTGTAAAGCGTAGCCGCACAGGCATAAACATCTGACCACGGTCCCTGATCTCCCCTGCTTCTGTACTGCTCCTGAGGCGCATATCCCGGTTTTACGATAACCGAAAGACTTTTACTATGTGAAGAGCTTGCGTATCTCGCTGCACCAAAGTCGATCAGTTTAACCCTTCCATCATTTGTAACAAATATATTATCCGGTGAAATATCTCTATGAAGAAGCCCTACACTATGAACCTGTGTTAAGGCATCAAGAATAGGGACGATATAATTAACCGCCCTGTCAAAATCCATTTTGCCTTCCTGCTCCAGAATATCCTTTAATGTACGTCCCTCAAGATATTCCATAACAATATAGGCTGTATTGTTCTCCTCAAAACAGTCATAAACTGATACAATTCCTTCTATCGCATTAAATGCTGCAAGTTTCCTTGCCTCATCAGTAAACTTACTGACGCCGCTTTCGAACTGTTCACCCTTCTCGCCATCGAATACAGTAACACTATTTTCTCCCGCGCATCTTGTCGAAAACTCTCCCGGAAGATATTCTTTGATAGCTATCTTATGACCGAGAGCATAATCAAATCCAATATATGTTACTCCAAATCCACCATATCCTATGGTCTTTCCTACTATGTATTTTCCCTGAAGTACAGTTCCCGGCATAAGGTGATAAGGCTCTTTAGGACCGGTTCCTTCTATATAGCCGCAATATGGACAGATATTATACTGATCATCATATTGCTCCATGCAACCAAAACAAATCTTTTTAGCCATTTATCTCACCTCTTCTGTTAATAAGCTTTTTTATCGTCTGTAGGAAAAGCAAAAAGTCCGCCCAAATAAAAAGGCGGACTTTTTGTA
>JAFYCS010000031.1 GCA_017539565.1 Lachnospiraceae bacterium
AATGATGTTACTTTTTTCCGTTATTTACCCGAAAGATTTCCTCTATATACCCAGATATTCCTTCAGCTTCGGCACGTATTTCCGGGAGATGTACTCTTTCTCGCCGTCCTTCATGTTAAGCACCATCACTCCGTTCATATAGGGTTCAACGCTTTTAAGAAACTTCAGATTGATGGCAGCCGACTTGGAAACCTGCATAAAATCCTTTCCAAGGATTTCCAAAAGCTCATACATCCTTTTGCCGACCCGGTATTTCACCTTGTCCGATGTCACATACACTTTTTCGCTGTCTACACGGATGACACTTATACTCTCGGGCTGCAGTATCATCATCGTATCCTCTACGTTTCCTATGATCCTGCCTCCCGACGCACATTCTGATATATCCTGTGCCAGTTTCGAGATCTCATCCGATATCTTATCGGTATGAATGACCACGTAGGGTTCTTTTACATCTTTGGAAATGTTGATATCAACCTTCAACTTTCTTCCTCCATATAGTACTGATCAGCAGGAAAACGGCTCCCATGATCAACGCTAAAACATACGCCGCAATATGGCTTTTTGCGAATACGAGAGTTACGTATCTGTCAAGCGGTGTCATGAGGACTGCCAGTGCAATAAAAACCAGCATTCCCGCTGCGCCCAGCATCACTTTTTTTGCGTTTTTGAAATTTGCAAGTATCATTATATAGAATAATGATGCAAACATCCATAGCAAAAAGGTGGTTGCCGAATGCAGGATCCTCTCTTCAATCCTGCTGTGAAACACGCAGGTGAACAGGATCGTAAATACTGCTGCACCGATCACCGGTGCGATGTGTAAAAGTTTCAACATGATAAGACTGATCTTTCGGGTATTCATTTTTTTCTCCTTTCTGTTTGGTAAGGCCAATATAGCAAAAAAGACCTCTCACGTATCGCAATATACGGTAAGAGGTCGAAAAATGAAGCTAAGTTACATTAAAAGTACGGTTTCATACCGCGAACACGCTTCAGATAACATTAAAAGTATTGATTTTGCCCCAAAAGCACTTTACTATATGGAGAGGTGAAGAAGGGAGAAGTGAAACAAATGCGTTATTATATCGCTGACCTGCATTTTTTTCATGAAAGATTAAATCAGCAGATGGATCATCGTGGCTTTGAGAGTGGCGAAGCAATGAATGAATATATGCTGCAACAGTGGAATAGCCGTGTTAGAAATAATGACGATGTGGTGATACTTGGTGACTTGTGTTTATCAAAAAAGCTTTCGGAAGTCAATGAACTGCTGTCAAGGCTTAACGGGAAGAAGTATCTTATTATCGGGAATCATGATAAATATGTGGAGAGCAGGCAGTTTGACCGCAGTAATTTTGTCTGGATCGAGCATTACATGGAGCTTAAAGATAACAAGAGAAAGGTAATCCTGTCGCATTATCCGATCATGTGTTATAACGGTCAGTATCGTCTGGATGCAGAAGGCAATCCCGTAACCTATATGCTGTATGGCCATGTGCATGATACATTTGATGAGTATCTCATAAATGAATATATGAGGAATATAACACAGTATAAGAGGCCGGTACGGGGACAGGAAGGGCTGGTTTCGATACCCTGCCGGATGATCAACTGTTTCTGTATGTTTTCTGATTATGTGCCATTGACTCTTGATGAGTGGATAGAAGTCGACAGGAAGCGCAGAGAAGAATACTTTAAAAATCATCCGGTTAATGTGATGGATGATATTATGGATGATCAGTGATACTATGGATAAATCATAGGAGGTGTAGGAAGTATTATGAAAATACTGGTATATTCAGGGGCCTTAAGCCCTAAGCACAGACAGCAGATAAATGATACGGCGGCTGAGATGAAAGTTGAGGTTATGTATATTGACTCTGTGGAGGAGATCACGGAAGCGCATCTTGATGCAGAGGTGGTTTACGGATTTGGTTTCAATATCCTGAGTGCAGAGAAGCTGATAAACAGCAGAAAGCTGAAATGGCTCAGTGTAACCTCTGCCGGTGTGGATTTTCTTCTGAAACCGGGGCTGTTTGCAAATGAGGATCTGATCATCACAAACTCTGCCGGAGCATACGGAGTAAGTATAGCGGAGCATATCATCGCTGTATCTTTAATGATGATGAGAAAGCTGACATATCATTATACGGAGTCCGTCAATGGTAAATGGGCTGAATCTGTGATTCAAAGGTCGCTTAAGGACTCCAGGATCACTGTATGGGGAACAGGTGATATAGGATGCAGTTTTGCCAGAAGAGTCAAAGCATTTGAACCGGCAAGCATTACAGGTGTGTGCCGCAGCGGGATCTGCAGTGAAACTGTATATGACAGGGTAGTATCAAGTGCAGAGATTGACGGGATATTACCCGATACGGATCTTTTGGTCATGAGTCTGCCGGGAACTGCAGAAACGGATGGGATCCTGTCAAAACAGCGGTTAAGCATGTTACCGAAGGGGGCTTATATCGTTAATGTCGGAAGAGGTACGGCGATAGATGAGGATGCTTTGGCGGATTGTCTGGATGAAGGAAAGCTTGAAGGAGCGGCATTGGATGTTTTCCGAAATGAACCGCTTCCGAAAGACAGTCGCTTATGGAAAACAAAAAATCTGCTGATCACTCCGCATGTGGCAGGAAATCTTACGCTTCAGTATACGGTGGATAAGAATGTTGAGATGTTTTGTGAAAACCTGCGTGCCTATACTAAAGGACAGCCTTTAAAGCATGTGGTGGATAAGAAGGCAGGGTATTGAGAAAACAGGAAAAAGATAATGGAATACGAAATAATATCGGCAAAAGAAGAAGACAGAGAAGAGATCCTGGCTCTTTATCAGGCACAGAAAGGAAGGGAGTTTTGTCCCTGGGATGATGATTATCCCTCTGATGAGACTATAAGCTGCGATCTGGCCAGAGATGCGCTGTATGTTCTGAAAGAGGACGGGATCATAAAGGCTGCAGTATCGATCGAAGAAGATGAGGATGTCGACAAGCTCTCATGCTGGGATAAAAGACTTGTACCCGAAGGAGAACTGGCAAGACTGGCCGTAATACCACAGGAACAGAATAAAGGACTTGCCCGGATCATGTTACAGTTTGGGATGGATGAGCTTGGCAGAAGAGGGTATAAAGGCATACGTTTTCTTGTGAACAGATACAATGAAAAAGCTATAAGATCCTATGCGGTGTTCGGATTCAGGGTGGTTGGTGAAGTCCGCATGTATGATCAGGATTTTCTGTGCTATGAAAAAGAACTGTAGATGTCATGTATCATAATGAAGCGTTGACGTTAAACGGATGGGGTGATAAATGAAGGTATTTATAAATGGCGGAGGGGCAGGAAAACAAACGGTAAGAGCACTTCGGAGATTAAACGAAGTTATCGATCATGATCTGCCGTGTCTGTATATCCCTCTTGCAATGGAAGAGGACAAATATGATGACTGTTACAAATGGATCAGCGGAGAACTGGCCAATGTGGATATACCGTCGATAGAGATGGTCAGGTCTGCTGAAGAATTATCCTGTAAGAGACTATCAGAGTATAGTTTTATCTTCATAGGAGGAGGCAATACATTCAGGCTGTTACATGAGATCAGGCGGGCCGGGATGTTTGAACCTATACATGAATACCTTAAGAATGGCGGTGTTGCGTTTGGAGGAAGTGCCGGTGCTATTATTTTCGGAGAAGACCTGGAATCCTGCAAACTGGATGATGATAATAAAGTGGGATTGACGGAAACTGAAGGTTTTGATGTGCTGCATGGCATTTCCTTCCTGTGCCATTTTACAAACCGCAGTGAGGAACATGACAGACGCAGTGAAGAATACCTGCTGAAAATATCCGGGCACAGGAAGGTGATCGCACTGCCGGAAGAGGATACTCTGTTTTTAAATGAAGATAAATTGGAAGAGATAACAGAAAGACCTTATTATGTATTCGAAAACGGAAAAAGAGAAACGAGAGGCATGAATATCTGACATCTGTGGAATCTGAATTCAATAATGATGGTATTTTATTGGACTCATAATAATTAATGCTCTGTTAGAATTGATTTCAGAACAGGGGGTTCATAAAAGAACCGGAAATAATTATTGATGAGGAGGAGAAAGATATGATCACAGAAGATACCATCGATCTGAGCACATTAAACCTGGATGAGTTTGACGATGACAACTGAAGCATAAGCATTGCAGTCAGAGCGGGTAACGCTGATGCGGAGCGAAAGGAGAAGTATTATGGTTGGCTACGTTAAACTTTTTAATGACAGGCATAACAGAGGCGATTATACGGAGATCAGTTACTATGATGATGCTGATCGTATGGTGGATCCGGAAGAGGCTAGCAGGATCCGGATCAGGGAGATGCTGTCTGATGGAGCCGTAGTGAAAGAGCGTTGGAGCTTCTGTGGTAAGCCTGTCGGGAAGGGGGCTTAGGTTATCATCCCTCACAGTTTCTTTTATCTATAGGTTAAGCGCAGCACTGCTTCTTTAAGGTTATTATGGCCGTTCATTGTATCGATAACGCAGGTCTTATCCTTTCTTTACATAGAAAAGTGATCCTGGTTATTATAATAATAAATGTTTGTGCGATGTCAAGATAAATGGTATAATCATACTGTGCGTTGGATAGTCATAACAGACTAGGGAGAATATCATGAATCAAAAGAAAAAGATCCTGATGGTCGATGATGTTGCGCTTAATCATGCCACAGCACGTTCTGTGCTGGAGGACACCTATGACCTGTTTGAAGCATATTCCGGACAGGAGGCATTTGAGCTTCTAAAAAAAATAGCTCCGGATCTGATCCTTTTGGATGTGGTCATGCCCGAAATGAACGGTATGGAAGTGTTTGTAAAACTGAAGTCTATTCCTGCATATAAGAATATTCCGGTGATATTCCTTACTGCCGATACCAGCCCCGAGGCAGAGGTTGAAGGCTTTAAGCTGGGGATCGTTGATTATATTACTAAACCGTTTGTTCCGATGGTCATGAAAAAGCGTATAGAGACTCAGATCGAGCTTGCCCAGTACCAGCATAATCTTGAGGTCCGGGTGGAACAAAAGATCGAAGAAATGGAACAGATGTATGATCTTATGACAGTTTCTTTCGCAGGATTGGTAGAGTCGCGCGACGGTGTTACGGGAGTGCATCTTAAGAACACCTCTCTTTACTTCTCTGTTTTTATAAGTCATCTTAAGACAATGGCAAAATATAAGGAATATCTGCCTCCGACAGTTGTAAAAAAGGCCTGCAGGAGTGCGCCGCTTCACGATGTCGGAAAGATAGCTATCCGGGATTCGGTATTGCAGAAACCGTCATCTCTTTCTGATGCTGAGTTTGACAGTATGAAATTTCATTCTGTGATCGGTGGCGAGTTATTTGATTATCTTGAAAAAAGGATCCCCGATCCGGAATTTGCTTCTATTGCAAGTCAGATTGCCAGATCCCATCACGAAAGATGGGACGGAAAGGGGTATCCCGATGGATTAAAGGGAGAGGAGATACCTCTTCTGGCCCGTATTATGGCTTTGGTGGATGTGTATGATGCCATGACGTCGAAACGTCCGTATAAAGAACCAATCTCTCATGAGAAAACCATGGCTTTTATAGCGGCTAACAGCGGGACGCAGTTTGATCCGGATCTGGTAAAGGAGTTCATTAATATCAGCAATGTTATCAAGGAATGTCTTGAAGCCAAAGAAGAGATGGTAGAGAAAAAGCAGTATTTTTCCGTTAGGGAGATCTTAAATTAGAGTCAGGCATAAATCCGGCTGTTTAGAAAAAAGTCGGATGGCCGGGATAAGCAGGTAGACAGAAGTGACTGATAAAAACAGGCGGTTTTATGATGAGCATGTAGCAGATATGATACATAAGCGGTTTGGAGCATATGAAAACCGTATCGCTGTCGGGATCGCCGGTGAAGGGTCTGACTGTTTCGGATATGATGATGTTATATCCCGGGATCATGACTTTGGTACCGGGGTGTGTCTGTGGATAACCGATGAGGATATGAAAGTATTCGGACATGATCTGTCCAGGGCTTATGACGAACTGACAGACAGTACGGAGCGGTCATTTTATACGGCAAGGCTGCGTGAGCGCAGAGGCGTCATGACCATTCATGATTTTTATTCCAACATTCTTCAGATCGACTGTGATACCAAAAACTGTATTATAACTGAAACACAGTGGTATACATTGGACCACAGCTGCTTAAAGACAGCCGTTAACGGAGAAGTGTTCAGGGATGATCAGGGTATATTCACGGCATTCAGAAAGCTTCTGATATCGTATTATCCTGACAGGATCTGGCACAGACGGCTGGCCGAGAAGCTTCATGAATATGCGTCATCTGTTCAGGTAAATTATTCCCGCTGCATGGTACGTGGTGATACTGTTGCGGCCGCCATGTGTAAAGCTGAGGGATTATCGGCTGCCATGGAGTTGTTTTTTCTTTTGAAAAGGGAATATCCTCCTTATTATAAATGGACATTCAGAGCACTTAAGGATCTGGATACAGACGGGGAATATGCCGCTAAGGTGCAGGAACTTGCAGATACTGCGATTGATAGAACAGCCTGGGAAAATACAAAATACCATCCCAACAGGCTTAATTACAAAGACAGGATAGTCTCCCTTGCAGAAGAGACCGCTTCCCTGATCGTAGCCATGATGCGTGAGATGGGTCTTACAAAGAACAGTGATCTGTATCTTGAAAACTATGTGGATGAGATGTTGCGATAAAAGCGGATAATACGCCTGACCTTATTTTATCAGATTTCTTTTCCGAGTTCTTCAGCCAGTTCGTACAATGTCCAGCCCAGATTAGCCGGTGTCACTATAGCCTTACGTTTTATCTTTTCGATACCGGCTGCATTATAAGCATCAAGAAAATCATCCAGAGCGTTATCATTTATTCCATAGAAAAGCATCACTTCAGGAAGCGTATACATAACAGGCGGCTGTTTATGTTCTTTTCCGGCTTTCAGCTGTATACCGCAGATCCCGGAAATAGTTTTGTTAAGATCCGGATACCCAAGCGTATACAACGATATCTGCTGCTCTGAACATATTTTTTCTATGGATGTTTTTTTCAATGCATCGGTTGTATGTAAATATATCTTCTTCATATACGCTGATATTCCTTCGGATCATCATAGATATATCATCTTTATATTGGCAAGCCTGATATCGTCGTTCTTAGACAGAGCCATCCTGGAGTTTGCCTGCAGCTGCTTGCCGTTTACAAAGGTTCCGTTTGTTGAACCGTCATCCACGATAAACTCCTGATTACCGTCTTTGATTATATGGGCATGGTTATGACTTATCATGATATCATCTATGGAAAGGTCCATATCGGGATTCTCAGGACCGCTCCTGCCTATGCGGAAAGGATAGTGCGTGATAGGAAAGAGCTCTCCGGTCCGGGTATCCAGCAGTACATGGAACCTGCTCAGATCAGCCTGACTCATCTGAGGGGTATCGTCCTCCTTTAAGATGCTGCGGATCCATGAGGAATTGATTGTCGTAGTTTTATCTTCTGCCATTGATAGTCTCCTTTGGCTGACTTTCACAGAATTTGTTTACATAATCTTATTTTATCACAAATACCTGTGATTGTTAAAGAGTATTATCATGAAATCGTGTTTATGGTATAATAAGACCGTTTTGGAGTTTAATAATATAAAAGCATATGCAGTTACATTGAATAAAGGAGGTAGTATAAATGCAGTTTGAAACGTTACAGAAGGACATGATCGCGGCAATGAAGGACCATAATAAGGAGCGGAAGGATGCCATATCTTCCGTGATACAGGCGATCAAGAAAGTGGCTATTGATGAAGGTCACAGGGATGATATAGGAGAAGAGCTTGTGGATCGTGTGATCCTTAAGGAACTGAAGTCCGTTAAAGAACAGATCGATTCCTGCCCTGATGGAAGAGCGGAGCTTAAGGCAGAATACCAATTCCGTTATGATGTTATCAATGAGTATGCACCCAGTCTTATGAGTGCCGGTGAAGTGGAGGCGCTCATCAGGGACAAGTTTGCGGAAGTGATCGCTACAAAGAATAAAGGTCAGATAATGAAGACTGTAATGCCTGAACTTAAAGGAAAGGCTGACGGAAAGGTTATAAATGAAGTAGTTGCAAAGATATGCTCTGCAGAGTAGCAAAAGTGCCATTAGCTGTTGCTGGTCCGGATAAGGCGTATGCTATATAATAGCCTTATCGGAAAGGAGGTACGGCTTTATGGCATATGAAGAGATAGAGATCATCGAAGAGGAAAACGGAAAGAAAAAGACGACGAAGAAGACTCATGGGATCAAGGAAACAGCTAAAGCCGGTATATCCTTCGGAACAGCTTTGGCTATGGTTATAAGCTACACGAACTGGCATTCGATACTATGGGCTATCATACATGGATTGTTCAGTTGGGGATATGTGATATATTATATCATCCGTTACTAATGAAAGACTCTCTTTGTTGTTATATTACCCTTTCAGCCGGCTCATCTTCCTGCGGGAGATGGGCCGGTTCTCTTTTCTTCCGGCAGAAAAACGCTCCGGACAGTAGCATAAATGCTAAAGGAATCTGGTTGTAAACAGATGCTGCATATAATAACATTATATTAGTAATCTACGGAAGATAATACCGTAGCCGGGATGAGAGGGGGAACACATATGTTATACTGGATCCTGATCATAAGTGGCATTATATTTGTAATAATGTCAATATATAAAATCTATCTTCACATAAAAAGGAGCAGATGTACCTGCGAGACGGAAGGTATTCTGATCTATGCGGATGAGCGGGGAGAGTATGATCCCAGCCTCAAGAAGTATGTATCCTATTATGTGCCTGTATTTGAATACAAAATAGAGGGACAGATATATAAGACAGAAGCACCGGAATATTCCCGGGATGCATCGGATTTTCCTTTAAGATCCGTAGGAAGAGTAGAGTATAATCCTGATGATCCAAGAGAATGTTTTATTAACGGAAAAAAGGGAAAGGTTCTGTTCAGCTATAATGAGGGGGATGAGATCAGGGTATAGAATAGAATGCCTCTGTATTGCGCCTGAAGAGTTTTGCGGGACGGTGACCCGCGCCTGAACCTGCAATCTGCGGAGTCTCAATGACAAGGGGGGCAATTTTCCTGCGGAAATTGGGAGTGAGCAGCTTTTCGCCGAGTATGATCTCGTGGGCTTCCTGAAGACTGTATAATGTAAAGAGTTCCGGCATCAGATCGAAGACTATGCGTCCGGATTGGGTGGTGCGTTCCCGCAGGGCTTTAAGTGCCCGTACTATTATCTCAGCATGATCAAAAGCAAAACCGGCATCCTCAAGTATCTCATATTTTGTTTTTTCGTGATGTCCGGAAAAGTCCCTTGTTTCTTTTACAAGAGCAGATAGTCTGACATCATCTTTTTCCAGTTTAAGGCGGTAAAGAGTAGTTATGTTTGCGCTGTCTTTGCGAACATGTTTTTTTAATTCCTCCTGTTCCATGCTGATACGGAACCAGGCAGCCTCCCATGCGTCTGAACCGGCACGCACATGGTAATTTCCTGCATCCACAAGCGCAAGGAAGCCCTGCGAGATGATCCATCCCCTGGGATCGCGCCCGGGACGGCTGAATACACCGAAAGGCTCCAGATAGGCGTTGTCTACGGAGGTTTCTTCCTTAAGCTCTCTGTAAGCTGTTTCTTCGATCATTTCATTTTTCCTGGCGAAGCCGCCGGGAAGGCCGTAATGATCCTTATAAGGATATCCGCCCCTGCGGATAAGCAGTATTCCCAGATACTTTTCCGGATCTTTCCGATACTCCTGCTGCTGCGGGGATGTAAGTATGGCAAAGACCGCCATATCCGCTGTAAGGGACGGGCGGTCATAAGCTGTTATATCATATTGTTTCAAAAATGCTTTCTCTTCGGCGGTCATTACATGATCTATCATATCAACAGGTTTCCTTTTTTACACTGATACGGCTTTCTCCGTCTGAAATATAATCTGCGCTGATGTCTGTCATATATTCATTGACATGAGTCAGGGCTATACTCATGCGTTTATGAAAACCTTCAGGCAGTTTCATGCTGTCATAATCTTCCTTTATCCTCCGCAGGAAAGCTTTTGTATCATGCTTTCCGTAACGTATCGTTCCCTGATGAGGATTGGGAACGTTGGTCAGATCGGCCATATCTTCATTTATCTCGGCTTTGGTACATTCTTCTCTGAAAGGGCCTGCACCATGACGTGTAAGGTATGTTCTGGTCACATAGCAGCATTCGGTATCTGCAGCCTCTCCTTTGAGATACTCGTTGATCATCTCTGCGGGATTTCTTAAGCCGGTGCTGCTGGGTGTGGTATGACAGCCGAATTCTTTGCGGGATCGGTCCAGCAAAAGTCCCTGGCCGTTTTCAAATATCAGCCTGTCATATTCCTTAAGTATATCGCCACTCCTTATGATGCAGTGAGAGAGCATCTGTCTGAAGTCATAAATATAATTATCGATCAGACCTTCATCATCTGTAATATCTTTCCAACCTTCCGGGATCTTTCTGATGCCTGCATCATTTAGCCGTGATAACATCTGCTTACGGCATTCTCCCATGAGGAAATTACGTATCCCATTATCCGACATTTCCTGCATTTTTTCAAGACCGGGCCCCTGCCGGAGGAGTGTTTCCCATATGCCTGCGCCGCAGCTTCCGTGACGTTTATTACCTCTGTGTTCTTCCAGAAGCTGGTTGGTTATCATATCGTAAGGCGTGGTCACGGGACATTCCGGATCAACGTAGATGCAGATGTTTTTTATCCCTTTTTTGATAAGCATCTCGTATTCATCCATGAAGATCATTGGATTAACGATAAAGTAGCGGGGAAGCCAGCTGTCAGCTCCGGCAAAGCAGCCGGAGCCGAAATGGTGAAATACATGCCTTACCCCTTCGGGAGTTATAACGGTATGCCCGCGCTGGGAACCGCCGTTGCTGCAGATAACAAGTGTGCGTAAACCTCTTGTTACAGCATCCGCTGCAAAGAAGTCGGTCATCAGCCCTTTTCCTTCATCTCCGTAATTTGCACCTATTACTATCTTTATATCCCGCATACCGTCACCTCCTTTTTGGGGCGCTTTACATGAACGGAAGATACCTTCTACCAGCATATTTCGGGTAAAGCTGCCGGAATGTTTTCCTGTCTTTTTATCTTCCCTTCGGCCTGACCGCAGACGATACGTATTATGGTATCGGCTATACCGTCAAGACCGCTGATCCTGAAATGTTCTTCATCCATAAAATCACGCCAGCTGCGGATATAACCCTCATCGCGTCCGTTACCGTGTCTGACAAAGATGTGATAGACATCGTATTTTTCCAAAACCGTCTTATATAACGTATTTGTTTCTACATCAGTCTGAATATTCCTTCCTGTGATCTCGCCAAGTCTTGTACCGGGCAGATAGGGATTTATACCTTCATCACCCATGGTTATGATGATGCCTTTTTCTCCGCGCTTCCACGCATCCAGTCTGCAGTGCTCGCAGGCGAAATACCAGGCAGCCGTGTAGGATTCGTAGGAATTACCGCCTCCGCCAAATTCGAAATAGATCTTGTCAAGCTGTTCTGCAATACGGATGTCGGATTCAAACTGTGTTACCTGCAAAGGACAGCTGTCATAAGCCAGGTCGCCTATACCCATAACCATGAATTCAACATCTGTAAGCTTTTTATACAGTCCTGTCATGATCACGTTAAGCTGTTTAGCCACTTCCACAGCAGCCTGTCCCATGGAACCCGTTATATCCAGCGCCAGTATGACGGGGATCGTTGCGGGATGCTCCTCATTATCGCAGCACTCCCTGAAAACATCTTTTGGATCAAGTGCCGGATCCAGATATCTGGCAGAAAACATGTCCTGGTTCCTCAGATCTCCCGCCAGGCTTCCGCTTCCGTTAACGATACGCCCCTTCTTTCTCGAATAAGTCCTGAAAGTATCCTCTCTCCATGTACCACATCCCATAAGTGCCTCCTTTCCGGCAGTTCACTGCCATCATTCTGTTTCCTGTTCAGTTTCTTTATCGTCCGCTTCATCGATCAGGTCTTCATCAAAGATCCCTTCAAAGAGACTGTCACCGGCGCCTCCGCTTAACATCAGCAGCGGCAGCAGATCAAATGGACTGTTCCTGTTATCTTTTTTCATCATTCCGGACAGCATCATATATTTCATGATCTTTCCGGGACCTTTTCCCTTTTTAAACCCGTTGCCGAGCATGGATACCACTTTTCCGTATAAGTAGGTGTTTCCCATAAAGATATAGCGTTCAGGCAGGATCTGTTCCAGGGTGGAATCCTCGTAGTTAAGAGCGGAGATCATGTTCTTTTCGGCGGATATCACACATTTTGGTTTTCCGTTTGCAAGGATTATGTCTCCGGGTTTTACCTTATTGGCCGGTATCACGAAGAAGAAATCTTCACCTATATCGAATACGAAATTACTGCAGTTTGTAAAACGACCGGTCTTAATGTCATAAGTTTTATACCCGCCTGAAGTCTTGATGGCGATAGCGCCGTCCATGGAAAGCCTGCACATACCGGGTGCGATCTTTCCTAACATGCCGTTAAACATTTCATTCATATGATCACCTCCTATTGATATTATCAAAATGATTATATCTATCTTGTATCGTTATCATATAATCAAAATGATAATATGTCAAGAGTTTTTTTCTATCAGTTGATAATTCGCCAAATGATGGTATAGTGGAATCGGATGAAAGCCATTAAATACAATGCTGATATCTGTAACAAAGGGACGGCACTTTGTATTAAAAAGATAGTTATATATCAGGGGAGGAGAGATCATGAGAAAGGGACTTGTAGTATTAATGATGGCCGGAGGGCTTGCGTTATCAATGCTTTCAGGCTGCGGAGATGAGCAGGATAATACCGTTGTTGAAAAAGAAAGGGGTAAAAAGGAAGATCCGGATAAAAAGGACAAGGATGATAAGAAGACCGACGCGGAAGAAGAGCCTGAAGATGATGTTACAGAGGAGGATCAGGACTGGCAGAGTAAGTACGCAGGATACTGGGCGGAAGTAGATGGTGATATGTTCCTTTCAATAGGATTTAATGATGATAGCTGGAATATATATGATATGTCTGAAGAAGGTGCCGGTCAGATATTGTCGTACGGTAATTATACCTGTGATAAAGATTCGCTCTGTCTGTATGATTATAATGGCGACCGGATCAGCAGCATGTATGTATCAGATGAAGGACAGCTGATCGATTCAGAAGACGGTACTGTTTTTGAATATGATCTGAACGGGATCCTGAGCCGGGAGAATGAAGAAGATTATGGCTTCGGAGGATATACTGACGAAGAACTGGAAATAAACTCACGCTTTGAAGGAGACTGGAAGCTGGAAGATGATGATGTGGTCCTATGTATATACGATGATTATCTTTGGGCCTACTACAATGAAGCCGGTGATTTTATGGGGGCGAATGGCGGATATAAAGTAAGCGGGGATGTTATCACTATAGAGTTTAATGAAGAGTATTATGATCTTACACTTACAGATCCCGACACACTTGAGGATCTGAGCACCGGGGAAGTCTATAAACGTATATATTTAGACTGAAAGCAGGTGTATTTGAAAAGAATGGGGTAACACTGACAAAAGATCGAATGATCCCCATAAAAATGCTGCCGTCATCCGTATATATGACAGCTGTATATATTCTGGAAAGACGGAAAGGGGCATTATATGAAGAAAACGCTGATAATGATAGGAATGATCACACTGCTTATGATGAGCGCCTGTGCAAAGAATGAAGGCACAGATGATACAGCTTATCCTGATGACAGAGGAACCCTGCAGGATTCACAGCAGCAGGAAGATTATAAGGATGATGACTACGATGATGGATGTGAAGACGGGAATACCGTTTATGATATTGAAAGAGTTTATACAGACGGATCATTCAGCAGGATTATAGAAGGGGAAGAAGTTCCTGTGATAGTAATGTACGGATTGGGGGGAGAATCGGGTTATGTATCGGCTGTTTCCCAGGATCCGGACACGATAAATGAATTTATAGAAGCATTCAGGGACTTAAGGATACAAAGCGTATTCAGTGAAGATGAAGATCCCGGATATGTGGCAGACGGTGGAGAAGACATAGTATTCGGGATGGAGGACGGCAGCCAGGTAGCTGTCGCACTGGACGGACGCACACGTATACATACCGATGGAATGGTATTTCATCTGGAGAATACCGGGAAGCTCAGTGAAGTATGCGTGAATATGCAGGAGATGGCGTATCTTAATGAGAATGGCGGACAGCCGGGGGATGGTTATGTTGCTGTTATCCACGGTGGTGTGGGTGAGAAGTCGTACGAAACTTATATATATGAGAAAGATAAAGGTTATAAATATATAAATGTAGAATCCACTACGGTTTCATGGGGGGCGGCGCAGTGGAATCATGAAGTAACAAAGATCGGTCTGGCAGATACGAAGGAAGAAGTCCTGGGAATAGCTGCTAAACACGGAGCTGACAGCTGTGTGACTTTCCCGGGTGATAATGAAGCACATCCGCTAAGCAGCTTTTGATACAGCCGGTATAAACACGGATCAGAGGATCCGTGTTTTTTTATTCAAAAATATCTTGACTTTCAAAATAAAATGTATTATTGTATGTAACTGCATAAAGTTTGAATATCAAAATACTTGGTATTCAAAATAATATCACACTATCGAAGGAGAGGAGAAAGATAATGTTTGAAAAACTTGTAGCGATCATCGAAGAACAGCTTAATGTGGAAGGTATAGAGATCACCATGGACAGCGATTTCAAAAAAGACCTTAACGCAGATTCACTAGACCTGTTCGAACTGGTCATGGCCCTGGAGGAGGAATTTGATGTTGAGATACCCTCTGAGAAACTTGAAAGTCTTACGACTGTAGGTTCCGTGGTTGAGTATATGAAAGAAAAAGGTATAGAGATCTGAAAACAGTAAAAGGAGCTCTGATGAAATGAAAAACAGGGTAACAGAACTTTTGGGAACCGAATATCCGGTTATACAGGGCGGAATGGCATGGGTGGCAGAGCATAACCTGGCAGCGGCTGTGTCTGAAGCGGGAGGTCTTGGCATAATAGGTGCAGCTTCCGCGCCGGCAGATATAGTACGGGAAGAAATACGCAAATGCCGGGAACTTACAGACCGACCCTTTGGTGTGAACATCATGCTGCTCAATCCCAATGCTGATGAGGTTGCAAAGATCGTAACTGAAGAGGGAGTTAAGGTTGTGACCACGGGGGCAGGAAATCCCGGGAAATATATGGAAATGTGGAAGAACGCGGGAGTTAAAGTGATACCCGTGGTGGCAAGTACGGCGATGGCCGTGATGATGGAACGTGCAGGTGCAGATGCCGTAGTGGCTGAAGGAATGGAAAGCGGAGGGCATATAGGTGTTACCACCTCTTTTGCACTTATCCCGCAGGTAGCAGATGCGGTAAGTATACCTGTGATCGCAGCCGGCGGTATAGCAGACGGACGCGGAATGGCAGCAGCATTTATGCTGGGTGCGGAAGGCATACAGATGGGGACGCGTTTTGTGGCTGCAAAAGAAGCTGTTGTGCATGCTGCATATAAAGAACGGATCATCAAAGCAAAGGATATTGATTCCACCGTAACAGGAACCACTACCGGACATCCTGTACGCTGCTTAAAAAACCGCATGACCAGAGAATATCTTAAGCTGGAACAGGAGGGGGCGGATTTTATGGAACTGGAAAAGCTCACTCTCGGCTCCTTAAAGAAAGCTGTAATAGATGGGGATATAGTCAACGGTACGCTAATGGCGGGACAGATAGCAGGTCTTATAAAAAGCGAAGAAAGCTGCAGTGATATCGTGAAAGGTATAGTCGCGGAAGCAGAACGCTTGATGAGAGGATAGATAGATGGGTAAGATCGCTTTTATTTTTCCGGGACAGGGATCGCAGTATCCCGGAATGGGAAAGGATTTTTATGAGGCCGGCGGGACAGCGCGTGGGATTTTTAAATGCGCGGCTAAAGTTACCGGACTTGATATGGAAAAACTGGTCTTCACAGAGAATGAAGAATTGAACCTGACCGAATATACACAGATAGCCATGATCACTGCCGAACTGGCCATGTGGAAGACAGTGACGGAAAAAGGATTAAAGGCTGATATCTGTGCAGGCTTAAGCCTTGGAGAATATGCAGCACTTGCGGCATCAGCTGTGATGGATATGGAAGACATATTCCGTATAGTGCGTAAGCGCGGAATATATATGCAGAATGCATATCCTGCAGGCGGGGCAATGTCAGCGGTACTGGGGCTGGATAGCGAAAAGACAGATCACGTATGCAGAAATGTACAGGAAGAAACAGGAAAAGTTGTATCTGTAGCAAACTATAACTGTCCGGGACAGATCGTGATCACCGGTGAAGCTTCAGCTGTTGAAAAGGCAGCGGAAGGATGCCTTGCGGCAGGGGCAAAACGTGTAATACCTTTAAATGTAAGCGGCCCTTTTCACTCGGCATTACTTTCCGATGCTGCCAAAAAGCTGGCTGCGGAAATGAAAGATGCGGCAGTACATGCGCCGCAGATACCATATTATACAAACGTTACTGCACAGGCTGTGACAAGTGCAGAAGATATACGTGAACTGCTGACAGAGCAGATATGCAGCCCGGTGCGCTGGCAGCAGAGCATGGAGAAGATGATAGCAGACGGGGCAGACTGCTTTATAGAGATAGGCCCCGGTAAAACCCTGACAGGTTTTATGAAAAGGATAGATAAGCAAGTTAGGACATATAATATCGGAACGGTAGAAGAAATGGAGCAGGTACTCTCCGCAGTGAATACATGAGAGTATTGTTCTTAAAACAGGAGGAAACAGATGCTGACAGATAAGACGGCTCTGGTAACCGGAGCGGGCCGGGGAATAGGCAGGGCTATCGCATTGAAGCTGGCGAAGCTGGGTGCAAAAGTGATAGTAAACTACAGCGGTTCCAAAGAAAAAGCAGAAGAGACAGTGGAGATGATACGCTCTGAGGGAGGCAATGCGGAAGCACTGCAGTGTGACGTATCAGATTATAAAGCATGCGGGGAACTGGCAAAGAGCGTGATCGAGAAATACGGCCGGCTGGATATACTCGTAAATAATGCGGGTATTACTAAGGACGGTCTTTTGATGAGCATGTCGGAAGAGGATTACGATAAGGTCCTGGATACGAATCTCAAGGGCGCTTTCAATATGATGCGCCACTTCTCGCGTACTTTTTTAAAACAGCGTTCTGGAAGGATAATCAATATATCCTCTGTGAGCGGTGTGCTGGGAAATGCGGGGCAGGCTAATTACAGTGCGTCCAAGGCGGGGATAATAGGATTAACGAAAAGTGCGGCAAGAGAAATGGCAAGCCGCGGGATATGCGTAAATGCGGTAGCTCCCGGATTTATCGAAACTGATATGGTAAGTGCGATGGGTGAAGATATAAGACAGAAGCTTGTGGAAAAGATCCCGCTGGGAAGGATAGGACAGGCCGCAGAGATTGCAGAAGCAGTGGCGTTTCTGGCAGGAGACGCAGCCGCATATATCACAGGACAGGTATTATGTGTTGACGGAGGTATGGCGATATGAGCGGGCGTCGTGTGGTTGTGACCGGTATGGGTGCGGTGACACCTATAGGTAATGATACAGAGTCTTTCTGGGCGGCCATAAAGGAAGGCAGAACAGGGTTTGCACCCATTACCGCTTTTGATACAACGGAATATAAAGTAAAACTTGCTGCGGAAGTCAGGGATTATGATCCTGCGCAGAGTATGGACAAGAAATCGGCAAAACGTATGGAGCGTTTCTCACAGTTTGCGGTAACTGCAGCGGGGGAGGCTATCCGTAATGCCGGTTTGGATATGGAAAAAGAGGATGCATACCGCTGTGGTTGTGCGATAGGCAGCGGAGTCGGCAGCCTGCAGGCAATAGAAAGGGAACACAGCAGGCTTATCGAAAAAGGGCCTGCAAAGATAGGACCTTTACTGGTGCCTCTGATGATATCAAATATGGCAGCGGGAAATGTGAGTATCACATATGGTTTAAAGGGAAAGAATATAAATGTTGTGACCGCCTGCGCTTCAGGAACACATTCCATCGGAGAGGCTTTCCGTTCTGTTCAGTACGGAGAAGCAGATGTAATGATAGCGGGAGGTGCGGAGGCAGCAATCTCACCTCTTGGGATCGCAGGCTTTACAGCGTTGACGGCGTTAAGTACATCCGAGGATCCTGCGGCATGCTCCCTGCCTTTTGATGCAAGACGCAGCGGCTTTGTTATGGGAGAAGGGGCCGGAGTTGTTGTCCTTGAAGAACTGGAGCATGCGAAAGCACGCGGTGCCAAGATCCTTGCAGAAGTTGTCGGATACGGTACATCAGCAGATGCGTTTCACATCACATCGCCTGCAGAAGACGGTGAAGGTGCAGCCAGAGCAATGCTAAACGCTGTTGAAGATGCAAAGATCAAAAAGGAAGACATCGGATATATCAATTCACACGGAACAGGAACGCATTATAACGATCTGTTTGAAACCAGGGCGATCAAGCTGGCTTTCGGAGAGCATGCATACCACCTGCGTATCAATTCGACCAAATCCATGGTGGGACATCTGCTGGGAGCAGCAGGTGCAGTTGAGCTGATCACCTGCGTTAAGGAGCTGCAGGAAGGTTTTCTGCATCGAACCGTGGGGCTTGAAGAGACTGAAGAAGAATTGGATCTTGATTACTGCCGCGAAGCATACTGCGGTGACATCAGATACGCACTGAGCAATTCACTGGGATTCGGGGGACATAATGCAAGCCTGCTGATAAAAAAATATGAGGACTGAGAAGATGAGTGTATATACAGCAAAAGAGATAATGGAAATATTGCCGCACAGGCATCCTTTTCTGCTGATCGATACGATCGAAGAACTCGAGCCGGGAGTACGTGCGGTAGGAAAGAAATGTGTGAGCATGAATGAGCCGTACTTCGCGGGGCATTTCCCGGGGAATCCCGTGATGCCGGGAGTCCTGCTTGTGGAGGCTATGGCACAGACAGGTGCAGTGGCACTTCTTGATATGCCGGCATGGAAAGGAAAGACTGCATATTTCGTAGGTATCGATAATGCGCGTTTTAAGAAAAAGGTGATACCGGGTGATGTGGTATTGTTTGAAGTAAAGATCATAAAACAAAAAGGTCCCATCGGTGTGGCGGAAGCTCAGGCCACAGTTGACGGTGTGCTGGCTGCTAAAGCAGAGATATCATTTGCTGTGGGAGAGTGACGGGAGAAGACCTGATGAACAAGTGGCTTAATATTTGGAAAAAGAATCCTGCAGCAGCTCAAAAGCCTGCAGAACCCGAACAGATACGCTGCCCTAAATGCGGCAGGATGGTAGATAAGCAGCGCGTGGCAAAACGCAGATATATATGTTATGAGTGTGAAGGATACTTCAGGGTAAAGACCGGAAACCGTATCCGCATGGTGGCGGATCCCGGAACCTTTGATGAATGGTTTGCGGAACTTAAAGTCAGTAATCCGCTGAACTATGAAGGTTATGAAGAAAAGCTTGCGGAAGCCAGGGAAAAGACAGGACTCAGGGAAGCCTTTACCGTAGGAAGATGTAAGGTGTTCGGGGAAGATGCGGTGGTAGGTGTATGTGATGCACGCTTTATGATGGCCAGCATGGGGCAGGTGCTGGGTGAGCGTGTGACCGCTGCGATAGAACGTGCTACAAAGGAAAAACTGCCTGTATTTATATTCTGCTGCTCCGGTGGTGCCAGGATGCAGGAAGGGATCATATCCCTGATGCAGATGGCCAAAACAGCGGCAGCGATAAAAAGACACGGAGAAGCGGGACTGTTATACAGCACCATACTGACAGATCCGACGACCGGAGGTGTTACGGCCAGTTTTGCAATGCTAGGTGATGTGATCATGGCAGAGCCGGGAGCACTGATCGGATTTGCGGGACCGCGTGTAATAAAACAGACGATAGGAGAGAATCTGCCGGAAGGTTTCCAGACAGCGGAGTTCCTGGTGGAGCATGGTTTTGTTGACGGTATAGTACTTCGAAGGAATCTTAAAAAGACATTATATTTTCTTATACACGCCCATCAGCGTGTGGGGAAGAATAGCTGGGCGGATTTCAGGGGGACTGATTTTCATTTCCGCATGACGGAGATACTTAAGGAACGTATGTGGTATGAGCAGCCCAAGTCGGCCTGGGACAAGGTAAAAGGCGTAAGACGTATAGAGCGCCCTTCGGCTCTTGATTATATGGAACATATCTTCGACAGCTTTGTGGAAGCGCATGGTGACCGCTGCTATGCGGATGATCCTGCTATAGTGGGCGGGATAGCTTTTATGGAAGACCAGCCGGTCACGGTCATCGCCGACATTCGCGGATCTACTTTTAAAGAATGCCAGAAGCGAAACTTCGGTATGCCTAAACCGGAAGGATACAGGAAAGCCCTGCGTCTTATGAAGCAGGCGGAGAAGTTCAACCGTCCCATCATCAGTTTTGTAAATACCAGCGGTGCATTCTGCGGACTTGAAGCAGAGGAACGCGGACAGGGAGAAGCCATTGCAAGGAGTCTTATGGAGATGTCTGCATTAAAAGTTCCGGTGCTGTGCATCCTGATAGGGGAAGGCGGCAGCGGCGGCGCACTGGCTACAGCAGTCGGAAATGAGGTGTGGATGCTGGAGAATGCGACTTATTCAATTCTTTCTCCCGAGGGCTTTGCATCCATATTGTGGAAGGATGCAGGACGGGCGAAGGAAGCCAGCGAAGTTATGAATATCACGGCTCAGGATCTGAAACGCCTGGGTGTGATAGAGGAGATAATACCGGAATTCGGGGGAGCTGCGAAGGAGACTGCGCAGGCGATCGGTGAATATCTCAAAGAAAAGATAAGGGATTTTCTTATCGCATATGAAGGCAGGGATCCGGAAAACATTGCCGCGCAGCGTTATGAGAGATTCCGTGCATTTTAGAAGTAACTACCTGCAGAAGGAGACGGCAGATGACGATCAGGATAAGCGGTACCGGCGGAGCTTTGCCGGATAAGATACTTACAAATTCAGAACTGGAAAAAACGGTAGATACATCTGATGCCTGGATTCGCGAGCGTACAGGCATCGGTGCGCGACATATCGCACAGAATGAAACAGTTGCATCACTGGCAGCAGAGGCCTGCAGAAAGGCACTTTCCGATGCCGGCAGAAATGCGGAGGATGTGGAACTTATACTCGTGGCAAGCACTTCTTCGGAGATGCTTCTTCCGTGTATTGCATGTCAGGTGCAGAGTGAGACAGGTGCGGTAAATGCTGCAGCCTTTGACATAAATGCTGCCTGTGCAGGCTTTTTGTTTGCCCTCCAGACAGCAAATGCCTATATAGCATCAGGCATTTACAGGAACGCATTGGTGGTAGGAGCAGAGGTTCTTTCACGTATTGTAGACTGGAAAGACAGAAGTACCTGCGTACTGTTCGGTGACGGTGCGGGTGCAGTATTCGCAGAGGCCTGCGATGAGGAAGGAATGGGGATACGTGCCATGCTTCAGGGAAGTGACGGCAGACGCGGTGTGGTACTGCAGTGCAGGGCCGGTCATTATACAGAAACGGATCATGAACTGTTTCCGTATAAAGATCCTTTTATACATATGGACGGAAGTGAAGTATATAAGTTTGCGGTGCGTACCATACCTGAATGTATAGAACAGGTACTTGAACAGGCAGGATTGAAGGCATGCGATATAGATCTGTATATATTGCATCAGGCCAATATTCGTATCATAGGATCTATAGCCAAAAGGCTTGGCGTTGATGAGGATCGCTTTCCGCATAATCTGGAACATGTAGGAAATACTTCGTCGGCGGCTATACCGTTGTTGCTTGATGAATTGAATAAAAGTGGTAAAATAAAAAGGGGCGCAAAGCTTGTACTGTCAGGTTTCGGTGCGGGACTTACCTATGGCGCATGTGTAATGCGCTGGTGACTGAAAGGCTCCGGATAATAGAAAGGGATAAAACATGGCAAAGAGAAATACCGTGGCTCTTAATGAACTGTTGGTAAATCTGTTCAACAGGGTGATGGATGCAGAATCCAAAGCGGTGATCACGGAGGAATTCCGGGATATCACAAACAACGATATGCATATCATGGAAGCGATAGGTATAGGCGATCCCCAGAATATGTCGACTATCGCGGCAAAGCTGTTTGTCACGGTAGGTACGCTGACAGTCAATATGAACAGCCTTGAAAAGAAAGGCTATATCGAGAGAAAGCGAAGTACGATCGATAAACGTGTTGTACTGGTAACGCTTACGGAAAAGGGCAGAAAGGCGTTCTTTCATCACCGCGATTTCCATAAGGCAATGATCCATGCAGCGGTGCGCGATCTGGAACAGGATGAGATGGAAGCGCTGATGAACTGTCTGACTAAGCTGAATGCGTTCTTTGAAAGTAAACAGAACTGAGCAGTTTTATCTCTGTATATGCGACAGACAGAGTGAAAAGAAAAGGAGGACGATATGGCAGAGTGGCTTAAGAAAGCAGTCTTTTATGAGATATATCCCCAGTCTTTTTATGATACCAACGGTGACGGTATAGGAGATTTTAACGGGATCATCGAGAAACTCGATTATATAAAGGAACTTGGCGCCAATGCCCTCTGGATCAATCCATGCTTTGATTCTCCTTTTAAAGATGCGGGATATGATGTAAGGGATTATATGAAGGTTGCACCAAGATACGGAACAAATGAGGATCTGTATCGCTTGTTCAGTACGGCGCATGAAAAGGGGATCAGGGTATTCCTTGATCTGGTGCCCGGGCATACATCAGAAGAACATCCGTGGTTTATTGAAAGTAAGAAGGCGGAAAAAAACGAATATTCCGGACGTTATATATGGACTGACTTCTGGCTGGGAGGCATAAAGGGACATCCGTATATCGGAGGCGAAAGCGAGCGTAACGGAACATATATGCTCAATTTTTTTAAGTGCCAGCCTGCGCTTAATTACGGCTTCCTTAATCCGGAAGAGTCCTGGCAGAAAGCCATAGATGATCCCGACTGTCTTAAGACAAGGGAAGCAATAAAGGATATCATATGTTTCTGGCTGTCAAAGGGCTGCGACGGCTTCAGGGTTGATATGGCGGATTCTCTTGTAAAGGATGATGACAGTGAAAAGAGCGGAACCTGCAAAGTATGGCGTGATATTTTTGAAACTGTAAGGAAAGAATATCCGGAAGCAGCTTTTGTTGCGGAGTGGAATAACTCCCATCAGGCCATAACGAGTGCCGGTTTTGATATGGACTTTATGCTGGATTGGGGAGGCAATGGTTATAATTCCCTGCTCCGTGATTATGAGACTCCCGGCGGAGATCACAGCTATTTCAAAGCTGATGCAAAAGGAGATATCACGACATTCTTAAACGAGTATCTTCCCAGGGTAGAAGAGATAAAGGGCAAAGGATATATTTCACTGATCAGCTGTAATCATGATACTACGCGTGCAAGAGAGACGCTGTCGATACCCGAGCTGAAGGTGGCGTATGCTACGCTCTTTACACTTCCCGGTGTACCTTTCCTTTACTATGGCGATGAGATAGGAATGAGGTATCTTCATATTCCTACTAAAGAAGGCGGATATACCAGGACAGGAACACGCACGCCCATGCAGTGGAACAACGGTGTAAATAAAGGCTTTTCAACGGCCGCAAAAGAGGATCTGTATCTTCCGGTTGATGAAGCACCTGACGCTCCGAATGCAGAGGATGCACTTTTAGATAAGGAATCACTTCTATATACGGTGAAGGATATATTTGCGCTTCGTCGTGACACAGATGACTTTGATGCAGACAGCGAATTTTCGGTTCTGATCGGAGAAAAGGATAAGGCGTTTGTATATACGAGAGGGAATACAGTATGTGCTGTAAATCCTTCCGATGTTAAAACTTCAGTGATACTGAGCTGCTTAGCAGGAAAGAAAGTTGTTTATAAGATAGGCGATGTAACTGCGGAGGGAGACCGTCTTGAAATGGGAGAGGGAAGCTTCGTAATACTTAAGTAAGTATCAGTTTATGACAGCATTTCTGACCGGAAGGATGAAGGCAGGAGATACCGATAATTCATCCACACCGTAAGATATCAGTTCCTGTGTAAGTGAGGTGTCTGCGGCAAGTTCTCCGCAGATGCCAACTTCTGCACCGCCTTTATGGCCGTTTTCTATAGTCATGCGGATCAGTTTAAGTACAGCAGGATGGCGGGCATTATTGATACGCTCCAATGATGAGTTGCCGCGGTCGGCAGCCAGTGTATACTGGGCCAGGTCATTTGTTCCTATACTGAAGAAATCTACTTCTTTCGCAAGGGTTTCGCTTATCATAGCAGCGGCAGGAGTTTCTATCATTATTCCCAGACGTACGTTTTCATTAAATGCGATACCTTCTTTTTTCAGCGCATCACGTACCTCTGCGGCATATTTTTTACATTCAAGGACTTCCTCAAGAGATATTATCATCGGAAACATTATGGATATATTACCGAAAGCAGACGCACGGTAGATGGCACGCAGCTGCGCGATGAACATATCGGGATGTTCCAGACATATCCGTATACCGCGAAGTCCAAGTGCGGGATTGTCTTCCTTATCAAGTTTAAGATATGCAGGCTGTTTATCGGAACCCAGATCTGCAGTGCGGATGATAAGAGGTTTGCCCTGCATTTTAATTGCGGCGGCTTTATAGGTCTCGAACTGGGAGTCCTCCGAAGGCAGTTCCCTGCTTTCAAGATATAGAAATTCACTGCGCATAAGGCCTATGCCTTCGGCATCATTATCAATAGCGGAGTCTATATCGGAAGGATTACCGGCATTGGCGAAAAGACGTATGCGTCTGCCGTTTTTTGTAACAGTCGGCTTGCCTTTAAGTTCATGCAGCATTCTGTTTTCTTCCTCAAAAGCTTTCTGCAGCTCTTTTACTTTAAGTAACACCTTATCGTCGGGATCGAGTATTACGCAGCCTTCTTTTGGCATGAGTGCGGCTTCCCTGCGGTTTAAGCTTTTATCAATATTTATTCCGGTCAGTGCAGGGATATTCATTGCACGCATAAGGATGGCGGCATGGGAGTTTTCCGAAACATGTCCGCAGATGAAGCCGAGTACTTTGCGTTTATCGAGACCGGCCACATCAGAGGCGGAAAGGTTGTCCGAAGCGATGATCACGCTGTCAGATAAATGGGAAAGATCGTGGGAACGTCCGCTTAATACGCGAAGAAGCCGGTCCTTGATATCCTTTATATCCATGCTGCGTTCACGCATGTATTCATCTTCCATTTCGGAAAACATCTTTGCGATATCGTCGCTTACTGCAGAAACGGCGTATTCCGCACACATACGTTTATTCAGTATCACTTCATGGATCTGATCGGCATAACCCTGATCCGAAAGCAGTACCTGCTGGGCTTTAAAGATGGCGGCATTTTCTTCTCCGGATGTTGCCAGGATGAGGCGGTATAAACTGCTGAGCTGCTCATCTGCCTTTATCACAGCTGCGTCAAAGCGGGCGCATTCTGCATCGGGATCGTCTATTAGTCTGCGCGAGATATCTATCTCCCCTGCGTCATAATAAAAAATACGGCCTGCCGTTACGCCTCTGCTTATCACTTTTCCGCTTATCTGCTGCATAAATACCTCCTGATGATTAAGTTAATTATATCGGAATCGTGATTTTTGTAAAGAATCTTGACAGTCCATTTTACATGACGGATAATTTATAGAATAATGTAAAAAAGGCAGGTATTGGAAATGGTTTATGGTGCGCTTGAGGTTGGCGGGACCAAGACGGTATGCGCTCTGGGGACGGAAGACGGCACGATCAAAGAACAGATATCGATCCCTACCGGTAATCCTGATGAGACCATATCTGAGATCCTTAAATTTTTTAAAGATAAAGGGATAGCTGCCTTAGGTGTAGCTTCTTTCGGGCCTGTCGATCTTGACAGGGAATCTCCGACATACGGATATATTACTACAACTCCCAAGCCGGGATGGGGAAATTATGATCTGGTGGGAACGATACGAAAAGCATTAAATGTTCCTGTCGGTTTTGATACGGATGTGAACGGTTCTCTTTTGGGAGAGGTTACATACGGTGATTCTAAAGATCTGAGTGATGTGGTTTATATAACTGTGGGTACGGGGATAGGCGGAGGCGTGATCACAAACGGTAATCTTATTCACGGAATGCTTCACCCGGAACTGGGACATATGCTGATGCGTGTGTATCCTTCCGATAAATACAGCGGCAAGTGTCCGTATCATAAGAACTGTCTTGAGGGACTGGCATCGGGACCGGCTATTGAAGAACGCTGGGGTAAAAGAGGAGAAGAGCTTTCCGGATGCAGTGAAGTATGGGAACTTGAAGCTTATTACCTGGGACAGGCTGTTGTAAACCTTATACTGACACTTTCTCCCAAACGTATTATCCTGGGTGGAGGCGTGATGCATCAGGAGCAGCTGTTTGCTATGATAAGAAAGGAAGTTAAGCAGCAGCTGAACGGATATGTGCGTACTGCACTTCTGGAGGATATGGATAATTATATTGTTCCCGCTTCCCTTAATGACGATCAGGGAATCATGGGATGTATTAAGCTGGCTGTGGATGCATTAAAAGAGAACAGGAGCTGAAAAGACTGACTGAGGCATACTAAGGATATGGGAAAAGACGATAAAGACTTACAGGAAAAACAGAAGAAACAGGCAACCTTAAAGATGGCGGTTGTCGGCGTGCTGGGCAATGTATTCCTTGCAGTATTTAAATTGATAGCAGGTATTGCCGGGCATTCTACGGCTATGCTGTCGGACAGTGTGCACACGCTGTCCGATGTATTTGCAACACTTATAGCCTTCATCGGAGTTTCCATATCCAAAAAGAAAGCAGACAGGGAACATCCCTACGGTCATGAGAGGATTGAATGTGTGGCTTCGCTATTGCTGTCATTTATCCTGTTTGCAACCGGCGCGGGCATAGGTGTTAACTGTATACGCGCCATAGCTGACGGCAGTTACAGACAGTTCAGCCTTCCGGGGATGCTGGCTGTGATAGCTGCTGTTGTTTCCATCGCTGTTAAGGAAGCGATGTTCTGGTATACGATGTTTTATGCGAAGAAGTTAAAGTCGGGAGCATTTAAGGCTGATGCCTGGCATCATCGTTCCGATGCATTGTCATCTATAGGTGCGCTGATAGGTATCATCGGAGCCAGACACGGGTTCCCGGTTTTTGACCAGATAGCCGGAATTATCATCTGTGTGATGATCATCATAGTTGCTGTAGGGATATTCAGGGATGGTGTGGATAAGATGCTTGATACTTCCTGCGACGAGGGATTTGAGTCACAGCTCAGGGAATATGTAATGAAGTTTTCCGAAGAGATAGGACAGAAGACAGGAATAGATTATATACGTACCAGGAAATTCGGTGAAAGGATATATGTTGAACTAGAGATAAACCTGGATGGTGATATGCGTCTGAGAGATTCACATGCTGTAGCTGAAAAGCTGCATGACAGGATCGAAGAGGATTTTCCTGATATAAAGCATGTGATGATACATGTAAATCCTGCAGGATACCAGTACGATGTGCAGGAGAAGCTGTAGGCGGAGCTGCATACATATTTAGCAATGATTATTATCAAAACTGCCACCTGTTGTTACTTGATAGGACAGTGTTTTTATGGTAAAACATGTTTGGCTTAAGGCTCAGAAGCTCTGACCGCAGTATCAGCATGCCGGTGGATCGACACCGTTACAGGATGAAAGGAGGGGATCATGACAGCAAAACAGATCGGAACTATCATTATACTGGTATTGGTACTTATAATAGTTATCGCATTGTTAGTATTGGTTCTTTCCTTACGAAAAAAGGTCCGAAGGTTTTCCAATAAGATGTTCGGAACACCTGATCTGGCAGAGGGCCTGGAGCAGGCGGGGATAAGGGAAACAGAGCGGCCGCGTTCCGTGTCGGCTATGACAGGGATACTTACTCCTAAGATAAGGGCTGATTTTCCAGAAATGAATGTGCCTGAAGCTATAGGCAGGGCAAAGAATGTTCTTTTGTCGTATCTTCGCGGGGTGACAGAGAGAAACACCGCATGTCTTCAGGAAGGCAACAGCGAGCTTAAGAACCAGCTTGAAAATCATATAGCTGATCTGGATTCACGTAATCTGAAAGAACGTTTTGACAACCCGCATATTCACCGTGCAGAGATATCGGATTACCGCCGGGAAAAGGGACGCAGCATCATCACATTCCAGGCAGCCCTCGAATGTATCCATACGATACGCAACAATGACGGAAAGCTGGTTAAAGGCGATGAAAAGCTTAAGTACCAGACAAGATATAATGTTCAGATGATATATATACAGGACAGGACTATTGTTGAAAACGAACTGGACGGAGCCATAGCAGTGAACTGTCCCAACTGCGGTGCGCCACTTGAGATGCGTGGATCAAGTAAGTGCAGGTACTGTGGTGCACCTGTTATAGAAGTGAACCTTTATGCATGGAGTTTTGCGTCTGTTGAGGAAGTGATCTGAGGCTGCGGCTGAAGAGAAAATATACTTTATGAAGCTAAAAAACCGTGGGCTGATGCACACGGTTTTTTGATGCAGATTGACGGGCGGAGTGTTGAACAAAAGCCGCAGATTTGGTAAAATTGACTAAACATATATGGCGTGTAAGCAAGGAGTATTTGCAGAGAATGGAACTATTAAAACCTATAGAATACGGAACCATTCCGGACATTCTTTTTATAGGGAATGGTATCAATATTTCGTATGGCGGATCTTCATGGGACCGCGTTCTGGCAGGATTATCCACGGGCGAATTTGACTATGATCATTATGCGATCAGGCAATTACCTTATTCGCTGCAGACTATTGTGATAAGCAGCGATTCCGTATCAGACGGGATGGGTGATATCGCAAAAGAGCTTATGCCACGGAAACTATGTAATGAACACAGTGAATTATTAAGAGGATATCTGGCATTACCGTTTGATGCTATCCTTACAACAAATTACTCATATGAGATAGAAGTTGCTGAGAATCCGGAATTCAATCTGAGCATTGGTAAAGCGTCCAGGTACAGGATCACGACAAAACGCGGAAGCAGCAGACAGGATCAGTTTGGTATATATAAATATATTAAAGCAGATAAGAATAATATCTGGCATATCCACGGGGAAGCCGCACGGCCTAAATCAATGGTTATGGGACATTATTATTACGGCAGACTGCTGGCAGAGATACAGGAAAGAGTTCCGGAAGTGATCCGTTCATATAAGGTGTCACTGAAGAATAAAACCGCATATCAGCCTAAAAGCTGGATCGATTATTTTCTGATAAGTAATGTTCATATCGTGGGCTTCGGGATGGATGCTTCGGAAATGGATGTATGGTGGCTGATAAACTGCAAGAAACGGAATTTCCGCAACTACGGAAAGATACATTTTTATGAGCCTAATCTGGACAATCCTAACAAGTATGCCCTGAAGGCCCTGACTGATATCTTTAATATCGAATGTTATACACCTAAGGTAAATAAGTCGGGATACAAAAAGTTTTATCATGATGCCCTGGAGGCTGTCAGGGAGAATATAAGAAAATAGAGTTATAGGTGGGATATATGAAGATCATACATTGTGCGGATCTGCATCTGGGCAGATCACTGGGAGATTTTGATCTGATAACGGATCAGAAATATATGCTGGATCAGTTGCTGGATATAATAGATAAGCAATCTGTTGATGCTGTTTTAATTGCCGGAGATGTATACGACAAGGCGGTACCAAGTGAAGCAGCAACCGGATTGCTTGATTTTTTTCTGAGCCGCCTGGCAAAAATGCAGGTAAATGTATATATGATAAGCGGAAATCATGATTCGGATGAAAGACTGAATTACGGAAGTGATCTGTTTGAAACAAATCATATATATATATCAACGAAATACAATGGCAGGCTGTGCAGACATACACTGAAGACAGGTGAAGATGAAGCAGACATATATCTGCTGCCTTTTGTTAAGGCATCGCAGGTAAGGCATTATCTGCCGGAAGCAGGAATAGAGTCATATGATGATGCCATAAGAGCCATTCTGGATAATGAAGATATTGACAGCTCGAGGATCAATATTCTGGTGGCGCACCAGTTTGTGACCGGTAAAAGTGAAGATCCTGAGCTTGGGGGTTCCGAGTGTATAGGAACACAAAGTGTAGGAACGATAGAGAAGATAGGATATGACTGTTTTGATGATTTTGATTATGTGGCGCTCGGACATATACATTCTCCGCAACAGGTAGGGCGCAAAGAAGTCAGATATTCCGGGTCACCGCTTAAGTATTCTTTAAGCGAAGTAAATAATGACAAATCGGTAACCCTGATAACGATCAACGGAAAAGGTGATACAGTCATAGAAACGGTCCCTGTCAAACCCATGAGAAACTTAAGGCATTTAAAAGGTAAGATGAAGGATCTACTGGACAGATCGAACATCACAGCTCCTGATGATTTTATATATGCAACACTTACTGATGAGGAGATCATCAATGACGCAATGGGGATATTCCAGCAGGTTTATCCGAATACGGTAAAGATAGATTATGATAATTCTCATACAAGAGAGATAGAACAGGTTGATATTTCCAAGATCGCAGAGAACAGAACATTTGCAGAACTGATCAGTGACTTTTACAGGCAGATGTACGGATGCGATATCAGTGAGGAAGAAATGGAAGTCATGAGAAGTGTGGCAAGAGAGGCAGGTGTATTATATGAAGCCGATTAAGCTGATAATGAGTGCATTCGGACCCTATGCGGCAGAGATGCCTGCTATTGATTTTACCCGGTTTGAGAATAAGGGACTGTTTCTGATCTCTGGAGATACAGGTGCGGGTAAGACTACTGTTTTTGATGCGATCTGTTATGCCCTATATGGGGAAACAAGCGGTAAGTACAGGGATACGAAGAATCTGAGAAGTGAATATGCAAAAGAGTCGACGGAGACTTATGTCGATTTTTACTTTTCGCATCAGGGGAAAGAATATCATGTCCGGAGAAGACCGGAGTATGAGAGAAAAAAACAACGCGGCAGCGGAGTTACCACTATCAAGGAGAATGCTGTTTTATATTCCGGCGACAGTGCACCGATAGAAGGGAAGACACAGGTTAATGAGGCTATAAAGGAGCTTCTTCATATTGATGAAAAACAGTTTAAGCAGATTGCTATGATAGCCCAGGGAGAATTCTGGGCGTTGCTGAACGCAAAGACGGATGACAGAACGAAGATACTGCGTACTATTTTCCGTACGGGCGGGTATAACAATATCGAATACCGCTTAAAAGACAGGATGGATGCAAGTTACAAACAAAAAGCCCGAACAGAAGACAGTATCGTCCAGTATTTTAAAGATGTTACCATTGATGCCGGAGATGAACTGGCAGAGGCACTTACGGATCTTCAGAACAGAGCGGAAAGATCCGGGAGTGCATGGAATATTGAAGAGATCATTGAGATACTTAATGCCATAACAGAGTCGGATAAAAAAAGACTGAAGAATGCGGAGGCTGAACTGGAAACGGCCGAAAAGGCGTATGAAATAAGCAAAGGATCACTTGCGACTGCGGAAACAAACAATGGTTTTATCGCACGTCTGGAAGTGTTGAAGAATAAAGAAAAGGAACTGGGAGAAAAGAAGAAGGAAACGGATGAGAAGGAAGCTGTGCTGACCAGGCAGAAACTGGCCAGCAGGGAGATAAATCCTGTTTTTCTGTCCTGGAAGGAAAAAGAAAGATCTGTTGCCGGAGTTGAAAAACAGATAAATGAAAAGAATGAAAGCGTAAAAAAGGCAGCTGAAGATTCCGAACAGGCGGCTATAGCATCGGAGGAAGCAAAGAAGAACAAAGCTGAAGCCGATAAACTGCAGAAGTTTGTGAATCTGATCGAGGAGGAGAAGGATAAATATCTTCAGAGAGATGAACTCAAAGGTGAGATTGAGAGATTAAAGGTCATCGCTGACGGTTTTTCAGAAGAAGAACGCGGAATAGAAGAAAGAGAGAAGATACTCAGGGATAAGATCGGGACGCTCAGGGAAACGGTAAAGGACCTGAAAGATATACCGGAAAAACTGATAAGCACAAAGGCCATCGGGGAGAAATACCATGATCTGCTGAAGACTGTCGACAGTATCATTGATAGCAGGATACCGGAGATGGAAAGCAGGAGAAAAGCTCTTGAAGATAAGCAGAGAGATTATGAGAAGGCGTTTGATGCATATGAAAAGGCAAATCACGACCGGATAGAGGCTGAAAGGATACTTGATGACTGCCGTGCGGGAATGCTGGCTGCCGGACTTAAAGAAGGCAGGAAGTGTCCGGTTTGCGGATCAGTGCATCATCCCGAACCTGCAAAGATCCCCGAGGAAGCTGTAACTGAGGAGGAATTTAAGAAGCTTAAGGATAAAGAAGACAGACTCCAGCAGGAAAAATCCGATGCCAATACAGCAGCAGTATCTGCAAGATCTGCTCTTGTATCATATGAGGAGCAGCTCAGGGCAGATATGATCGACAGCCTGGAGAATAAGCTTATAGATATCACCGCAGGGAACGAAGATACTGATGAACTGGTAAAGCGAATAAAAGAAGCGCAGGTTGTCGTTAAAGAGAAGATTAAAGAAAACACTGGATTACAGAATGAACTGATAAGGGATAATAAGACCCTGCTGAAAGCTGAAAAAGATCTTGAAGATGCTCAGGGAAAAGAAACAGACCTGCTTACACGCGATAAGGAAGAGTTTGCAAATAGAAAGCAGGATACAATAACCACAAAAGCAGAGAAAGAAGCTGTCCTTAAAACATTATCGGGATTAAGCTTTGACAGTTGGGAGAATGCAGTAACCGAAAAAGACAAAGCAGAGAAATCACAAAATGATATTATAGAGCACATAGAGCTTTCCGAGACTGCAAAAAAGAAAGCAGATGAGGTATTAACAGCCGAGAGATCTGCATTGGAGACGTTGAAAAAAACACTGGCAAAAGAAAAAGAAGATGAAAAAATAAAAAAACAGGAACTGGAAAATGCACTCAAAAAGAATAAGTTTGATTCTGTTGAAGATATGCTCGGATCGGTACTGACAGAGAGTGAGATCACGGAAGCGGATCAGGAGATAAATAATTATAAACAGGAAGTGATAACAAATAAGAAGCAGCTGCAGGATGCGCAGAAAGACGCAGAAGGGCGTGAAGTGATAGATGTGATATCGCTTAAGGAGAAGTGTGATCTGCAGCAGGAAGAGGTCGACAAAAAAAGGGATGCGGTCAATACCATTAAGAACAGGCTTAAGGGAAATGAAGACAGGCTTGTTAAGATCGCATCACAGGAAAAAGAATTGGAGGCGGCCAGAAAAGAGAACGGCATCTGTACCAGATTATATAACCTTGTAAAAGGAACGACTGGAAACGGAAAGATAACACTGGAGCAGTATATCCAGGCAGCAGGTTTTGACGGGATCATTGCAGCTGCAAACAGGAGATTGCTGCCTATGAGTGACGGGCAATATGAACTGTACAGGCAGGAGGATTCGCTTGGAAAGAGGAGCAATACTTTCCTTGACCTGGAAGTTCTCGATAATTCGACCGGTCACAGAAGGCCTGTGGGTAACCTGTCAGGCGGAGAAAGTTTCAAGGCTTCCTTAAGTCTTGCGCTGGGACTGTCGGATACCGTTTCATTAAATCTTGGAGGTATTCAGATGGATGCCCTGTTTGTTGATGAAGGATTCGGAACCCTGGACCGCAGATCCATAGAGAGTGCTATGGATATACTCGTCAATCTGTCAGGAAAGAGCAAGCTTGTGGGTATAATAAGCCACAGGGAAGAACTGATGGAAAATATACCACAGCAGATACGTGTCAAAAAAACAAAAGACGGCAGTAAACTTACAATAGAGACCGGTCTGTAAGACATAGCTGTCAGATCAGCCCGCGCAGAAGAGCTTTTTTGCTCTTGCGGTAAATGATATAGCTGTTTATGACGGGAGTACGGAAGTCCAGCAGTTTCACTTCGCGGAGTTTCTTTTCGCGTATATAGGTATCGGCCATATCTTTAGGCAGGAAGGTGTAGTTTTCCTGGTCTATAAGATATGGTACGATCTTCATACAATCATCTATTTCCAGTTCGAACTGGTGGAATCTGGGGAAGAGTTTTCTGATGTATTGTCCCACGTCCTGAAGTGCGAAATTACACATGAGGTATTTTTCATTTATCAGTTCCTGCTGGCTTATCCCTCTGCGGTGTTTTTTGTTTTTTATATCGGTTACCAGGATAAGGTTATCACGGTGGAAAAGATCGCAGGTATACGCTGCTTTATTCAGAGGCAGATAAGTGAAAACTATATCAAGCAGATCATTCTGCAGCTGGTCTATCAGATGATTTGAAAGACCGATGGATATTTTGAGTGAATCTGTGGGATGCTTCTTCCTGTATTCCATGATAAGGGGAGCCAGATGCCCTTCGTAAATCGAATCGGCACTGCCTATACGCAGGTGGCTGTTAAAGTGACGCACATTGGTTATCTCTGCCAGTGAGGTCTGGGTAAGCTCAAGTACCTGTTCGGCATACAGCCTGAAGCGTTCGCCTTCTGCTGTGAGCTCTACATTACGGTTAGTCCTGTTAAAGAGTCTGAGTTTGAGCTCTTTTTCAAGTTCGTTTATACGGTTGGTTACCGTTGACTGTGCCACAAACATCTGGTTTGCAGTACGTGTAAAATTCTTTGTAGAAGCTAGCGTTATAAAGGTGTTTAAGCTTTCTATATCCATATGTATCCCTCTCCGTTTTTATCTATTATTCGAAAAACGAATCATAATTATCTATATTATTCATTTTACACATAATAACATATCTGATATAAATTGTAAAAGTGTTAAGGAGGAAAGAGTTATGCGTGAAATAGCCCTCAGCAATAAGACCTATAAACTGGAGCAGGATCCTTATATGTATCGCCTGCAGGATGTTGAAAAGCCCGAGCTTTTCAGGGAAATGTTCCCGTACACCGAAACACCTAAGATAGCCTTTAACTATCGCCGTGTTCCGGAACAGATGCCGGAGGATATATTTATAACGGATACATCATTCAGGGATGGCCAGCAGTCAAGGGCTCCTTATACCACGGAGCAGATGGTCCATATATATAAGCTTTTGCATGAACTGGGCGGTCCCAACGGTATGATCCGTCAGACCGAATTCTTTGCATACTCTGAAAAAGACAGGAAGGCCATTGAGAAGTGTATGGAGCTGGGATACGAATTTCCTGAGATCACTACATGGATCAGGGCATCAAAGAAGGATTTTGAACTGGTCAGATCCATCGGGGTAAAGGAAACGGGTATACTCGTAAGCTGCTCCGATTATCATATATTTGAGAAGATGGGACTGACACGCAAAGAGGCGCTTGATAAATATCTTGGGATAGTGTCGGACTGCATCGAGGCGGGGCTGCGTCCCAGATGTCATTTTGAAGATATAACCAGAGCTGATTTCTACGGCTTTGTGGTACCTTTTGCCAATAAGCTGATGGAGCTGTCTGCCGACAGCGGAGTACCGGTCAAGATCCGTGCCTGTGATACCATGGGATACGGGGTGCCTTATCCCGGCGCTGCAATGCCCAGGAGTGTATCAGGCATTATATACGGTCTGCAGCATTATTCGGGTGTTCCCTCCGAGATGATAGAGTGGCATGGTCACAACGATTTCTATAAGGGAGTGGTAAATGCCACTACTGCATGGATGTACGGTGCATCTGCGGTAAACTGTTCACTTCTGGGGATCGGGGAGCGTACAGGTAACGTACCTCTTGAGGCCATGGTATTTGAATATGCATCACTGCGCGGTCATTTAAACGGCATGAATACTCAGAAGATAACCGAGATCGCGGAATACATACAGCGTGAGACCAACTATGATATTCCGCCCATGACGCCCTTTGTAGGAGCAAACTTTAACCTTACCAGGGCCGGTATCCATGCTGACGGTATGATGAAGAATCCGGAGATATATAATATCTTTGACACCGGGGCAATCTTAAACCGTCCGCCAAGGGTGTCGGTTACAAATACCTCCGGCGTGGCAGGTGTAGCCTTCTGGGTAAATGAACACAGGAAGATGAAGGGGGAGGAAGCCCTTGAAAAAAATGATCCTGTAGTTCAGAAGATATATGACTGGGTGGTATCGGAATATGATGCCGGAAGGATCACTCTTATCAGTGATGAGGAGCTTACGGATAAGTATAACGAGGCCGTATAACGGTCCGGCATGTTTTGCGTTTTTTCTTATAATATAGTATAATTTTCAGTGCGTGTCATACGGCACGCACTGTTTGTATATGTTTCAGCGTATCCATGGTTTTTGAGGAGAACAGAGCAATGCCGATGGTTAAAGCACAATGCACAAACTGCGGAGGAGCACTGGAAGTGGACAACAGCAAAGATGCTGCTGTATGTCCTTTTTGCAATACGCCTTATATAATAGAGAAGGCGATCAATCAATACAATATATCAAATACTTATCACATCGAAAATGCAGTGTTCGAAAGCGATGACTCGGAGGATAAGCTTTTAAAGAGGGGAACAGCGCAGCTTGAGATGAAGGAGTACAGCGATGCCTCAAAAACTTTCCGTAAGATGACGAAGATGTATCCGGAGAATTACAGAGGCTGGATGGGGCTGAGTCTGGCAGAATCCGTAAAGAATACGAAGGCAGAGGAAAGTGATGATATTATGAAGTATCGCCGGAACGCGCTTAAGCAATGCCCCGAACAGGATAAAGCAGATCTTAAGAACATGTATGTCCGTGCAGAAGAACGTATTGATATCTTATCTGCAGAGATACAGAAACTGGAAACGCAGCTGAACAAAGACAGCGAAGGCCTGAAAGAGGCGAGATACAAACTGGATCATCACGATAAGTGTTATGCAAGGAGCAGGACACTTAAGCTGATAAGTGTTATCATGATGTTGTTTTCCGTGGCACTGTTTGTCGCAAGTATAATATTGGGTAAACTGAGCCTTATCCCGGCGGTAGGTTTCGGAGCGGTCTTCATCGCCGGTATCCTGCTGCTGAAGTATGCTGCGGATCTGGGAGAAGTAGAGAACTCTTCGATACATTATGCTAATGAGGAAGAAAATCTGAAAAGGGCGATAGATATGACACAGAGCCGCCTGGATGAGTTAAAAAAACAGCGGGATGCCGTTAATGGCGGTGAAACCATGGAGTATTATCTGGCGGTGCTGAAAGGCTGAATTATCGGCCAATGATAAAAAAATGGGGAGGAGACCGACATGAATGAATATATGCCGGATCCCGGGTATAGGCAGGGAATGCCGGATACTGCGGGCAATGTAGTTAAGTCGCGTATAAGGTATATGAATATTATCCTGACTGTAATGCTGGCGGTGATCATTATCGCAAGTATTGTAGTGGGGGTCATTATACTGGGGATAAGCAATGAGAATCAAAGAGCCGGAGGCTTGCTGAAACTGCTTCATGAAAGCCTGAACAACATTGAGGGTGATATCTATGATATCTCATATAATGCGGATGATATAAAAGATCAAAGGAGCGATACTTCCACAGGGGTAACGAATTATATTCCTTCGTGGGATGATGAAGTCCGCAAGCCGGTAATATATCTGTATGCCGGTGAGGCATCGGAAAACCTGCATGTGGAGCTGATTCTTGATGATGCAGATATGATAAGCATGTGGCCGGAAGCCGTGCAGAACGGCAATGAATACAGCTGGGACGTATGCGCTGCGGATGACGGGACCATATTTGATAAGACCGGGAATGAATATTCATACCTTTTCTGGGAAGCGGACAGATACGGAGATCATTCATTCGATGAAGGCTTTTGCGTGGCAGGCAGCGATACGGCTGAGTTTTTGAGAGATACTCTTGCAGAGATGGGGCTTACTCCTAAGGAATATAACGAGTTCATAGTATACTGGCTGCCATTGATGCAGGATAATGCATATAACCTGATCACATTTGAAGGGATAGATCCTGATGATGCTTATAATTCACGGTTTAAGCTGAGTGTTACGGATGATGAAGGTAATAAAGCGGATTCTGTGCTGCGTATAATGATGATATGGAAAGCATCGGAGGAGAAGGTTGAGATAAAGCCTCAGGAATTTGACGGATTTGAGCGTAACGGGTTAACAGTGGTTGAATGGGGCGGAGCTGAAGTTGCCGGAAGATGATCCGGACAGAACGAAAGGAGATAAAATAATGAACGAATATATGCAGGATACTGATTACACAAATAATGCAATGCCCGGCATGGGTGGTTCATCGGATATAGAAAAGGGACTTAAATATGCAAATGTCATACTTACCATCCTGCTGGCAGCAGTTGTGATAGCTGGCGGTGTGTTTATAGCAATATTAGTGCGCATTAACAAGGATGTTACAAAGAATTCAAAGGAGATCGTGTCTATAAGTAAAGATCTTTCATCTGTGGAAAATGAGGTATCACGCATTTCCAGAACAGTTGAAGATATACTTGAGCAGGGCTGTACCGGAAATAATAACACCGGCAGCAATGATCCGGATGATCCCTATGATCCTTATTGGCCTGAATATGGTGTGGAGAAGCCTGTTCTTTATCTGTATAATGATACGGCTAAGGGTGATGTGCATGTAGAACTGACTGTAATGGATTCGGATATGCTCAGCATGTGGCCGGCAGCAGATGATATAGAGGCAGATGTATACAGCTGGGATGTTAAGGCTGATACGGACGGTACTTTATATGACGCAGACGGAAACGAATATTCATATATCTTCTGGGAAGCATCAGATTATGGTGAGTTTACCTTTGATAAAGGTTTCTGTGTGGCGGGAAGCGATACCGCTGAATTCCTCAGGACCACACTGGCTGAGATAGGACTTACACCTAAGGAGTATAATGAGTTTATAGTTTACTGGATGCCCAGGATGCAGGGGAATGCATATAACCTGATCACCTTTAAGGGGATTGATCCTTCTGATGAGTATAATGAGAAATATGCACTCAGTGTAAAGGATGCCGAAGGAAATGAAGCTGATTCAGTACTGCGGGTTATGATGGCGTGGAAAGCAGTTGACGAAGCTGTAGAGATCGAAGCACAGGAGTTTGATGGCTTTGAGCGAAACGGCTTTACCGTGGTCGAATGGGGCGGTACCGAGATCACTGCTATATCTGATTGAAGTCAAATACCAGTTTTTCACCGTCAAAAACAGAGTATTTTACATTTACGGTCGGATAATTGTCTTTATTGAATTCGTGACTGGAATACCAGGGACCTTCACCGATAAAGTCTATATCGACCTGTTCAAATTCGTATGAGGGGGTATCTGCCTGCTCCCATTCATAATCATTCAATAGTCTTTCGGCTTCTTCATCGGTAAGATAAACGATACCCCTGAATCTGTATTCGGTGGGGCCGATGGAGCGGCCGCCCCAATCGTTATAGACCTGTTCATATATGATATGGTCGTAATCCTGTACAGCATCCATATAGTGTTCCATTAACCAGGTATTATTGTACAGAGTAACGACTGTTTTCGGTTCCTTTTTAGGCCCGCATGCAGACATAAATAAACATGACGATACCAGGGCAGTGATCAATGTATATTTTAATGATCTGCACTTCATATATTCTTTCCTCCGATAACTGTTTGCTTTATTCCGCTTATTCTATCACAGAAACACTATAACGAAAAGATGATATACATACAAGACAGTCCATTTCCAAAGGGAGGCGGGAATAGTATAATATGAATGTATTCCGGCCCGGAAGCGGGAAAAATAAGGGATGTTACGGAGAGTAACAGCCTTGTTACAGAGCGTTTCTTGCGATTCTGAACAGAACGGTCATATGATGAAGGTACAGAAAACCGCTGATGGCGGAAATACAAAAAGGAGGTCATCATTATGACATTTGGAGAAAAGCTGAAAGAAGCAAGAGTAAAGGCAGGTTTATCCCAGGAGGAGCTTTCACAGAGGCTGAGTGTATCACGAAGTGCCGTGGCAAAGTGGGAGACCGATAGAGGTATGCCGGATGTGGCAAATCTTAAGGCTCTGGCCGGACTGCTTGATGTGAGTGTGGATTATCTTCTGGATGACGAAAACACTCTGGACCTGTCGGTTATCAGGGAGCCGGTGGATCTTAAGGGGGAGAAAGGGCTTATAAAGAAGGCCAAGGCGAAAGATGCTCTTGTCAGAGAAAAGTTTTCCGGATATGCGGTCTACCCTCTTTCCGCTACAAAGAAGCTGAGCAAAACAGAAAAGCTAAGGGATGATGCGATGATGTTGTTCACGGCATTCCTTCCGGGTATAGGCTGTTTTGACAGCGGTACTGATATCGTAAATGCGCTGGAAAACCTGAACAATACTTTTTACCTTGCGGAGAACGATAAAAAGCAGTTTTTTATCGTTGTCAGCGATGAATTTATGGAAATACGGCAGGTAGCAGCACGGATAAGCGGCAAAAAGTTTGAGATCGGGGATTATAAGCTGGTAAAGGTGCAGAAACCTCTGTAAAACCTGTAAAAAAGCCGGTTCACAAAATGTTCACAAAAATTGTTAGCACTCATGCTTGACGAGTGCTAACAATCGAGTTATTATAGGGACAGTTCAAGGGAAGAGGAGCCCGGAACAATATTAAGAAATAAAAATACAGACACAGGCAACCGGACAGGACAAGGTGTTCTGCATACGGACCTTATAAGAAGGAGGAATGACTTATGTATGCACCTGCAATCTTTGATGACAGATTAATGACCAACTGGTTGGATGATTTATTCGGAAAGCCTATATCTGCGATGAACCGCATGGCAAATCCCATGAGGACGGATATAGTGGAGAAGGATGGTAATTATGTCATGACCATCGATATGCCGGGCTTTAAGAAGGAGGATATCAAGGCAGAGCTTAAGGATGGTATCCTTACCGTAAGCGCAGGCAGTGATGAGGTTAAGGAAGAGAAGGATGAGACCGGCAAGGTTATCTACAGTGAGAGACATACCGGCAAATACAGCCGCAGCTACGGCGTCGGCAAGCACCTGACAGAGGCGGACATCAAAGCCAGCTATGAGAACGGCGTGCTTACCCTGGAGTTTCCTACCGAGGCCAGCAAGCCTGAGGAGCCCAAGCGCATGATCGCCATCCGGTAAATGACATCGACGATCACTAAAATTCGATATATTCTCCCCCTCTTGGGCCGTGGTGAAGACCACGGCCCTTTTATTTTCTGAATACCGCATACACAAGGCAGTTAAGAGTGCGCCTTGCGGCAGGTGCTTTGCGCGTGGTATAATACCGGATATGGCAGAAATACTTCTGATTACATCCGATGATATGATCGCAAGGCAGATAGGGGATCATTTTGCACCCCGTCACCTTAAGCTTAAGCATGAGGGGAATATTGCTGCGGCTATGATGGCTGTTGCGGTCAGACCGTTTCCTCTGATAATACTGGATACTGATCTGGCCGGGCAGGAGTTAAAGCAGCTTATCGATGAGATGCGGCAGCAGAGCAAAGCCCCGTTTTTTTTGATATCTTCACGTACATCAGAAGCAGATGTGATAATGGCTCTGGACGCCGGAGCTGACGATGTTTTTGCCAGGCCTGTAAGGCCGGGGGAACTGGCTGCAAAGGCAGCGGCAGTCCTGCGCAGACAGGTGATCTATGGTATAAAAGAGCAGAGGGATGGAGATTACATAGAGGCCAGAGAGATATATGCGGATCTTGAACAGCGCCGTGTATGGGTGCGTGGAAAGGAGAAGCGCTTCACCCGCAGAGAATTTGAACTGCTGGTGTTTCTTATGAGACATCCCGATCAGGTATTCACCAAGGAAGAGTTGTATCGCCGTGTATGGGGAGAAGAAGTGGTGGGTGATATGGCCACGGTTACCGTACATATTAAAAAGCTGAGGAATATGATAGAGGAAAAACCGGCTTATCCCACCATTATTGGAACTGATTGGGGAGTTGGCTATGTGTTTCTGGGGAAAGCACCGGAATGGTAGATATAATATATGAAGACAAGGCAGTAATAGTATGCCATAAAGCGGCCGGGATGGCGGTGCAGACAGCACGTCCCGGGGAGAAGGATATGGTAAGTGAGTTGAAAAACTACTTATCCCGCGAAAAAAAAGGCGAGCCGTATGTGGGTATAGTTCACCGGCTTGACCAGCCCGTAGAGGGCCTGATCGTATTTGCAAAGGACAGCAGGGCGGCAGCTGCGCTGTCAAAACAGGTTAGGCAGGGCGGCGGGATGCACAAGGAGTACCTTACGCGTGTCTATGGCTGCATGCCGGCAGATAAGGGCAGACTTGAAGACTGGATGCTGAAGGATAAAGGGAATATCTCAAGAATAGCAGATCCGGATACTGTCGGAGCACAGAAGGCGGTACTGGAGTATGAAAAGCTGGAGACATCCGGGAACACCGAACTGTTAAAGATACTGCTTCACAGCGGACGGCATCATCAGATAAGGCTGCAGCTGTCTGCACAGTCTGCGCCTGTTTTGGGAGACAGCAGATACGGTTCGGAAGAGTCGGTTGCTTACACCCGTGAACATGGGATCAAAAGGCTCTGCCTTATTGCACGAAAGCTTGAATTTGACCATCCGGTAAGCGGTGAGCGTAAGAGTTTTGAGCTGGACGTAATGTTGTAAAATACCCCTTGATATGGTAACATTTTTGCATAAAACGTTAAGGAGCAATACAGATGGCTGAAAGCAGTGGAGGACGCAGGCCGCTGTCCAGGGAACAGATCGCGCGCAGGACAGTGTCGCGTGAGGAGGTGGCAAAGTGGGCAGCCCAGTCCCAGCAGGAGGAAATAAGCTTCCGTCATTATTGGGAAACAAAAGAAGTCATCACTGTCAGTGATCCGGGAGATGAATATATCGTTTTTGTCGGAAGAAGCGATGTGATGACTGCCAAGATATGGACATTTCTCGACCATTCGATCCCGCACCAGGCATATATATTAAGACCTGATCCGCAGGTACGTTATGACTTGTCGGACAGGGAAGGGATCATCATGAGGTTTAAATTCTTCGGTGAAGTCCGCATCTTTAACAAAGATGGTTTAAAAGCAATAGCGGATGAGGTCGAAATGCATGTTTACCAGAGATCGGATGATGTGATACTGCGTGTGGTAAAGGAAAAGGTAATGCCGTAACAATATGGGAACTTGGAATACCAGAGGACTGCGCGGATCCACTCTGGAAGAGATGATCAACCGCAGCAATGAAAAATACAGGGAGAATGGTCTGGCACTGATACAGAAAGTACCTACACCGATCACCCCTATGGAGATAGATAAAAGCGGATCGCGCATCACTCTGGCATATTTTGACCAGAAGAGTACGGTCGATTATATAGGTGTAGTGCAGGGAGTGCCGGTCTGCTTTGATGCAAAGGAGTGTGCCGGTACAACTTTTGCAATACAGAATATACACCCTCATCAGGTAGAATTCATGAAGGATTTTGAAAAGCAGGATGGTGTTGCATTCCTGCTGATCTATTTTACCGGCCTGGATGAGCTGTACTACCTTAAGTTTGAGAAAATGTGGGAATTCTGGCAGAGGGCTGAAAATGGAGGACGAAAAAGCTTCAGACATGATGAGCTGGATCCCGAATATGTGATAACCCCGCACAGGAGCGTGCTGGTACCGTATCTGGATATGTTAAACCGCGATCTGCAGGAAAGAAAAGATTAATGAAAGAAAACGAAAACGAGAAAAAAGAGAATACGGATATTACCAAGGATAAAGAGAAAGAAAAGGAAGTATCCGCTGATGCCCAGAAGGAAGCCACCGATTATGATTTCATAAGGGAGCAGATACGTGAACGCCCTATCAATCGTAAGAAACTGGTACAGCGTTTCATTATTGCAGCGGGCATGGCACTAGTTTTCGGACTGGTTGCATGCCTGACATTTTTCTTTCTTGAGCCCAAGCTGAGTAAATGGCTTTCGGGTGATGAAGATATGGAGCTCAAGATAGTTGAGCTTCCGGAGAATACCGTGGAAGAAGAGGAATACCAGGCTCAGATTATCCAGGAAGATGAGGAGCCGGAGCAGCTGGTGATAGAGACACCTATTGATCAGATGAGTCTGACTGACGAAGATATGGTCAGTGCCAATCAGGCAGAAGAGAATGTGAGCCAGAATACGGTCCCGGAACCGCCGTCCGAACAGCCGCGCGATGATCTCCAACCGCAGATCGTTTACGAACAGGTTCCGCTGGAACTTGAGGATTACAGGCAGTTATACAGGAAGCTCTATGCGCTTTCACGGGAAGTAGCAAAGAGTCTGGTGACTGTTACTGCCGAACCGGATGCCGAAGACTGGCTGTCATCATCGGATGCTTCGGAATACCAGACTATAGGTGTGATCGTCGGAGAGAACGGATACGAGATGCTTATTTTGGCCGATTCGGATAATCTTGCCGGAGCGGAAAATATAAATGTAAGATTTGTGAATGGCAGCAGGGGGAAGCTTACACAGAAGGCTATAGATACAGATACAGGCCTTGGAATATATGCCATACCGCTTTCATCGATTGATAAGACAACCATGGACAGTGTGACATGGGCTACTCTCGGAAGCTCATATAGCAGCAGTATCCTTGGAAATGCGGTTATGGCTGTAGGAAATCCTCTGGGAGTGAGTTCTATATGCTACGGAGCCGTAACATCAGCTTCTAAACTGGTAACTATGCGCGATGCATCATATCAGCTGCTGACCACGGATATATACGGCAGTGAAAATGCCAGTGGTGTTATAGTCAATATACGCGGCCAGATAGCGGGGATAATATGCCAGCGTCATAATGATGCCGGGATGGAAAACATGATCTATGCTTATGGTATAAGCAGTATACGTAAGCTTATAGAAAACCTGTCCAACGGAAAAGAGCGTGCCTGGCTTGGCCTTGAGATAGGAGAGATATTGCCTGAAACCGCGCTGGATCTGAACATACCGCAGGGTGTATATATAGATCAGGTGGAAATGGATTCACCTGCGCTGGAAGCAGGACTTGCCAAGGGTGATATCATACAAAAGATAGGGGATATCCCTGTAAGCAGTGTTAATGACTATATGAACGTACTGCAGAGTCTGGAACCGGGGACGGAGATAAAGATCGATTATGCACGCCCCTCCGGCGCGGAGTACAAGAGTATGGAAATAAATATCACATTAGGAAAGAGAGATGAATAATGAAGTACATCAAAGATCTGACTGAAGGAAGCAGGATACAGGGAGTATATTTTTGCAAGTCAAAGATATCAACGGAAACAAAAAACGGTAAACCATATGACAGCCTGGTATTACAGGACAAGACCGGTTTATTGGACACTAAGATATGGGATCCGAACAGCCTGGGGATAAGCGAATTTGAAGCCGGAGACTTTATCGATGTTGTAGGAGATGTGATCATCTTTAACAATGCAAAGCAGGCAAGGCTTACAAGGGCACGCCGTGCGGAAGAAAACGAATATGATCCTGCGGATTATATGCCGTCCACAAAAAAGAATCCGGAGATAATGTATAAGGAATTGCTGGAACTGGTGGATTCCATTGAGAATACCTATTATAAAGAACTTATGGAGCTGTTCTTTAAAGATGAGGAATTTGCTTCTGTTTTTAAACATGCTTCTGCGGCAAAGACCGTACATCACGGATTTATCGGCGGATTACTGGAACATTCGCTTAATGTTGCAAAGGTATGTGATCAGAGCTGCACACTGTATCCAATGATGAAGAGGGATCTGCTGATAAGTGCGGCACTGCTGCATGATATCGGAAAACTGAGAGAACTTTCTGCCTTTCCCCAGAATGATTATACTGATGAAGGACAGCTCCTTGGACATGTTGTAATGGGTGCTATGATGGTGGAAGAGAAGATAAAGGAGATACCCGGCTTCCCTGTGGAACTCAAGACAGATCTGGAGCATTGCATCCTGGCTCATCACGGTTCACTTGAATTCGGATCACCGAAGAAGCCTGCATTGATAGAGGCACTGGCACTTTCGATGGCCGATAATATGGATGCAAAGATAGAGACTTTTGTGGAAGCTGTTGAAAACAGCGATAGTGACGGCTGGCTGGGCTTCAATAAATTCCTGGACAGCAATATAAGAAGGACATGACTGAATTAAAGAAAAACGATATAATTTTTTTACAGATAAGCGATCTGGGTACGGAGGGGGAAGGCATCGGGAAAAAGGATGGCTTTCCTTTATTCGTAAAGGGAGCGATACCGGGAGACGAGATAGAAGCCGGTGTTACCAAACTGAAGAAAAACTACGGATATGCAAGGCTGGTCAGTATTGTTAAACCTTCAGCAGAACGTACTGTTGCAGCATGCCCGGTATTCGGCAGATGCGGCGGCTGCAGACTGATGCATATGTCTTATCCGGCGCAGCTTGTGTATAAAGAAAAAAAGGTTGTGGAAGCCCTTAACCGTATCGGCGGATTTGACAGGGATGAACTGTCCGATAAAAAGGACAGTATCCTGGGAATGGACGAACCCTTCAGATACAGGAATAAAGCAGTATATCCCATAGCACGGGGACGAGACGGCCGTATATGTGCAGGCTTTTTTGCGGCCAGAACACATGAAGTGATAGAGTGTGAGGACTGCCTGATCGGTGCAGAGGAGAATGCGGGTATAATAAAGAGCGTTCTTGCCTGGATGGAGGAATACGGGATCGAGCCGTATGATGAAGTGGAACGGAAGGGCGTGATAAGACACATCTTTATCAGAAAAGCCTTTGCGACAGGCGAATTGCAGCTCTGTATAATATCCACAGCGGATAAAGTGCCGTATATAAATAAGCTTCTTGAAAAGCTTGATGATATTACGAGTATATGGCTTAATGTAAATAGTGAAAATACAAATGTTATATTTGGAAAAAAGACGGAGCTTATAGGCGGCAGGGAGTACATTGAAGATGTGCTTCTGGGTATAAAGTTCAGGATATCACCGCTGTCTTTTTATCAGGTGAATCCGGCACAGACCCGTAAACTGTATGGAGCAGCCCTTGATTATGCGGATATTAAGGGTGGTGAGTATATATGGGATATATGCTGTGGCATAGGTACTATCACGCTTGCGGCTGCCGACAGGTTAAGACAGAAAGGCCGTGGCGGCAGAGTACTGGGACTCGAGATCGTACCTGAAGCTATTGAAAATGCGAAAGAAAATGCAGAACTTAATGAGATAGATAATGTTGAATTTATATGCGCGCCGGCGGAGGAATATCTGCCGGAACGCATAAAGCTTGCAGGTGAACACCCCGATGTCATAATTGTGGATCCGCCACGGGCAGGTCTGGAACGTCCTGCCGTAGATGCCATTCTTGAGGTTTCACCGGTAAAGATTGTTTACGTCAGCTGTGATCCTGCAACTCTTGCACGTGACCTGCGTATCTTTGCAGATGGCGGATACAGTATCAGGCGCTTCCGTGCCTGTGATATGTTTGCCCAGACAGCCCATGTTGAATCAGTCGTACTGCTTTCACGCGACTGATAAGAGTATTATGGTCATTATGACAAGGATCCGGAGGTAAGAAATATGAAGAAAAAGATCGCAGTGTTCACAAATGGATGGAATGATGATTATCTGGATTTCGCACTGGAAGGAATACGAAAACGAGCTGCGGAGGATAATGTTGATGTCTTTATCTTTCTTGATTATACCTCTTATGACAAGACCGAAGCAGAGATCGTGGGCGAGCTGAATATATTGAACCTTCCGAAACTTGAAAGTTTTGACGGTATTCTGCTCCTGGGGAATACGCTGAATAATGCCGGGGAAAATGCGATCCTTCGTGAAAAGATACTTGAAACAAAAGTACCTTCATTATGTCTTGAATACTCACTTGATGATATTAACTGCATAAGGACCGAAAACATAAACGGCATGAAAGAGCTTATTGAACACATGATCACGGTCCATGGAGTCAGTGATATATTCTGGGTAAGCGGCCCGTATGATAACGAAGAGAGCAACGAAAGATATCAGGCTGTGATCGAGACTATGGAGAAGCACGGCCTGTCCGTAGATCCGGAAAAAAGCTTTGAAGGCTGCTGGAGCTATGCGATCGTTGAAGAGAATATGCCGGGGATAATTGAAAAGATGACTAAACTTCCGGATGCGTTTATATGCGCGAACGATTCGATGGCTCTGGCATTATGTGTGGTCCTTGATAAGGCGGGGATAAGGGTACCTGATGATGTAAAGGTTACTGGATTTGATAATCTTATGACAGGCAATCATTTTTCGCCGATACTTACCTCAGTAGACCGCGGATGGCAGATGAGAAGCTATCAGGCAATGGACAGTCTGATAGGTCTTATGAACGGTGAACCTGACTTCGGAGATAAGGTTTATCATTCAACCTTTGATCAGGGAGAGAGCTGCGGATGTTCTATGGGCAAAGAAGGACAGAGGATACAGAAAGAAGCCAGGACCAGGGCATTCAGTATTCCGGTAGAAAGAACCATATTTGACTGGCATCTTATCGAGCTGGATGAATCTGTTGCAGGTGTTAAAATTCCGGATGATATCCACGCAGGGTTTGCCGGATTGTTTGAGAAGAGCTGTTCCTATGAAGGTGGTGATTTCTTTATATGTCTTGATAAGAGATTTGTTGAGTCAATGGATGAGGATGTGAGAGGAAATACTGCAGGTTACAGCGATGAGATAGACGTTATATACGGAATGGAGAACGGAGTTACTGTTCCAAGACATACGATACCGGTAGATGATATTGTTCCGTGTTATGATCCGGTGTCCGCTGAAACAGTGATGTATCTGCTGGTTCCGCTCCATGCCGAGGATGAATGCCAGGGGTATTATGTCAGCAAAAATCATGTTAAAACGATCAAGGATTTTTATATGAACTCACTGACCAGACATATATCGTCAGGTCTAGGCAGGGCACGTCAGAATATAAGGCTGGAGAACCTTAACAAGATCCTTGCGGAGATATCTGTAAGGGATGAGCTTACCGGATTGTATAACAGAATGGGATATGAAAAGATTGCTATCCCCTATCTTGATGAGCTGAGACGTACTAAACGAAAATCTGTCATCATGGTTGTGGATATCAACAGGATGAAGGTGATAAATGACCAATACGGACATCTTCAGGGAGATACCGCGATCAAGATCGTTGCAAATGTTATTAAATCATCTGTACCGAATAACTGGAAGGCCGTCAGGTATGGTGGTGACGAATACGTTATCATAGGTGAATATAAGATATCCGAGGACATGGAAACTGTTAAGAAGCAGATCATAGATAAGGTAAAAAGGATCACAGAGGATCTGTGCCTTCCGTTTAAACTCAGCGTGAGTATCGGATATGTTGTAATAGATTCAGATAACAGTCTGGGAAATGAAGAGTATTTCCGTATGGCTGATGAAGCTATGTATGAGATGAAGCTGGAGGCCCATAAGCAGGAAAAATAAAGGTCAGCGGCTACGCCTGTTCAGATGTGGATTGGCCGTATAGTATTCGGCCTTGTTGTGGTACATATTCTGATCGGCTGTCTGCATGATCTTTCCGATATTCTTATCGGTATCTTCGTAGTGGGCACCAAGGGCAAAGGTAGGTTCTCCCTCTATCTTTGAAACCGAGTCAAGCTTCTTAAAAGAGGCATAGAAATCTTCTTTGTTCATATCAGCGATGATGATCAGGAATTCGTCACCGCCGGCACGGTAGATCTCCTTGTCGGGAAATACAGATCTTAATTTGGAGGCTACGTTCCTGAGCATTTCATCACCGGCGTTATGTCCCTTGGTATCGTTAGCTTTTTTCAGACCGTTAACATCAACAAATATCGCACCAAGACCGAAAGAACTGCTTCCGGGATTTTTCTCAAGTTCAGTTACTCTTTTACTCATGGCATTGCGGTTAAGCACACCGGTAAGTATATCTATCTTGCTCAGTTCTTCCAGTTTCTGGCGCATGCGGAAGTTTTCAACTTCTGCGGAAAGTATAAATGAATTCAGCTCCATTACTTCCCGGATAAAAGCAGTCTTATCAGTATTGAAGTTTGTGGCAAAGATATATCCGTAAAGATTGCTGTCTATTCTGAGCGGGAATAACACCAGATTTTTTACGCCTGAAAAAACAAGGGAGTTATACCACGCAGGATTTTTCTTTTCGATACTTTTGAGCTCTTCCTCATTGGAAATGATGATACAGTTGGAGCCGGCCATGGTATCATTCCAGCTTTCCACGATATCATAAAACTCCGGTTTGAAGAAGACGTCATCATCTTTGCCGAGTTCAAACTGATCGGTTTCCGAATGATCAAAACAGATTATATCGATCATTCTTTTTTCCTGGTCCATGAGTATAATGGCACATCCGTCAGATTCACATTGACTTCTTATATCTTTGACTACGGAATTCATTGTCACGATGAAGTCAGAATTCTCCCTGAATTTGATGCATGTTTTCAAAACCATATATGCTGTCTCTGAGGAGATGCTGAGAAGTCTGTCTGAATCAGATTCGATGGTCATCTCATAGGTAAACAGACAGTATCCGTTACCTTCCTCATCATTTTCAAGGGGGATCATATAATTATCAAGCCAGGCATTATAAAGACCGGCATTAACATAAATGTGTGATATTTTACCGTCTACGATACAGCTTCTGACCAGAGCTTCGAAATTGGCATCGGCAGGTACATAATAAGAATAAGGCCTGTTAGGAACAAATTCTTCATCCTGCTTTTTAACGGATTCAAGATAGTTCTTATTGGCAGCAGATATGGTAAATACTTCTTTATCACCGTCCTTTTTTTTGCGGAGTGACATAATGCAGGCTACACCGCGAAACGAATCTATCATTTTAGAATAATCCATGGCCGATTACCAACCTCTCTTAAAGATATGGGTTATAGAAAAATGTACTAAAGCTGTCGTAAAAAAAATTATACTGTATTATTTCTGCTGTTTCAAGGTTAATATGAGGATGATACTGCTGGTTATACAGATACAGCCGTGATATAATTAAGAATCCGGCAGATAATCGGGAGGTACAGAGTATTGAAGATAGAAATGGATAATGAGTTAAGAGGAAATGCATATATATCAAAAAACGGGGAAGTTCTGTGTAATTACAGCGGAGGATACGCTGATATTGCAAATGAGATCCCAAATACTTACAAAACCAGATTTGCCTGTGCATCTATGAGTAAAACCTTTGTTGCTGTAGGAATATTACAGCTGATCGAAAAGGGAAAACTGGGCTTTAATGATACATTGGGGGATATACTTGACGCGGAGCTTAAGAATATTGATCCGGAAGTTACTGTTGAGCAGCTCCTTACCCATACTTCAGGAGTTCCCGATTATGACGATGAATCAGTGGATGATGCTGCTGAGTTGTGGGCAGATTATCCCAACTATAAGATCAGAAAGAATGAAGACCTGTTTCTGATAGCGCGCGAAAAACCGATGCTGTATCCCAGAGGGGAGAGATTCCAGTACAATAATATGGGATATGTGCTCCTGGCAATGGTCATCGAAAAGATCACCGGCATGGATTTTGATGTATATATACAGCAGAATATCTTTAATGTTTGCGGGATGAGCTCAAGCGGCTACTTCGAATTTGACAGCCTGCCGGGGAAATGCGCCACCGGATATCTGTATTGCAGCGATAACGAAAATTACCGTACAAATATCTATTCCGTGGCAGCCAGGGGAACAGGTGACGGAGGTGCGTATGTTACGGTGGCTGACATTATGAGCTTCTGGAAAGGCCTGCTGGAATACAGGCTTATTTCCGCAGAAATGGTTGAAAAGATGTTTTCAAAGCAAAGCGGCGGAGGGGATGACCCGGAAGAAAGCCATTACGGATACGGGGTATGGATAATAGATAATCCCGCCGGAAAGGACTATGTTTATATGCAGGGGCTTGATCCCGGAGTTTCCGCGATCTCCGAGTATAACCCGAATAACGGGATGATCACCGTGATGCTCAGTAATTATGCGGATAATGTCTGGTCCAGGATGAGAAGGATCAGGAGAGAGTATTATTAAAAAATGGAGAGATAAAAATGGCAGCAAAACATGTTGTGGTCCTGCCTTATGATGAGGTATGGATAGAAGATTTTTTAAAGATAGAAGCTGAGCTTAAGGATGCGCTGGGAGATCTGGCGATGAGGATCGAACATGTCGGCAGTACATCGGTCCCTGGACTGTCTGCGAAACCTATAATAGATATCGATGTCGTCATAAAGGATCATTCCGTATTCGACGCGGTGGTTTCTGCTTTTGCCGGTATAGGTTATAAACATGAAGGAGATCTGGGTATTCCCGGGCGCGAAGCATTTAAGTATGAGGGAAAGGAACATCTGCGCAAACATCATTTATATGTATGTACACTGGATTCTCCCGAACTGAAAAGGCATATAGCTTTCAGGGATCATCTTCGTACCCATCCCGAAGATGTGCGTGAGTACAGCAGGATCAAAGAGGAAGGGGCGGCCCTGTATCCGTATGACATAGATAAATACATCGAATATAAGTCTCCGGTTATAGAAAGGATCTATAAGGAGACCGGGATAGCATGATATGGGAGATATGATACGTATATGAGGGATGAACGCAGTGAGTGGACAAGAACATATGATACCCTGATAAGGGCTATGGAAAAACTGGGGTTCAAGGCGGAACTCGGGGATCAGATAGCCAGGCAGCTGGGAAGTCCGAAAGCGATGGAGAGGATGATCGCCTATCTGGAATATGTAAAGCCGCACAGCGCCGAAGTGGTAGTGGATGAGATGCTGGCGATATGCAGTGATATAGAAGCATGGAAGCAGAAGAAAGCATGCGAGGGGTATAATGCCAGATATAATGAACTGCTTTATTACGGTCTTGATACCGGTGAAGAGTAATGCCTGCAAACGCCATATTCAGCGTATTTACGCAAAGTTTCGCTTGCTTTTATACATTTTTGGTGATATATTATGTGGTTAGGAAACGCTAATAATCCCAAGATTTCAAAAGAAAGGAAGGTTTCTAAAATGGCACTTGTTACAACAAAAGAAATGTTCGAGAAAGCCTACAATGGCGGTTACGCTATAGGCGCATTCAATGTGAACAACATGGAGATCGTGCAGGGCATCACGGAGGCAGCTGATGAGCTTAAGAGCCCCGTTATCCTTCAGGTTTCCAAGGGTGCGAGAGCTTATGCAAATCACACCTATCTGGTAAAGCTGGTGGAGGCTGCTGTTATCGAGCATCCCGACATCCCCATTTCTCTTCACTTAGATCACGGTGATACTTTTGAGCTTTGCAAGGACTGCATCGACGGCGGTTTCACTTCCGTTATGATCGACGCTTCCTCCAAGAGCTTTGAGGATAACATCGCTCTTACAAAGCAGGTTGTTGAATATGCACATGCTCACGGCGTAGTTGTAGAAGCAGAGCTTGGTACCCTTGCAGGTATCGAGGATGAAGTAGTTGTAGAGGCTGGTAAGGAAGCTTACACCCGTCCCGAAGAGGTTGAGGAGTTCGTTTCAAGAACAGGCTGCGACTCTCTGGCTATAGCAATCGGTACTTCTCACGGTGCATACAAGTTCACTGCTGCTCAGTGTACAAGAAACGCTGACGGCATCCTTGTTCCCCCTCCGCTGCGTTTCGACGTACTCGAGGAGTGCATCAAGAGACTGCCCGGCTTCCCTATCGTTCTTCACGGATCATCTTCAGTTCCCCAGGAATTTGTTAAGATGGTTAACACCTACGGCGGAAATATGCCTGATGCAGTAGGTATCCCTGAGGAGCAGCTGCGTCACGCTGCAGAGCTGGCTGTTTGCAAGATCAATATCGATTCCGATATCCGTCTGGCAATGACCGGTAACATCCGTAAGTATTTTGCTGAGCATCCCGATCACTTCGATCCCCGCCAGTACTTAAAGCCCGCTCGTCAGGCTGTTAAGGACATGGTTGCTCACAAGATCAAGAACGTTCTTGGTTCAGAGGGCAAGGCTTGAATATAAGCTGATCAGATGATATAAGAAAAGGACTTCCGGTAACGGAAGTCCTTTTTTGATAATAAATAAGGCTTCCGTTTCCGGAAGCCTGCAGTTTATGATTCTGACATCAGTTCGTGCATACGTTGTTTCTCTTCGTACATCGACATATCGGCGATACGTATGAAATCACCGATGTAGCCGACATCATCGGGAGCTATCACACAGTAGCCCAGACTGGCCGAAAGTTCAAAACTGAGCTTAAGGCGCTGGACTATTTTTTTCATCGCCTCTGCGAAATCTGCACGGTATTTATCGATATCGATGGTAGCTTCACCGGGGCCTACGGCAATAAACTCGTCACCACCGTAACGTCCGAACAGCCAGCCTTCAGAAAGAGCATTACGCAGGGCGCGGGCGGTGGCCTTGATTGCAAGGTCACCGTTTAAATGGCCGTAACCGTCATTGATCTTTTTCATGAAGTTGATATCCGCAAACAGCAATGTGGTAAATTTACCTTCGGTCTTGCGCTTTTCAATGTAAGAGAAGAGAACATCCTCACAGCCGGTACGGTTATACATGCCGGTAAGAAAGTCGTTCATGTAGATCTCGCTGAGCTGACGGTTTGCCTTTTGTGAGAACATATACTGTCTTACGGTGATAAGAAGGCTTTCCATGTTGTTAAGCCATCTTTTGAAGCGCAGGTCATACATGATCTGGGGATAATTTTTGAGTATCATGTATCCTATAGACATATTATTGCCGAACATTGCGGATAAAAGATATATGTTTGACTTGCCCGGCTCATACTTATAACCGGGATATATCTCGGAGCTGTTGAACATACGCAGTTCAGCAGGTTTTCCGTCGCGGATCTCGTACAGAACATCCATCTGGGCATGATAGCGTTCGCTGGCTTTGCGGTTGGCGTTATCATCGAGTTCAAAGAACAGAGGCTCTGTGCATATGCAATAATTCTTACCGAAAAAGTCCCTGCGTCCAAGCGTTTTGTCCGCGATGGAATGGAACTGCTCTTTGTTTTCGGTCTGGGCCATCGCGACCCTTATTTCCTGGAAGAAGAAGTCCACCATATTGGTCTCATTATTCTCGTAGAAGAAATTACGCATCTTCTTGAGACGCAGATCAACAGTAGCCTCAGATGTGGGACATCCGCAGCTCTCTGTAGGGATAAAATGAGATTTGATAATGATCTCGCGTGAAGGATCACGCTCTTCCATCTGATGCCTGAGTTCTTTATATGCCTGAGAACCAAGTTCTCCCAGCTGTCTGGAAACGGTGGCTACAGAAGGGTATGAAAACCTGGCATCGAGTATATCATCATAACCGGTAACCATGACTTCTTCGGGAACCTTAATGCCCTTAACATAAAGAGCAGAGATCACACCAAGAGCCATGTGGTCGTTTGCGCAGACGAAGGCGTCGGGGAGTTTATTACCGGCATCGATCCAGTCCTGTATGATAAGTGTTGCCATATAAAAATCAAAATTACAATGTATGGTCTCACGTACTTTCAGTCCCTGTCTGGACAGTACGTCATCAATAGCTTTCTTGCGGATGGCACTTTCTTCATTGCCTTCATATCCGCTGACGAAAACTATATCTTTAGCACCGTGGTGCTCGATGATATGTTCGGCCAGTTCGTTGGCACCGTGATAGTTATCCGTGCCTATCAATGCAGCGCCCGGCATGCGCAGAGCGGTAGTTACGGCAGGGATGGAACAGTTGGAAACGATATTTTTTATGGTTTCCTGTTCTTCGGTTGTATTTAAAGTGTTGGCCAGAACTATGATACCATCGTATTCTTTGGGATCAAAGAGATGGAAAAGCTGCATCTGCTTTCTGACGGTGCTGTTGACACCTACGGGAAGGTGATAAGTGAGGAATACAAATATATCTACACAGTCAGCTTCGGCTTCTTTGCGTATTCCTTCAAATACTTCGCTCAAAAACTCGCAGCCCCATCCGTTGGTAAAAACGGCTATCTTGTTCTTTTTTTCGGCGGTTTCTATGTGCTCGCTCATTGACCAAGCCTTTCATACTGTGTTATTGATAAAAATTTCACAAAATATATTATATTCCTTGTGCTTTTTTCTGTCAATCTGATGATTTGTGTATTATTGCCGGGGTAACATAAAATAATGCCAAAAAAAAATTTTGACCTGTGCGGAAGATGTGTGACAGCGGGAAAAAAGATATTTTGAAATATGGTTACAATTCAATTATGTGAAAATTTATGCTTGCAATATGTTCCGTCACGTGCTATCATCGCGTCAAGTTGAAGCGGCATCTGCCGCGGCGGTCTGTTGACCCCCATTTGCAGTCATTTAGCAGCTGTAATCAGGGATAGTTCGATCAACAGTATTCCCAAGATTTAATGGTATATGGTTTAAGAGCTTTATTTGTGTGTTTGTTGTCATTTCTTTGCAGATGGGAGGTATACGGCAATGCCGACGGCAATGATGATATGCCTGCTCGTTCTGACGGTCACGGCGGACCTGTGGACGGACAGGATACCTGATGCTTTAACTTTAACAGGCCTGGCGGCCGGCCTTATATACAGATTTGAAAAGGCCGGCCTGCAGGGACTGGTGTCTTCGATAACAGCGGCAGCAGCGATATTCGGTATCTGCTTCCTGCTGTTTATGATAAAGGCCATGCGGGGCGGGGATGGGAAACTGATGAGTGCGCTGGCTGCCATGACGGGCTTTGCAGCGGGTTGGAAGATATTATTGATCTCCTTCCTCATTGCGTTGATAATCGGCTTTCCGGCTGCGGCTGCGAAGCGCTTTAAGGGGAGGACGTACATTCATTTCAGCGTTCCCGTTCTGCTGGCTGCTTTGATCATGATGATATGAAGAGAGGAGCGGTAAATGAAGGATATCATGGCTTTGTGTGACAAGGATGAAGAATATGTATATAGATTACAGGAACTGTTGAGCCAAAGAGAGTCGTTTCCGTTTACGGTAAGCGGATACAGTGACAGGGAGGCTTTCAGGCAGGAGCTTAAAAAGGGACGGTTCAGTCTGGTACTGGCTTCGGAAGGATTTTACAGGGATGTATGTGAGCTTGATGAAGACAGACGCCCGCCTTTGTTGCTGCTGAAAGAAAAGAACGGTATCCCGGAAGCGTCAGCATACATACGGAAGTATCAGTCCGGTGAAAAGATAAGGCAGGAGATCATGGAGAAATATGCTCCGCAGACAGGGAGTGCTTTCGGCGGAAAGGGTGATAAGAAAACGGTTTTGTATGGCGTGTTTTCACCGGTTGGAAGGTCAATCCAAAGCAGCGTTTCTCTTCTCATGGGAGAGATGATGGCAAAAAAGGGCAGCGTACTGTATCTGAACTTTGAGCCCTTCTCCGGGCTGGCAGGATTGTTAAGCGGATCAGGGGACAGGGATCTGACGGATCTGGTCTATTACATGCAGGGCGGCAAGGAGAGGCTTGTTTATAAGCTTGAAAGCATGGTCGGGAACGTTAATGGTCTGGATTATATCTCTCCCGCATTCTCCTTTGTGGACCTGGGACAGGTAAGGGAGGAAAGCTGGCTGATGCTTATAGAGACGCTTAAGGAGCTGGGGACATACGATAATGTGATACTGGATCTTTCGGAGATGGTACACGGTCTGCTGAATGTACTGAGACAGTGTGATTACATTTACACGATATCAGACAGAGAGGGAATGGCTCTTTCGCGGATGGAACAATATGAAGAGCTGCTTAAGAGTCTTGATTATAAGGATGTTCTGGAACGATCACTTAAATGTGAACTGCCGCGTTTTAAGAAACTGCCGGCAAGCATAGAGGAACTGCCTTATTCGGAACTGGCTGTATATGTGCGGAAACTTTTGGAGGAAGAAGGCAGATGAAGGATATGGAAGAAATCAGGGGAAAGCTTAAGGACAGGATAATGGGACAGCTTCCTATGGATAAGGAGGTTGATGACGATCAGGTCCGGGAGTTGATCGATTCGGCACTGGTAGCTGAGGGGCGCAGTCTTGGGCTTACGTTTGAAGAGAAGCGGGAACTATCCAGGGATCTGTTCTATACCATCAGACGCATGGATATATTACAGGAAATACTGGAAAACAAGGCTATATCGGAGGTTATGATCAACGGCTACACCGCGATCTTTGTAGAACGTGCAGGAAGACTGGTACGCTGGGAAAAGAGTTTTTCTTCGGATGAAAAACTTGAGGATGTGATACAGCAGATAGTTGCCAGATGCAATCGTACTGTGAATGAGTCTTCTCCGATCGTGGATGCGAGACTGGAGGACGGATCCCGTGTAAACGTAGTACTGGCACCGGTGGCCTTAAACGGGCCCATAGTCACTATCAGGCGTTTTCCCGAAAAGCCGATGCAGATGGAAGATCTGAAACGTTTCGGGGCCATAACCCAGGAGGTTATTGATTTCCTGAAACAGCTGGTGGTGGCGGGATATAACATCTTTATATCGGGTGGGACCGGATCGGGAAAGACAACTTTTCTGAACGCCCTTTCAAATTTCATCCCTAAGGATGAGAGGATAATAACCATCGAAGACAGTGCCGAGCTTCAGATTCAGGGAGTACCGAATCTTGTCAGACTGGAAACACGTAATGCCAATGTAGAGGGCTGTAAAGAGATCACTATGCGCGACCTGATCAAGTCCAGTCTTCGCATGAGGCCGGACAGGATCGTGGTCGGAGAGGTGAGAGGGAGTGAAGCGCTTGATATGGTGCAGGCTATGAACACCGGTCAT